>NZ_VMHP01000002.1:0-671941 GCF_008795985.1 Marinobacter halotolerans | reverse complement strand
GCATACCCTGACGCAACGCAGTCTGTCCGTTAGAATGTCCGCTTTTTACTGAGGTGTTCGTATCTTGACCTCCAGACCTGTGATGCCCGCGGAGTGGGAACCTCAAAGCGCCGTTATGCTCACCTGGCCCCATCCGGGTACAGACTGGAGCGCTGTGCTGGATGAAGTGGAACCGGTTTTCCTCGAGATCGCCCGGGCCGTTCTGCGCTTCGAAAACCTGCTACTGAGCTGCGAACACGTGTTCAGAGTGCAGGCCCTCGAGAAAGAACTGAACCAATACGCTGTCGACCATCAGCTGCCGGGACGCGTCATCGGCGTTCCCGCCCCTGCCAATGACACCTGGGCCCGGGACCATGGCCCCATTGCCCTGCGCACTGGCGAAAGCAAGGCCGAACTGCTGGATTTCAGTTTCAACGCCTGGGGCGGAAAGTTTCCCTGGGAAAAGGACAACGCCCTGAACAGGCACCTGGCGAATTTCAGCAGTTTTGGCAGGACACCCCTGGTGCCGGTGGAATTCGTTCTGGAAGGCGGATCTCTGGAATCGGACGGTCAGGGAACTCTTATGACCACCAGCGAATGCCTGCTGGCGCCGTCGCGCAATCCGGAAATGGACCGCTCCGCCATCGAGGCGCTGTTGAAAGAAACCCTGGGGGCCGACCGCATTCTCTGGCTCAATCATGGCTATCTGGCAGGCGACGATACCGACAGCCACATTGATACCCTGGCACGCTTCTGCGCCCCCGACCATATCTGTTACGTGGGCTGCCCGGATGTCAGCGACGAACACTACAGCGCACTGGCAGCCATGGAAGAAGATCTGGCGCAGTTCCAGCAGGCGGACGGCTCACCCTATCGGCTGACGGCGCTGCCCTGGCCCGATGCCATTGTCGACGAAGACGGCGAACGTCTGCCTGCCACCTACGCCAATTTCCTGATCATCAACAACGCCGTGCTGGTGCCCGTTTATGACGTTCCCCAGGACGAGCAGGCCCTGGAGATCATCCGGGGCATTTTCCCGGAACGGGAAATTATTGCCATTAATTGCCGCCCGCTGATCCATCAGCATGGCAGCCTGCACTGTGTCACCATGCAACTTCCGGAAGGGGTCGTCTGTCCATGAGCCACTCCGACACCAATCTGCTGAAAGTCGCGGCGATCCAGCAAAGCTGCGGCGATGACAAACAGGCAAACCTGGACCACAGCGAACGGCTGATCCGCCAGGCTGCCGCTGATAAACACCAGTTGGTGATACTGCAGGAACTCCACGCCACCCGGTATTTCTGCCAGACCGAGGACGCCAGCGTTTTTGACCTGGCGGAGCCGATTCCCGGCCCAACCAGCGAGCGACTGGCAGCCCTGGCCGCGGAACTGAGCGTGGTGATTGTGGGATCCATTTTCGAGCGCCGGATGAATGGCGTCTACCACAACACCTCCGTGGTGTTTGAAGCGGATGGCCGCATTGCAGGCCAATACCGCAAGATGCACATTCCCGACGATCCGGGCTTCTACGAGAAATTCTATTTTACCCCCGGTGATGGCACACGGAACGATGGCAGTAACGGCTTTACCCCCATCGACACCTCCGTTGGACGCCTTGGCGTGCTGGTCTGCTGGGACCAGTGGTACCCGGAAGCGGCCCGCCTGATGGCGCTGGCCGGAGCCGAATTGTTGATCTACCCCACCGCCATCGGCTGGGACGTTACCGACGAGCCGGATGAGCAGTCCCGCCAGCTGGATGCCTGGGTGACTGTACAGCGTGGTCACGCTGTGGCCAACAACCTTCCCGTCATTGCGCCCAACCGTGTTGGTACCGAACCCGACCCGTCCGGAGCGTCGGATGGCATCAGGTTCTGGGGCAACAGTTTCATCTGTGGTGCCCAGGGTGAATTCCTTGCCCGCGCCGACGATAAGGCCGAAATCGTGCTCTCCGCCACCATCGACCGCAACCGCAGTGAATCGGTTCGACGCATCTGGCCGTATTTCCGTGATCGTCGCATAGACGCCTATGGCGACATCACAAAACGGGTGAGGGACTGAGCCACGCATGAAAGCCAAAACAGACCGGGTGATAGAGGCACTGAACAGCATATTGCTGGGCAAGGACCACCAGGTCCGGCTGGCCCTTTGCGGCCTGCTGGCCAAGGGCCACCTGCTGATAGAAGACATCCCCGGCATGGGCAAAACCACGCTCTCCCACGCCCTGGCAAAGGTAATGGGCCTGACCTACAAGCGTATCCAGTTCACCAACGACCTGCTGCCGGCCGACGTGCTAGGCTTTTCCATGTACGACAAGGCTGCCGGCAGCCTGGTATTCCACCCCGGCCCTATTTTTGCCCAGGTGGTACTGGCCGACGAGATCAACCGCGCCTCGCCGCGCACCCAGAGTGCCCTGCTTGAGGCCATGGAAGAGCGCCAGGTATCGATCGAGGGGGAAACCCGCCCCCTGCCAGTACCCTTCTTTGTCATTGCGACCCAGAACCCCATTGAACAGGGCGGCACCTACCCGCTACCGGAATCACAGCTGGACCGTTTCCTGATGAGAATCCGCCTGGGCTATCCGGACCCGAGGGCAGAACGGGAGCTACTTGAGGGAGAGGACCGCCGCATACTCACTGATCGCTTAGCCACCTTCCTCTCCGGAGAAGACCTCCGTTCGCTGCAGGGCGCCGTTGAAAAAATCACCACCAGCCCGGCCCTGCTGGATTACGTCCAGCGACTGCTGGAACAGAGCCGCCGAATGCCGGGGCTGGTCTATGGCCTGTCTCCGCGGGCCGGACTGGGACTGGTCAGGGCCGCTAAGGCCTGGGCACTGATGAGCGGCCGCAATCATGTACTGCCGGACGACATCCAGGCGGTCTTCCCCGCGGTCGCCGAACACCGCCTGGAACAGGGCGAATCCGGCAAGAGCCAGGAACGGATACGGCATCTGCTGACTTCAGTTTCTGTCATTGAGTAATTAAGATCCGACTACACACTTCAAGATCTGTAAGCGAGCAACATCCATGAGCGACACCAAGCATTCCAGACTGATCATTCTTGGCTCGGGCCCCGCCGGCTATACCGCCGCAGTTTATGCGGCCCGGGCCAACCTGAACCCGACCCTGATCACCGGCATTGAAGTGGGCGGCCAGCTGACCACCACCACGGATGTTGATAACTGGCCCGGGGATAACGACGGCGTACAGGGCCCGGAACTGATGCAGCGGATGCTGAAACATGCCGAACGCTTCGAAACCAGCGTGGTTTACGACACCATCAACGAAGCTGACCTGCACAGCCGCCCTTTCTGCCTGAAAGGCGATAACGGCGAATACACCTGTGACGCGCTGATCATTGCCACCGGCGCGTCTGCCATGTACCTGGGCCTGGAATCGGAAGAGAAGTTCAAGGGCCAGGGCGTCTCCGCCTGCGCCACCTGCGACGGCTTCTTCTACAAGAAGCAGAAAGTCGCCGTCATCGGCGGAGGCAATACCGCCGTGGAAGAAGCGCTGTACCTGTCCAATATCGCCGACGAAGTTACTCTGGTGCACCGCCGCGACAGCCTGCGCGCCGAAAAAATCCTGCAGGACAAACTGTTCGAGAAAGCCGAAAACGGCAACGTCCGGATCGTCTGGGACCACACTCTGGACGAAGTGCTGGGTGACGGCACCGGTGTGACCGGCATGCGAATCAGAAGCACCAAAGACGGCTCAACCCAGGACATGGAACTGGCGGGCGTATTCATCGCCATCGGTCACAAGCCCAACACCGACCTGTTCCAGGGCCAGCTGGACATGGAAAACGGCTATATCCGCATCAAGTCCGGCCTTGAGGGCATGGCCACGCAAAGCAGCGTGCCTGGCGTATTTGCCGCTGGTGACGTGGCTGACCATGTCTATCGCCAGGCGGTCACCTCGGCAGGCTTTGGCTGTATGGCAGCCCTGGACGCCGAGAAATTTCTGGATCAGGACTGATCTCGAACAATAGCCGGACCGAGATGACCTCACTGCCCTGGCTCGACCAAAAGGAACTCTGGTTCCCGGACCCGGAACAGGCACTGGACGACCCCGATGGCCTGCTCGCCATCGGCGGCGACCTTTCCACCAGGCGCCTGATTCTCGCCTACCAGAGCGGCATATTTCCCTGGTTCAGCGACGACCAGCCTATTCTCTGGTGGTCGCCAAACCCCCGATGTGTGCTGTTTCCGGATGAAATCCACGTTGCCCGGAGCCTCAGGCGCACTCTGAACCGCCAGTATTTCACCATCACCGCCGACCGGGCCTTCAGCCGGGTGATTCGCCTGTGCGCCCGGACCCGCGCTGAGGGAACCTGGATCACTGAAGACATGATCGCCAGCTACAGCGAACTCCACCGCCAGGGCATTGCCCACTCCATCGAGGCATGGAACCCCAATGGCGAACTGGTGGGCGGCATGTACGGGATTGGCCTGGGCCGCTGCTTTTTTGGCGAATCCATGTTTTCGCTAGAGACCAACGCGTCGCGGGTATTGATGGTTCACCTGGCGGGCCAGTTGGAATCCTGGGGATACTCCATAATGGACTGCCAGGTGGAAAGCGGACACTTGCTGAGAATGGGCGCCCGCACTATTCCTCGCCGCCGGTTTTTATCTATACTCAGGGAAGCAGTCAGCGAACGCCCCGGCCATGACGCCTGGGACATTCAATGGCGATGGCCCGGCCCGGAGGGGCAGCCAAGGTCAACGCGGAGGGTTAAATGAGCAACCTCAGAACGCTGGTCTTCTTTGCCACGCCTGCTCACGACTGCAGCTATTTGCCCGACCGCCAGGCAACCACCATGTTTGTTGACCCCCGGGCCGAGGTAGACAAGCGCCTGTACAGCCAGCTTACAGCCCTGGGCTTTCGCCGCAGCGGCTCCCACTACTACCGCCCTCACTGTGAAAGTTGCAACGCCTGCGTGCCAGTGCGGCTAAGAGTTGAGGATTTCCACCCCGACCGCAGCCAACGCAGAGTCCTGAAGAAAAACAGCGACCTGACCTGTCGCATGGTGCGGGCCTGCTTCACCGAACGTTACTACGAACTCTACGCCCACTACATCGAAGAGCGTCATGCGGACGGGGACATGTACCCGCCCTCGCGGGAACAGTTCACCTCATTCCTGGTGGAAGGGGCAACGGACTCCTGGTTCATCGAGATTCTGGATGGTGAAAAACTGGTGGGACTGGCCGCCGTCGACCGGCTGAATGAGGGTCTTTCCGCCATTTATACGGTTTTTGACCCCGCCTACGAGCATCGCAGCCTGGGCACGTTCGCCGTGTTATGGCAGGTGGAGGAGGCCCGTCGCCAGGAACTTCCCTATCTTTATCTTGGCTACTGGATCGCACAGTGCCGTAAAATGAACTATAAAACACGTTTCCGCCCCATTGAGGCGCTCAGGGACGGTCACTGGCAGGTCATGGACCCCCACTGATTTTTGCCATATCCGCCCAAATAAGGCAGAATTGCGCAGTTTAAAATTACCGCAAGCTAATTTACGAGGTTTCTACTGAATGCCGAAATCAGATGCCATTGAAATGGAAGGCGTTATTCTTGATACGCTTCCAAACACCATGTTTCGTGTTGAACTCGAAAACGGCCACGTTGTAACAGCTCACATTTCCGGAAAAATGCGCAAGAACTATATCCGCATTCTGACCGGCGACAAGGTGAAGGTCGAATTGACTCCTTACGACCTCAGCAAGGGCCGCATCGTTTACCGCGCCCGCTGATTACTGCCGACATCTGACTGAACGAAAAAGGCCACACCCGGGAGTGTGGCCTTTTTGTTTCTGACATCTCAGGATCGCGGACCGATTAAACGGCCTCCGCTGGCTCGTCCTCATATTCGAAAACAAGCTCGTCATCCTTGAGATGAACATACACATCACCGCCGTTCTCTGACAGCTGACCGAACAGGATCTGTTCAGCCAATGGCCGCTTGATCTTGTCCTGAATCAACCGACCCATCGGGCGGGCGCCCATGGTGACGTCGTAGCCTTTCTCTGCAAGCCAGACTTTCGCTTCATCATCCACGTGCAGCACAACATGCTTCTCATCAAGCTGTGCCTGAAGCTCGGTCAGGAACTTGTCCACCACATGCGTGATGGTCGCAGGCTGCAGGTCGCCGAACTGGATAATGCCATCCAGGCGGTTGCGGAACTCCGGCGTGAAGGTCTTGGAGATAATCTCCATGCCATCCGTGCTGTGGTCCTGCTCACTGAAGCCAATGGAACGTCTGGCCATGCTTTCGGCCCCGGCGTTGGTGGTCATAACCAGAATCACGTGGCGGAAATCGGCCTTGCGACCGTTATTGTCCGTCAGCGTGCCATGGTCCATCACCTGCAACAGCAGGTTGAAGACTTCCGGATGGGCTTTTTCGATCTCATCCAGCAGCAGTACGCAGTGAGGGTGCTTGCTGACAGATTCGGTCAGCAGGCCACCCTGATCATAACCAACGTAGCCCGGCGGCGCGCCAATCAGGCGTGAAACCGTATGCCGCTCCATGTACTCGGACATGTCGAACCTCACCAGCTCGATGCCCAGCACTTTCGCCAGCTGCTTGGTCACTTCGGTCTTGCCGACGCCGGTGGGGCCAGAGAACAGGAAGGCACCTTCCGGTTTCTCCGGTGCTTTCAGACCGGCACGGGCCAGCTTGATAGCAGTGGACAGCGATTCGATCGCCGGATCCTGCCCAAACACCGTCATCTTCAGATCCCGCTCAAGGTTGCGCAGCAGATCCTTGTCACTGCTGGAAACGTTCTTCGGCGGAATCCGCGCGATGTTGGCAACGACGTCCTCGATTTCAGAAACGTCGATCGTCTTCTTGCGCTTGGAAGGGGCAAGCAGCCGTTGATGGGCACCCGCCTCGTCGATTACGTCAATGGCTTTGTCCGGCAGATGCCGATCATTGATGTAACGTTCCGACAACTCCGCTGCAACTCGCAACGCCTGATCGGTGTATTTAAGGTCGTGATGCTTCTCAAAGTGAGTCTTCAGACCTTTCAGAATCTGATAGGTGTCTTCGACGCTCGGCTCATTGACGTCAATTTTCTGGAATCGACGAGCCAAAGCACTGTCTTTCTCGAAGATGCCCCGGAATTCCTGGAAGGTCGTGGAACCGATACAACGCATTTCGCCCGAGCTGAGCATGGGCTTAAGCAGGTTCGAAGCATCCATGACACCACCGGAAGCCGATCCGGCACCGATGATGGTGTGGATTTCATCGATGAACAGGATGGCATGATCTTCTTTCTTGAGATCCGCCAGCAATCCCTTCAGCCGCTTCTCGAAGTCACCCCGATACTTGGTGCCTGCCAGCAGGGCGCCAAGATCCAGAGAATAGACCACACCGTCGGCAATGATGTCCGGCACCTGGCCGTCCACAATGCGCTTGGCCAGCCCCTCGGCAATCGCCGTCTTACCGACACCGGCTTCACCCACCAGCAGCGGGTTGTTCTTACGGCGCCGTACCAGAATCTGCACAACCCGCTCGACCTCATGTTCACGGCCAATCAATGGGTCAATGCGACCCTGACGGGCCTGTTCGTTGAGGTTGGTTGCGTAGCTTTCCAGGGGACTGGAACCACCGCCCTCTTCTCCCATTTCTTCCTGGGATGCCTGATCGTGTCCTTCTTCCTCGGCACCCTGTACCCGGGAAATCCCGTGGGAGACGAAATTGACCACATCAATGCGGGCAATGCTCTGCTTTTTCAGAACATAGACAGCCTGACTTTCCTGCTCGCTGAAAATCGCGACCAGCACGTTGGCGCCAGTAACCTCTTTCTTGCCAGAGGACTGGACATGAAATACAGCACGCTGCAATACGCGCTGGAAGCCGAGCGTTGGCTGAGTCTCGCGCTCACTGTCGTTGCTGGGGATCAGTGGAGTGGTTGAATCTACAAATTCAACCAGTTCTTCCTGAAGCTGGGCCAGATCTGCGCCACAAGCCTTCAGTACGCCCACTGCCGATTCATTATCGAGCAAAGCCAACAAAAGATGCTCGACGGTCATGAACTCATGACGCTTGTCTCTCGCACTTTTGAAAGCCGAATTCAGTGTAATTTCAAGATCTTTGCTCAGCATGGGCCACCCCAAGGTCTATCAGTCCGCACGTTCAATCTCGCAAAGGAGCGGATGCTCGCATTCCGAAGAATACTGGTTCACCTGTGCTGCCTTTGTTTCCGCGATGTCCCGGGAATATACCCCGCACACGGCTTTTCCCTGCGTATGGACGACCAGCATCACCTGCGTCGCCTTTTCTTCATTCATCCCGAAGAACTTCATCAACACGTCCACGACGAAATCCATGGGCGTGTAATCATCGTTCAGAAGCATCACCCGAAAGCGCGCAGGACGCTTTAATGCCGGTTTCTCCGGCGCGGTACTGACGTCGTCCTGACGACCGGGCTGTTCTTCATCCCCCTGATTAAATACTAGTAGAGAATTCTGGATAGTCCGCATGATTCTTTACCGGAAATCGGTGCCTCGTCGTTAAAGATGGTTGTCACTGTCCCCGTTTTCAAGCGTCAGGTAAACCAGAACAGCAAAGTTAAGCATACGGTAATGATACAGGCTGACGCCCGGCTTCAACCATAGGTACCTGGACTTGAATCATAGATACGCACTGTTTCTCATTTTGAACTGAACGATTATTGGCCAATAGCAACAAAGCAATGTAAAATCTTGTTAACTGGCGTAACGGGTTTGTAACCTGGCGTCAACCGCGCGAGGCAAATGCGCGCTGATTAAACGGCCGAAAACCGTCGAATAACAAGACGACAATAAACGTCCGACAGTGACAGAACAGGGGAGTTCATCATGCCTCAAGGCAAGGTCAAGTGGTTCAATAACGCCAAAGGGTACGGCTTTATCATCGAGGACGGCTGCAGCGACGATCTGTTTGCCCATTTCTCTTCCGTGCAGATGGAGGGCTACAAGACCCTCAAGGCAGGCCAGCCGGTCACCTTTGAAAAGAAACCAAGCGACAAAGGCGTCCACGCTGTTAATATTGTCCCGCAGGAAATGCCCCAGCGACAGGAGAAGCCGTCCGTTGATGAGGCAAACACCGGCGAAGGGTCTCGGGAAAAATCCGAGCAAACCAGTTATCAGGAGCAGCAGCGCGCTGTAAACGGCTGACACCTGCATCCTGAAGCAACACACAACTTTCCAGTCGTAAATCCCATTGCGACTGGCGGTTAGCTTTTGCAGGCAACATGGCATCCCTGATTCTATTCAACAAACCCTTTCAGGTTCTCTCCCAGTTTACGGACAATAATTCCGGCAATCCCTCGAACCGCCGCGCAACACTGGCTGACTGGATCAGCATGCCTGCAATCTACCCCGCGGGCAGGCTCGACTATGATTCCGAAGGCCTTTTGTTGCTGACCGACAGCGGCCCCCTGCAGCACCAGATTGCCTCTCCCCGGAACAAAATGCCGAAGACCTACTGGGTGCAGGTTGAGGGGCAGATGGACGATAACGCACTGAATTCCCTGCGACAGGGCGTCACCCTGAAAGACGGCAGAACCCGCCCGGCCACGGTTGAGCATCTTCCGGAACCGGATCTGTGGCCACGCACACCACCGGTTCGCCACCGCGAAACCATACCCACCAGCTGGCTCAGCATTACCATCACCGAAGGCCGCAACCGCCAGGTCAGGAGGATGACCGCGGCCGTGGGCTTCCCCACCCTGCGTCTCGTCCGTTACGCTATTGGCGAATGGACCGTTAAAGATCTTGCGCCCGGCGAATACCGTGCGCTGACGCTTCACCCCCCTGCCCGGCCCGGAAAACGGAGGAAACCCGGAAAATGACCTGGACACCCCATGCAACCGTTGCCGTTGTTGTCGAAGACGATCAGGGCCGGTTTCTGATGGTGGAGGAATCCAGCCACGGCCAGATAGTGTTCAATCAGCCCGCCGGTCATGTGGAGGAGGATGAACGCATCCTGGACGCTGCACTCCGGGAGGCCCTTGAAGAAACCGGCTACCAGGTTCGGCCGGACTATTTCCTGGGGTTATACACGTTTACCGCCCCTGCCAATGGCGTGACCTACTATCGCTTCTGCTTTGCAGCCACGGCCCTGACGAGGATCACCGACAATCTGGATGATGGCATTATTGCCGCCCATTGGCTCACCGTCGACCAGTTGAAAGATCGCCAGGACCAGCTGCGCAGCCCGCTGGTACTCAAATGCATAGAAGATTACCGAAACGGGCGGCGCTTCCCGCTGGATGTCATCGTCGAGGCGCAGACGCCACCGGCATGAAATGGTACTATCGCCTCCTTTTCTGAAGGGCCATTTCAGTCTGCCATGAACAAAGCACCATCACAGACGCGGGTAATTGTCGGAATGTCCGGAGGCGTGGATTCGTCCGTGGCCGCCTGGTTGCTGAAAGATCAGGGCTACCAGGTGGAAGGCCTGTTCATGAAGAACTGGGATGAGGACGACGGCACCGAATACTGCACCGCGATGACCGACCTTGCCGACGCTCAGGCCGTTGCCGACCGGATCGGCATTACCCTTCATACTGCAAGCTTCGCCGCGGAATACTGGGATCGGGTGTTCGAGCATTTCCTGTCGGAATACAAGGCCGGGCGAACGCCGAACCCGGATATTCTCTGTAACAAGGAAGTGAAGTTCCGGGCCTTTCTGGATTACGCGGTTACCCTGGGCGCTGACTACATTGCCACCGGCCACTACACGCGGCGCAGGGCCGTTAGCGAAGACCGTGCACAGCTGCTCAAGGGACTGGACCCGAACAAGGACCAGAGCTATTTCCTGCATGCAGTGTCCGGTGAGCGTATCGCAAGAACCCTGTTCCCCGTGGGTGAACTTGAGAAACCGGAGGTTCGTCGCATCGCGGCGGAACAGGGCTTTGTCACTCATGACAAGAAAGACTCCACCGGCATCTGCTTCATCGGCGAGCGCAAATTCAGCGACTTCCTGAAACAGTACCTGCCGGCCCAGCCCGGCAGGATCGAAACGCCGGATGGCGAAGTCATCGGACGCCATCAGGGGCTGATGTACCACACCATAGGCCAGCGTCAGGGGCTTGGCATTGGAGGCCTGAGCCACTACGGCGACGAACCCTGGTATGTGGCGGAGAAAGACCTGGACCGCAACGTGCTGGTCGCCGTACAGGGCAAACAGCACCCACTGTTGTTCTCCCGCGGGCTGATCAGCGGGCCCGTGGACTGGGTTGGCGGTCGGCCGCCTGCCTCCGAAACAAACACGTTCCGCTGCAAGGCAAAAACCCGGTATCGCCAGCCGGATCAGGACTGCACCGTCACGGAACTCGGCGACGGTGTACGGGTGGTTTTTGACCATGCCCAGCGGGCAGTGACCCCGGGGCAGTCCGTGGTTTTCTACGATGGCGATATCTGCCTGGGGGGCGGCGTTATCGAACAGACCTGGCGGGATGAGGAAACCACCCCATGAGCCGATCACTTCAGGATCAGACCCTTGCGCTGGCAGGCGTTTTTCAGGCGTCCGCACTTGTACAGCAGGTCGCCCAGACCGGCCAGTGTGCCGACTCCAGCCTTGAGACCTGCATCCGATCACTGTTCGCCACGGAGCCGGCCAACACGCTGGACGTCTACGGTGGCGAACTCAGAGACCTTCGCGAAGGCCTGGCAACGCTGTCCGGTGTTCTCAGCAAGCAGACCCGTCAGCAGGACATCGAGGTGCTGCGTTACGCCCTGAACCTGATCAACCTGGAAGCCAAGCTGCGTCGGGACAAGGACATGCTTGACGTCATTGGCAGCCGCATTGACCAGGCCCGGCACACCGCCAGCCACTTTGGCTACACCCACCCTAACCTGATAGCCAATCTGGGCTCGGTCTACACCGACACCATCAGCACCTTCCGGATGAGAATTCAGGTCAGCGGCCAGCCCACCATTCTGCAGCGTGAAGAGAATGCGGCAAAGGTCCGGGCCCTGCTGCTGGCGGGTATCCGCTCCGCGGTGCTCTGGCACCAGACCGGCGGGCGGCGGTGGCAGCTGATCTTCAACCGCCGCAAAGTGATCGGCATTGCTGCGGAGTTGGCGGAGAAAGCCAACCGGTCGGTTTACGACTGAATTGCCACCTGCGCTGGTGTATCATTAGCGCCCCTGTTTTCTGACACGTTTCCGATTCTTGATGATTAAGAGGTTTTTGATGGAACCCACACCGCTTTCCACCCTCACCGCCATTTCTCCGGTTGATGGCCGCTACGGCAGCAAGGTCAGCGTTTTTCGCGAGATTTTCAGCGAATATGGCCTGATACGAAACCGCGTAACGGTGGAAATCCGCTGGCTGCAGAAGCTGGCGGCGCATCCGCAGGTGACCGAGGTTCCCGCCTTCTCCGACGAGGCCAACGCCTTTCTGGATCGCATGGTTTCAGAGTTCAGCCTGGCAGACGCCGAGCGCATCAAGGCCATCGAAAGCACGACCAACCACGACGTCAAAGCGGTCGAGTACTTCATCAAGGAAAAGATCGAACCGGTCCCGGAACTTCATGCCGTCACCGAATTCGTTCACTTCGCTTGCACCTCCGAGGACATCAATAACCTGTCCCATGCTCTGATGCTGCGAGAAGGCCTGGACCACGGCCTGCTGCCCGCCATGA
Organism: Marinobacter halotolerans; assembly: GCF_008795985.1. Classification (NCBI taxonomy): domain Bacteria; kingdom Pseudomonadati; phylum Pseudomonadota; class Gammaproteobacteria; order Pseudomonadales; family Marinobacteraceae; genus Marinobacter; species Marinobacter halotolerans. The sequence continues at coordinate 659,334 of NZ_VMHP01000002.1, read as the reverse complement.
ACCGTGTGGTGGATCGCCTGGCAGAACTGTCCCACGAACACGCGACGCAGCCCATGCTGTCCCGCACCCACGGTCAGACCGCGTCACCGTCAACCGTGGGCAAGGAGTTCGCCAACGTGGTTCACCGGCTGCGTCGCCAGATCAAACAGATCGGGGCGGTTGAGCTGATGGGCAAGATCAACGGCGCGGTGGGCAACTACAACGCCCATCTTTCCGCCTATCCGTCTATTGATTGGGCCGCCAATGCCCGGGAATTCATCGAGAGCCTGGGTCTGGACTGGAATCCCTACACCACCCAGATCGAGCCCCACGACTATATTGCCGAGCTCTACGATGCCATTGCCCGCTTCAACACCATCCTGATCGACCTGGACCGGGACATCTGGGGCTATATTTCCCTGGGCTATTTCAAACAGAAAACCGTGGCGGGCGAAGTGGGCTCATCCACCATGCCTCACAAGGTGAACCCGATCGATTTCGAGAACTCCGAGGGCAACCTGGGCATTGCCAATGCCCTGTTCAGCCATCTGTCAGCCAAACTGCCTATCTCCCGCTGGCAGCGGGATCTGACGGACTCCACCGTGCTGCGCAATCTCGGCGTTGGCTTCGCCCACAGCCTGATTGCCTACGAAGCTACCCTGAAAGGCCTGGGCAAGCTCGAGCTTAACGCCGCGAGACTGGACGACGATCTGAACCATGCCTGGGAAGTTCTGGCGGAGCCCATTCAGACGGTTATGCGCCGCTACAACATCGAAAAGCCCTACGAAAAACTGAAGGATCTGACCCGCGGAAAAGCCATGACGCCGGAACTGATCAAGTCGTTTGTGCAGTCGCTGGATATTCCCGACTCGGCCAAAAACGAGCTGATGGAACTGACGCCGGGCACCTATGTCGGCAACGCCGCAGACCAGGCCCGGGATATCTGAACCATGAAACTTCCGGGCGGCCTACCAGCAGAGCAGTTCCTGCGGGAAAACTGGCAGAAAAAACCCAGAGTCCTACGGCAGGCCTTTCCCGACTTCCAGTGCCCGGTGTCCGCCGATGAACTGGCGGGGCTGGCCTGCGAGGAAGCCGTGGAGTCACGGATTGTCATCGAGAACGACAACGGCAAACCCTGGCAGCTGCACAACGGGCCGTTCGCGCCCGAACGCTTCAGTGAACTCCCGCAAACCCACTGGACTTTGCTGGTGCAAGGGCTGGACCATTGGGTGCCCGAGATCGCCGATCTGTTGGATGAGTTCCGTTTTGTTCCCAACTGGCGCCTGGACGACATCATGGCCAGCTACGCGCCACAAGGTGGCAGCGTCGGCCCGCATTTTGACCAGTACGACGTCTTCCTGCTTCAGGCCGAAGGCCAACGCACCTGGCAGTTTGGCGGCCACTGCGACGAAAACTCCCCCAGAGTCGATGGCACACCCCTGCGGATACTGAAGGACTGGGCGCCAGAGGAAACAGTCACTCTCAACCCTGGTGACATGCTCTATTTACCGCCGGGCATCGGCCATCACGGTATCGCCGATAACGACTGCATCACCCTTTCCATCGGTTTCAGGGCGCCAACCGTCGACGACCTGCTGACCGGGTTTACCGACTTCCTCTGCAGCCGCTCGGACACCAGCGAGCACCTGTCAGATCCCGACCTTGACGTACAGGACAACCCCGGCGCCATTAGTCCCGATGTGATCGGCCGGCTGGACCGCATCATGCGTGAAAAACTCCAGGACCGCCGCCAACTCGCGCTCTGGTTCGGGCAGTTCTCAACGGCACCCAAGAGCCTCGACATTGTGGTGCCGCCGGACGAGACCCTGACACCGGAATTTCTGAGCCAGCTCATTTCCGCTGACAACCAGATACGCTGGAACGAAGGCTCCCGCTTCGCCTATTATGAATTTGAAGATGAAACGGCGCTGTTCGTGGATGGCGAGCAATATCTGCTTCGCGGCGACGCCACACCTATCGCCGGGCTGCTTTGCGCCGGCGCCAGGCCTGACATGAACAGGCTGGCCGGTTTTGCCGGGGACGACGCCATCTGCGGACTGCTTTGTACACTGGTTAACCAGGGCTCACTCTACTTCGAATGACGGCACGGATACGCAAGTACAGCTGGCAACTGGCGCCGGGCACGGTGCGGGAGATTCGCCAGCGGGTATTTATCGACGAACAACAGGTACCACCAGAGCTCGAGTGGGACAGCACGGACGAGATTGCCGATCACTACCTCATGGTTTTGCCTGACAATACGCCTATCGGCGTTGCCCGGGTGTTCTCAACCCTGGGGGAAGTCGCTCATATCGGCCGGATGGCCATTCTGCCGGCATTCCGTGGCCAGGGCCACGGCCAGCATCTGTTGCGACATCTGATGGGGGAAGCCGGTGCGGAGTTTGGCCAGTTGCAGCTGTCCGCCCAGGAACATGCGATCCCCTTCTATGAGCAGTCCGGCTTTCACGTCTGCTCTGACGTCTACGACGATGCCGGTATCCCGCACTTCGATATGCGCTGCTACGCGCCCGGCCTGATACTCGACAACCTCGGGGACCACCCCAGGCCGATGATCGCGGGTGCGGACAGCAACGCCTGGCTATTTGACAGGGAAGACACCCAATTGAAACTGATGGATTCGGTGGTAGGCCAGGCCCGCCAGCGGGTCTGGCTGTATGACCGCTTTCTGGACCATGATTTGTACGACCGCGCCCGCTTTCGAGAGCTGCTGTCCGCCCTGGCCCGTCGTCATCGGCAAAGCGAAGTCCGGATACTGATTCACGATGAAAAACCCCTGGTAAAGCGGCGCCATCGCCTGGTGGAACTGATGCGGCGCCTTCCCAGCCATATCTTCATCCGCCTGATCAATCACGAACTGCCCTTTGAAGACCAGCCATTCCTGCTGGCTGACCGGGAAGGCGTCATTTACCGACACGATTTCGAGAACCCGGAAGGCTTTGCCAAGTTCGCTGATGGCGGGCGCGTAAAGCTGCTGGAGGATGCCTTCCAGCGCATGTGGGACGGCGGACGCAGCTCCATCGAATTGAGACAGCTACCGCTCTGAGTGCAGCATCCGGGCGGTCTCGGCGGACTCGAACTGGGCTCCGAAAGGCACAAACTCGGCGTCCACCTCCTCAGCGACTTCGGTAATCAATCGGCGCAGCCACTGATGGTCCGTGTTGTGCTGCAGTAACGGGCTCCACGCCATTTTCAGTTCAAACGGCGGAATCTCGAATGGCGGCACCTTAACCACAAGATTCGGGTTGTCCTTCTGCAGCCAGGCCGCCCGGGACGGCAGGGTCGCGATCAGGTCGTGCTGTTCTGCCAGCAGCATGGCCACCTGGTAATGGCGGGTGAACACCGAGATCTGGCGCTTACGCCCCATTCTGGAAAGAGCCTCGTCGACCCAGCCGAGCCGCTGTACGTCTTTGGGATTTACCCCTACGCCCACGCCAAAGCCGGTTTTGCTGACCCAGATATGGCTGGCATCCAGATAGGTATCGAGAGTAAAGGGCTCCCGAAGTATCGGATTGCGGGCATTCATCAGACAGGCAAAATATTCGGTCCAGAGCGTTTTCTGGTGGAAGGACTGCGGAATCTTGTCGAACCGGTTAATGGCCATGTCCAGCCGGCCCTGCTCCACATCCAGAAAGCTCACATCGCTTGGGGTAAGCACATCCAGCGTGACATGGGGCGCTTCCTGGCGAATCCGCCGCAGAACCCTGGGCATCAGGCAGGATTCAGCGTAATCACTGGCCATGATGCGAAAAACCCGCTGGCTTTCCATGGCCGCGAAAGCGCTTTTCTCATGAACGGCCTGCTCGATATCAGACAGTATGCCCCGCACCAGAGGCTGCAACTCGGTCGCACGCTCGGTTGCCGTCATACCCTCGCTGGTTCTGACCAGCAACGGGTCACCGAAAAGGTCTCTTAGCCGTCGCAGACCGTTACTCATGGCCGGTTGGGTAATACCCAGATGGTTGGCAGCTTTGGTGACATTGCGCTCCCGCAGGAGAACATCAAGATACACCAGCAGGTTGAGGTCTACGCGGGAAATGTCCATGCTCAGTCACCGTCCGAAACGTGCTTTTATTCATCAGATCTATTGCCACGAGGTTAACAATTCACGCCATTGATATGAAGCGGAAATGTTTACCTTTGGTTACCGGTATCTTTGGGTGTTTTCTGCTAATCTTTTGTTACTCGCTGGATTTTCGGGTTTTTTGTCTGATTCGTCCGGCCGCTTGTCCACCACTCGGAGTATCTGAACTGTCATGGATACCACAATGATTGTGCTGCTGCTGGCCGCGATCGTGACCGTATCAATCGTCATTATCGTAGGCAGCCAGATGCGTGAACGGGCCCGGATAGAGCGGGCACGCAAAATCACTGCTCTCGAAGATGCCTACAAACGCGCCAGCCGTCTGTTGTCGGAGCTGCCCGGGCAATACCTGACCAACGACCTGAAGCTTTTACTGATACGGAGTATGGAAGATTCCTGCCGATCGCTCGCGGCTCTGAAAGCCCGATCCGATGTCGCCGCCTGGCAGGCGTCTACCGCCGAACTTCGCCAGAAAGTAGAGAACAACGATGACCAGCGGACGCCGGTAAAAATAGATTCGCCCGATAAATCCAATTACGTGCAGGAACTGCTGCAGAACCTCTTCCGGATGATAGAGGGCATGCACAAGGCGGGTCAGATAGACGGCCCTACTGCCAAGAAAAATCTGAAATTTGTACTTTTTCTGGTTCATAAAACCCATGCCGACCTGCACGTATTCCAGGCCCGGGACCATGTCCGGCAGAACCAGATTCGCAAGGCCATCCACTCCTACCATCTGGCCAGCACCGAGATGGGCAAGTCCAGGGACAACCCGCTGGCGCTCAAAGCCGTCAAGAGCTTCCGTACCCGCATCAAGGAACTGGAAGCCATGGAGAAAGACGGCAAGCAGAGTCATCAGGAAGAGGGTCAGTCAAAACTCGACCGCGAGTGGGACACCTTTCTGCACGATGACGAATGGCGCAAAAAAGCGGATTACGATAACTGATACAACAACCCGGAAAGCTCAGACACAACGTATATACCGCTAACACACTCTGCCGGGCAGGAAACCTAAAGCGCTGTGACAACTCCATTCAAAAAACGGCTGTCCTTCAGACTGACCCGAGACACCGTTTTAATTGCCATGCTTCTGGGACTGATTCTGAATGTGGTTCAGGTGACACTGGACTACTTCAATGCCCGTGACTCCATGGAACAGGAAATCACTGCGCTGATTGATATCAGCCTCAGCCCTGCGTCCCAGATTGCCTACAATATCGATATCCGACTTGCTGAAGAATTGCTGGATGGCTTGCTGCGACACCCGGCCACCATCGACGCGCGCATCATCGACAGCAACGGCCAGACCATGGCGGCGGCCAGCCAGAGCAGCCCCGAATCCAGTTACCGATGGATCAGCGATATGCTGTTCGGCGCCAGCCGCAGCTTTCAGGAAGAACTCAAGGTACCCCAACTGAGCGACCTTTCCCTCGGTTACCTGACCATCACCATTGATACCTATCACTACGGCCTGCTGTTCCTGCAACGGGCCGGCTACACATTGCTCAGCGGACTGCTGAAGAGCCTGGTTCTGACCATCGCCCTGCTGACCATTTTCTATTTCACCCTTACCCGGCCGATGCTCAACGTGATTAATGCCCTGGGCCGGGTAAAAGCGGAAAGCCCGGAAAAAGCCAGATTGCCGGTACCGCCCAATCACCGGGACGACGAAATCGGGCAGATGGTGGGCATCATCAACCGGCACCTGGAAACCATCGATCAGAGCCTGGCGCAACTGCGCGATGCAGAAGCGGCCATCAAAAACTATTCGGGCAAGCTCGAGCATGAGGTTGAGGACCGGACCCGGGAGATTTCCGAGAAGAACGAGGCGCTCCAGCGCGGCAACAAGGCACTGGTGAGAGCCAAAGAGGACGCGGTCAGACGGGCCAGGGCACGAGCCAACTTCCTGGCCAGCATGAGCCATGAAATACGCACGCCGCTAAACGGCGTGCTGGGAATGCTGAGCCTGTCCCTCGAGAACGAGGTCGAGCCGGAACAGCGAAACCGGCTGGAAATTGCCCTGAATGCGGGCCAGAGCCTGTTGGGGCTGCTTAATGACATTCTTGATATCTCCAAGGTGGAAGCCGGCAAGCTCAGCCTGGAAACCATTCCCTTCAGTGTCCGCAATCTGGTCGAGGAATGCGCCACACTCCACGCCCAGCAAGCACGTCGCAAGAATATCGACGTGGTTGCAGACATAGACGGTCAGCTGCCGGAAACGTTTATCGGCGACCCCACACGGACCCGCCAGGTCCTGAATAACCTGCTGAGCAATGCCATCAAGTTCACTGAAAGCGGCAGCGTGAGGCTCTCTGTAACCCGGAATAACGGCAATGTTCGCTTCGATATAGTGGACACAGGCATCGGCATGTCCAAAGAGGGCCTGCATCGCATCTTCTCGCCCTTCTCCCAGGCGGATGCCGACACCACCCGGCTCTACGGCGGCACCGGCCTCGGCCTGACGCTCTGTCGGCAGCTGGTCGAACGCATGCATGGCCAGATACTGGTGGAATCGGAGCCGAATCAGGGCACCCACTTTACTGTCAGCTTGCCCCTGCCCGTGGAAGAACCGGGCACAGGCGTTGACCTGCCGGGGTCGCCGGTTCCGGATGAACTCAGGCGGGCAGGTGTGGACCTTGCCCTGTCAGACCATCACCCTCACCTTCGTCCCATCCGATCCCAGCTTGAAGCCTGGGGTATACCGGTCAGACAGGCGTCCACGGGCGGAGGCGGCATTCTGATTGCCTCTGTCGGAGGCAATGACGATGCCATCGACATTAACCCCGATACCTGGACCGGGGCCGGCGTTCTGCTGATTGACCGTTTTGGGCAAAGCCGAAGAAAGAACGGTCAGCCGCATCTGGCCATGCCTCTACGCCGCGGCCCGTTCCTCTTTGCGCTACGTAATACCATGGGGCTGGCAACCGGGACGGACGAAGACATCCGGGGCCGGATCGGGGAACCGCCGGGGGTTTACGGCACCGACAGCCAGACCGAAGCTGCGGGCGCCGACCGGCCAATGCGGTTTCTTCTTGTGGAAGACAACCATGTCAACCAGCTGGTCGCCAGCAGCATGCTGAAGAAGCTCGGTCATGAGGTGGTGGTCGCCGACCAGGGCCAGCAGGCGCTGGACATTCTTGCGTCGGACGACGCCTTTGACATGATTCTGATGGACTGCCAGATGCCCGTGCTCGATGGCTATGAGACCAGCCAGATTATCCGTCAGAACCCTGACTGGAACAGGCTCCCCATCATCGCCATCACCGCCAACGTCATGCAGGGAGACCGGGACGACTGCCTGGGATCGGGCATGAACGATTACATCACCAAACCCTATAACCGCGCTGACCTGAAGGCCATTATCGAACGCTGGGCGCCGCCCCCGACGGATGATACACCGCCGGGCTAACCCAGAAGTTTTTCTATGTCCGCACGAATGGCTTCAGGTTTTGTGGTGGGCGGATACCGGCCCACAACCCGGCCCTGCTGGTCCACCAAAAACTTGGTGAAGTTCCATTTCACGCCTTCAGAGCCCAGCAGACCCTTGGCCTCACGCTTGAGGTGCTGGAACAGAGGGTGGGCACCCGGACCGTTTACATCGATTTTCGAAAACATGGGGAAATCCACACCGTAGTTCAGGCTGCAAAACTCACTGATGGCCTGATCGTCGGCCGGGTCCTGATTTCTGAACTGGTTGCAGGGAAAGCCCAGCACCTCCAGCCCCTTGCCTTTCAAATCATTATAAAGCGACTGCAGCCCTTCAAACTGGGGTGTGAAGCCACACTTGCTCGCCGTATTGACGATCAACAGAACCTTTCCCCGGAATCTGTCCAGGGACTGCTCCTCGCCTTGAATACTGGTTGCGGTAAAGTCATACACCGTCTGCTCAGCCATCTTCCTTCCCTCTATCCGTTAAAACCATCGAATCCAGGCATCTATGCCACAATTCATCACAATTGCCCTGTTGTGCAGCGCCCTTGCTCCGCTAGAATACAGGCTTGATGAGAAATTGCGAGATCAACGACTTACACCGTTTTTAAGGACAACCCGGGCTTATGCAGAACTATCTGAAATCCGCCAAGCTGGATAACGTGTGCTACGAGATACGTGGCGTGGTTCTGCGTGAAGCCCGCCGGCTCGAAGAAGAAGGCCACCGGGTTCTGAAGCTCAATATCGGCAATCCGGCAGCATTCGAGCTGGACGTCCCGGAAGAGATCCAGCAGGACGTGATCTACAATATGCCGCTGGCCCAGGGCTATGTGGAATCCAAGGGGCTGTTCTCCGCGCGCAAGGCGGTGATGCACTACTGCCAGCAGATTGGTATCGACAAGGTCGACATCGACGACATCTTCCTGGGCAATGGCGTTAGTGAAATGATCGTGATGTCCATGCAGGCAATGCTCAACACTGGTGATGAAGTCCTGATCCCGGCGCCGGATTATCCCCTCTGGACCGCCGCAGTGACCCTCTCCAGCGGCAAGCCGGTCCACTACCGGTGCGATGAACAGCAGGAATGGTTTCCGGACATCGACGACATCAAGAAAAAGATTACCCGCCGCACCCGGGCCATCGTACTGATCAATCCGAACAACCCTACTGGCGCGGTGTATTCCCGGGAACTGCTAGAGCAGGTCGTTGAACTGGCTCGCCAGCACAATCTGATTATTCTGTCGGACGAAATTTACGACAAGATTCTTTACGACGGAACAAAGCATATCCCCACGGCTTCGCTGGCCGACGATGTTCTGTTCTTCACCTTTAACGGCCTGTCAAAGAACTATCGGGCGGCCGGCTATCGTTCCGGCTGGATGATCATCAGTGGCGCCAAGCACCGGGCACCGGACCTGATCGAAGGCATCGAAATGCTGTCCAATATGCGGCTGTGCGCCAACGTGCCGGCACAGCTGGCGATCCAGACTGCGCTGGGCGGCTATCAGTCCATCAATGACCTGGTGGCCCCGGGCGGACGGCTTTATGAACAGCGTGAGACCGCTTACAACCTGCTGAATGACATACCGGGCGTCAGCTGTGTCAAACCCAAAGGCGCGCTCTACATGTTCCCTCGCCTGGACCCGAAGCGTTTCCCGATCCAGAACGATGAGAAGCTGGTGCTGGACCTGCTGATACAGGAACGGATCCTTCTGGTTCAAGGCTCGGCATTCAATATCGACGACAAGCAGCACCTGCGCGTGGTATTCCTGCCCAGGGAAGACACTCTGGAAGACGCCATGAAACGTCTGGCACACTTTCTGGCGTCGTACCGGGTCTGACGGAGGCTGCAGTGGCAGATATTCACATCGAGGAATTCTACAAGGACAGCGCCATTGCACTGGTGCAGCTCTACAACGCGTTTCCCAGAAGGGTGAACCTGTTTGTCGAGGATATCGCGGGGTCAGACAGCCCGGATGAGTTCGGCCTGCACAGCAAACGTCATATGGCCTGTTTCGGAACCCTGCTGTGGCTGGCCGAGGAAAACCTGCTGCGCTATGTGGACACCATCCGCCAGGACGCGCTGGACCAGGCAGTACTGACCCAGCAGGCCTTTATCCAGCTGAGCGCGCCCGCCCGTGCCGATCTCGAGCCCGGCCAGCCAGCACCGGACCCGGCCCTGCCACCGGCCATCCGCAGTGACCTCTCCACCAATATCCACGCCATCCGCGATGCCCTCAAAAGCGGCAGTTCTGCCCGTATCAGCCGCGTTATGCAGGCTATTTTCTTCCAGGATCATTAAATTGGCGTAAACCTCTTGATCCGGAGTTCCCAGTCCCTATAACTGCCTCATAATGCACGACATCAACGGCGCCCAGAGCCGTGGGGATCAGGACAGACCATGAGAATTCTACTGTTTTTTGCCACTAACCTTGCGGTGATTCTGATCGCAAGTGTCACGCTCCGATTGCTTGGCGTTGATTCCTATCTCGCCCAGAACGGTATCCAGTATGGGTCGTTGCTGGCGTTTGCGGCCGTGTTCGGCTTTGCAGGCTCCATCATTTCCCTGCTGATTTCCAAACGCATGGCAAAATGGAGTACCAAAGCGCGGGTCATTGAAACTCCAAGGACACCTGCAGAACGTTGGCTGGTGGAAACAGTGGCCCAACTGGCCCAGAACGCCGGCATCGGTATGCCCGAAGTCGCCATTTTTCCGGCCAGCCAGTCAAATGCTTTTGCAACGGGCTGGAACCGGAACCAGGCGCTGGTTGCCGTCAGTGAGGGGCTTATGTCCCGCTTCAGCAAAGAGGAGATCCGCGCAGTACTTGGCCACGAAATCGGCCATGTCGCCAATGGGGACATGGTAACCCTGGCACTGATTCAGGGCGTGGTGAACACCTTTGTCATTTTTGCCTCGAGGGTGATCGGCTCGGTCGTGGACCGGGTGGTGTTCCGCAATGAAAGCGGTCACGGCCTGGGCTTTTTCGCGGTCAGTATTGCGGCGGAAATCGTGCTCGGCATCCTCGCCAGTACAATCGTGTTCTGGTTCTCACGACGCCGTGAATTCAGGGCCGACATTGCCGGGGCCCAGCTGGCAGGCCGTAGTTCAATGATCAGCGCGCTGCAGCGCCTCAAGCGGGAAAGTGAGGTGCCGGATCAGATGCCGGACACTCTGCAGGCATTCGGCATTAATCGCGGCGCGAGGGGTGGCCTCAGTGCTCTGTTCATGACCCACCCTCCTCTGGACAAGAGAATCGAAGCGCTGTCCAACGCCCAGCTCTGAGGGCCGCGATCAGAGTTTGAGCTTGAAGCCCAGGGCGCGGAAGGTGTCCTGGGCGGATTTGCTGGTGCCCTTGAGCTGGATCTTGAGGCTGGAGAATTCCCGCCTGACCGGGTATTCGCGGCGAAGCCGGTCAAACTCCCGACCGCGCTCGTCTGCAGCAAGGCTCAGGCTGCGCCTGAACCGGGCATCGTCCCGTCTGGGATCAAAACAGCAACGAATCGCAGTGCTGGCGGCATCCATTTCATCGGCGGCGCTGGTGAACGACAGTTTGCTCAGCGCCGGCTCTGGCAGAAACTGGCCCGACTGTTTCCTCACCGGCAGGCCCATGAAACGGCTCAGGGCCTGATAGATCATCTCGGTGCCCTGCACTTTTCCTTCAAGGCTGTACCCGGCGATATGGGGCGTGGCAATCCACGCAAGTTCTGCCAGTTCCGGGTTGATTCTCGGCTCGTTCTCCCACACATCCAGTGCCACGCAGGGTGAGTCGGCCTCAGCCAGTCGCTGCACCAGGGCGGCGGTATCAATGACTTCACCGCGACTGGTATTGATCAGTAACTGGTCGGCGTTCAGCGCAGCCAGCCTCGGCGCATCAAGCAGATGATAGGTGGGGTGGTCCCCATCGCGCACTAAAGGTGTATGCAGCGTCACCACATCGCACTTCAGAGCCTCATCCAGCTCAGCGAACGCTTCTTCGTCCTCTTCCTCGACTTCAGCCCTGGGCGGGTCACAAACCACCACGTCAAAGCCCAGACGCTCGAGCTTGTGTGCCAAACCACCGCCCACGTTACCCGCACCAACAATTCCGACACTAAGTTCGGTCCAGTCGTTGATACAGAGCTTTTCAGCTCGCAGGGAGATGAGCGACAGCACATATTCAACGACGCTGTTGGCGTTACAACCCGGCGCCGCCGCGAAGGCAATACCGGCGGATTCCAGCCACTGCTGGTCAATATGGTCAGTACCAATGGTGCAGGTTCCGACAAAACGGACCCGGCTTCCCGCAAGCAGCTCTTCATCCACTCGCGTAACCGAGCGCACCAGCAGGATATCCGCGTCTTTCACCTCGGCCGCGGACATGGCGCGCCCGGGAACCTGACGAATGTCGCCAATATCGCTGAAAAACGACTCGAGTAAGGGAATATTTTCGTCCGCTACGATAATCATGATGCTGTTTTCCGGCCAGTCATTATCTGCGTGGTCGCTGACCGCCAGAGCGGCCGCCCGAGCTACGGTTGCCCGGAGGCGGACGGCGTCCGCCCCGTTTCCGTGTGATTGGCGGTTTTTCCATTTCAGCCATCAACGCTTCTTCCGGTACGGCCGTTGTCAGCTTCTGGCTGATATAGGATTCAATCGCCGGCAGCGAGAAGGCATCGTCTTCGCTGGCGAAGCTTACCGAAACGCCGGTTTTTCCAGCCCTGCCGGTACGACCGATCCGATGCACGTAATCTTCGGCGTTGTCGGGCAAATTATAGTTGAATACATGGGTGACGCCGTTAACGTGAATACCACGACCGGCGACGTCCGTTGCCACCAGCACCTGGATACTGCCCTCCTTGAACTGTTCCAGGGTTTTCAGGCGTTTGTTCTGTGCAATTTCACCGGACATCAGCGCGACTTTCACGCCCTGATTGCGAAGATCCTCGTCCAGGTCCCGGCACTGATCCCGGCGGTTGGCAAACACCAGCGCCTTTTCCACTTCCGGCTTCTTGAGATAGTTCACCAGCACGGGCAGCTTTTCATCCTCGCCCACCAGGTAAACCGTTTGCTCCACACGCTCTGCCGTTTTCTGTTCCGGCTCGATCTCCACAAATTCGGCGTTTTTGGTCCACATGGAGGCCAGATTCAGCACATCCTGGTTAAAGGTGGCGCTGAACAGCAGGGTCTGCCGCTCTTCCTTGGGCGTGCACTTGCGGATGATCCGTTTCACGTCAGGTATAAAGCCCATGTCCAGCATGCGGTCCGCTTCGTCCAGAATCAGGATATCAAGCTGGTCGAGGAACACATCCTGGGAGCCCAGGAAGTCGATCAGCCGGCCCGGAGTCGCTACCAGAATATCCACGATCTCGTTCTGCAGCTGGTCACGCTGCTTGTCGTAGTTCATGCCGCCAACAACGGTCACCACGTTATGGCCGGTGTATCCGCACAGCTCTTCCGCATCCTTGGCAATCTGCATTGCCAGTTCCCGGGTCGGCGCCAGAGCAAGCACTCGGGGCTCGGAAGCAAAACGGTCCTGGGCGGGAATCGGTGTTTCCAGCATGCTCTGGATGGCGGTGATCAGGAAGGCCGCGGTCTTGCCGGTACCGGTCTGGGCCTGACCAATCAGATCCTGACAGGCCAGGGTAAAAGGCAGTGTCTCTGCCTGAATGGGCGTACAATACCGGAAACCGATATCGGTAATGGCATCAAGTACTCGCTGATCCAGATTCAGATCTTTGAACAGCGTCTTGCCGGATTCTGGTGTATCGGATGTCATAGGAACTTAACTTACCTCGGTGTCTGTCTCGGAGCACTTGATTTCCCGACGCCCGGTCTGTTGCTGCCAGACCCGCCGAAAATCGTCGGATGTTCCATAAAATGTCCTGAGCGCGCGGAAAAACGTCCCGGCGCGCGCGGGCATGCCATGAGTCAGGTAGCGGTCTGCCTGGCCGAGGACATTCCGACGAAACGCCGCTTCATCAACGGCGCCATCACCCGAGAGATTATCCACGGAGATATGAAACCGCGATCCGGCCGCGGCCGAAAACAGCCACTCCAGAGCCTGCGGTTTCACTTCCACCGCCTCGAAGGCCTGCTGTTGTTCGGTGGTTCGACCGTCGGGACAATACCAATAGCCATAGTCATGGAGTGTGCGGCGCTCCACACCTGCGATACACCAATGACTGATTTCGTGCAGAGCACTGGCATAATACCCGTGAGCGAAGATAATCTGGGCGAAGCCATTCGCTTCGTCTGCTGGTATATATTCTGGCTCGCCGCCGCCTCTGACCAGAACCGTCCGGAAGGGTCCCCGGAACAGGTCGTTGAACAGCATGATAAGATCATTCGGGTCGTGCTTCATGGGAAGGCCATTGTGCGACTTTCGGGCTGCCAATACCAGAGGGAACTTTAGCGGCCAGTGTGTGTCCATCAACGTCACAGAACGGTACCTTATTAATGACGAAACGCAAACATCCGGCGCTGATCCGCACGACCACAAAAGCTGCACTGCGCTGCCTTGTGTTTTTCTTCACGCTACTGGGGCTGTCCACACCCGTTCTGGGCCAGGGAACAGGTTCATTGTTCGGCGGAAGCACCGATTTCCTGCCGGTGGACCAGGCCCTGCCGTTTTCGTTTTCAAATGGCCCCGATGGTGTCCTCCTCAACTGGAATATCGCCCCCGAGCATTACCTGTATAAGGGCCGCGTCAGTGTCACCAGCCAGACACCAGGCGTTACTTTAGGCCAGCCGGAATTTTCCTACCAGGGCACGGATACCGAAGACGACTTTTTTGGAAAGGTGACAGTATTCTATGACCCGGTACAGGCGAAGGTGCCGGTCAATCTTCCCGATGGGGTCCGGGAGGCGCAGCTGGAAGTGACCTATCAGGGCTGCGCCAAGGCGGGCCTTTGCTATCCACCACAGACCCGGGATGTACTTTATTACGCGGGTTCAACGCAATCCGCCTCTGCTGGCGGCAACCCGCCGGTGCCGGCGACCAACACAAGCACGCCGGCGGCGGCAAGCGACACGAGCACCGCCACCGGCCTGGCCGGATTTCTTGCCGAACAATCCACACTGGTGATCGCCGGCCTGTTCCTGCTTCTTGGCCTGGGCCTGACCTTTACACCCTGTGTCCTGCCGATGGTGCCGATCATTTCATCGCTGGTTTCAGGGCGTAATACCCGCACCACGAGCCACGCCCTGCTGCTGTCGGTCAGCTACGTCCTCGGCATGGCACTGACCTACGCCGCCGCCGGGGTCATTACCGGGTTGCTCGGAGCCAGCTTCAATCTTCAAGCGCAGCTTCAGTCGCCCTGGGTTCTCGGGGTGTTTGCAGGGCTTTTCGTGGTGTTTGCCCTATCCATGTTCAACCTGTACGAAATCCAGTTGCCACGATTTATCCGCGAACCGCTGAACGACGCCAGCCAGAAACTGACCGGTACTCGCCTGTTCAGTATTTTCGGCATTGGTTCGCTGTCCGCGCTGATTGTCTCGCCCTGTGTATCCGCCCCCCTGGCAGGAAGTCTGCTTTACATCAGCACCACCCAGGATGCTGTTATTGGTGGCGTCGCCTTGTTCGCTCTGGGGCTTGGCATGGGCATTCCACTGATTCTGGTAGCGGTTGGTGGACGGAAACTTTTACCGACCACCGGTCCCTGGATGAATGTGGTCAAAGCATTCTACGGTGTGATGCTGCTGGCCGTCGCGATCTGGCTGGTGGAACGGCTGGTGCCGGCCTGGCTGGCGCTGACACTCTGGGGACTGCTGGTTGCCATCACCGGCGTTCAGCTGGGCGCTTTTGATGCCGCCAGAGCCGGTTGGGAGCGCACCCACAAGGGATTCGGCCTGATCATGTTTGCCTATGGTCTGGCACTTCTGGCCGGAGCGGTCACCGGCGCCAACGATCCATTGCGACCGCTGGACCCACTAATGGCGGCCCAGCCTTCGGGCGGCGCAAAACCGGCAAATACAGTCAGCCACGCCGAGTTCCTCAGGGTAGAATCGCCAGCGTCGATCCGCAACGCCATCCGCAATGCCAGCCTGAACAACACACCGGTCATCCTGGATTTCTATGCTGACTGGTGTATCTCCTGCAAAGTCATGGAGCGCAACGTATTCAGTGATCCACAGGTCACCGAGGCAATGGAACCCTACACTCTGCTGCAGCTGGACATGACGGAGAACACACCCGAACAGCAGGCGATGCTGAACGAACTGGGGCTGTTCGGCCCGCCAGCGATCCTGTTCTACAGTGAGGGGGGCGAAGAGCTTGAAAATGCCCGGGTGCTGGGGGAAATGGATCGGGACCAGTTCCTCGACCACCTTGGGCGACTCAGCCGCCCCGGCGTATGAAGAAGAGGAATTCCCCGTCTTTCTCCACGCTCTCCAGCAGCTCATGGTTCAGAAACTGACAGAAGCGCGGAATATCACGAGTTGTGGAGGGGTCTGTCGCAACAACCTTCAGTATCTGTCCTTCACTGACCTCCTCGATCCGGTTGTGCAGTAGCATCACCGGCTCCGGGCAGAATAGCCCCCGGGCATCCATTTCTTCATCCCACGACCGGTCGCCGCTGCGCGTTGCGGAACCTGCTCCGGAATTTTCGCCTGAATTCGCACTCACTGTGGTCTCCAGATTAAAGGCTGATTTTTCAAAAATACGTGCTAAATTATTGTTTATAGATGTCTAAATAAACAGAGGTGAACAATGATCCGGGTACTGATTGAACGCCATATCGCTGAATCTCTGGAGCCTGTGTACGAGGAAAGATCCCGCAAGATTCTCCAGCGTGCCGTCAGTGCGCCAGGGTTCGTATCCGGCGAAACTCTGGTGGACACTGATGACCCGAACCACCGCTTTACCCTCGCCAATTGGCGTTCCGAGGCGGACTGGCAACGCTGGTACGGGTCCGATGAACGCAAATATCTCATGGCGGAACTGGTTCCCATGATGGATCGGGACGAGGTAATTACCGTTCTCCAGCATGCTGGCTGAACGACAGATCAGTCGACCCGCTCGATGAAACAGGTGATCTCTTCACGGTCATGGTACAGATGACGGGCATTGACCCGGAAATTCATGCCACTCTGGCCCAGACCGGTTTCCAGAATCTCTTTGCAGATCACCCATTCATCATATCGTTTTTTCATGGGCAACTTCAGATTGAAAACCACGTAACGGCAGAGCTTTTCGGTCAGCCATTCAACCACCATGGCCGTGGTTCGCCTTGGATGATCGACAATATCGCATACCATCCAGTCGACGCCGCGACGGGGTTTCCACTGGTAGCCGTCTGCCTGGATATGAGTCACCTGACCTGAAGCCATCAGCTCCGGATTCATTGGGCCGTTGTCCACGGCGGTAACCAGCATGCCCTGCTTGACCAATTGCCAGGTCCAGCCACCTGGTGCCGCCCCAAGATCCACGGCCTGCTTGCCGCCACCCAGATAATCCAGTTCCTTTCCCCGGGGCAGGAATACCCGCCAGGCTTCCTCCAGCTTCAGCGCTGACCGGCTTGGTGCTGCGCCGGGCAATCGCAATCGGACAATCCCGCTAACGTACCTTGCCCGATTGCTGGCAAGGCTGATCCCCGCGACAACCCGCTCAAAGGAAAGCAGCAACAGCTCGAGTCTTGCCGGGGCAGCGGCGTCCGGATCCTGCCCGAGCTGACCGGCACCTCTGAGCGCTTTTGACAGCGGCGACACCCATTTCCGGGCGAAATTACCCAAATCATGATCGTCGTTCGCCTCGGTCAGCCTGATTTCAACGCGACTACAGTCAGGATATCGGCTTTCGGACTCCCGCAACGCATCAACAACGGCTCCCACACGATCCTCCCGTGGCAGCGCAATATCCGCCACAACCACGAACCAGTCCCGGACGAAAACCAGATCCTCCACGGCCAGGCTATCCAGCAGATCTGCTGCGGTCGCCGGGCCGGGCAGATTGAACAGCACAAACCCCGGCTGCGATCCCGGCTCAAAATAACCGAAAGCACCGACGGCAGCTGCGGCATCGGTTAATTCCCTGCCCGCATCCACCTCGAAACCCGGACGGCAGAATGCCACCAGCTGCTCCATCATCGGGCACCCCAGGGGCATAGCACATCAAAACCGCGCCCTTCACAACACTGGACAAATTTGTAACTGTTTAACAAACGAAACTCCCGTTATTGGCTACACTATTCTGCTTAATCCCGGCAGAGACAACAATAATGCAGTATCTGCGCTGCCTGCTTGCCTTTGCGGCCCTGATCGTGTCAGTGCCTGCTTCGGGCGCAGGTGCTGAACAGGGGGACGCCTGCCCCACACTTGATGCCAGCGATCCCGCCCAGCGACAGGCGCTGATGGAGTATGTCTGCTTTGTAGCCGCACCTCCATTGCATCCGGCCCACGGTGCCGGGCAGCCATCGCAGCTTCCGGCAGACCTGGACTGGCAATCCGCCGACGGGCACGACCTGGTGTTCAGTCAGACCGAATCGGTGTACTGGGTTCGAGTCAGAGTCGCAAACCTGTCGGACCTGCGCCAGCAATGGTACCTGAGGCTGAACTACCCGTTGCTCGATCAGCTCCGGTTCTGGATGGTCGGTGACAGTTCGGCCCAGGATCCCGAGAATCAATACATAGAGACCGGCGATCAGCATCCCTTTCATTCACGGGCGGTAGATTACCGATATTACCTGTTCCCCGTCACACTCGGAGCCGGTGACAAAGCAACCCTGACACTCAGAATACAGAGCGACGGCGCCCTGAACGTTCCGCTATCGCTTTCTACGCCTGACGACATTATCACTCGCAGCAACAACCTGACCCTGGCCCATGGTCTGTTCTACGGGGCCCTGACCATATTCGCCATCTTCAATCTGCTGCTCTACTTCAGCTCGGGAACCGTCTACTACCTCCATAACGCCTTCTACATGGCGTCACTGGCCATGTTCCTGTTCGCCATGGGCGGTTTCGCCAACCAGTATTTCTGGCCCGACAGTACCGGCTTTGCGAACACTTCCATTCCCCTGCTGGTTGCGATTTGCTGCCTTTCGATTACCCTTTTCGGCCGATCCTTTCTCGACATTGCGACCAATACCCTGTCTGACCGCCTGCTCAAGGCCCAGGCATGGACCAGCGTTGTCATGGCAATACTGGCGTTTGTGCTGCCATACAGTCTGTCGATCATGATCAATGCGGCTGTCGGGCTGCTCATCGTTGCAAGCCTTTTCATAACCGGTTGGATTCGCTGGTATGAAGGCTATAGTCCTGCAAAGTGGTACGTGCTGGCCTGGTCCGGCATGCTGGCGGGCACTCTGATCTATGCGCTCGCCGCATTCGGCTATATCGCGGACTTCATGGCCCGGGAGATTTTCATGCAGGTGGCGGTGGGCACCCAGGTTCTGCTGCTCAACTATGCGATCGTGCAACGCTGGCGCCTGCTGAATCAGAAGCTACTGGACGTAGAGCAGAACGCCCGAACTGAACTTGAGCACAAGGTTCATGAGCGCACCGCCCAATTGCGATCCACTATGCGGGAGCTGGAGAAGGCCAATCGGCAACTGGCTACTCTAAGCCTCAATGATTCCCTGACCGGGCTTCATAACCGCCGCCACATGGACAACCTGCTACCGGAGCTCTGCGCTGAAGCCCGGCGAACCGGACAACCGCTGACACTTGCCCTGCTCGACGCAGACCATTTCAAATCCGTTAACGACCGCTGGGGCCATGACTTTGGTGATGAATGCCTGAAGCACATCGCTAATGTGCTAAGCCGACATGTAAAACGGCCGCGAGATGTCGCCATCCGTTTTGGCGGTGAGGAGTTTGCACTGCTTCTGCCGGGAACTGAAGCCAGCGGGGCGATGGGCCTTTGTCAGCGCATCCTCGAAGATATGGAACAGAGTTCAATGACAACGCCCAACGGCGAGAGCACAACAATCACGATGAGCGCCGGTTCAGCCACACTGCAGCCCGGAGAAGACGAAAAGGGGCTTTTCCGACGCGCAGACCAGGCCCTTTATACCGCCAAAACCAGTGGCCGAAACCGCACCGTGCAGGCCCTGGAAGCAGGTTCGTAATCAACCCCTAACTGCCATGAAGCCGGCCGCTATTCTCGCAGCGTTTGCGATCATCTGTTCCTGGGTTTCGGGCTGTCGCGCCAGGGGCCTGAAATCGTGGTCCGCCCCATCAAGCCAGTAAATTCCGCAGCTGTCGACTTGAACTAAAGGGCTGTCCTGCACCTCGCTCTGCTTGCCAAACGGATCCCGGGTGCCCTGAATAATCTGCACCGGAACGGCGAATCGCCCGAAATGCTCCACCCGCCAGCGATCAGGCTTGCCCGGCGGATGGAAGGGGTAGCCGAAGCAGACGCAGCCGGCCAGGATACCCGCCAGATCAGGCTCAGCTGCCAGCAGGCTTGCCATTCGGCCGCCCATGGACTTTCCCCCGATAAATATCCGGTCACCTTTTCTGGCGGGATCCTCAATGACCGCCCTGATCACATCACGAAACCGCGAAAGCAGCACAGGGGCGCGATCCGGCGGGCGCTTACGCCCGTCCTCCCGGCGGCGTTCCATGTATGGAAATTCGAAACGTACAGTTGCAACGCCTTCCGCACACAGAGCTTCAGACAGACGCTCCATAAACTCCGAGTCGGCCGGTGCCCCGGCCCCATGGGCCAGAATCAAAGAATTATTTTTTCTTTTACATTTATCAATTTTTTCTGGCCTGTTTTCCAGCAATCTTGCGACTGTCATTGCGGTCTCCCGATCAGTGGACTACATACAGAGTATCCCCGGATCTTTTTTACCATTGTCTACTCCGGCAACTACCCGCGCGAATTCTATAATACATTCGCCATCTTACTGATTTGGGCGGATTTGACAGAACACTCGGGGTCAACTAGCGCATTGCAAACGGCGGAGCGATTCTCCATACTTGCGCCCGCAGATTCCCTCACTCTGAACCCTCTTGGTAAGGCTATGACCACAGCAAATTCAAACCTGACATACAACTACAAGGTGGTGCGACAGTTCACCATCATGACCGTCGTATGGGGCATCGTGGGAATGGGACTTGGCGTGCTGATCGCAGCGCAGCTTTATTGGCCCGCTCTCAACCTTGACCTGCCCTGGACCCATTTCGGCCGCCTCCGGCCTCTGCACACCAATGCCGTAATATTCGGCTTTGGCGGAAGCGCGCTGTTTGCGACAGCCTATTATGTTGTTCAGCGCACGTGCCAGGCACGTTTGATTTCTGATGGCCTTGCAGCCTTCACCTTCTGGGGCTGGCAGGCAATCATTGTTGCCGCAGCCATTACCCTGCCCCTTGGCCTGACAAGCTCGAAAGAATACGCAGAGCTGGAATGGCCGATCGACATTGCCATCGCTGTTGTCTGGGTAAGCTACGCACTGGTATTTTTCGGCACCATCATGAAGCGCAGCACCCCGCATATCTATGTTGCTAACTGGTTCTATGGCGCCTTCATCGTCACCGTTGCCATACTCCACATCGGCAACAATCTGGCCCTGCCGGCCAGCGCTTTCAAGTCCTACTCGGCCTACGCTGGCGTAACGGATGCGATGATGCAGTGGTGGTATGGCCATAACGCAGTGGGCTTCTTCCTTACAGCCGGTTTCCTGGGCATGATGTACTACTTCGTGCCCAAGCAGGCAGACCGCCCGGTTTACTCTTACCGTTTGTCCATCGTCCACTTCTGGGCGCTGATCGCCACCTACGTCTGGGCAGGCGGTCACCACCTGCACTACTCGGCACTACCGGACTGGGCGCAGACCGCCGGTATGGTAATGTCATTGATCCTGCTGGCGCCATCCTGGGGCGGCATGATCAACGGCATGATGACCCTCTCCGGGGCCTGGCACAAACTGCGCACTGACCCGATTCTGCGCTTCCTGGTGGTATCGCTGTCCTTCTACGGCATGTCCACGTTTGAAGGTCCAATGATGTCCATCAAAACCGTGAACGCGCTCTCCCACAATACCGACTGGACCATCGGCCACGTCCACTCCGGCGCCCTTGGCTGGGTTGCCATGATCAGTATTGGCGCGGTTTATCACCTGGTTCCGAAACTCTGGGGTGTCCGGGAAATGTACAGCACACCGCTGATCAACCTGCACTTCTGGCTGGCCACCATCGGTACCGTTCTGTACATCGTCGCCATGTGGGTCAACGGCATTACCCAGGGTCTTATGTGGCGCGCAGTCAACGAAGACGGCACGCTCACCTACAGCTTCGTGGAATCCCTTGAGGCCTCCTACGGCGGTTATCTGGTGCGCTTCTTCGGTGGCGTTATTTTCCTCAGTGGCATGTTGATCATGGCATATAACGTGTACCGGACTGTGAACCAGAAAGAGCCCGCCACGAACGAAAGTGCGGCAGTACAGGCGGCGTAACGGGAGACTAGTCTGATGAAACACGACATTATTGAAAAAAACATTGGCCTGATGATCATCCTGATCATCCTGACCATCAGTGGCGGCTTTCTGGTGGAAGTAGTGCCCCTGTTCTTTCTCAAGTCTACCAATACGCCGGTTGAAGGCCTGGAGCCCTACTCGGCGCTGGAACTGGAAGGACGGGACATCTACATTCGTGAAGGCTGCCACGTTTGCCATACCCAGCAGATCCGCCCGTTCCGCGCAGAAACCGAGCGGTATGGACACTACTCCGTGGCTGGGGAGTTCACTTACGACCGCCCGTTCCTCTGGGGCTCAAAGCGCACAGGTCCTGACCTGGCCCGCGTTGGCGGCCGCTACTCCGATGCGTGGCAACGCCAGCACCTTTATGACCCGCGCAGTGTGGTTCCGGAATCGAACATGCCGTCGTTTCCCTGGCTCTTCGAAGACTATGTTGACCACACCAAGACAGCCGACAAGCTGAGAACCTTGCGCACGCTGGGGGTCCCCTACAGCGACGAGCAGATCAATAATGCGGCAGAACAGGTGGAAGGCAAGTTCGAGATTGAAGCGCTGGTCGCCTACCTGCAGCAACTTGGTACCGTGATTTCAGAGAAACGGTGATCCCGATGGATATAAACGACTTACGCGGCGTGCACACCCTGGTCATCATGGCCATGTTCTTCGGCATTATCTGGTGGGCCTACAGCTCCCGCCGCAGGCGTGCAAACGAAGAAGCAGCCCACCTCCCGTTTGATGATGAAGAGGTGGAAAAGCGTACTCTTGAACAGGAAAAGACGGAGAAAAAGCGATGAGTACCTTTTGGAGCATCTGGATCAGCGTAATCGTGCTCGGTACCGTATTTGGCTGCTGGTGGTTGCTGCACGCGACCCGCAAAGGGCAAACAAGCGATACAGAGACTGACCGCACGACCGGACATTCCTTTGATGGAATCGAGGAACTGGACAACCCGCTGCCAAAATGGTGGTACTACCTGTTTGTCGCCAGTTGTGTGTTTGCTCTGGTCTATCTCGCGCTCTACCCGGGCCTGGGCAATTATAAAGGCCTGCTGGGCTGGACCCAGGAAAACCAGTGGGAAACCGAGCAACAGCTTGCAGAAGCCCGTTATGGCGAGCTTTACGCCCGCTACGGTGGCACTCCGGTTGAAGAACTCTATACCAACCAGGAGGCCATGCAGATCGGACAGCGTCTGTTCGCCAACAACTGCGCCCAATGCCATGGCTCGGCAGCGCGCGGTAACATTGGCTTCCCGAATCTCACTGACGACGCCTGGCTATACGGTGGCAGCCCAGATGCCATCCTGCAGACACTGCACAATGGTCGTGCTGGCGCCATGCCTGCCATGGGCACCATGCCCAACATGACATCAGAGCAGGTCGATCAGGTGGTCAATTATGTGCTCAGCTTCAGCGGACGGGCTCAGGATGAAGAAGCAGCCAAACAAGGCCAGGAAGTCTACATGCAGGCCTGTGTGGCTTGTCACGGCCCCGATGCCAAAGGCAACAATAGCATTGGTGCTCCGAACCTGACTGACGATGCCTGGCTTTATGGTTCAACCTATGAGTGGATTAAAGAAACGGTTGTCAACGGCCGGCAGAACATGATGCCTGCGCAAAGTGGCCGCCTCTCGGACGATCAGATACAGATCCTGGCGGCTTACGTTTACGGTCTGTCGAAGTAATCAGTAACTGGAGCTTATGCTCCGGACAGGCTTGCCGGGTCGGAAATCGTTTCTGATCCGGTAAGCCGATTCCGCTGACATAACGCAGCGGACATCATCGGGAGGTAACGATGAACAGTGAGATTCCGGTCAAACAGATTGACCCTTCCTCTGGCGCCTCCGATAACAAGAACAACACCGGAACCGTAGATCTATACGCCAGCCGAAAGAAAATCTATGTGAGAGAGGTCAAGGGCTTCTTTCAGCGCATTCGTAATGTCAGCCTGGTCGCACTTATGGGAATGTATTTCCTGTTCGTGTGGATTTCAGTGGACGGTCAGCCGCTGATCTATTTCAACCTCCCGGAACGTGAGTTCCACCTGTTCGGCATCACCTTCTTTCCCCAGGACCTCATCCTGCTCTCCGGCTCACTGATCATCTGTGCATTCGGGCTGTTTTTCATTACCACCCTGTTTGGCCGGGTCTGGTGCGGCTACACCTGCCCCCAGACCGTGTGGACGTTTATCTTCATGTGGATTGAAGAACGCATAGAGGGAAGTCGCAATCAGCGCATAAAACTGGACAAGGCACCAAAGTCCGGCCGCAAAGTCGCGAAGAAATCCGCGAAACACGCCGCCTGGGGCCTGGTCGCGCTGGCGACCGGCCTTACTTTTGTCGGTTACTTCTACCCCATCCGGGAACTGATCGCCGACCTGTTCACCTTCCAGGCCGGTGGCTGGGCCTATTTCTGGGTGGCCTTTTTCACCGCAGCAACCTATCTGAACGCCGGCTGGATGCGGGAGCAGGTATGCCTGTACATGTGCCCCTATGCCCGCTTTCAGTCTGTGATGTTTGATCCGGACACCCGTGTGGTGTCCTACGATCCCAACCGGGGAGAACCAAGAGGCAGCCGAAAGAAAGGCATAGACCCGGCAGAAGTAGGGCTGGGCGACTGCATTGATTGCGGCCAATGCGTTCAGGTGTGCCCCACAGGGATCGACATCCGGGATGGTCTTCAGTATGAGTGCATTGGCTGCGCTCTGTGCATTGACGCCTGCGATGAGGTCATGGATAAGATGAATTATCCCCGCGGGCTGATTCGTTATACCACCGAAAACGAGCTGGAGGGCAAGCCCTCCAAGCTCATGCGTCCTCGCACCTTCGGCTACGGCATTGCACTGGTGTTGATGATCCTTGCGATGGGCTACACCATTGCAACCCGGGTGCCGGCCAAATTGGAAGTCGAGCGTGATCGGGGCGCACTGTTCAGATTCAACGGCCAGGGCCGTGTCGAGAACAGCTTCAGCGTCCGGATCGAGAATATGTCCGAGGTGCCGCAAACCTTCACCCTGTCGGTCTCCGGCATGGACGACATGCAACTGTTGACGGACAACACGATTACGGTGGACAGCACCGATATCCGCGCGCTTCCAACCGTTGTTGATGTCGACCCGGACAGTATTTCATCCGCCAGCAACACCATTACCTTTACCGCGACCTCGAAGACCGATCCATCGCTGGTTCTGGAAACTGAAAGCCGATTCCTCGGTCCTAATCGCTGAACGCATTCTGGAAAGCACTATGAGTAACGAAGAGATTATCAGCCCGTGGTATAAACAGCCCTGGTTCTGGTTCCTGCTGATTTTCCCCGGCGCCGCAATTATCTGGTGCATCAGCATGATCACCGTTGCCATGAATATCGACAGTTCCCTGGTCATGGACGACTACGCCAAGAAAGGCCGGGGTATTGCCCTGGAGCGGGCGAGAGACGAGACGGCGCGAACCATGGGCCTGGAAGCAAGCCTGGATTTCGACAGCAAATCCGCCAGCCTGACCATGGAAGCGGAAAACGGCACTGCCGACTTCCCCTATCTGGTGTTACAGCTCTATCACCCCACCCTGGCGGAGCGCGACCGCACCATACAGTTTCGCCCCAGCGGAAACGGGCAGTATACCGCCAGCCTGAATCAGCCCATCGACGGCCGCTGGTATTTTGACCTGCGCGGTCCGGACAACGATTGGCGACTGAAAGGCGAGGCCTACCTGCCCCTTTCCCAGAACCTGATACTTGGTTACCGGACTGACGATCGCGGGTGAATGCCTTGGCGTGTTTCCACTGTGGTGAGCCCGCCAATGGCAACCCACCAATCACACTGGAACGGGAGGGCAAGAACCACCATTTCTGCTGTGAAGGCTGTAAGGCCGTTTTCCAGACCATCAACGCTGAAGGCCTGAGCGGCTTTTACCGGTTCCGGACGGAACCTGCCGTTACCCCCAAGAAGCTGACGAACACCGAGATCGACCGGCTGCGCGAGCTGGACCACCCGCTGGTGCAGCAATCCTTTGTGAGCCCTGTTACCGCCGGTCAGGAGGCGACGTTGCTGGTGGGCGGAATCACCTGCGCTGCCTGCATCTGGCTGCTGGAACATCACATGGCGAAACAGGCCGGCGTGATCGCCTTCTCCGTCAACCACACCACCCGGCGTGCCAGGCTGGTCTGGGATGCCAGTCAGGCCCAACTCAGTGACTTGCTGATTGCCGTTCACCAGCTCGGCTACACCGCCAGACCGTATCAGGCGGACGAAGCGGAGCAGGCCCTGAAGACTGAAAACCGATCCGCCCTGATCCGCCTTGCAGTGGCAGGCATTGGCTCGTTCCAGAGCATGATGCTGGCGTTTCCGCTCTACTTCGAGCTGATCAATGACGTGTCGCCCGAGTTTGTGGATTTCTTCCGCTGGTTCAGCCTGCTGGTGGCTACACCCGTGGTGTTTTACAGCGCCCGTCCTTTTTTCTCCAACGCACTACGGGACCTACAGAGCAAACACCTGACCATGGACGTACCGGTTGCTACGGCGATCGGTCTTGCCTACGCCGCCAGCGCCTGGGTCACCGTGTTCGGGGGCGAAGAAGTCTATTTTGAATCGGTGTGTATGTTCACCTTCTTCCTGCAGCTGGGCCGCTATATCGAAAGCCGGGCTCGCTACCGGGCCGGGCTTAGCGGCAACAGTCTGGCCGGCTTCCAGCCAACAGTTGCCAACCGGATCAGTGGCCCCAAAGCCGGACTGGTACCCATCCATGAGCTACAGGCAGACGACATCATCCGCATCCGGCCCGGAGAGACGCTGCCGGCAGATGGCGTGATGACCAGTGGCCAGACCACCCTGGACGAAGCCGCGCTAACCGGCGAGTACCTTCCGGAAACCCGCGGACCCGGCGACGAGGTCCACAGCGGCAGCATCAACGGCGAACATCCCTTCGAAATGAGAGTAACCAGGGCCGGCGCCAGCACACGCCTGTCCGGCATCCTAAGAATCCTGGATCGGGTTCAGGCGGAGAAGCCGCCGGTGGCTCACCTTGCCGATCGCCTGGCCGGGCGCTTTGTTGGCCAGGTACTTTGGATCACCCCACTCATCGGCCTTGGCTGGTGGTTGGCGGGTGCCGACAATGCCTTTGATATCATGCTGTCTGTGCTGGTGGTGACCTGCCCCTGCGCCCTGTCGCTGGCTACGCCCACCGCCATTACCTCCGCCACGCTGAGGCTCCGACGGCAGGGCTTTTTGCCAACCCGGGGCCATACGCTTGAATCCATGCATGGCGTTGACACCGTTGTATTCGATAAAACCGGCACGCTGACCCGGGGTGAACTTCGCATTACCGGCACCGATGCTTTCACCGACATGCCCGCACAGGATTGCCTGCGCCTGGCCGCTGCTCTGGAGCAGGCATCGGAACATCCCATTGCCCGGGCCTTTACCGCCCGCCCCGCTGCCAGAGCAGACGCGGTCCGGAACCACTTGGGAGGCGGATTGTCGGGACAGGTTGAGGGGCTTGATCTGACGATCGGGCACCGGGAATTTGTGGAGAGCCGCACCATAGGGACGCTTCCTGCGGTCGCCACCGGCGATGGCATGGAAATCTGGCTGGCGACGCCCGAATGCTGGCTGGCAAGATTCACCCTGGACGATGAGCCCAGGCCGGATGCGGCGGAAACGATCCGGGCATTGCAGGATCGCGGTTTGCGCACCCTTCTGCTCAGCGGAGACCGGTCCGCCCACGTTGCCAGAATTGCGGCGCTGCTGGGCATTGACGAGGCCATTGGCGAAGCCTCACCGGAGCACAAGCTGTCGGTTCTAAGGCGTTTAATCGACGAGGGCCACCGTGTCATGATGGTGGGAGACGGGCTGAATGATCTGCCGTCCATGGCAGGGGCCCGGGTATCTGTGGCCATGGGCGGCGCGGCGGATCTGACCCAGCTGAATGCGGACGCGGTGCTGCTGAGCGGGCGGTTGAGTGAACTGCCTGAAGCGCTGGTGATCAGCGGCTCCATGCGCCGGGTGATCCGTCAGAACATGATCTGGGCTCTGGGATACAATGTGTTTGCCCTGCCCCTGGCTGCCGCTGGATTTGTGCCCCCCTGGCTGGCAGCCATCGGTATGTCGGCGAGTTCACTGGTGGTGGTACTGAACGCCCTTCGCCTCAGTCGCGCCAGGCCAAAGCCGCTCAGGCAGGACGCTGACGCACAACCTTCTGCAACCTTACAGGCTGGCCTATGAAAATCGTGATGGTACTGGTTCCGCTGATGCTGATTCTGGTGGCGTTTGGCGTCGTGCTGTTTTCCTGGGCGGTGAAAAACGGGCAGTACGACGACCTTGAAGGCCCGGCCCACCGAATTCTGTATGACGACGATGAGGACCGGATTCCGGAGGAGTCCCGCCAGCCAGACGAAACCACAGCGTCACAGGAAAGCAGCCGGGACGAGGACAATAGCCGCACCTGATGGAAAATGAACTCGTTCTCAGCTATTCCAGTGCCTACCTGATCGGGCTGATGGGCAGTACGCACTGCCTGAGCATGTGTGGCGGCATCAGTGCCTCCCTGTCCATGGCCCTTCCCGTGGGTGCCGGTTACCGGCGGCGCCAGACCCTGATGCTGCTGGCCTTCAACAGCGGTCGCATTGCCAGCTATGTACTGATCGCCACGCTGGTGGCTTTTCTCAGCACCCAGGCCGCCGACCAGTACGCCAGCCTGGGGCCAGTCCTGCGGTCCATCGCCGGAATTCTGCTGATTCTGATGGGCCTTTCCATGGGGCAGTGGTGGCAGGGCATCCGGTATGTGGAGCGGCTGGGAGCGCCGGTGTGGCGTAAGGTCTCTCCCATGACCCGACACGTAATGCCGGTGAATCGGGTCTGGAAAGCACTGGCTCTTGGCAGCCTCTGGGGCTGGCTGCCCTGTGGGCTGGTCTACAGCACACTAGGCTGGGCAGCGCTGCAGCCGTCGGTCCAGAGTGCCGCAGGCACCATGCTGTTTTTCGGTCTGGGCACCCTGCCCTCCATGCTGGCCACAGGCTATGCTGCCAGCTGGATCAACCGGCTCAAGGGCCACACCCGATTCCGCCAGCTGGGCGGAGTGCTGCTGATCGGCTTCGGGCTATGGACCCTTCCCTTTATAGGTTCAGGACATTGAGCCGGCCGTAGTCGATATGCTCCGGCTCGGCCTGTTCCACTCCACCCGCATTGCCTGACGCTTTGCGCTCGCCGCGTTTGAAGTCGTAAAGGGTGTTATCCGCCAGATGGGAGGGCTCGACGTTACACATGGCCTTGAACATGGTTTCCAGCCGTCCGGGATGCTGTTTATCCCAACTCTGGAACATGTCCTTGATCACCTGACGCTGAAGATTCTCCTGTGAGCCACACAGATTGCACGGGATGATTGGAAACTCCTTCATCGTCGCGTAACGGGCCAGGTCCTTCTCCCGACAGTAAGCCAGCGGTCGGATCACGGTATTGCGGCCATCATCACTATGCAGCACCGGCGGCATGGATTTGAGCTTGCCGCCGTAAAACATGTTCAGGAACAGGGTTTCCAGCATGTCGTCGCGGTGGTGTCCCAAAGCAATCTTGGTAATACCGTGCTCTTCCGCGAAATTGTAGAGAATGCCCCGCCGAAGCCGAGAGCAAAGACCACAGGTGGTCTTTCCTTCTGGTATCTTGTCCTTGACGATGCTGTAGGTGTCTTTCTCAATGATGTGGTATTCGATCCCCAGGGCGGAAAGATACTCAGGTAACACTTCCTCTGGAAAACCCGGCTGCTTCTGGTCGAGATTCACCGCAATCAGCTCGAAATCCACCGGCGCGCTTTTCTGCAGGCTCATCAGGATATCCAGCATGGCGTAGGAATCCTTGCCGCCACTGAGACAGCACATCACCCTGTCGCCCGCCTCAATCATCGAGAAATCCGCAATCGCCTGTCCGGTTTCCCGTCGCAGGCGCTTCTGCAGCTTGTTGAATTCGTGTTTCTGCTTTCGCTCTGTCTCGGACAGGGCAACAAATTCGGGCGTGGCGGTTAAAGCATCAGACATAAGCACATCGTTAGTCGGTTCAGTTGGCGCAGAATTATACGCGTGCCGTAGCAGGGAACAAACCCGCGCCGAGGCCTTTCCTGATATGTAAAGGTCGCATAGGATATAGCCATGAGCCAACTGGATACCCAAACCCACCAGGACGAAAAGCTCCGATTCCAGGTACAGCACCTGTCGATCGCTGTCGAGCGTATACTACGGGAAAATCCCCTGGGGATTAACGAGCTGAATCTGATCAAGGCCCTACAGCGACCGCCCTGGGAGCTGATCGGGACCGTCAATTATGCCGAACCGGACAAGCTTTATCCGGTTCATTTTCTGGTTTTCCACGTTCTTTACCGGCTCAGGGACCAGCTTGCCCAGTCGGGGGAAAGGCTCAGTATTTCACCGCTGCTTATCCGCCTGTCCCGGGAGGATGTGGTCAGCAGTACCGGAGCCGTGGGGGAAGTCGACCAGCTGCGGGCGTTCTATCTCGACCTGTCCAAATACCAGCTGCCGGAATCCTCCATATTCCAGATGATGGACGATTTCTGGTCAGGCCGCGCCGGGCGCCAACCGGCCCGACAGGAAGTCAACGATGCCGCTGATGTTCTCGGCTTCGGCCATCTCCCCGATTCGTTCGAGGATGTGAAGTATCGCTTCCGACGCGCGGTCATGCAGGCACACCCTGACCGCGGGGGCGAAACCGAAACCATACAGAACCTGAACCAGGCATTCGGCGTACTCAAAGCACATTTCCGACAGACCAGAACAGGAAACACCCTATGACCAGATCTTCTACGCCATCCCTCGTCATCGCGGGCATCATGGCCGTGACGGCCTCTCAGGCAGGCGCTGACCTGGTGGTTCTGCAGTATCACCACGTCAGTGACACCACGCCCTCATCTACCAGCACCACTGTATCCCTGTTCAGGGATCAACTGGATCTGATCGAGGAACTGGGACTGGAAGTGGTGCCGCTTCAGCAAGGCACAGAGCGGGCACTGGCCGGAGAACTGGAAGACACGCAACAGATTGCCATCACCTTCGATGATGCCTACCTGTCGGTCTACGACACCGCTGCCCGGATGCTGGACGAAAAAGGCTACCCCTACACAGTATTTGTTAACACCGACGCCGTTGGGCGAAGGGATTATATGACTTGGGCTCAGCTTGAAGAGTTTCGAGACGACAGCAGCGTGACCATCGCCAATCACAGCAAGGATCACGGTCACCTGGTCCAACGCCCGGATGAATCCCGGCAGGCCTGGCGGCAACGCATTGAGCTCAGTCTGGACGGTGCGCAACAGGCTCTGGATGAAAAACTGGGCACACAGGCCCCGATGTTTGCGTACCCCTACGGTGAATACAGCGAACCGCTCGAAGCCATGCTCGATGAACGCGGCTGGTACGGTTATGGCCAGCAGTCCGGCGCGATCGGCCAGACATCGGACGGCACGCGGCTGCCCCGGTTCCCCATGGCCAATACCTACGGCCAGATAGAGAACCTGGAAACCAAGCTTACCAGCAGGGCTTTTCCCGTCGACGCCGCAAAGTTGCCGGACGGTGTGATCAGCGAGAACCCGCCAACGCTGACCTTCCCGCTTCCCGAGACAATGAGCGCAAGCCGGCTGAGCTGCTTTGCGTCCGGTCAGGGCCGGGTGGATTTCACTATCAGCGACGCGGGCGACGTTGTGGTGTCTGCACCGAAACCGTTCGACAGCCGACGGTTCCGTTACAACTGCACCTATCCGGCAGGCGATGGCAACTACTACTGGTTGTCCCAGCAGTGGCTGGATCTCAGCCAGCCGGAAGACTGAGCCGCAGTCTGCTATTGATGGATGTGTTTCAGCCCCAGTTCACCAGTGCGCTGATGAGGAATGGCCCGGGGCCCATAGCGGGTCTCAATCACGGTTTGCCCGGCGGCGGCTCTCGACGTGGTGTAGATCAACATCCAACGCTCGCCGCGGCTGGGAAAAACGGGAACATGGAATCTCAGATAGCCATGCCGGGACCAGGACTCGGGCGTGAACTCGGTGACCATATCGGTCACCAGTCTTAGTGGCCTGAATTTGGCGTCCAGGAAGGCGAGCGAGGGCACAAACAGGCCCTTCTGATCATAGGACCTTAGCCTGACTACAAAGTCTTTATCCGCAGGAAGGCTGACCAGCTGATAGTGGCTGGTTCCGGTGATGAATTCATGCGTCGGCGAGGCGTCGGTTACATCAACCCCGAATTCCCGTCCGGGCTCCCATTCCACAGGATCAGACCGGTCCAGTTCTTCACAACATACAGCAGCCCAGCGCTCGAAATAAGGCGCGACACTGTCATCCAGCCCCAGAACGGCAGCCGCCAGCGGGTCTGCATCGGCAGGCAGGTCAGCGTCGGCGGGGGCTGTGCTGGTCTGGTAGATGCTGGCTTCCGTCAGTTCAATCGGTGGCTCGATTTCCCCTTTCTCCACGGCCGTGCGGGTATCCGGACGGTAATAACTGACCCGGACATTGCCCAGAGCATCGCGCCAGGTAAAGTAGGGTTCGGGATCTCCCGGGCGGATAAAGCCGCGCTCGGCAAGGGCATTGCCATCGGGGTAGTTCTTGAGATTGTATTCGTCGTGGGTGTCTTCAGACTGTTGTACCGGCGTCTCCGACGGTGGGCTTTCCTGGCCGGCCGATGGCTCGGTGCGGGGTATTACCGTCTGGCGCACCTGTCCCTGCTCGTCTACCCAGGTGAAATACTCCTCATCGGCTCCGGCCGGCTTTTCTCCGGACAGCTGGCAGCCTGACAGCAACGCCGCCGCCAGAGGCAACACAATCAGAAAACGGCTAGACATTCAGACCACCACCTGCAAGCTCGCTGCCGGTTCAGAATTTGGTACGGAAGCTCAGCCCCGCGACCACGGCCCGCAGCGATGTTTTTACATCAAGCCCCGCATAGGGGTTATAGATAATGTTGGTGATGTTATCGCAGTTCAGGTTGCAGCTGCCATTGGCCGGGATGGTTTCGATGGATTGCAGATAACTGAGGTTCAGGTCGATCTCGGTATCCTTGTCCCAGCGATAGCCCATGCCCACGCTGTAGAGGTTGGCGCCACCGAACGGTGCCAGGATCTGACGCTGATCATCGGGAATAACCGAATCCCGGATTTCCACACCCGCGCGCAGATCCAGACGCGGCGAGGCATGGAATTCCATCCCGAAAGCCCAGTTCCACTGATCGGTGAAGCCCATCGGCAGGCTCAGAGTGCTCTGCGTAGCATTGGTGGAAAGAATCCGGGCGGCGCCCAGAAACTCCAGATTGCGGTCGAAGCGCAGGTTAAATGAATCCCACTGGGCGAAATCCGTCCAGCCAATATCGGCGTTCAGAGTCAGTTTCGGATGAACGTCGACGCTGATGCCGGTCTGGAAATGCTGTGGATAGGTCAGATCCATGGAAACGTTCCCCGCTTCCCGAGGCGCACCGGACGGCAGACTGAGAATAGCGGAGGAGATGGCACCCAGAACCGAATTGTTCAGCCGCTGCCAGAAGCCCGACCAGTCCTCGGTGTACTGGATTTCAAATGTGCCCTTCATGTTCATGCGGGCTTCGGAGGTATAACTCGCCCCCCAGCTGAACCAGTCCCGCGGCTCCCACATGACGCCAAGAGCATAGGTGGGAGAAACCGTCTCCTGCAGGTTCAGGCTCAGCACACCGATATCATCCCACGGGCCAATGTTGCCGCCACAGAGCGCCAGCCAGGGCTGCAGGGGCTCGTCGCCGCTTTCACAGTTGAACGCGGTCTGCAGTGTCTCCGCCACGCCCAACAGCAGGTTAGGGGCGCGCATGTACTGATCAACAGCCAGCCCCATGTGGGAAATATGAATGCCACCGCCCACCGACCATCGGTCGTTGATCTTGTAGCCGATGGTCGGCGACAGGTAGGTAGTACGCTGCAGCGCCGTGGCCTGTGGCATGTATCGGCCCGGGTCGTTCTTTTTACGGTAGAAACCCGCCGCCATCGGCAGATAGAACATGTTGCCAAAGGTCAGCTTGGACCCGGGCGGGTTGATGCTGATGCCCGCCGATGGCGCAACGGCCGGTCCCGGGGGTGCCCGCAAAATCCCGAAGCCGGGTACATAAAGCGCCACATTGTTGGTGTGACTGCTGGAGTTTGCCACCGGATCCCGCTGCTTGCCGGTCATGGGGTCTGTCTCAAGGCCATCAATGCCAAAGATTTCATAGCCTTCAGGTGCGGAAAAATCAGCGTCGATGTCCAGATAGACGTTCATCAGGTTCACTTCAAGCTGACGTCCATCTAGCTTGGTGAGACCCGCCGGATTGTAATGAATAGCCATTAGCCCGGGAGGGTCCGCCGTAACCGCGTTGCCAAGGGCCAGGGCCTTCGGATGCAAGGTCAGGTTCTGTGTCAGCTGAGCCTCTGCGCCGCCCGACAGTGATGCCGCCAGCAGGGCTGCAAGCATCCTTTTCTTGTGGCTGGTCGTTACCATGGTGTTTTCCCTTCCCGTAATGCGTCAGAGCCTTCAATCACTCTTTAAGTCCAGAAAATTCAATAGGCATGGACACGCCAAGGGAAAAATCAGGGGCATCTTCGGTGAGACCAATACCAAGACTGGTGTTCACGATGGTGGTATCGCTCAGACGCGTGCCGAGAGACATGTTAAGAAAGCCGGTCATCTGATCCTGGGCAACCGCCTGGGAGTCATCGGCAAAGGTCAGCACGGTTTCGTCGTTGTAGCTGATCTGCCCGGAAATACTCAAGGAAATGTCATAGGACAGTGAATAGGCGAAACCGCCGGAGCCGGACAGCCCAAACCCGGGAGACACCTCAACCAGGCGTCGGCCACCACGAACCTGATCAAGGTCAGTGGCGTCAAAATTGTAGCTGAGACTGGCTGAGCCAAAGATAACCACGGGATCCAGCACCTTGGAGAGGCTTACCCCGCCCGAGATGCCGTAATAGCCGCTGCCACTGGAAAGCTGCTCGTCTATGTCTATCTCGTAGGGACTGACACCGGTCTTGCTTGAAAACGAGCCGAAAAGCGTGGTGGACATCTTCCCCGGCACATAAGGAAACGGCTGCCAGCGGGCCGTCGCTGACACATCACCCACGTCATAAAGGCTCAGCTCGTCCTGGGTATCGTACTTGACCACCAGCGGAAAACGGGCGCCGACGGTGAGGTTATCGAGCAACCCGTAATCGTAGGAGAAAGAGTTGGTGAAGTTGTGGGTTGCCGTGGGCGTAATGTCCAGTTGGCGGATGCTGCCGTCGCGAATTTCCGCATCCAGGCGCTGATCACCCATGTAGGTGTAATTGAATGAATAGTTGAGGGCGTGGGTTCCCTTTTTCTGCAGCGAATAGTTGTTCTCGGCCGCCTGAAAAACCTCCTCAAGCTGCTTCGCAGAATCCTCGTCCCCTTCCTGGCGGGCAAGCGCTTCCCTCGCTTCATCAACATTCCCTTCCTGCGACAGTGCCATGGTGGGTAAAAGGCCAGTCACGGAAAAAAGGATAAAAACTCGCATAACCCAACGATTCATCCTGACTCCCTTATTCTTACGAGTATTGGTTCCTGTACCCCGGATAGTCCGGGAACGTTAGTTCCGACGATAGAACAGCTCTTTCTGGGTATTCTCGACAGTGCCATCCGGATTGTTCTTCTGACGTTCCAGCATGTTTCGTATCCGGCGTTCCGTTGCCTCATGAAATTCCGGTATTTTGTGCAGCGCCATCAGCGTCAGCGTCTGGTCGTCTACATAACGGAGGTCTTCTTCTTTTAGCTCCAGGCTATCAAGGGGCTTGTCGCCACCCGGGAACACGATAAACAGCACGTTGTCGTCCCATTTTTCCTCGAACTGAGCGAGCGTGAAGGACAGATTGCCCACCGCCGGATCGGCAATGAAAACCCGACCCTCGCGGATGGTTCTCAACACGACAAAGTGCTTGAACCCGGCGTGCTGTATGGGAACGATCGCCGGGTGGTCCAGATCGACCAGGTCTTCAATGGTTGCCCGGAAGCCACCGGAGGGATAACCCAGCGCCGTCACCAGACGCTTCATATCCAGCATGGAAAACGCACGTCGCTGAACGATCCGCTCTTTCTCGCCGTAATGAAGCAGGCCTTCCATGACTTGCCTCTCGCCCAGTGACCGCCCGAGATAGAAATTCAGAACGGTGGTCAGTGCCGCGCTTCCGCAGCTATAGTCATAGGCCTGGCGGACGATGTTGCGGAATTTCTGCTCGACAAGGGGTTCGACTCGCGTGGCAGTTCTCAACTCGATCGGGCTTGCGTCGATATCCTGCTCGATCACAATGGCGCCTTTCTCATAAGGCTCTACAACCACAGCCTCCTGGGCCATGGTGAAAGAAAGGATTGAACCGGCGAGTACCAACAGCATGGTTAGACGAAGTCCCTGTTATTATTAGACATGACCTTTTCCGAGTTACATCTTGTTACGGTAAGATACCGAATTCGTTACTCTCTTAAAGATAACTGTGCCTCAAATCTGTCGGTGCAGAAGGCGCCCCGTCGCCGTGTTTTGAGAACTGGTTCATGACACTTTCAACCCTGCTGCCCACGGAGAAACACTGAATGCTCTATACCACCATTGCTGCTCTGGCTGCCGCCCTGCTCCTGTTCACCTGGCTGGGGCTCAGAGCCAGACTGGCTGATGGCGGGCTCGATGATTTTGTCACGGCGAGGAATTCACAGGGTTCCCGAGCGCTTGGCCTCTCTTTTCTGGCATCGGGCATGGGCGGCTGGATTCTGTTTGCACCGCCAGAGATAGGAGCTTTGGTGGGTCCGGTGGCTCTCGCGGGCTATGCCATTGGCGCCGCACTGCCATTTATCGTCTTCGGACTCTGCGGGCCGGCCATCCGGCGCTATCTGCCTCAGGGCCGCAGCATCGGTGAATTTGCCCAGGCCTGCTACGGCAACACCGTACGCCGCTATGTGTCGCTGATTTCCGTGCTATATATGCTCTGCTTCCTAACCGCGGAACTGACCGCCATTGGCGCCATCACGTCACTGCTTTCAGATGTGAACGGCAATCTGGCGGTGCTGGGCGTTGCCATCGCGACACTGGTCTACACCGCATGGGGCGGCCTGAGGGCGAGTATTGTCACGGACCAATGGCAGGCGGCGCTGCTGATTGCTCTGCTTGGTATTGTGGGTTTCGCGGTGGCCGGTCAGCTACCTGAACTGGAGTTGTCAGAGATGCCGGCAGCGCCGGTGGGAAGCGCAATCGGAGTGGCCGTTACCCTGATTATTGCGGTCACTGCGGCCAACCTGTTTCACCAGGGTTACTGGCAGCGGCTATGGTCTGCTCGGGATGTTGCATCTCTGCGCAGCGGCGCTGTCATTGGCGGGCTGGCGACCATTGTCGTGGTCGCTGTGGTGGGTAGCTTTGGCATCGTCGCCGCCACCAGCGGCGTGGACCTGGGGTCGCCTCCCATTCCCTTCTTTGCCCTGCTGGCGGGAGCCTCGCCCTGGCTGGCGCTACCGGCCCTGATTCTGGCGCTAACCCTGGTGGCCTCTTCAGTGGATACCCTTCAGAATGCGTTTGCGTCTCTTGCCGTTACGGAAAAGCAGGGGCTGTCACTGGCGTCGGCCCGCTGGATTACCGTGGTACTGATGATTCCTGTGGTGCTGGTTGCGCTGGAGGGAATCTCGGTTCTGAGACTGTTCCTGATTGCGGACCTGCTGTGTGCAACGGCGATTGTGCCGGTTCTGATGGGGCTTTGGCGCCGGATGACAACACAAGCCGCTGTAATGGGCGGGCTTGCCGGCCTGGCCGGCGCCATCGCCCCCGGCTGGATCGCCGGAGGCAGCCTGGTGGCGGGCCTTGAAGCTGCCAGCTTTCCCGGCGCGATTCCCACACTCTGGCCGTTTGTCGGCGCATTGGCGGCATCGGCACTGGTCAGCCTTGCGCTGGCACTTCTTAGCCCGGCAAAAGCTCGATAGGATAGCGGATGGTCATGGTCTCGACGCCGGGGCGCTCGCCAAAGTTAACAAGCCGCAGACGGTTGCAGATCTTCTGTTCAAGCTTTGGCTCGTCCACGGTGGAGGACACCACATCACAACTTGAAACCGCACCGCTTTCCTCGATCACCAGCTCCGGTGTCACGTTGCCCTGCAGCGAAGGCTGACGCCGCAGTTCCCGGTAGTAGATACTGAGGATAACGGACTTGTTCTGGTCCAGCGTGCGCTCCACCGCTTCCCGGGTCCGGGACTGTTTGGCCACTTCCCGTTCGCGTTCGGTTTTCCGGGCTTCGGCGACAATTTCTTTGGCCTGCTCCACTTCCGCCTGCTGACGCTCAGCAAGCGCAATCTGCTTGCTCTCCTGACTCAATTGCGTTTCATCAACGCCGGCACTGCGGCCAGTATTGGCCCTCTGCGCTAGGGTATCACCCGTCTTGCGGGCGATGGGTTCCGCGGTCACGGTCGACGGTGCATCAAGTTTCACTGACTTGCCCAGAGTTGCCAGTTTTGAAAGCTCGTCACCCATGGCGAGAATACCGGTGTTTCTGGCCTTCTCCCGCGCTTTTTCCACTTCCTGTTCGCTGGGTTCAGGTGCTTCGACAATCTCGGCTTCCGGCTCGGGCGCCGGTTCAGGTTCAGGCGGAGCCGGCTCGGGCTCGGGTTCAGCCTCAACAATCTGCGGTTCCTCTTTCACCGGCTCCGGTTCCGGCTCGGGTTCAGGCTGCACCGGTTCAGGCTCGGGCGGTGGTGGCGGAGGCGGCTCCTGCTCGACCACCAGCCGGGCCAGCTGCGGAGGCAATGCCTCCCGCTCGGCACGCTCGACTTCCGGCAGCTTCACCCAGCTTACATACGCTGCCACCAGCACAAATAAAGGCACCAGTAGTAACGAAACCGACAGCAGGCGTTTGCGCTCGCCGCTCTCCCGGTTCCAGGGCAATCCCTGTCGATACTGAGACACGGTCAGGCCCCCTGCTCTGGTTTCTGGTTAACGGCGAGGGAAATACTGGCATAGCCCGCGTCCACACAGGTGGACATGATCTTTTTCAACAGATCATAGGGCAGCTCGCGGTCCGCCAGGATGGTGATTGGCCGACCGGCGTCAGGGGCCGGGCTACTCGCACGGGCCGACTGATAGTTAAGTTCTTCCTGCAGGGCAGGCTCTACTTTGCCATCAAAACTGCGGAAGCTATCCAACCCGGTGACCACCCGTCCGTTCACCAGGATGCTGTCATCAGTAACGATCAATGCCAGCACGTCAGCCGGCGGAGCCTCGGCTTTCGACTCGGGCAGCTTGATGGCGTTGTCCTGGTTGAGCACCTGCACATCCGAGGACGAATTCACCATCAGGAAGAACACCAGAATGGTAAAAATATCCATCAGGGAAACCAGATTCAATTTGCTTTGCTGTTTGCCGCGCTTGTAATGGCGCTTGATGCGTTTGGCTCTGGCAGATTCCTTCATGACGCCTCCACCCTTTCTGGCGCATCTCCGAGGGAGATTTCGGGAAACAGCTCGGCCTCTACCACATCACCGGCAACTACCGCGTCATAAGAGCGCACGGCGTCCATCACCGACACCAGCGTCTGATAGGGCGTATCTCCTGAGGGCATGATGGTCAGGTTGCGCTTGTCGGGCATGCGTCTTTTAAGCTCCTTCATGACCTGACCCAGCATTTCATAGTCGTGGACCGACTCTTTCTTACCGATGGCCTTGATGACACCGCCCTGGTTATCCGCAACCACAAGCTGGTCGTCAAAGATCATCACCTGAAGCTGAAGCTCTTTCGGTTGTTCGGTAGAACTGCTTTCGACATTTGGAAAATTCAGCTCCAACACGCTGGTGTGGGCGAATACCATATTCAGCAGCAATACCGGCACCAGAACGATCATCAGGTTCATGAACGGTGTTATATCCAGGTCGGTTTCGCTACGAAGCCGACGATGCTTGCGCCTCATGGACTGAGCTCCCTGATGTGAACTTTATGCCATGGACCCGGCAGGACTGGCGGGCTGTTCGTTCTGGGGTGCCTTAGCGGCAGCGGCCGGCTTGCCACCGGTGCCGTCGTTGATCAGGTTCAGCACCTTGATACCGGCCATCTCGAAGCTGTCGATAATCTCGTTGGTTTTGGTCTGCAGTACCGAATGAATCAGCAGAAGTGGAATCGCCGCCATCAGGCCGAACGCCGTGGTGTTCATGGCCACGGAAATGCTCTGGGAAAGCAGGCTGGCTTTCTGGGAGGGATCCGCCGACGCGACCGCCGTAAACGCCGCAATCAGACCGATAATCGTGCCCAGCAGACCCAGCAGAGTCGAGATATTGGCGAGGGTGGACAGGTACTGTGTGCGCTTTTCCAGGCGGGGCATGACCTCCAGCAGCCCCTCCTCCATCGCGTATTCAATCTCTTCACGGGACTGGCGACGGGCCAGGCGCTGGAGCCCGAAACCGAGCATGGATGCCATGGCACTGCCGGCCTCGTTGGCGTAGTTGAGAGCGCCCTTGAGATCCTTCTTGGAGATCATCTGATGCAGCCGGTTGAAATCCCGACGGTTGGTCATCTTCTGGGCAGAAAGGTAGATGTATCGTTCGGCGGCAACAATAACGCCAATAGCCAGTACAACGGCAATCGGGTACATGAAAAAGCCACCTTCCTGGAAAAAGCGAACGGCAGTTTCGATCATTATCTGGGCACTCCATAATCCATGAATGTTGTGAGTCTATTCGGCAACGGGAGAGTTTGGGGTAAG
The DNA here is from genome assembly GCF_008795985.1 of Marinobacter halotolerans. Taxonomy (NCBI): domain Bacteria; kingdom Pseudomonadati; phylum Pseudomonadota; class Gammaproteobacteria; order Pseudomonadales; family Marinobacteraceae; genus Marinobacter; species Marinobacter halotolerans. The sequence goes on along the minus strand of NZ_VMHP01000002.1, from coordinate 618,710 downwards.
TTGGCGAAAAGGTTTGTAGCGGTTTGTGTTTGCATGCGCGGCTGCACAGAGCAAATGTGACACAGGTCTCATTCGGAGCGGCCTCCGACCTCGTCAGGCGCGGTTTCAGGCCGATTCAGTGCCTGAAAGTGCTCATGATAGCCGATAAGGCGCTGAAATTCGGCCCTTTCGAGTGGTCTGACAGGCCGCGCCAGCATCAGCTCCTCGTCCGGCCGGTCGAGAGATCTGGCCTCGGGCGGTTGCCAGGGCACCAGATAAAGCACCAGGGGTGCTTCCTGGCCGCCACGAATCCGCGCCCCTTCCAGGGTAATCACGTTGCTCTGGGCGGCGGCGATAACGGGCGTCCCTGCCATTACCACGGCAATCACAGAGGCTTTAAGAACATTCCACATGAGTGGGGCTCCCTAGATGCGGTTTTTGGCGTCAAAAATCCAGTCTTTCAGTCGCGGATGCGTTTCTTCCGCCGAAGCCTGATACTGCTCGTACAGGGGTAAGGCCTCACCTGGCCGGCCCAGATAGATGTCCAGAAGAATGGCGAGGTTCATAACCGCCGGAAGGTAATCCGGATCGGCGGCAAGGGCCTGACGGTAATATTTCTCGGCCTTTTCAAATTCGCCGTTTTCCCGCGCAATCACGCCCAGATGATTCAGCGCCGCAGTGTGAGACGGATCCAGTGCAACCACCTGCTCAAACAGTTTGCTGGCACGGGACGGCTCGTCGGCCTTCATGGCGAGTATCCCTAGATTGGCAAGCGGCCCCGTGCGCTCGGGGTATTGCTCATGAAGCGCTTCGAACTGCTCTTTTGCCACTCCATGATCGCCGCTCTTCATTGTTTCGACGGCCTGATCAAAGTCCTGCTGCAAAGCTTTCTGCCTCGCCTGTTCCCGGACCAACTCGGCGTCCTTCTCCGGGTCTGGCGTCGTTGCGCAGCCGGCAAGTAACAAAAACAGAGCCGGTAAGACACTCAGACGGGCGACCGCCAGTATCCTCTGTAACGGAATGGCCGGCAGGCTAATCCAGTTCATTGACAACTCCTGTCAGAATTTCGGGCTTGTCGTAACGACCCGGCAACAGTCGTTTTAGCGCCTCGAAACTGCGTTTTACCCACTCGTCGTAGATTCCGCTGCGGGTCCGGCTTGCGTTCTGCTCATGGATACTGATGGCGTTGTCCTCAAACGGGAAGGCCTGCTCTTCAAGCAACAACTCATACTGGGCCAGTTCCAGCTCGCTCAGACCGGTCGGCCGCTCGGAGGCCATCAGATCCTGACCCAGCCGACCGTAGATATGGGCGATCTGGTAGCCCGCTTCGGTGGCAAAAGAAGAAACGCCGTAGGATGAGGTTTTCTGGTAGGCCGCAACAGCCTCCTCCAGAGCTCTGACTTTTGCACTCATGCTCTGATTCAGTGGCAGGGTAAGCGCTATGCTGTTGTAGGCTTCCAGTTTTTCCCGGGCCAGAATCGCCGAGGCCTCTGCCGCCAGGTAACGCATGCGGTCATCCGCCTGAGCCGGCGCCTCATCGACGACAGCCATCTGTTGCGCCAGCCAGTAACGACGCCGGGAATCGTCACCAATCTTTTCGTAGAGTCCGGACAGGCTCTTTGCCGCCTCCATGTAGACATCTCGCGGCCGGGGATAGGTATTGGCATACAGGCGCCAGGTATCAATCGCCTTGGTCAGATTGCCCGCCCGTTCATACAGCTCCGCGGCAATCAGCAGGTTCTCGCGGCGCTCTTCGTCGGTTGTCGCCATGGCGAACAGACGGTTCAGCTCGTCACCGGCTTTCTCCCACTGCTCCGTCTCGCGATAGGCCAGCGCCAGTCGGGCTGGCAGGGTGTCTATCTGCTCGTGGTCAGGGTAGTCGGCCCGGAAGGCGGTCATCACGTTAATCGCATCCTGCCAGTGCTTCAGTTCCATCAGCAGGGTGGCGGCATCGTACAGGGCATTAGCGGTGAGCGCGGCGCTTGGCGCGACCAGTCCCACCCGCAGGAATTCGCTGACCGCCTCAGCTGTTTTGCCCGCCGCCGCCAGCGCTTCCGCCTGCCGGAACACCGAGGCGGCCAGGTTCTCGATCAGTCCGTCCCGACGGCTATCCTCTGGCGGCAAGGCCTGCAGGGCGTCCTGGTAGGCGAGTTCCGCGGCCGCATACTGGTCGAGTTCGAACAGGCTGTGAGCCTTGAGCAGGCGCGCCTCCGCCAGTAATCCGGCCCGGGGGCCGCGGGCGATTAACTGTTCACTCAGGTTGATCACTTGCTGGTAGCCCTGCTGGTCAAACCGGTACTGGATAGCGGTATACAGCACATCATCCGAACGGGGATCCAGGGGGAACGCGTTGGCGAAGCGCAAACGGTTCATCTGCTGAAATTCCGCGTAATCCCGGTACTGCTGCTCCGGCTCGGCCGGCCAGGTTTCGGCGTAGCGCTGATACGCCAGTACCGAGGCGTAGCCCGCCTCCCTGGCCCTGTCCGGAACCTCGCCCTGGTAGGGGAAGTCATAAGCGACCCGCTCAAAAGCTGCAATCGCTTCCGGCCACTGCTCCAGGGCCAGACGGGATTCACCCAGCAGGAACAGCATCTCCGGGGTTTGCGGATGCGTGGGGAAAGTGTCGGCAAACTCTTCATAGTAGTCCGCGGCTTCCCGGTAATGGTCCCTCGCCTTCTGCCCCTCACTGTCGGTTGCCAGCGCGTACTGGCGATTGGCCAATTCGGGAATCAGAGTTTCCAGCTGTTGCTGTATAAACTGAAGGGTATCTTCCTCTGCCTGGGGCCAGTAAACGCTGTAAAACCCGTAGTCACTGACAAACTGGGCCTTGCGGTCCACGATGGTGGTGGTAAACCCGGCCAGTTGAAGGGTTTCAATAATGCGTATGTGGTATCTGGGCGCCCACGGGCTGAAGGGCCGGGATTCGATGTAGCGCTCATACACGCTGATGGCATCGGAGTATTGCTCACGCTCCAGCAGTAGCTTGCTGTACCGGTCGTACACCAGCACTTCGTAGGCTTTCTCGCCGGCTTCCTCGAACAGAGCCTGAAGGGTATCGGCACCGTCCAGATAGGACAGCGACAGGCCGAATACCCGGAACAGGTCTTCCGTCAGGGTCTGGTACTGTTTTTCCACCGCCATCACGGAAGATTTTCCCGGCATTACAAGATCCAGCACCGCCATATAGCTCTGCAGGGCTGACCGGAAATCTCCCTGCTTGAACTGGCTCCAGCCGCGCATGTACTGGGCATTGACCAGAAAAGACTCACCCCGTCCGTCAGCGGAATTGGCGTTGATCACTTTCACAAACGCGTTTTCGGCCTCGGCGTAGCGATTCTCCCGAAACAGGATGTCGCCACGGCGGAACTGGGATTCCACCCAGAATTCAGAGTCCGGGTACTGCTCAACCAGGCGATCGAGCGAGTCAAGTTGCTGTTGGCGCATGCCACGCAGATCATAGGCGCGGGCAAGCTGGTACAGAATGCGGTCGTTGTTGGGCCGATCCGGATTTTCCGCAAGCAGCGCCTGGTAGGCTTCAATGGCGCCGGCCATTTCATCCACGGCGTTTTCGATCATTTCGGTTTCCGCCCGCTCGAACTCCAGGTCTGCCAGGCGGTGACGCACTTCCACGCGCTTGCCCGGGTCCTGAAGCAACGGCAACAGGGCCCGATAGCTTTCGGTAACCTGCTCCCGGGTCACTGCCGGGGGCAAGGTGGCGGCAGACCTATCTGGCAATGCAGCCGGTTCCAGGCTCGCCAGAGTTCCCGGTTTTGGCTCATTGGACCGGTCCCCGGAGAAAAGCCCGGACATTGACTGGCACCCGGCCAGCAAAGCGGTCAGCGCAATGGCGACGATCAGCCTAGTCATCTGCGCCCTCCCCGCCTTTGACCGCAGCACTGTTTTCCGGCCCTCTGGCATCAAGGAACAACCGGTCAGCAAGGCGGGCCTGTGCATGGCGGGAGGCCCGCAGATACCCGGCTATCTCCCGCCGCTGGGCGGCAAACTCGGATTTTACCTGCGCCAGCAATGATTGCCGGGTCTGGCTCAGTGCCTGGTCCAGCGCACTGTCCAACCGGTTCAGCTCCTGTCTTTTTGCAGCAATGCGTGCAGCGAACTCATCAAGCCGGGCGTCCGATGCCATTTCCTGTTCCATCAGGTCACGCTGACTGACAAAGGTGTCCATGGCCTCATCCAGTTGCCGCAGCTGTCGAACCGCGTCCCAACGATTGACGCCGTATTCGTCGGCCACCCACCAATCAAAGTAGGCTCGCATACGCTCATAGGTCTGGCGCTGTTCGCGGGTGCTTTCATCATCCGGAAGCGCTGTCAGCGTTTCTTCAACGCGGTCCAGCGTCTGACCAAGCTCCCGCTGACTCGCCGTCATGAAGAACGCGGCGTCCTCCTCGGCAGAGGCCTGTTCGATGCGGCGGCGGAATTCCGACTGGCGATCGACCCATTCATCCACATTCAAGGCAGCCAGCGCCTCCCGGGTTTCGCGGATGCGAACCTCGCGGCGCTCGCGTCGGGTGTCCAGCATGAAATCGAAAGAGGCCAGCTGCTGCCGCCACTGATCCAGGGAATCTTCCAGTCGATAGAGTTCGTGCAGATCCCGCAGGGCCAATTGGAAAGCCTCGCCGGACAACAGCTGGGCCAGGCTGAAATCCGCTGGTCGCACATCAACCCGGCCGTAGGCATCGGTAAGCACCGCGGATTCACCAAGGGAGGGCTGGGCGCTGCCGGCCCGGGGTTCATTCTGACCGGCCCGGACAAGTTCCAGTGCCTCAACCAGCCGGTTTTCGGTCAGGGAGGTTTGTTCTTCGGCCAAGCGCTGATCCAGCCTGAGATAATGTTCGGCAGCGGAACGGTAGGCCTCAAGCGCTGCCTGCGGCCGGTTCATCTGCTCGATGGTAAAGGCACGGGCATAGGGCACCTGCTGGAGCCAGGGTGTAAACAGTGGCCGATTCTGAAGGGTTTCCAGCGCCTGGAGTGCCAGGCCATTCCGGCCATCCCGGGAGGCGGCAACGGCGTAATCAAACAGCGCCTCGTCGGACAGCAGCCCATCCAGGGGAATATCGTCCAGTACGGCCATCGCCTGTTGATAGTCACCCTGGCCGAGGTACAGACGGCCCAGGGAAAGCCGCGCCTGCTGCTCCAGCGCCAGGCGCTCCTTTGCGGTCTCCGACGGTAATTCGTTTTCAGGCAGGGATTGGGCAATCAGCGCGGACAGGCCACCCACCGCCGCTTCCAGGTTCCCGTCCGCAAGGTACTTCACCGCACGGTTATAGCGAAGATACCAGCCCCAGACCGACTGCTCCGGCAGCTCTTCAATCAGATCGTCCAGGCGTCTGGCTGTGTCCGGCGCCGGTTTCTGCCGCAGCAGCAACTGTCCACGAAGATAAAGCCATTCGTGATAGAGCCCGGTGTCCGTATCCTGCAGCAGCTCACCGTCAACCCGCGCAAGGGCATCGGATGAGGCTTCGGCATCTTCCTCCAGCCAGAACACCTTGCCCAGATAGAACCAGGCCTGGTTCCGCGTGCTGACAGACACATCCGACTCATCCAGCAGACTGCGGAACAGCGTTTGTGCCTGCCGAGTCATACCATAGGCGAGCATCAGACCGCCCTCAACCAGCAACGGATGATCACCGTGACCGGCGATGCCACCTTCTGAATTGGCAACATTCAACCGGGTCAGCGCCTGAAAGAAATTGCCCTGGTGGTATTCATAGAGCGCCATGCCATAGCCGGTATCGCTGGCCCGCTGGGGCGGTTCCTGGGCACTCGCTCCGGCAACCGAATAGGCAAGCAGAGCGCCCAGCAGCCGCTTACGCCAGGCAACGGCCGGGTGCCGGAACGACTTACGCTGATAAAAACGACGAACAGCCACGACCAGAATCACTCCCACTCGACGATCGCCACTTCCGGCTGATAGTCAGATGAGCGGTCCTGGATGCGTACCTCCAGTGCGGCGGTGCCAGTGCCTTTCTCGAATTCCAGCGTTGCGGCCTGCTTGTACGCCCGGTTATCGGGGCCGATACCTTCCACAAAAACGGTTACCTGATGGGCGCCGGTTTTGAGATTGCCCATGTACAGGCGCTGCATTCCGCCGCGCTGAAGCGCTTTCACCTGGCGCTCGGTGTACAGATGCGACGCCACGGTGTCGTCGTCCAGTTTCAGCTTCACCGCATCCAGACTGAGAAACTTGCCGGTATCCAGGCTCAGGAAGACCGCAAACTGCGTACTGGCAGGAAACAGCAAATCCTCTTCCAGAATGAACAGGTCCCGGTTGAGGCGGATCACCTGTTTTTTCAGCTCCTCAACGCTCAGCGCCACCGAACCGCCGGAGTCCGCATCATCCGACTCCTGAGCCAGCGCTGGAGCGGACCAGAGCCAGCAGAGGGCGACGAAGAACGACAGCACCTGGAGCAATGGACGCATTTGAGAGTATTGGCGAATGATCATAGTGAAGTGTCCGGACCGGTCAGTATTCAAGAATCAGCGACGCGCGGGTAACAAACGCGTCGAATGCGTAAAGGGGTTCTTCACCGGGGAGATAATTACCCGGTGCCGTGACATCGCGGAAGTTGTCGTATTCGAAATCCAGCCAGTCGATCAGCAGGCTGGCCTGCAGGCGATCTATTCCCGGCAGGGAGGTCTGTTTCCACTCATAAACCAGGCCACCGCCGAGCGTAACTCCCGAAAACGAACTCATCTCCTTGTCCCGCGCCAGATGGGTCTGCGAGTTCTCGAAGGCGTAGAGGTCGCTGTAGAAATCCGCCTGATCCTGGTCGTAGTAACGGGCCTTGCCCTCCACGGACCAACGGGGGTTAAGGGCGTGAACATAGGCCACCTCGTAGGTGTGGCCGGTAATGCCCCAGGTATCGTTAAAATACCGGTATTCCGCGCGCACCGACGCCCGATAAGGCAGGTAGTAAAGCGCCCGGGCCGCGACGGAATAGCTGGTGCGGGTTTCCGGGTATCGCTCCGGCTGGTACAGGAAATTGGTGGAATCATTGGGGTCAATGTAACGATTCTGGCGATAAGGATTCTGCAGATAACCCTCATCGGTCACTACTTCCAGGTCCAGGCCCAGCAGACTGTTGGTGGTGATTACCTGGCTCAAGCCTAGCTGGTAGTTCCGGCGCTTGGCCTCGGCCTCAAAGGTGTCGTTGCCTCTTTCCCTGATTTCATCCCAGCCGTTGGCATATCCAAGAGTGACGGTCGACATGCCGCCGAAGAACTCCTGGGAAACGGAGAAGTAAACCGTGTTGGCTTCGTAGTCATTCTCCGTGCTGATGGTGTATCCCAGGCTCAGAATCGACCGGTCGTGCAGATAGTCGACGCCCGCCGTGTACTCTGTGCGTTCTTCCTCATACTCACTGGCAGTGGCAAGGACGTCCACAGACGCCGCCGACACCGAGTCCACGTAATACTGGCCCGATACCGACACCTGGGGCCCCACGCTCTTGCGCACCAGCACCGAAGGCCCGTCAATCAGCATCCCTCCGCCCTCGTAGCGGTGATAGAGCATATCCACCTTGTCCACCGGCAGCGTCGCGGCACTTGCCAGCTGACCGAAAAACACCAGAAGCAGAGCAAACCCGGCAGTGAAACCGGACCTGCACGGCCGATCAGTTACAACCACAACCACCCCCGGAACCGCCCTCGGAGCCGCGGGACGATTCCCGGGACTGATAGACGTGATGCATATAGGAATCGGCGTTGCCGTGTCGGCTCAGGCTCATGACCGGGTCCGCCAGCTTATCCCGCTCATAGGGTTTGACCCAGGGCTTGATATCGCTGCACCCGGCTGTACCCAATAGCATCAGGGCAGCCCCTAGCGCTGGCAAAACGGTTTTCAGAGTTCTGATCATGGCTTTTCTCCCCCCGGGGGCAGGCGGCGATTATTCGCGAACCAGCTGCCGGATCTGCGTTTCATAGTCGTCTTCGTAGCCGGGCTTGTAGCCGTAGTGCACGAAGCGCGCCTTACCGTTGCGATCAATCATCACGGTGGTGGGCATGGCCTGAACGTTGTACTGCTCGCTGACCCGGCTCTCCGGGTCGTACAGGATCGGATAGGACACCGGCACCTTGTCGAGAAAGCGATGGGCTTCTTCCCGGTTCTCGTCCACATTCACGGCCAGTACCGTGAAACCCAGATCCTTGTACTGCTCATAGATGTTGTCCATCAGCGGCATTTCCTGGCGGCAGGGACCGCACCAGGACGCCCAGAAGTTCAGCATCACCACCTGGCCACGGAAGTCCTCCAACCGCAGGTTCTCGCCGCTGCGGCTCTTCAGGGTGAAATCCGGGGCCGGTTCGTTCATTTCCTTGCCCTGGGTTACCGCTGCACCGCAAAGCAGTGCGACAGACAGAACAATTCGAAACATCAGGCTATTCATAGAAAACTCCTTCATCAGAAAAAGACGGACAGGCCGGCACTGACTTCCGTATTCATTGAGGTTTTTTCCTCACCCAACACGTCAATCCGGTACAGGTGCTCACGCACCGAAAGCTGCATGGCGATGCTGTCGGTCAGCAGCACCTGGTAACCGAAACCAGCGTTCGCCGTGAACCGGGTGTCGCCGGCAAACTCGGTGGCGCCGGCGCCAGCGATTACAAAGAAATTGGTATTGAACGCATAGTTCTCGGTCAGAAAGGCCTCGCCGGGCATCAGGTTGAAGCCGATGTTGACGTTGTAAAACCGGTAATCCCGCTCATCATCAGATAACACCTGAACATTGCCAGCCAGTTTCTCGAAGCTGGTCTCGCCACCCTCGGCAAAGCCCACGTTGGCCTCGAAGAAAAACCGCTCGCTCAGGTGATAGGTGAGCTTGCCGCCCCAGAGGAAAGAAGACTCGAAGTCTTCGATATTCAGAGTGCCGGTAAATGCGCCGATCTCGAAATTCTCGGTATCGATCAATGCCTCGTCCACCGGCCGGGGCTGAACATCCGGCTCGATCAGGGGGCGTTCGCCTTCCTGGGCAAAAGACAAGCAACTGATAGTCATAAGACCCGCCAACAGCGGACCTTTCAGAAGAAAATGCTTAATCCGATTTTCCATTCCAATGCTTCTTCGTTGGTGGCCCGGTTAGTGAAGATCTTGTAGTCCTTCACCTCTGCACGAATAAAATAATTGTCTGCGATGTAGGCGCGAACGCCCAGGCCCGCGTGGCCGATGCTGTTGTCCCGGTCTTCCGGCACCGCCAGCGTGGATTTCGGTTCAATGAAAATATGCCCGACGCCCAGAGTCATGAAAGGCGACACCCGCCATTCGGGAAACGGCTGATGCACGATGTTGGCGTTAAACATGCGGATTTCAGACGCACTGCCCAGTATCTGCGTGGCCCAGAGTTCGGCCGAAAGATTTTCGGTCATCATGAATCCGCCGTAGACGGCCGTAGACGCGGCTTCCTCAAACTGCCCCATCAAAAGCCCCACTTCCCAGCGACGGCTTTCGAAATCGTCAAACCGCGGCTCACTCAGTGCCACCTTTTCGCCGGTTTCGTCCACTGTGTCCTGTACATCACTGAGGTGAACCCAGCCTTCACGGCCCTTTTGATCATTCACTTTCAGCCAGGATGTCTTGCGCTTCAGAAGCGTCAGCCACTCTCCTTTTTCACTGGCATGAAAGACCGGGTAGCCAGCCGCCGGCCCGGTACGCCACTCGATAAAGGGTTTCACTACCTGAACCCGTGGCTGCGGCTCGTCCGCAACGCTCCAGGGCCAGTCCGCCAATACAGTTAGCGGTAAAAAGAGAAAAAACAGGCAAAAAGCAAATCGCATAGTCAGTTGGTTTACCTGTTGCCGTCAGTCCGCCGGAGCGTCGAAGGGGTTGTTGTAGTACTGGCCGCCGATATCCAGCCATTCGGATAATAATCTTAGCTCGTCAGGACTAAGATAGCCTTCATGGGCGCCACCAGAGCGAAACAGGTCAAAGAATTCATTGCTGGCCCTGGCGCCGTTAACTGACATAGTAGCCGCCACGTTGACCGGCTCAAGAATGGGAATCGGCTCGCCGGTTTCGGGCGGATCAAGAATCAGGTTTCCTTCCTCATCGCGGAGGAATTCACCGGTTTCCCGCTGTTCATCCACCAACAATCCGCCCTCAAGAATCTGCCTGTTGTCATTAACCAGCAGCTCACGATAGGCCTTGAAATGGTCCGGTTCCTGGTCCGACGCTCCATCCGTCAAATCAAGCTGTCCATCGGGGATGCGGTCAACGCCAGCGTCGGTGTTGGTGTGACAGCCCGTGCAGGTGACATCCGTGAGCACAGCGTTGACTTCCACCTGACGTGGCAGATCCCAGAGCGGATGGATATGCTGCTCGTAATTGATCACGATGCGGCAGGCGCGGGCCCACTCAACTTCACACTCCGGTCGGATTGGCGCCTGCGTTTCAAGGCCAGCGTAAGACAGCGTAAACGATTGTCCCGGCGTTGCCAGAGCCGGATCGGTCCACTGATCCTCATAAACCAGGTCAGAACCCAGCACCCGGGTATCGTTCACCCGGGCCCAGGTTTCGGCCATGGTTTCGCCCATATCGGTAAACAGGGTGGAATCGGTGTTGGGAAAAGGAATCCCGGTTGTAGGCGCTCCGTCATAGACCGAAGCAGGCGACGCATCCGGCCTGCCGTGGGGCACATCGCTGTTGGGATTATGGCAGCCATTACAGGTGACCGTCTCGCCCGGCGTCAGGTTCAGCCAGTTCTGGTGACGGGGCCCGATTCGCTGACCTTCCTCGTCCAGAACACTGATGGCAAAGGCGACATTGGCCGGTACCCTCACCCGCACCGAGCCATCCGGCTCGATCGGCACATAGCCCACAATTTCCCGCATGGACTGGGCCTGGCTTCGTCCAAAGGCGGTATTGTCGAAATCCCGAACTTCTTCACCGGGTATCGATACCGGTTTCTCGATTCGCAGAAAACGCCTGGGCAGGTTATCCGGCGGGAACTGTCCCGGATCGGCAGTCTGGGCAATGCCCCGGGGCGAGATGTCCGCACCGTCCAGATCATAGACGCTTCGTATTTCAATCACGCCAAATCCGTTGTCAGCCCTGGTACCGTCCTCGCCCGAGTACTGGGCCTCCGGGATAAAGTCCGGCAGCGACTGTTGACGAACCAGCACGGCTTCATCGAACTGTTGCCCTTCGTCAGCAGGTTCAATGGGACGCTGGGTTCCGGCGCCCGGGTCCAGCAGCCACAGCCCATAGGCTGGTTGCGCCGACTCATAGTTGCCAGAGGCCACGCGCTCACTGGTGCAATTGACGATGGTGCCATCACCGCCGGTCAGCCTCAGCCGACAGGGGCTCCAGCTCACCAGGTAGCGGTTGCTGCCATCCAGCAGCGGGGAAATGGAGCCGTAATTGCCGCTCAGTGAAATCTCGTCCCCAAGGCTGAGTCCGCCCACCAGAGGGGTCTGGCCGGAGCCGGGCGAGCCGTCGATGGCAAGGTCGGCCTCGACGAACTCTGCGATATTTACGGTCGCCGGAATGGCGCTAAAATTATCGGTTTCCAGGGGACGCAACTGAGTAAGGATGGCGCCGGAGTCGGTCAGGCGCGGGCGCAGGTATTCCACGGAGGTGTTGCCGCTGACCGAGTCATGGGAATGGCGGCCATAGAGGTAAGTCAGCCCGGTGCCATCGGGGTTCACCCGGTAGAGGTTAAAACCGTTATTGGCTGTCTGGCCGGCATTGTCCCAACGGCTGAACACGATGGTACCGTCGTCCTGAACCAGCGGGTCCAGATCATGGCTCTGGTTGAAGGTAATCTGGTTGATGGTTTCAATATCCGGGTCCAGCACATGCAGCACAAACGCGGGTACCTCCCGCTCTTCATCCAGCGCGGCGTACTGGGGCTTGCCCTCGTCCAGCAAAATCGCGCGGGAGGCCCGCTGGCGTGTGGAAGCGAACACAATGCGTCCATCCGGCAGATAGGCCGGTGCGATATCCTGTCCCTCCTCGGCGGTAACATCCGATGAGATCAGGCGGGTCAGGCTATTGGCGGTGAGATCGTACTCCCACAGGTTCCAGGTAGGCTGGTCCTCTTCGTCAGCACCGTCGATTTCCGGCGCCCGCATGGCGAAAACCACGCGCGTTCCATCAAAGGAAACGCTTAAATCCTTGACGTCGTAGGTGGCCCCGTCTGGAAAGGCCCGGGATGTGATGTCTTCTGAGGGGGCCTCTGGAGCGGCGCGACCTTTGAGGTAAAGGCGGGCTCCCGGGCGAAATTCCGCCGGCTCGGCCAAGTTGTCACCAATCAACATGCCGTTGTCTTCATCAAACAGCAGTGGGCGTTTTACGAAAACCACCGGGTTCTCGACCGCGACCGGGTCCGTCGCTCCACCGCCGCTTCCGGTGCCGGCGAGACAGCCTGCCAGCGCCAACGCAGAAGCCGTAACAAGCCCGCGCATCGCCATAGCTCGACCGCAGTGCATCGAATGCCGACAGGCAGCGATGAAGTTTTCGTGAAGTGAAGTCACTGACAGCAACCCCTTTAGTGGTTCTGAAATCCTTTCAACAACCTACTGCCAGTGCAGACTCGCGCTCTACGCGTTTTTGGTAACGCAATGTAATAACGTGGCGTGCTGCTCAAAAGCGTTGTATACGAGTCGCTTAAACGTTAAACAACTGTAAAATCGGATCAATGCGCGAAAGCTAACGACATCGAGGAAATCGATCATGACAGCCTTGCACGCGACCAGGCAACTGGTATTAAGGACTTTGGCCATACCCGCCCTGATCGCCACAATAGGGCTTCAGGCAAACGATGTATCCGCCGGTGCCAGAGAGCAGGCAAAGCAGATCTATGATCGGATTGCCGGGGTGCCGCCCTCGGACCAGGTGCTCCAAGAGATGCAGGACCTGATCGCAGATAACAGGGATGTGGAAGCCGCGCGCCTGGCCTTGAACGATCCTGCCTTTTACGACGTGACCCTGAAAAATTTCGTCGCGCCCTGGACCAACGAGGCGATGACGCCTTTTGTGCCTTTGAACGATTACACTGCCACAGTGATCGGTATTGTGCGGGATAACCGCGATTTCCGGGACATTCTTCAAGCCGATCTGGTTTATGTGGGCGCCTCATCTTTGGGCCTTGCGGGCTACTCCAATAGCAACAACGATCATTACGAACAGCTAGAAGCCAGGATCAACGGCACCGATGTATCGTTAAGTGATCCGAACGATCTAGAGCCGGCCAGCCAATCCGTGTTGAACCCGGAGCTGCCCGTGGGGGCCACCGCCGGCGTCATGACCACCCGCGCCGCAGCCAAGGCCTTCTTCAGTGCCGGTACCAACCGCGCCATGTTCCGCTTTACCCTGCTGAACCACATGTGCAATGACCTGGAACAGGTGGCGGACGTGTCGCTGCCGCCGGACAGGATCCGCCAGGACGTGTCCCGTAGCCCGGGTGGCGACAGCCGGGTATTCCTGAACAACTGTGTGGGCTGCCACACCGGCATGGACCCCATGGCTCAAGCCTTTGCCTACTACGACTACGAGTATGACGGCGATATCGAGACCGGTCGGCTGATCTACAACGCCACCGGCGAAACCGATCCGGCAACCGGCACGCGGGTCGAGGCGAAGTACCACATCAACTCCACCACTTTCGAGCAAGGCTATGTCACACCGGACGATAGCTGGGACAACTACTGGCGCTCCGGCGCCAACCGGCGATTGGGGTGGGACGGCACACTGCCAGGTTCCGGCAGTGGCGCAAAAAGCCTGGGTGAGGAATTCGCCAATTCGGACGCCTTCGCCCAGTGCCAGGTCAAGAAAGTATTCCGCAACGTCTGCCTGCGTGAACCCGGTGACAGCGACGATCGAACCGCTGTGAGCAATATCGTGACGACCTTCAAGCAGGGCTATGACCTGAAAGACGTGTTCGCCGAAACCGCTGCCTACTGCAAGGGAGCGTAAGAGGGCTATGAAAATGACACTGTTATCCGGAATTCGTACCTCACAGGCATTTCTGGCCCTTATCGCATCCGCCCTGCTGCTGACCGGCTGCGGTGGCGAATCTACCGAGGCCCTGCCCAACACTTCAGGCAACAACACCAGCGTCAGCTATAGCGGCCCGGCCCCGGCTACGGACGATGTGCTGAACTTCAAGCGTAGCGTCTGGGACAACCTGGCCACCCAGGACAAGTGCGGCGCCTGCCACAATGACGGCGGTCAGTCGCCGCAGTTTGTGCACGAGAACAACATCAACACCGCCTATGCCCAGGCCAATACCATCGTGAATCTGTCGGACCCTTCTCAGTCCGAACTGGTGACCAAAGTTGCCGGTGGGCATAACTGCTGGCTATCCAGCACGACCGCCTGTGCCGATATCCTGACCACCTACGTCGCCAACTGGGCAGGCGGGGCCGGAGGCTCGGCCAAAACCGTCGAGCTTCGGGCACCGGCCATCAAGGACGTTGGCGACACACTGGCCTTCCCTGAAGATCCGACCCAGTTTGCAACTCATATCTACCCAACCCTGACCCAGTACTGCAGCGAGTGTCACACCAGCAATGGGCAGACCCCCTATATTGCCAGTGGCGACGTTTCAATTGCCTACGAGCAGGCCAAGAGCCGGATCGACCTGAATGATCTTGAGGATGAGAATGGCGACACGGTGCTTCCGGGGGATGCGTCATCCCGCCTGGTACAGCGTCTGTGGGATGACAATCACAACTGCTGGGCGAACAGTTGCACCGAATCGGCCACCACCATGCTGGCCAGGATTCAGGATTTCATTGCCAGCCTGGGTGAACCCGAGCCGATTCCGCAGGAGCTGGTCACCAGTAAAGCCCTGAATCTTGAAGCGGACGGCCTGCTGGCCAACTCCGGTGGACGGTTCGAAGACAACGTGATCGCGCTTTACGAATTCAAGGCCGGCGAAGGGCAGACCGCCTTCGACACCAGCGGTGTATCGCCGGCCCTGAACATGACCCTGAGTGGTAACGTGGGCTGGGTAGGCGGCTGGGGCGTGGAATTTGGCCCCGCCTATGAAAACACGGACGGCGACATGATCCGTGCCGGCAAGGCCCAGGGTTCCACCGACGACAGCCGAAAGCTGCACACGCTGCTGACCGCATCGGGTGAATACAGTTTCGAAGCCTGGGTGGTGCCGGGCAATGTGGTGCAGGAAGACGCCCGGATCATTACCTATTCCGGCAGCGCGACTGCCCGTAACTTTACCCTGGGACAGACCGAGCAGCTTTACGACGTGCTTCATCGCAGCACTACCAGCGACCAGAACGAGCCCTTCTCCACCGAGAGCAATCCCATGCTGTTGCAGGCGACCCTGCAGCACGTCGTGGTGAACTACTCGCCGGACGGCGGCCGCCAGATCTTCGTGAACGGCCAGCCCACCGGTGATGTAGACCCGGATTCCGCGGGTCTTCTGACCGACTGGGACAACACCTTTGCCCTGGTGTTTGGCAACGAAACCGACGGCAACTCCCCCTGGGAAGGCGCTCTGCGCATGGTGGCAATCCACAACCGCGCACTTACCCCGGAGCAGGTTCAGGCCAACTACGAGGTGGGTGTGGGCCAGAAGTTCTTCCTGTTGTTCAGCGTATCCCACCTGATCGACGGCATGGAGCAGAGCTTCATCGTCTTCGAGGTGAGCCAGTTCGACAGCTTCGGCTATCTGTTCTCCAATCCCTTCTATATTGACCTGAACGACGAAGCTGCACCCTCCGGTGTTCCGCTGAAGGGCATGCGGATCGGCATTAATGGCCGTGAACCCGCGGTGGGCCAGGCCTTTGCCAATCTCGATATAACCCTCGGCAGCCCGGATTACGTGCCCGGCAGCGGTCAGCAGCTGTCAAGCCTTGGCACCGTGATTGGACTGGAACAGGGCCCGGGAATCGACGAGTTCTTCCTGACGTTCGAGGAGCTTGGCAATGGCCAGGACGTTCGTACTGAAGGCAGCCTGCCCTCTCAGCCGGATCCAGAAGATCTGGGTGATGTTTCAACCATCGGTCTGAAGACCTTTGAAGAAATCAATGCGTCCATGTCGAAGATGACCGGCGTCCCCACCACTGAACCGGCGGTTTACAACACCTACAACCTGGTGAAACAGCAACTGCCGACGGTGCCGGACATTGAGGGTTTCTTGGCTTCCCATCAGATGGGTATCACACAACTGGCCATCCAGTATTGCGATGCGCTGGTGCGGAATGACACCGCTCGTGAGAACTTCTTCCCCGAGTCTTTTGATTTTGATGCCAGTGTTGCCGTGGCTTTCAACACGACCGGACGCGAGACGCTCATCGGAGTCCTGCTTGAAAAGCTGGTAGGGACGGATATAGACACGCAACCTTCGGATACCGCCGTCGAATCAGAGCTGAACAGTCTGATCACAACTTTGACGGCCTGTCCGGAAGGATGCGATGCGGAACGTACGAAAACCGTTGTTAAAGCAAGCTGCGCCGCCGTCCTCGGCAGCGCCGTGACCCTGATTCAGTAAAGGACGTTGACCATGTTGATCAAAACTTCACGCAAACGTGCCATGTCGCTGGAACAACCTCTTTTGCATCCGGATCACGCACGACCCAGGACCAGACGGGAGTTTATCGCCCAGGGATTTATGGCGGGTACCGCGGCTGTTTCCGGCGCCGCCTTTTTCAGCCTGCTGGCCAGCCCGCGACGGGCAGAGGCCTTCACGCAGACGCTGAAAGACGGTTGCGGCATTCGGACTGAAAGCTCGGGGAAAGTGCCCTTTATCTGCTTTGACCTGGCCGGAGGCGCCAATATTGCCGGTTCCAATGTGCTGATGGGCAAGTCCGGTGGACAGATGGATTTCCTCAGCACCGCCGGATACAACAAGCTGGGACTGCCCGGTGACATGCTGCCCAGCCAGGGCTTTTTCAACGAAGAATTCGGGCTGGCGTTTCACTCCGACAGTGCCTTCCTGCGGGGCCTGCAGGACACGGTTTCCATCGGTGCACGGGCCAATATCGACGGCGCCATCATTGCCGCCCGGTCCGAAAACGATACCGGCAACAACCCCCACAACCCGATGTACGGCATTCTTAAAGCCGGTGCCGACGGCGAACTGCTGTCGCTCATCGGAACCCAGAGTTCCGAGAGTGGCGGCAATTCCATGGCGCCCATGGGTCTTATTAACCCCAAGGCACGGCCGACCAAAGTGGATCGCCCGACCGACGCTACCGGCCTGGTGGACGTGGGCGATTTGACGTCCATTCTCAGCCAGTCTGATGCCGTAGAGGTGATGAAATCCATGCGGGAGATCAGCCTCGGCAAGATGAACAACATGAACACTGGCCTGGCCACGGAAGCCGATGGCGAGGTCAAAAAACAGGTTGATTGCGGTTACGTGAAAAGCGCAGACCTGACCGAGCGCTTCGGTAATCCGGAGGCTCTGGACCCGTCCAAGGATTTGAAAATTGTGGGCGCTGGCGACAGCATCTTTACTGAGGCGGAATTCACGTCCGGCAGCCGCGAAGGCCGGGAATTCCGCAAGACGGCTTCGGTAATGAAACTGGTCCAGAACGGTTATGCCGGTGCCGGCACCATTACCATGGGTGGCTATGACTACCACACTGGCGAGCGCGCCACCGGCGAAAGCCGGGACTATCTGGCGGGTCGCTGTATGGGCGCCTGTCTGGAGTACGCCCACCGCAAATCCCTCGAAGGCACCCCGACTCCCCTGATGCTCTACGTTTTCAGCGATGGCTCGGTGTCCAGCAATGGTCGTATTGATGATTCAGAAGGCGGGCGCGGCAAGGGCGAGTGGACCGGCGACAATCAGCAAACGGCAGCGTCTTTCTATCTGGTCTACAACCCCAGTGGCAAGCCGGTTGTGCGCAATCGCCAGATTGGCTTCATGCGTGCCGATGCCTCGGTGGAAACCGCCTCGAGCCCGGCGGCCAACAATGTCAATCAACTGGTTCAGACGGTGGTGCTGAACTATATGGCACTGAACGGCGAAGAAGGCAGGTTCGAAGAAGTTATGCCCGGGCACGGGCTGGGCTCAAGCCGCGACAGGCTGGTAGGCCTCGAACCCATCGCCTGATAACGTCAGGGCCTGGTGTAACAATCATGCCTCATCCTCCGGCGGCATCAATCCGTCGGAATAATGCACCTGGCGCTGGTCATCGATGATTACGGCATCAATGCCGTCCAGCCGGTTGATCAGCGCCAGACCTTTTGCCGCCCCCAACACGAAGACTGCCGTGGAAAGCCCGTCGGTCGTCAGCGCATCTTCCCCCAGAATGGTCACACTCTGCACACCCTTCACGGGTTTGCCGGTGGCCGGCGAGAGGATATGGTGAACCCGCTCCCCGGCTTCATCCAGGAAAAACCGCTCGTAATCTCCGGAGGTTGATACCGCCACATCAGACAGCGGCATCACCAGGGCATTGTTCTTTTCCGACCTGGGGTCCCGCACTCCCACGATCCAGGGCTTGCCCCGCTTGTCACCCAGCAGACGCATATCCCCACCGGCACTCAGTCGGGCATGGCGAATTCCGAAAGACTTGAGGACATCGATGCCACGGTCGACGGCGTATCCCTTGGCGATGCCGCCCAGATCCAGCCGTACCCCGTCAGTCAGGAAATGCACGGTCTTTGCTTCCGGATCCAGAACAACGGACTGGTAATCCACTGTGGCCAACCCGGCGGCAAGTTCTACATCAGTGGGCTGGCGTTTGGTACGAAAATCGTAAAGGTAGCCCACCGAACCGAAGGTAATGTCGAAGGCGCCCTCGCTCAGCTCCGACACCCGGAGCGCCTCCTGAAGCACAGTAAACAGACTGTCGCTGACTTCGACCGGATCTTCAGCGGCTTGCCGGTTCACACGGGAAAGTTCGGAATCCTCGCGGTAGCGGCTCATCTGGCGATCGATTCTCTGGAACAGCGCCAGTACGGCTTGCCCCGCTTCGCCAATCACGGCCGGGTCTTCCGTCCAGTATTCCATTTCTATGGGCGTGGTCATGGCGGTGCCGCTGACACTCACCCACTCTGCCCGCACCGGATTTGCCACCACCAGCCAGACCAGAACCAATCCTGCCAAACCACGCATAACGAACCCCTTCTGTTACCAGAGGTCGATTTTACAGGATATGGCCGGTGGTCAGGAATCCGGAATGGCAAGTCCTGACGATTCAGGGGGAAAGCTGTCCGAAGATCCATCCGGCTTGGCCCCGGTCAGCGCCGAGCCGATGGCGGAAAATTCCTCAGCCTGAAGAGAGGCGCCGCCTATCAGCCCACCGTCAACTTCCTCAGACTGGAACAGCTCGGCGGCGTTAACCGCCTTCACGCTTCCGCCGTAAACGATCCGCGTCGAGTCGCCGGCTCCGCGCTGGCAGTTTTCAAGAAACCCGCGGATACCCCGGTGGGTTTCTGCCACCTGACCCGGCGACGCGGTTTTGCCGGTGCCAATGGCCCAGACCGGCTCATAGGCGACAATGCTGCCTGCCAGGCTCGATATTCCGGTTGTGTCAATAACGGCCCGCAGTTGACGCTCTATCACGGCCAAAGTCTCGTTCTGCTCCCGCTCCTCCAGGGTTTCGCCAACGCACAGCACGGGTGTCATGCCTGCAGACACAACCTGCCGGAAACGGGCAGCCACATCGGTATCAGATTCGTAATAGCTTGCCCGCCGCTCGGAATGGCCAACCAGAACGTAGCGACAGCCCATTTCCTCGAGCATCGTCGCGCTTACCTCACCGGTATGGGCGCCGGACACCGCGCTGCTGGCGTTCTGGGCCCCTAGCGCAATACCGGTGTAGCCCAGCAGATCCCGCACCTGAAACAGGTAAGGGAAAGGTGGGCAGATGGCGATATCGACGGCTTTGCGGAATGGCCGCAGTTTCGCCAGCATCCGCACCAGCAGTGCCTGGTTTGAATGCAGACTACCGTTCATCTTCCAGTTTGCAATCAGGATCGGCTTTCTCATGATCTGTCTCCTGTTGTCAGGTCTTGCAGGGGCGCAGCTCAGGTAGCAGGCACCCGGCTCAGGTGTCCAGGGCACAGCGGATTGCACCGACACCCGGGTAGAACGCATGGGCACCCAGGTCCTGTTCAATCCGTAGCAACCGGTTGTATTTGGCGACCCGGTCGGATCGGCACAGCGAGCCGGTTTTGATCTGGCCGGCCCTTGTGGCTACGGCCAAGTCCGCAATGAAGGTATCTTCGGTTTCACCGCTGCGGTGGGAGATGACCGCCGTGTATCCGGCATCCTGGGCCATACCGATGGCTTCAAAGGTTTCCGACAGGGTGCCGATCTGGTTGAACTTGATCAGCACTGAGTTGGCGATCTCACGTTGGATGCCTTCGGAAATCAGCGAGGTATTGGTCACGAACAGATCGTCGCCGACCAGCTGCACCCTTTCGCCCAGCTTTTCGGTGAGCAGTTTCCAGCCATCCCAGTCATTCTCGTCCATACCATCTTCGATCGAGGCAATGGGGTACTTCATGGCCAGGGACCGCAGATAATCGGCAAAACCTTCGGAATCGAAACTCTCGCCCGCGCCGGACAGTTCGTAGCGACCATCGTGGTAGAACTCGGAAGCTGCGCAGTCCAGCGCCAGAACGATGTCTGTGCCCGGACGATATCCGGCCGTTTCGACCGCCTCCAGAATCAGGTCCAGCGCCTCTTCGCTTGAACCCAGATCGGGCGCGAATCCGCCCTCGTCACCGATGGAGGTGGACAGGCCCTTTTTCTTGAGAAGGGATTTCAGGGCATGGAATGTCTCCACGCCCATCCTCAGTGCCTCACTGTAGCTTGGTGCGCCCACCGGCTGGATCATGAATTCCTGGAGGTCCACGTTGTTATCGGCATGGGCGCCGCCGTTGATGATATTCATCATTGGGACCGGCAAAACACAGGGGCCGGAGCAGCCGTAAAGCTCGGCAAGATACCGATAAAGAGGCCGTTGGCGATAATTGGCCGCGGCATTGGCCACCGCCAGGGAAACTGCAAGAATGCCATTAGCACCAAAACCGGATTTGTTATCGGTGCCATCCAGGTGGCGCATCAACCGGTCAATGACCAGCTGGTCAAACACCACGCGGTCCTCCAACGCTGGCGCAATATGACGGTTGACTGCCTCAACGGCGCCCAGAACACCCTTGCCACTATATCGGTCGGGGTTTCCGTCTCTTTTCTCCAGCGCTTCCCTGGAACCTGTGGACGCCCCGGACGGCGCACGGCCTAGACCAACGACGCCGTTTTTCAACTCGACTTCCACTTCCACTGTGGGGAAACCACGGGAGTCCAGGATTTCCCGGGCGAACACAGACTGAATACGTTCCATAATGAATAACCTGCCTGATGCTGTTGTTTTTGTTTACGCGCTCGTTATGCCCTATTCGAGTGCACTATCGAACAGATACCACGATTGTAATATTCGTTTGCGAACATTAACAAGCGGAAAAGAAAAGAAATCCATATGATTTTGTTATATGGAAAACGAAAAGGAGCGCTCAGGGCACTCCTTGCTATGGTTTTTCTAAACTCTTTACTAGACCCGGAAACGCCCGATCAGGGTCTCGATATCCGACATTGATCGCTTGAGCTGATCACTGGTCGCAACCAGCTGTTCGATCTGCTCGAGGTTCTCGGACGACGAACCGCTGATCTCGGTGACATTGCGCGACACCGAACGGCTGACATCTTCCTGCTCGTCCATGCCGGCACGGACGTGCTCGGCACTATCGCGTATCTGATCCACGGCTTCGCGGATCGCTTCAACCCCCTTCGACGCCTCGGTAATCAGTGACTTCACCGATTCCAGACGATGGAAACTGTCGTCCATGGAAGACACGGCTTCCGCGGCGTCGCCCTGGAGACGGGTTACCAGGCCACGGATTGTTTCGGTGCTGCTGGTGGTTTTCTGGGCGAGCTGTCTTACTTCATCGGCCACCACCGCAAACCCCCGCCCGAACTCCCCTGCCCGCGCTGACTCAATGGCCGCATTAAGGGCCAGCAGGTTGGTCTGATTGGCAATCTCATCAATCGATTCAGTAATCCGTCCGATGTCTTGAGACGCGCTTTCAAGCTTGCGAAGTTTGCCGGAGGTCTGTTGCACCTGCTCTTCCAACTGAACCACGCAGTCCATATTGGCACTGGCGGTGGCTTTACTGTCGTCCACCCGGTTGTTCACCGACTCCACCAGTTGATGAGTATCGCGGACGGCTTCCGCTACCTGGTGACAGGACGATTCCATTTCCGTCATCGCCGTGGCAATCGAGTTCAGGTCGTCTGACTGGCCACGGATACGTTGGCTAAGATCGTGGGAGAAGTCGGCGTTAGACGCAGCCACGCCGGTGATTTCACCCCCGGCCTTCTGCAGGCTGCCCAGCACTTCACGCATGGCAGCGGCCAGTTGGTTCGCCGAGTCTTTCAGTTCGACAAATTCACCCTTGGCGCGAAAGGTCAGTTCGCGGCTGTAATCGCCACTGGCCATGGCCGAAAGATGGTTCACGGTTGCCCGCAGCGGAACACTGATCAACCGTCCAAGCCAGACGGATATGACAACGGCTATGAACAGGATGGCGGGCACCAGGTAATAGACCAGCTGTTCGGAAAAGCGGGCCGTGGCATCCAGGTTGTCCACCGTTTTTACGGCGGCCCGGCCGGCGGCTTCCACCATCCTGTCTATATGGCCATTGAGAGCATTCAGCAGTGCTTCGATTTCCGAAACCGTAGAGTTAACGGCCAGCAGGTTACTGCGGTAATCGTAGTACTGGCTGACAATACCGGTTTCACTGTTAACCGATTCGAAGAACTCTTCTGCCAGTGGCGTCAGTTCCTCCAGAGAAGGTATCTCGGTAATGATCGCCTCCAGATCCTGTTCCACCGTTACCGTGTTGAAGCGCAGGTTCTCAACCACCTGTTTCAGCTTCTGTGGATCTTCGGTACTGACCAGTTGCATGATCAACAATTCGATATTGGACAGGTTGCCCATCACCGTCATTAGCAGGTCCTTGAGATAGATATCAGACCCGGCCGGCGCGGCCCCCTCCTGAAGCAGGAGCTGTTTCATTTCCGATGCTCTGGCCAGAAAGTCGGACAGATCCCGGTTGACTGAATCCGATACCCTGATAACTTCGGCCTGATGCCCTAGAAGCGTCGCGGCCTGCTGACGCAGGGTCGCCAATTGTTTCTGGTACTGCTCCGCCGGTTCGCCGAACCCTTCAAGCAGCTCAATGCCGTCGGCATTGCCTGCCAGCTCCGCCACCCGGGCTTCCAGCCCTGACAGCATGCCGTTCAGCGTTTCATAGCGGATTTCAAGTTCTTCTTTAACTCTGACTCTCGCCAGTGAGATTACAGCCATCCCGCTGTTTCCCGTCATTGCCTCGACAGACTGAACCGAGCGCTGAAACGGAAAGATCCTGTCCTTGACCCTGGATGTGCCATCAGAGATGGACATCATCATGTTTCCATTGAAGAGCCCCCATGCCGCGATAATCAGGCACAGCAGACCGAAACCAAAGTAAAGACGATGAATGACCGAGATGTTTTTCATGCCCGACAATCTCCACGGACAATGCGCGCTGAATCAGCGAGCTGTTTCGATAAGGATGGCGTCAGTGAGAGGCGGTGAATAAGGGCCGGCAGGGATTCCGAGAATTACGGAAACACCTGAAATGCTAGAAAAGGGGGTAGGAAGGAAAGCAACCGGCCAAGACCCACCGACCTGAACGCGTGGAGACCGCCGCTGCCGGAAAGATTCGGGGCAGCGGCGGGACGCTTCAGGTAAAACGCCATTGGTGAGTTACGTCAGGGATCAGCTCTCGCGAGCTTCCTCCCAGGTTTTCAGCAACTCCTGGTAGGGAACGGTCTTGCCCTTTGGCTTCTCGTTCGAAAGCTTAGCTTTCGGTGCACCGGGCTGGTTCAGCCAGTACTGAGGATCACGGGGCTCGTTCAGCTTCGGACCACAGGTTTCCTGAACATTGGCACGCTCAAGACGTTCCATAATGCGGTCCTGGGCTTCAGCCAGACCATCCAGTGCTTTCTGAGGTGTTGCCTCACCGCTTGCTGCCTGGGCAATATACTGCCACCACAGCTGAGCCAGCTTCGGATAGTCAGGCACGTTGGTGCCGGTAGGTGACCACTGCACCCGGGCCGGGCTGCGGTAGAATTCCACCAGACCGCCAAGCTGCGGCGCCATTTCGGTCATCTGTTCAGAGTTGATATCAGATTCGCGAATGGGTGTCAGGCCAGCGATGGTTTTTTCCAGAGACACTGTCTTGGAAACCGTGAACTGGGCGTACAGCCAGGCGGCAAGACGACGCTTCTGCGGCGTGGACTTCATGAAGGTCCAGGAACCCACGTCCTGATAACCAAGCTTCATGCCCTCTTCCCAGTAGGGTCCACGGGGAGAAGGAGCCATGCGCCATTTCGGGGTACCGTCTTCGTTAACCACGGGCAGACCGTCTTTGATCATGCTGGCGGTAAACGCGGTATACCAGAAGATCTGCTGGGCAATTGCGCCCTGGGCTGGCACCGGGCCGGCCTCGGAGAAGGTCATGCCCTGAGCTTCAGGCGGCGCGTACTTTTCCAGCCAGTCAACATACTTGGTGGTGGCGTATACAGCTGCCGGACCGTTGGTGGCGCCGCCACGGCTTACGCTGGAACCAACCGGGTGACACTCATCCACGCGAATGCCCCATTCGTCGACAGGCAGACCGTTAGGCAGGCCCTTGTCGCCGGCACCGGCCATGGAGAACCATGCGTCAGTGAAGCGCCATCCCAGTGACGGGTCTTTCTTGCCGTAGTCCATGTGACCATAGACACGCTTGCCATCAATTTCCTTCACGTGTACCGAGAAGAATTCGGCGATATCTTCGTAAGCGGACCAGTTGACGGGAACGCCCAGCTCATAGCCGTAAATGTCCTTGAACTGCTTCTTCAGATCCGCCCGTTCGAACCAGTCGGCACGGAACCAGTAAAGGTTGGCGAACTGCTGATCGGGAAGCTGGTAAAGTTTGCCATCAGGGCCAGTGGTAAAATCAAGACCGATGAAATCTTCGAGATCGAGGGTCGGCAGGGTCAGATCCTTGCCTTCGCCGTTCATGATGTCCTCGACGGGCATCACTTTGCCGTAGCGGAAATGGGTGCCGATCAGATCAGAGTCGTTAACCCAGCCGTCATAGATATTCCGGCCAGACTGCATCTGTGTCTGCAGCTTTTCGATCACATCCCCTTCCTGAATCAGGGTATGGGTCAGGTTGATGCCGGTGATCTCGCTAAAGGCCTTGGCGAGCACGTTGGATTCGTACTCGTGGGTGGCGATGGTTTCGGAAACCACGTTGATATCCATGCCGCGGAACTGCTCGGCAGCCTGGATGAACCACTCCATCTCTTTCATCTGCTCTTCTTTGGTAAGAGTAGAATCGTCAAATTTCTCGTTGATCCACTTCTTGGCGGCGTCAGAGTACTGATCTGCACTTGCCTGGAAGCTGAGACCCAACCCAACCGAGCCAATCGCGGCGCTCAGCAGGAGGGTTTTCGGATATTTATTGTTCTTGAACATATCCAACCTCGTTCGTCTTGTTTTGGTTTGTGCGAAACGCGACATCAATACTGACCTCCGCTCCGCTTTTCCCTGCATAGCGTTCTAGTCGCTATTCTTTCGACCGGTTCCGAATCATCATGTTCGGTTCCGATCATTTAATTGAAAATAGTTCGTTAAAGAAATTTTTACAACCGTTTTCAGCAATAATTCAGGAGATTCTTTTCGGCCCTCCCTGGCAAACGAAAATCCTTACCTGACGGATTAGCCCCAGCGCAGCAGCACCAGAAGCCATACCACGGACACCGCCAGCGCTACCCAGAGGGTAATATCGCTGACGGCCAGAAAAGCCAGATGAATATAGGCTGCAGACAGCAGGCCGATAAACAACCGGTCTCCCCGTGTTGTCGATATGGGCAGAAAGCCCTTTCGTTCGGTACAGGGCGAGACCACTTCATACACCGTCATAAACGCCAGGATGCAGGCGATCACAGCAAAGAAAATAGCAACGCTTGGTGTCCAGTTCATCCACGCAATCATGAGAGGTCTCCTTATACCCGGCCCAGTGCAAAACCTTTGGCGATATGGTTACGAACAAACCAGACCACCAGCACGCCTGGAATAATGGTCAACACACCAGCGGCGGAGAGCACGCCCCAGTCTATACCGCTGGCCCCCACCGTTCGTGTCATGATGGCGCCTATAGGCTGCGCGTCCACCGAGGTCAGCGTTCTGGCCAGCAGTAGCTCCACCCAGGAGAACATGAAGGCAAAGAAAGCCGCGACACCAATCCCCGACCGGATCATCGGCAGAAAAATCTTCACAAAAAATTTCGGGAAACTGTAACCATCAATATAGGCCATTTCGTCGTATTCGCGGGGCACACCGGACATAAAGCCTTCCAGTATCCAGACCGCCAGTGGCACATTGAACAGGCAGTGGGCCAGTGCCACGGCAATGTGCGTGTCGAACAGGCCGATAGACGAGTACAGCTGGAAGAACGGCAGCAGGAACACCGCCGGTGGCGCCATGCGGTTACTCAGCAGCCAGAAAAACAGGTGCTTGTCGCCGACGAACTTGTAACGGCTGAACGCATAGGCCGCAGGCAGCGCCACCAGCAGTGTGATGGTCATGTTCATCGACACGTAGATCATCGAGTTGATGTAACCCGAGTACCAGCTGGCGTCGGTGAAGATCACCGCATAGTTGTGCAGCGTAAACTGCTGGGGCCAGAGTGTGAGCCCGCCCAGAATTTCCTGGTTGGTCTTGAACGACATGTTCAGCAGCCAGTAGATCGGCGTCAGCAGGAGCACGATAAACAGTGTCATCCCGAAGCCTTTGGAACGTGAATAAGTCATCACTCTCTCCTTATTTTTCTTTGTCGAGGTGAGTTATGGCGGTAAAGAACAACCAGGACACCAGCAGCACGATCAGGAAATAGATCAGTGAGAATGCTGCCGCACGACCGATATCGAACTGGCCGATAGCCATGGTGGTCAGGGTCTGGCTAAGGAAGGTGGTTGAGCTACCCGGGCCGCCGCCAGTCAGTACAAAGGGTTCGGTATAGATCATGAAGCTGTCCATGAATCGCAGTAGCACGGCGATCACCAGCACGCTTTTCAGACGCGGCAGCTGGATGTAGCGGAACACAGCCCATTTGGACGCGCGGTCAATCTCGGCGGCCTGATAGAAAGCCTCCGGGATGGCCCTCAGACCGGAGTAGCACAACAACGCCACCAGGGGCGTCCAGTGCCAGACATCCATCAACAGCACCGTCAGCCAGGCGTCTACCGTGTTGCCCGTGTAGTTGTATTCAACACCCAGGGCATTGAGTCCCCAGCCAAACAGGCCGATGTCTCCCCGGCCAAAGATCTGCCAGATGGTACCCACCACGTTCCAGGGAATCAGCAGCGGAATCGCCAGCAGGATCAGGCACAGCGAGGCCTTGATACCGGATTTCGGCATCATCAGCGCCACCCCGATACCCAGAGGTATCTGGATCGCAAGCACGGCCCCGGAGAAAAGAAATTGCCTCAGCAACGAATCACGCAGGCGCTCGTCGGCCAGAATTTCCTCGAACCACTCAGTACCCACATAGTAGGCATTACCCGGCCCGAAAATGTCCTGAACCGAATAGTTCACAACGGTCATTAACGGTATCAGCGCAGAAAAAGCCACCAGAATGAAAACTGGCAGAACGAGCCACCAGGCGCGATTATTGGGAACCTTATTCATTGGTCCTTCTCCTCTACCAGAAACTCGTCCACATACAGCTTCAGCCATTTCTCCGGGAAACTCAGATGAACGGCGTTGCCCACGTCGAAAAACTGATCCTCCGCCAGGCGGATTTTCAGGGTCTCGGCACCGAGCGTTGCGGTCATGATCTTGTAGGTTCCCAGGTCCTCGACGTCCCGGACTTCGGCTTCATAGGTGTCGTCCGCTGCCACGTCCGATACCTGGACAAACTCCGGGCGAATGCCGATCTTCAGATTGTCAGAGCTCAGCCGTTTGAGAGCCTCAATCTGCCGCGTGTCCATGGGCACCGTGGTACTGCCGAAGCAGACACCACCGGCGCACCTTTTCACTTCAATCAGGTTCATCCCCGGGCTGCCGATGAAATAGCCCACGAACGTATGGTTGGGCTGTTCGAAAAGTTCGGTCGGCGTGCCGAACTGAACAATCTGGCCGCCGTACATCACCGCAATCTTGTCTGCGAAAGTAGACGCCTCCAGCTGGTCGTGAGTCACGTAGACCATAGTGATGTCGAACTGCTCGTGAATCTGCTTGAGTTTGCGGCGCAGCTTCCACTTGAGCTGGGGATCGATGACCGTCAGCGGTTCGTCAAACAGAATGGCGGAGACATCGCCCCTTACCAGCCCCCGTCCCATGGACACCTTCTGCTTCTGGTCCGCGGTCAGGTTCTTGGCCTTTTTATGCAGTTCGTCCTCAATCTCCAGGATCTCGGCAATTTCCTTCACCTTGGCATTGATCTGGGACTTGGGCTCGCCAGCGTTCTTAAGCGGAAACGCCAGGTTCTGAAAGACCGTCATTGAGTCGTAGATAACGGGAAACTGGAAAACCTGAGCGATGTTACGGTCGCGTGGCGACAGTTCATTCACGCGCTTGCCGTCAAACAGAACATCGCCTTCAGAGGGTTGTAACAACCCGGAGATAATGTTCAGCATGGTGCTCTTGCCACAGCCGGAAGGCCCCAGAAGAGCGTAGGCTCCGCCCTTCTCCCAGACATGATCAAGATGACGGATGGCGTAGTCGTCAGGCCCTGCCGGCTTGTCGCTGTAGCTATGCGCCAGGGATTTCAAGTGAATCTCAGCCATCAGACTGACCCTCCTTTGGACTGCGCCGGGGTGAACACCAGCTTTTCATCTTTATCGAACACGAACAGCTTGCTGATCGGCAGATAGATCTTGATGGGCGAACCGGTGTGATACTGATGCACGCCCATCAGCTGCATCACCATCTCGAAATAGCGGTTCTGCACGTGCATGAAGGTCTCCGAACCGCTGATTTCGCTCAGCTCGACCTCCATGGACATCTCCAGATCGTCAGGATTGTTGGGCACCAGGCCGATATGGCTGGGCCGGATACCGAACCAGTAATCCCCGGGTTCAAGCCGGGCCAGATCGTGGGTCAATGCGTGATGGGAGTATTCATCGAAGGTCACTTCGGTTTCGGTCACCCGGCCCTTGATCAGGTTCATGGGTGGCTCGCTGAACAGCTGCGCCGCCAAAGTGTTCACCGGGTTACGGTAAACATCCATGACGGGACCGGACTGAACGATACGACCCTGGTCCAGCAGCGTTGTGGATCCGCCCAGTGCCAACGCCTCGTTGGCCTCGGTAGTGGCGTAAACCGCAATACACTGCCGCTCACGGAACAGATCCCGCAACTCGGCCCGCAGTTCTTCTCGCAGCTTGTAATCCAGATTAACCAGCGGTTCGTCGAACAGGATCAGGGTGGCATCCTTCACAAGCGCCCGGGCCATGGCCGTGCGCTGCTGCTGGCCACCGGAAAGCTCCAGCGGGAATCGCTTCAGCAAAGGGTCGATTTGCAGCATGTTCGCGGTTTCTTTTACCCGCCGGTCGATCTCGCTCTCCTTCATCTTGGCCAGACGCAGAGGTGAAGCGATGTTCTCGTAGACCGTCAGATTCGGGTAATTGATGAACTGCTGGTAGATCATTGAGACATTGCGTTGCTGCACGCTCTGCCCGGTCACATCGTCGCCGTTGTATATGATGCGCCCCTCGTCGGGCTTGTCGAGCCCCGCCATCAGGCGCATCAGTGAAGTCTTGCCGGCCAGTGTGCGCCCGAGCAGTACGTTGAACGAACCTGCCTCAAACGTGATGTCCGCATCCCGGATGTAATCCACACCATCCACGACACGGGAGAGGTTCTCCAGTGTTAAGGACATAGGCTTTCCTTTGTTGTTCTTGTATTACGTTCTTCGCCTGTGACTGCGGCCATCGCAACACAGGTCGAAAATTCGATTTCGAATACACAAAGGCAATGAGCATACCAATATAGGTAGAAACCCGAATTAATTATTCATGTTACTGTTTTAAAAGAACTAAAAGCTTAGTGATATTTCTTTTTAGAAAACACGAATGTTCGGTATCAAACTTTTTGTTCAATCTGAACATTGACCTGAACAGCCATTGAGCACACTATTGAACAGTCTGCTCGCCGCGCCGGGCATCCATGGGCCAGGAAGGCCATGCCAACAACAATACGAAACCACGCAAACACGGAGGATTCCCGTGAAACGAAAACACCAGCCGGAGGATTCTGAGTCCGTCATCGCGGATTCCTGGAGCAGATGCATCGGCTACGGCCTGCATCATGATCATGAGCCAGAGCCAGCCAATCTCACCAGCGAGCAGCATGAAGCCCTGGAAAACGGCTATGAGGCCCTGCTCAGCACAACCGAGACCGAAGTCCTCCCCTATTACGACAACATCATGTCAAACAGCCGCTGCCTGATTCTGCTTGCGGATGCTCAGGCACGGGTGCTGAAGGGCTGGGGCGATCAGCGCATCACGGAAAGTCACCTGCGACCATGGTTCCGCCCGGGCGCAAACTGGCATGAAAAAGTCGCCGGAACCAACGCTATCGGCACCTCTATTGCCACCGAATCGCCGATACAGGTTCAGCGAAACGAACATTTTCTCAAGCTCAACCGCAGCATCATCAGTTCTGCCGCCCCCATCTTTGATACCGACCGTCAACTGGTGGGCGTTCTCAGCGCATTCAGTGATGCCTACCTGCCACAGGCACATACCCTGGGCATGGTTCGCCTGCTGTCCCAGTCCGTTGAAAATCGCCTGATCGTCCGGCAACTCGGGGGCGAGCATTTTATTCTTACCCTGAACACCACAGCGGATAATATCGACAGCCCATGGTCCGGTCTGATCGCTTTCGATCACAGCGGGCGGGTAATAGCCTTCAATCAGAGGGCCAACCAACTGCTTGGTGAGGCCCTGGTCGGCCGCGACCTGAGCTCTCTGTTTATCGAGAACCGTAACCAGATACTGAATCACTCCCACAACGCCCCGATCAGGCTTACCACAACCCAACGGGTAAGGCTTTCCGGCCTGCTGAAACGTCCGGCCTCGATGACAGCATCCGTTGCTGCCCCTTCGGGCCCGACATCCCGAACATCGTCGCCCCGGCCCGCCTCCCGGCAGGTTCGCGATATCGTCTCCCTGGACGAGATTGAACATGGGGATCCGCTGGTGCGACGCTGCGCCGATCAGGCAAGCAAGGTACTTGAACGGGGTGTCCCGATTCTGATCTGCGGTGAAACCGGGGTTGGCAAGGAAGTCATGGTCAAGGCCCTGCATGGCAACAGCCGGCGACAGAGCCAGCCACTGGTCTCGGTCAACTGCGCCGCCATTCCCCCGGAGCTTGTCGAATCCGAACTCTTCGGATACCAGGCAGGCGCCTTTACCGGGGCCCGCGCCCAGGGTTCGCTTGGCCTGATCCGCAAGGCCGACAAGGGCATTCTTTTCCTTGATGAGATCGGCGAAATGCCGCTCGCGGCACAGTCACGGCTGCTACGTGTGCTGCAGGAGCGGGAAGTTACGCCCGTGGGCTCCACCGAGCGCATCCCGGTGGACATTCTGCTGATATCCGCAACCAACCGCCCTCTCGCTCACCGGATCGAGGACGGCGGATTCCGTGCTGACCTGTATTACCGGATCAACGGCCTGAGCCTGGAAATTCCGCCGCTGCGGGAAAGAATGGACAGGGGCGAACTGATCCGGCAGATCTACCAGGCCCATCGGGATGAAGAACAGCCGGAACATCTCAATAGTGAGGTTATGGCGGCACTGGAGAATCACCCCTGGCCTGGCAACATCCGACAACTGACCAACATCATCCGTGTGGCAGTCGCCATTGCGGACGGCGAGGAAGTGCAGCTCTGGCACCTGCCGGAGGATTTCCTTGCAGAATATGAAGGGCACAAAGTAACAGCGCGGAAGCCGGTATTTGACGCCTCAACCTTCAACGAGTCGCCACAGGGCAACGAGGGCAACAGGGACGACCCGATGAGCCATACACTGGTGATTTACCGCCAGTGTATGGGCAATGTATCCCGCGCCGCGAAAGAACTGTCGGTCAGTCGCAACACCCTTTACAAACGGCTCCGGGAACTGGGCGTGCGCTAAGGGGACGGGTTCAGAGCTTGCGGATAGCGGTAATCCAGCCCTCGTAGAGTTTGTCGCGCTGGGTCTTGGTCATGAGCGGTTCGAAGCTGCGGTCGCATCGCCACATGCTGCTCAGGTCATCCAGGGATTTGAAAACACCGGCCTGCAGCCCTGCCAGGTAGGCAGCACCAAGGGCGGTGGTTTCGACCAGTGCCGGCCGGTCTACCCGGGCCCCGAGAATATCCGCCAGGAATTGCAGGACCCAGTTATTGGCAACCATGCCACCATCCACCCTCAGGGTAATGGGTCTTAGGCCGTCCTTTTCCATCGCTTTCTGAAGGTCTTTGGTCTGATAGCAAACCGACTGCAGACCTGCAGTCACAATTTCCTTGATACCGGTGTCGCGGGTCAGCCCAAAAATCGCACCTCGGGCATTCGGATCCCAGTAGGGCGCGCCCAGGCCGGTAAAGGCCGGCACCAGATAGACGCCGTGATCCACCGGTGTACCTTCCGCCAGGGGCTCGGTTTCACAGGCGTCCCTGATGAGCTGCAGCCCGTCCCGGAGCCACTGAATAGCGGCACCGGCAATAAAAATACTGCCTTCCAGAGCGTAGGCGGGTTTCCCATTAAGGCGATAGGCGACGGTCGTCAGCAGCCGGTGTTCCGATGTCAGCGCCTGATCGCCGGTATTGAGCATCAGAAAGCAGCCGGTACCGTAGGTGCTTTTCGCCATTCCGGATTCGAAGCAGGTCTGTCCGAACAGGGCAGCCTGCTGGTCACCGGCCATCCCCATCACAGAGGCGCCGTCCAGACGCCCATGGCCAACAATCTGGCCAAAGTCAGCGGCAGAATCCATCACTTCAGGCAACAGGCATTCGGGAATGCCGAAAAGCTCCAACAGCTCGTGGTCCCATTCCTGTTTATGGATGTTGAACAACATGGTTCGGCTGGCGTTAGTGGCGTCAGTTCTGTGAACCCGGCCCGCCGTTAGCCGCCACAACAGGAAGGTGTCGATGGTACCGAAAGCCAGCTCTCCCCTTTCGGCGCGCTGACGGGCCCCGGGCACATTCTCCAGTATCCAGTGGATCTTCGTGGCGGAGAAATAAGGATCGATCAACAGCCCGGTCTTGTTATTGACCGACGGCTCAAGGCTCTGTGTTTTCAGGGATTCACACCAGTTGGCGGTGCGACGGTCCTGCCAGACGATGGCGGGATACACCGGCTCGCCGGTTGCGCGGTCCCAGAGAACGGTGGTTTCACGCTGGTTTGTTATACCCACCGCAATCACTTCGTCGCTGTCTTTGCAGCCCTTTTGCATCACCTCGTCACAGGTTTCCTGCACGGTTCGCCAGATATCCTCCGGGTCGTGCTCCACCCAGCCGCTGGCGGGATAATGTTGAGGGAACTCCTGTTGGCTGCTGGCGTGTAAATTGCCATCCAGGGTGAAAAGGATGGCCCGAGAGCTGGTCGTGCCCTGATCAATGGACAGAATGTACTGAGTCATGATTATTTGGCCCTTAGTGTTCTTATTTTTTCGTATTTTTACTTTTTTGAAAACAAAAGCCAACCCTTTTTCCGGGAGAAAAGTGACCCATCGCTCAGCCTTTTCGACACAACCCCATAGAAAGGCTGCACAAAACCAGAAAACGCACTAAACTAAATACAACTTTTAGCTCTCTATTTCGTTCGTTAGAGAAAAATTAAAAACCGGAGGAAGTTGAATGGCACAACGACGCCGACAGGACCTGATCATGGAGCTGATTCAACAGAATGGCTTCGTGACCACTGAACAACTGGTTGATCAGTTCAAAGTCACGCCACAAACCATCCGCCGGGATCTCAATGAGCTAGCTGAGCAGAAAAAACTTCGGCGCCATCACGGCGGCGCCGGCATTGATTCCAGCACCGTCAATACGGCCTATCAGGCGCGCAAAATCATGGACCTGGAAGCAAAAGAGCGCATTGCTGCGGCACTGGTGGAAATGATCCCCGACAATTCCTCTATGTTCATCAACATCGGCACAACCACCGAAACAATCGCCAAGGCCCTGCTTGAGAAAAACAACCTGCAGGTGGTGACCAACAACCTTCATGTGGCGTCCATACTGTCGGCCAGAGAAGACTTCCACATCATCATTGCCGGTGGCGAGGTCAGAAACCGAGACGGCGGCATCGTGGGTGAAGCCACTCGGGATTTCATCAATCAGTTCAAAATGGATTTCGGGATCATCGGCATCAGTGGCATCCACACCGACGGCTCACTGCTGGATTTTGACTACCGGGAAGTACGCGTAGCCCAGTCCATTATTGAAAACTCCGGCAGCGTCCTGCTTGCCGCAGACCACTCCAAGTTTGGCCGCAACGCTATGGTGCGCCTCGGCAGCATCGCCCAGGCAGACCACGTATTCACCGATGAACCACCACCCGTTGAGATCCGTCAACTTCTGCGGGAAAACAACGTAGAACTGCACCTCGTCTGACCTGTCTGCCTGATATCCGGCTTTCTCCCCCATCGGCATCAGAACTGGCGCGAATCAGTTCGCACTCGCCTAAATTTTTTCGTTTTTTTTCTGTATTTTCCTTTACGAATATAACTTGCTTTCGCATAATAGAACCATACGTTTGTATGAACCCGGAAAGAGCGCTGGAGGCGTCCTTTCACTGGCGTCAGGAGATGACACAAGATGACTTCGGAAAACACGACATTTGACGTGGTCGTTGTGGGCGGCGGCGTTAACGGCACCGGCATAGCCATGGATGCCGCAGGCCGCGGCCTGAAGGTTCTGCTGTGCGAAATGAATGACCTTGCCTCAGCCACCTCTTCCAGCAGCAGCAAACTGATCCATGGCGGCTTGCGCTATCTGGAACATTACGAGTTCCGTCTGGTACGGGAAGCTCTGGCAGAGCGAGAATCACTGCTGCGCAATTCACCACATATTATGTGGCCCATGCGTTTTCGCCTGCCTCATCGCCCCCATCTCCGCCCGGCCTGGATGATCAGGATGGGCCTGTTTCTATACGACAACCTCGCCAAGCGTGAAGTGCTTCCTGGGTCGCGGTCCATCAAGTTTGATGAAAAGGACCCGCTCAAGGCCGATATCACCAAAGGTTTTGAGTATTCCGACGGTTGGGTAGACGATGCCCGCCTGGTGGTCCTGACCGCCAAAAAGGCTCAGGAATGCGGGGCGACCATCCTGACCAAGACCAAGTGCGTGGACGCAAAGCGCGGCACGGACTCCTGGGACATCTCCCTGAAAGACATGACCGACGACAGCATTCACCATGTGTCAGCCAAGGTCATCGTCAACGCGTCCGGCCCCTGGGTCAGCCGCCTGTTCAGCGAAAGCCTGGCCATGAAGGCTCCCAAGTCCATCCGCATGGTCAAGGGCAGCCATATTGTGGTCCCTCGACTCAACCGCGAGACCGAGGCCTATATCCTTCAGAACGAAGACGAGCGCATTGTGTTTGTGATCCCCTACGAAGATGAGTTTTCTCTCGTGGGCACAACCGATGTGGATTACGAGGGCGATCCGAAGAAAGCGAAGATTTCTCCGGAAGAAACCGAGTATCTGCTGGACATTGTGAACTCACACTTCAAACGCCAGCTGACCGAAAGCGATGTGGTCTGGTCCTATTCCGGCGTACGGCCGTTGATGGACGATGAGGAAGGCGATGCCAAAAAGGCCTCCCGGGATTACTCCTTCGAGGTTGACCGCTCCAAAGGCAAAGCGCCGGTCATTTCCGTGTTCGGCGGCAAGATCACCACCTATCGCAAGCTGGCGGAGGCGGCCACTGACAAGCTGTGTCAGTTTTTCCCCCACGCGGGAAAAGCCTGGACCAAAACAGGCATACTGCCCGGCGGTGATTTCGAGAACCACGACACGCTCGAAGCCCGAATTTCCAAGGATTACCCCTGGCTTCCTGAAGCCGTCTGCAGTCGATATGTCAGAACATTCGGAACCAAGGCCTACGACATCCTGGGCAAGGCAGAATCGGTCCAGGACCTGGGCTATCGCTTCGCCGGAACGCTTTACGAACGCGAAGTGGAATACCTGATCAAACATGAATGGGCGATTACGTCCGAGGATATTCTCTGGCGTCGCACCAAACAGGGGCTGTATGCCACTGAAGAAGATGTCCTCGAGCTGGATCGCTATCTGGCCAGCAAGGCAACCCCGCAACCACAAACCGTTGCTCTCCACAGCGCCTGAACTACTCCCTCAGGCATTTGCTCCGGCCGGTGTCACCGCCCGGAGCTTTTTTATGCCGTAAATTCAGGCCATAAAAAAGCCGGACACCTTTCGGTATCCGGCCTTCTTTGGAGGAGATGGTTCTCAGAAAGTGAACTGGGAACCTACAATAAAGGCATCGTATTCACCCTGGCCACCTGCCGTTCCCAGACTGGTGACTTCTGCCATCAACGTCAGGGCATCGGTTGCACGATAGCGAGCAAAGATCATGGTCAGATCCGTGTCGGCGCTGTCGGGAGTGAAATCGTCCTCGCCCTCACCGTAACTTACGCCCAGAGTAGTCTTGTTGATGTCATAGGTTGTCTCAACGTACCACTGGCTGGCATCTTCCTCGTTCGGATCCAGGCGGGCGGCGAAAACCGCATTGCCGGTACCGGAGGTCATGGAGTAATTACCCCGGACATTCAGATCGCCCACCGATACCGAGCCACCGAAATCGATGCCCGACATGGTGTAATCGTCAAAAGTGCCGGCACTTGAATCAACATCCTGGGTAAACGCACTGGACCAGAGCGAAAACATGTCGGTGCTATAAACCAGATTACCCTCGATACGTGGTGTTGTGTATTCAGCATCCACGCCATCAAGCTTGGATGGGCTGAACAAGCCAACCTTGAACGTCAGGCCGCCCAGGTTGTTCGAGGTGTACATCACACGAGGATTGAAGTTGGCGTAGAAATAGCCATTACCGATACGCCCGGCGGTCGCAGCAACCTGATCCGGACCACCAATCAGGCCAACACCCAGACCACTGCCGTTATCGCCGATCGCTGGAACACCAAAGATGCCGAAGCCCTTACCGATATTGACCGTACCAAAATCACCGGCAACGGCAATCTCGGAAACCCGGCTGCGGAAATTGGCCTCGGCATCACCGGGCGCGAAATCCGCATTCATCTGGAAGTGACCAGACACCTGCACACCATTCTGCATTGGCGCATAGATATTGGTTTGCAGGGTCGCAGGGTTGAAGCCTGTCGTTATCGTGAAGGAGTCTTCGTTCCTGGGCTCGTCATAGCTACCCAGAACCGCAAATACCGGAATGTGTCCGTTGAATCCGACCTTCCAGCCACTGTCTGACTCGAACGCCGTTTCCGCAGAGGCAGGTGCGACAAATGCACCTGCAACCACTGCAATGCCAGCAGCCAGCGCAGACAGCTTGAAAGTTTTTGCGTTCGAATGGTTGTTGTTTTCGATCATGTTAGCTTCCTGTTTTTGTTTGAGATTTTTCGGTCAGTCAGCAACCTTTGTGGTTATAAATCCATTTTAATCAGTATTTTCAGTAATTTACTTACCTTTCTGTTTGCTGACAGACACTGTGATCCCGAACATTGATTGCGGCACTGGACCGATTATGTTTTCGAGACAACACAAATTTAGCGCGGAAAGAACTTTTAGGAAAGTTTTAGAACATATTTTTTTCGAAATTATTTCGACGCGGAGGCTGAATTCTCCCAAAAAACTACTTATATATCTGTTTTATAACGATTAAACAGAGTTACAAAATAGCTCAATGATTTTCGTTGACGAACCACAACGCGAACATTACGCTCATAGATGTAGTTAAAACAACAAACAACTAACAAAAAAAAAGGTGTCGTATGAAACATTGGCCGATTACCGCTGCACTGATAGGTTTGCTCAACTTTGCGTCAGCCAGTCATGGATCAGACACGTTTAACGCGCTGCCGGAGGCGCGCAAAGAAGTCATCAACCGGTGGATTTCAGAACGCTTTCAGTCGTCCACTCTTTCAAGAGAACAGCAGGCGGAGGAGCTGGCCTGGTTTGCTCGGGCGGCAGAGCCGTTGGAGGGTCTGGAAATTTCCGTATTGTCGGAAAACCTGACAACACACCGCTACGAGTCCGAAGTGCTTGCGCGGGCATTTTCGGAAATTACCGGCATCAAAGTGACCCATGATCTCAAGCCGGAAGGCGAGGTGATCCGCCAGGTCAACCTTCAAAGAATCATGGCCGTCAAGGGTCGCTACGATGCGTTCGTGAATGACTCAGATCTGATCGGCACCCACTCCCGTACCGGCTGGGCCCTATCAATAAGCGACTACATGGAAGGCGAGGGTCGCGAGTTCACCCTGCCCACGCTGGAACTGGACGACTTCATTGGCCTGAGCTTCGTAACCGGCCCGGAGGGCAAAATTTACCAGCTGCCCGATCAGCAGTTTGCCAACCTTTACTGGTTTCGTTATGACTGGTTTCAGCGCCCGGAATTGCGGGCCAAGTTCCTGGAGCGCTACGGCTATGAACTGGGCGTACCACTGAACTGGTCTGCCTACGAAGACATTGCCGAATTCTTCTCTGTGCATGTAAAGGAAATCGATGGGGAGCGGATTTACGGCCATATGGACTATGGCAAACGTGATCCCTCCCTGGGCTGGCGTTTCACCGATGCCTGGTTCTCTATGGCAGGCGCCGGCGATCCTGGTCTACCCAACGGGCTGCCAGTGGACGAATGGGGCATTCGCATGGAGGGCTGCACGCCAGTGGGCTCTTCGGTTGAGCGAGGAGGCGCCACGAACGGCCCGGCGGCGGTCTACGCGCTGCAGAAGTACATCGACTGGCTGAAAAAATACGCTCCGCCGGAAGCGGCCGGGATGAACTTCTCAGAGGCAGGCCCCGTGCCCGCTCAGGGACGGATTGCCCAGCAGATCTTCTGGTATACCGCATTTACATCAGACATGGTCAGGCCGGAACTACCGGTGGTAAATGAGGATGGCACGCCAAAATGGCGGATGGCCCCCTCCCCTCACGGTGCTTACTGGTCCGAGGGCATGAAGCTCGGCTACCAGGATGTGGGGGCCTGGACCATTCCCCGTGTTATGGGCGAGCGCCAACAGAAAGCGGCGTGGCTCTATGCCCAGTTCACCGTCTCCCGCACCGTTTCGCTGGAAAAAACCCTGATCGGGCTGACCCCGATCCGTGAGTCTGACCTGAACTCGCCGGAGATGCAGGCGAAAAGCGCAGAACTGGGCGGCCTGGTAGAGTTCTATCGCAGTCCGGCCCGGGAAAACTGGACCCCTACCGGCGTCAATGTGGCCGACTACCCCAAACTGGCAAAACTCTGGTGGCCCAATATCGCCGACGCCATGTCCGGTGAGCGCACGCCCCAGCAGGCCCTGGACAAACTCGCCGAAAGCCAGGACAGGGCCATGAAGATCATCGAGAAGAACTTTCTGGTGAATAACTGCCCACCGCGCATCACCCCGGACGAGGAAGCGAAAGGACGTGACTGGTGGCTGGCACAGCCGGGCGCTCCCAAGGCGAAACTGCAGAACGAAAAGCCCCGCGGGCAGACTATTCGCTATGAAGATCTGCTCGCGCAGTGGGAAGCAACCCGGTGACCCGGCAGACAGTGGCTCCCGTGCTCAGTGCCCGAGTATATTCCCCACGCGCTGCTGCAATCTTGGAACAATCTCCTGTTCGAACCAGGGGTTGCGACGTAACCAGAGATTGTTCCTTGGGCTTGGGTGTGGCAAGGGCAACATGGAGGGCCACACTTGCTGCCAGCGCCGGACGCGCTCGGTCACAGACGCTTTCGGCCCCGGCAGGTGCCAGGCGTGGGCATACTGACCGATGACCAGGGTCAGCTCCAGATTGTGCAGCCTTTCCAGCAACAGATCCCGCCAGGCCGGCGCACATTCCGGCCTTGGCGGCAGATCGCCCGACTTCCCGGTGCCCGGATAACAGAACCCCATCGGCAGAATGGCCAGCTGCTCTTCGTCATAAAAGGTCTCACGACCGATCCCCATCCATTCCCGCAGACGATCACCACTTGGATCATTAAACGGCAGGCCGGTTTCGTGCACACGGCGACCGGGGGCCTGACCCACTACCAGAATTCTGGCAGACTGGGAAATCTGGATGACTGGTCGCGGCCCCAGCGGCAGGTGCGCTTCACAGATACGGCAACGGCGTACAGCAGCTACCAGGTCGTCAAACGGCATTCGGGAATAATCCGTGCTCATTTGTGCCTAACCCCGAACTTCAGGGTTGATCAGCGCCTCTGCAGCGCCCAACAGACCCGTGTAATCTTCCGTTACGACATAAACCGGTGTTGCCTCAAGCAAAGACCGCATCCTGCCTTTGTCCTCGAAGCCTTTCTGGAAGGGACTGTCAAGGAAGAAGTCGATAAAACGTGGAAGCATGCCGCCGCATAGATAGACACCACCGTTGCCACCCAGAGTGAGCACCGCGTTACCCGCGACCCGGCCGAGAATTTCGCAGAAATGCTGAAGGCTGTGCCGGGCCAGTACGTCAGAATGGTCCAGCGCTGCCGCCGTAATTTTTTCCGGTGCATCCAGCGGCGCTGCCACATCCTGTATCTCGGCATGGGCCTGATAAAGGTTCAGCAGGCCCTGGCCGCAGAGAATACGCTCCACCGATACACGACCAAACCGGGCCTTGAGAATCCGCAGCACTGCCATTTCGATCTCGTCCGTGGGTGCAAAATCCACATGCCCGCCTTCCGTCATCAGCGGAACCCAGCCATTGCGCAATGGCACCAGGCCGGACACTCCCAGACCGGTACCCGGACCGATAACCAGCCGTGGCTGGCTGGTATTGCCCGGCCCGCCGCAGACGTGAATCA
The DNA here is from genome assembly GCF_008795985.1 of Marinobacter halotolerans. Taxonomy (NCBI): domain Bacteria; kingdom Pseudomonadati; phylum Pseudomonadota; class Gammaproteobacteria; order Pseudomonadales; family Marinobacteraceae; genus Marinobacter; species Marinobacter halotolerans. Next base: position 577,731 of record NZ_VMHP01000002.1, on the reverse strand, counting down.
GCTTGTCGGCAGCGACATGGGGAACCCCCAGAGCCATGGCGGTGAAGTCATTGATCACTTTGAAAGCGCCCCAACCGAACTGGCGACGCACCTCCTCGCTGTCAAAACGCCAGTGGTTGTTGGTCATCCTCACCTGAGTGCCGGACACAGGGGACGCTACTGCCAGGCAAACCTCCTGCACCTCTGCCACACGGGACCGCTGAAGGTAGTCTCTAATGGCGGAGTCCAGGTTGTCATAATCCCTGCAGGGCAGAACCTCAATCGCTTCCGGCGTTATCTCACCGGACCGGACCAGGGCAAACCGGGCATTCGTGCCGCCGATATCCCCGACCAGTGAATAGTTTTCTTTGGTCATGCGTCATGATTCCAGAAAAAACTGGCGCCTTCTTCCGCGGTGCTGGCAGCCTTACGCATCCATCCGAAAAGCTCCCGACCCAGACCGTGACGGTTGGCACTCAGATCCGGCTTTCCAACAGGCCGCTGGGCAAGCTCTCCTGCCGAAACATCCACCTCAAGCACCCCCTTAACCGCATCCAGAGTGATCAAGTCACCGCTCTTCACCCTGGACAGTGGGCCATCATTGGCCGCTTCGGGGTAGACGTGGATGGCCGCAGGCACCTTGCCGGAGGCCCCGGACATACGGCCGTCCGTAACCAGACCCACTTTGAAACCACGATCCTGCAGCACGCCCAGATACGGGGTCAACTTGTGCAACTCCGGCATGCCGTTGGCTTTGGGGCCCTGGAAGCGAACCACCACAACGCAGTCCCGGTCCAGATCACCGGCCTCGAATGCGGCTTTCAGCTCGTTCTGATCGTCAAAAACAACCGCCGGTGCTTTTACCGTGCGATGTTCCTCGGCGACGGCAGACACCTTGATGACACCCCGGCCAAGGTTGCCATCCAGAACCCGCAGGCCGCCATCCGGGGCGAACGGCGCTTTCGCAGTACTCAGCACCTCCGGCCAGGCACTCTCTTTGACAGCCGGCTTCCAGACAAGCTTATCGCCGTCCATCTCTGGCATTTGCGCATATCGCTCGAGACCGTAGCCGACAACTGTTTCTACATCATTGTGAAGCAGGCCGGCATCCAGCAGTTCGCGGATCAGAAAAGGCGTACCGCCAGCTTCGTGGAACGCATTGATGTCTTCCTGACCATTGGGATAAATACGGGTCATGGAGGGCACCACCGAAGAAAGTTCGGAATAGTCATTCCAGTCGATAATGATTCCCGCCGCCCTTGCGATGGCGATCCAGTGAATGGTGTGGTTGGTTGAGCCGCCGGTGACCAGCAAAGCAACCAGCGCATTCACGATGCTCTTTTCATCCACCATATTACCAAGGCCAAGCTGACCGCCGTGGGGCTTCGAAAGCCGGATAACCTGCTCGGTTGCGGCGCGAGTCAGGGCATCCCGCAGCGGAGTGCCCGGATTCACAAAAGCCGATCCCGGCAGATGCAGCCCCATCACTTCCACCAGCAGCTGGTTGCTGTTGGCCGTGCCATAAAAAGTGCAGGTACCCGGGCTGTGGTAAGACTGCGATTCCGCCTCCAGCAGCTCCTCCTTGCCAACCTTTCCCTCCGCATACAGTTGGCGAATACGCTGCTTTTCCTTGTTAGGTAGCCCGGAGGGCATGGGGCCCGCCGGTACCAGCACCGTTGGCAGGTAACCGAAACTGAGGGAACCGATCAGCAGGCCCGGTACAATTTTGTCACAAATGCCGAGCAACAACGTGGCATCAAACATGTTGTGGCTCAGTGCCACCGACGTACTCATGGCGATAGTATCCCGGGAGAACAGGCTCAGCTCCATTCCCGGCTGGCCCTGGGTCACACCATCACACATGGCCGGCGTACCGCCGGCAAACTGGGCCACCGACCCCATGCCATTGGCCGCCGCCCGGATGACGTCCGGGAAGTCCTTGTAGGGCTGGTGGGCCGACAGCATGTCGTTATAAGCCGACACAATGGCCACGTTGGCCTTGTTCATGAACTTGAGCGTGTCCTTGTCGGACTGGTTACAGGCGGCGAAACCGTGCGCCAGGTTGCCGCATGAAAGCGAGCTGCGATGCGGCGATTGCGCCTTCAGCGCTTCCATTCGCTGCAGATAATCCTGCCGGGAGCCGCGGCTGCGCTCAATGATGCGGAGGGTAACCGCGTCTATGGTGGGGTGCATAGTGGGTCTCCTGAAATGTCGTTATAAAGATACTTTTTAATTCCCGTAAGTTTACTGTCTTTTTTTGACTATTTCACTTGGCCAGCATTCATTTTTCCGGATTTTGTTGTTATATTTACTACATAAACGAACCAAACGAACAATAAACAACCAGATTTGGAGCCCGATCATGACTATTCGTATCGCAATTAACGGCTTCGGACGCATTGGCCGCAATGTTCTCCGCGCACTTTATGAAAATGACTACCGCGACCAGGTCCAGGTGGTTGCCATCAACGACCTTGGCGATGCAGAAACCAACGCTCACCTGCTGAAGTACGACAGTGTGCACGGCCGCTTCAGTGGCAGTGTAAACCACGACTCCGAGTCGCTCTCGGTCAACGGCGACCGTATTGCCATTACCGCCATCCGCAATCCGGAAGAGCTACCCTGGAAAGACTATCACGTGGATGTGGTGTTCGAATGCACGGGCCTGTTCACTTCTCGAGGCAAGGCTGAAGGTCACCTCAAGGCCGGCGCCCGCAAGGTGATCATCTCGGCGCCCTCCCCGGACGCGGACGCCATGGTGGTTTTCGGAGTCAACGAAAACATCCTGACGGCCGAACACAACATCATCTCCAACGCGTCCTGCACCACCAACTGCCTGGCGCCGGTCGTTCAGGCGCTGCATGAGAAGATTGGCATTGAGAGCGGACTGATGACCACGATCCACTCTTACACCAACGACCAGAATCTCAGTGACGTCTATCACAAGGACCTCTACCGCGCGCGCTCAGCGACACAATCCATGATTCCGACCAAAACCGGCGCTGCGGCCGCCATTGGCAAGGTGATCCCGGAACTGGCGGGAAAATTTGACGGACTGGCCGTCAGAGTCCCTACTATTAACGTTTCGCTGGTGGATTTCGGCTTTATTGCCAGCCGTGACACCACGGTCGAAGAAATCAACGAAGTACTCAGGGCCGCCGCCGAAAAGAGCCCGGTACTGGGCTACAACGATGAGAAGCTGGTCAGCGTGGATTTCAATCACAACGCTCTGTCCAGCATCTTCGACGCCAACCACACACGGGCCATGGGTCGTCATGCAAAAGTCATGGCCTGGTACGATAATGAGTGGGGCTTTTCCAACCGGATGCTGGATAATGCCATTGCCCTGATGAAAAAGGCGAACTGATATCACCACTAAAAAACAAAAGGAAACCGCAACCATGCTCAGGCGTACCAAGATCGTCGCCACACTAGGCCCCGCCACCGATTCGCCGGAATCACTGTCGGCCATTATCGCCGCCGGTGTGGACGTAACCCGGCTGAACTTTTCTCACGGCAGCGCGGAAGATCACATGGAACGCGCCCGTCGGGTACGGGAAAGCGCAAAGGCCAACGGCCGATTCGTCGCCCTGCTGGCCGACCTGCAGGGCCCAAAGCTGCGCATCGCCCGTTTTGCTGACAACAAAGTTACCCTGAAAGCCGGCCAGCAGTTCGTTCTGGACGCAGCCATGGACAAGGAAGCCGGCAATGACGAACGGGTGGGCATTGACTATGAGCAGCTCATCCAGGACGTCAAACCGGGGGATATCCTGGTGCTGGACGATGGCCGAATCGAGATGGAAGTGGAGTCCGTAGACGATACCAGCATTTCCTCCCGCGTTTTGATTGGTGGCCCGCTGTCCAACAACAAGGGTTTGAACAAGCGCGGCGGCGGCCTGTCTGCGGAGGCTCTGACCGAGAAAGATAAACAGGACATTGTCACCGCCGCCAAACTGGGTGCGGATTACGTGGCCGTATCCTTTGTCCGTACCGCTGAAGACATGCATGTGGCCCGCCGCCTGCTGAAAGATGCCGGCTCGGAAGCGCGTCTGGTGGCCAAGATTGAACGCGCCGAACTGGCCCACGATAACGCTGCTCTGGATGCGGTGATTGAAGCATCAGACGCGGTGATGGTGGCCCGGGGCGACTTGGCGGTGGAAATCGGCGATGCCGAGCTGGTGGGCGTTCAGAAGCACATCATCAATCGTGCCCGCGCCCTCAACACGGTCGTCATCACCGCCACCCAGATGATGGAATCGATGATCGAGAATCCAATGCCGACACGGGCCGAGGTGTCGGATGTGGCCAACGCGGTGATGGACTACACCGATGCGGTAATGCTGTCTGCGGAAACTGCGGTGGGTGATTACCCCACGGAAGCGGTCCAGGCAATGGTGCGGATCTGCATCGGCGCCGAGAAGCAGCCGTCGATGCATCAGTCAAAGCATCGCATCCATGAAAGCATGGAGCATGTGGACGAAGCCATTGCCCTGTCCGCCATGTATGCGGCAAACCACCTGCAGGGTGTTACGTCGATCATCTGCATGTCGGAAACCGGCGCCACGCCTTTGCTGATGTCCCGCATCAAGTCCAGCCTGCCGATTTTCACCTTCTCCCGTCACCATTCCACGCAACATCGGGTCACCATGTTCCGTGGCGTGCAGACGGTTCCGTTTGACTCGGAAGCGATCGAGCCCGGCGAAACCAATGCACGCGCAGTGGATGAGCTGGTCAGGATGGGCGTGGTGAAAGATGGTGACCTGGTGGTGATCACCAAGGGCGATTACGTGAATGCCCAGGGCGGCACCAACACCATGAAGATTGTTCGGGTTGGGGCGGATATTCGCTGAACTCTGCCTTCTATTTAACTTGGGAGTTTCGCCTCCGGTAGCCTGCAGGTTTGGTGCCTGGAGGCTGCGAGGTAGGGCGCCCCTAAAATCTCAGGCTACAGACCGAGAAATCATAGGTCAGCCAAGCTCCCCCTAACAATCTCCGAAATCTGATCCCAGTCACCCGCAGCAACCAGATCTCCCGGCGTCAGCCAGGTACCGCCAACCGCCGCGACATTATCAAGGGCCAGGTAGTCTTTAGCCGTATTACGCCGGATTCCACCGGTCGGGCAGAAGGTCACGTCCGGAAATGGGCCAGCGAGGGCTTTCAGAGCAGGAATACCGCCAGCGACCTCAGCCGGGAAAAACTTGAATTCACGGTAGCCGAGGTTGTGGCCGATCATCAGTTCGGAAATGGTCGAGATTCCCGGCAGTAGGGATGCTTCAGAAGTCACGCCGAATTCCAGAATGGCCTCGGTGACGCCAGGCGTGATTACAAACTGGGCACCAGCTGATTCCACCTGACGATACTGGGCGATGCTGGTTACCGTACCTGCCCCCACCCAGGCCTCAGGTATCGCCTTCCTGATCTGCTCAATGGCCTTGAGGCCATGGGGCGTGCGCAAAGTGATCTCCAGAACACGAATACCGCCATCCACCAACGCCCGGCAAAGTGGCAAAGCGTCATCCGGATGATTAATGGTTATTACCGGTACCAGGGGCGACGCGGCAAGAACGTCGCGGACGCGGTTGCGATGGTAATCCGACAGCTGATGCATTCAGGCGCTCCAGTAGATCTGCAGGCCGGGTTTGAGAAAAGCGCGCACTGGCATTTCCCGGACCTCTTCCAAATCGCTGCAGGCAGCCTGCAGCGTCTCAAGCTTGTCATCACCTTTCAGATGCAGCGCGGTGAATCCGGCCTGCTTCAGAGCACTGAGCGTAAGGCTGATCCGCTTCTCCTTTTGGGACGGAGGCGTCATGGGCGCGACAATCTCTCCAGAATCCGGGTCCATGGCGCGGTCAAGCTCCGGCGCATCGGGAAACAGCGACGCGGTATGGCCATCATTGCCCATACCCAGCACCAACACGTCCAGGGGCAGGTGCAGATCACCCAGGTTTGCTTTCACCGCCTCCAGCCCATCGGCCGGCGTTTCCCCGGATGCCTTGAGCGGCAGGTAATTCGCTTCCGCCGCCGGGCCCTGTAACAGGCTCTCCTTCACCAGACGGGTGTTGCTGGCTTTGTCGTCCTCCGGCACCCAGCGCTCATCGGCCAGAAGCACGTCGATTCTGGGCCAGTCCAGTGTCTTGTCACGCAGGGCCTCGAAGAACGGCACTGGTGTGGAGCCACCCGAGACCACCAGACTGGCTCGAGGGGCGATCAACAAGCGCTCGGAAAGATGCCGGGCAACCGCATCCGCCAGGGCTACTGCGGCTTCATCAGGGCTGTTGAAAAAATGCGGCTCTACCGTCTCCGGCAGATGCAGATCATGCGTCCTCATACCAGCTCCTTCCGTCCCGGGTGATCATGGCGATGGAGGCTACCGGGCCCCAGGTACCGGCGGCATAGCGTTTCGGCGGCTGGCCACTGTCATCCCAATTGCGCATGATCTGGTCGACCCACTGCCAGGCATGCTCCACTTCGTCGCGGCGCACGAACAGATACTGGTTGCCCTTCATGACCTCCCACAGCAGGCGCTCATAGGCGTCGGGGATGCGATCCGTTTCAAAGGTCTCGGAAAAAGTCAGCTCGAGCGGCCCTTGCCGCAGACGCATGCCTTTGTCCAGACCCTGGTCTTTGGTCAGAATCTGCAGCGACATGCCTTCATCAGGCTGCAAACGGATGATCAGTTTGTTGTTGGCGAGGTGTTTCTGATCCGAGTCGAAAATGTAATGTGGCGCCGGCTTGAAGTGGATGATGATCTGGGACAGCTTCTCCGGAAGCCGCTTGCCGGTTCGGATATAAAACGGCACTCCGGACCAGCGCCAGTTGTCGATCTCGACTTTCAGGGCCACAAAGGTTTCCGTCTTGCTGCCGCGGGCAGCGCCTTCCTCCTCCAGGTAACCTGGTACGGGCTTACCCACGCTGGTACCGGCAGTGTACTGCCCACGAACCACGTGGGTTTCCATCATATCCGGCGTCACCCGGCGAAGGGCTTTCAGAACCTTCACTTTTTCGTTGCGGATGCTGTCTGCCGACAGGTCGGACGGCGGATCCATAGCGATCAGGCAGAGCAGCTGAAGCAGGTGGTTCTGAACCATATCGCGCACCTGACCGGCCTTGTCGAAATACCCCCAGCGACCTTCGATACCCACGCTTTCCGCCACTGAGATCTCCACATGGGAAATGTGGTTCTGGTCCCACTGGGAGGCAAACAGGTTGTTGGCAAATCGCAGGGCGATCAGGTTCTGCACGGTTTCCTTGCCCAGGTAGTGATCAATCCGGAAAAGCTGATTCTCGTTGTATACCTCTCCCAGCTCGTCATTGATCACCTTGGAGGATTCCAGGTCGTGGCCTATCGGTTTTTCCACAACAACGCGGGTATTGTGATCACAGCAGCCGTTGCTTCGCAGGTTACGGGCAATCTCACCGTACATGGCCGGAAGCGTCGCCATGTAAACAATCAGATGGCTGGGCTCAGCGCTGCGCCAGGCGTTCAGTTTCCTGAAGCCCTCTGAATCGGTAAAGTCGAGGCACTGATAATCAACACGCTGTAACAGCTGGTCAGCCATTGCTGGATCAAATTCTTCCTGCTTTACGTGGCTCTGAAGCTGCTGACGCAAAAGGTCCCGAACCTCTTCCGTATCAGAGTCGCGCCTGGCAATAGCCAGAATCCGGCTTTGTCTATGCAACAATCCGGCTCGTTCAAGCTGGTAGAGTGCGGGAAAAAGCTTACGCTGAGCAAGGTCGCCGAGCGCGCCAAACATCATCAGATCACAGCGGGTTTCATTCAGATCTGCCATCTAGTCACAATCTCCCTGACTCCGGGCCACAGGTATACGGGTTACCGATTCTGGACCCAGGACAGTTCCAGGTAGTAGTTTTATAAAAATAATGACAGTAAACGCCGGGCATTCCAAGTATTTACCCAGATTAATGATAGGTTTACTACCCCACAAGGGAAACAAACGCGCTATAATCCGTACAATTTTAATTACTGGCTGATCAGCTTCAGGAGTGCCTTCAATGGCTGCCAACAAGACCCAACGCGATGACAACCTGCTTGAGGATATCCAGAGCCGACTGGAAACCCTGAACAAGTCCGAGCGCAAGGTTGCCGAGGCAATCCTTCGCGATCCCACCGCCGCCACCCGATACAGTATCGCGGCCCTGGCCCGGGCTGCGGACGTCAGCGAACCGACCGTTAACCGGTTCTGCCGTGGCTTCTCGGCAACCGGGTTTCCCGATTTCAAGATCCGCCTGGCCCAGAGCATTGCCACCGGCACGCCCTACATCGGGCAGAATATCGAGCCAGACGATACCGTTGATGAATTCTCTGACAAGATCATGCTCAGCACGATCGCCAACCTCGAGAAGGCACGGCAGGCTCTGGATCCGACCGCCCTGGCTCTGGCAATCGATCACCTGATCCAGGCGAAACAGATCAGTTTCTTCGGCATGGGTGGATCGGCGCCAGTGGCGATGGACGCACAACACAAATTCTTTCGCTTTAACATCCCGGTGATGTTTTACGATGACGTACTGATGCAGCGAATGGTCGCCGCCGGAAGCGCGACCGGTGACGTGATCGTACTAATCTCCTACACCGGCAGAACCCTGGAAACCGTAGACATCGCCAAGACGGCCCGCGCCAGTGGCGCGACAGTCATCGGCATAACCACGCCAGACTCGCCGCTCGCAGAAGTCTGCACCGTGGTTGTGGGAGTCACCGCACCGGAAGACACCGAGGTCTACATGCCAATGACCTCCCGGATCATTCACATGACCGTGGTGGATATCCTGGCCACGGGCGTGACTCTGAAGCGCGGCACGGACTTTCTCGGCCATCTGAAAAAGATCAAGGAAAGCCTGCGGCCTACGCGAATCCCCAAGTAGAACCGCCTCCACCGAGACATAAAAAAAGCACCCAATGGGTGCTTTTTCTTTAGAGCGCGGTAACTCAGGGCCGTTCGACTTCGGCGCGGTTGCGCAGATAATCCTGGTAGGCACCGTATTCCCGCTGACCGTTGATGGTCGCCAGAAATTCGAGAATCTGCTGATACTCCTGGCTTTCACGATCAACCGTGCCCTGATCCACAGCGTCGAGCGCCACGATGGTGGCTCCATTGCCGCTCAGGTCAGTACCGAAGACAGATCCTTCAGCCGGGCGCTCCAGCGAGAAAACGGTCGAGAGCAGAGACGGGTTCAGCGCCTGATCACTGCGCCCCTGATCGGTATAGGTAGTCCATTCTCCCAGACCAAGCTCGTCAGCACTCTTGCCGGTCTGTAGCTGGGCTACGACGGCTTCCGCACGCTCCTGCAGGGCCTGCTCGGTCTCCTGCTGAACCAGCTCGGCACGAATGTCGGACTCAACCGCTTCCAGAGGCTGCTGGCGTGCCTCGTAATACTCGGCCACCCGGGCAACAACCGACATGTTATCGCCCACATCAATCAGCTCGGTATTGAATCCTTCCTTAAGAACGTCCTCGGAAAAAAGCTGACGGACAAGGCCTGCGTGATCAAACGGCGGCTCGCCTCCGTCCCGGGTAATCCCTTCCTTGGAGCGCACTTCAAGGCCCAGCGCCTCGGCAGGCCCGCTCAGATTATCCGCCTGGTAAGCGCGGTCGGCGAGGTCCGTACGGACCTCGGCAAAACGCTCGTTGGCGCGGGAAAGTGCCAGCTCACGACGTAAACGGTCTTCGAGCTCAGCCAGCGGCGGCACAGCGGACTTGCGAACATCCGTGGCCTTGATCAGATGCACACCAAAACTGGTTGAGACAGGTTCGGAAACCTCACCTTCCTCGAGGGCGAACAGTGCTTCCTCGAAGGCGGGATCGTAAACACCGCGGCCAGCATAACCCAGGTTACCGCCCTCTTCGGCGGAAACGGTATCGATGGAATATTCCCCGGCCAGATCCGCGAAGGATTCGCCATCTGCCAGACGCTGCTGAATCGTCTCTATGGTCTCTTCAGCGTCGGCACCATCCTGGATCAGAATGTGAGACGCCTTACGCTCCTCCCGGGCCAGATCGGCGGCGCGTTCATCGTAATAAGCCTGCAGATCCTCATCACTGACTTCGATGTTCTCCGCCAGTGCCGACAGCGACAGGACGATATAGCGTGCGTCTACCTGCTCAGGCAGCTGGTAGGCCTGGGCGTTCTGTTCATAATAACTGGCGACTTCTTCCTCTGTGACCTCTACCTGATCACTCACAGCCGATTCCGGGATCGTCAGGATACGGAAATCACGGGTCTGATTCTGGATTCTTAAAAGCTGGGCCGCACTCTCTCCTGCTGCCAGGCCGCTCTGAACAATACCGGTACGAATCTGGTTGATCACATACTGCCGGCGCATGGTTTCGCGGAACTCGGTGACGCCCATCCCCATATTACGGACGGCGGAGACAAACCGGTCGCGGTTAAACGCACCGTCCACCTGAAACTGGGGCATCTGGGTAATCAGTGCATCGATATCCGCATCCGACAGTGCCAGCCCCTGCTCTTCGGCATCCTGAGTAAGCACGGCCTGCTGGATCAGTGCTTCGAGCACTTCCTTACGGATCTGATCTTCGTTCAGCAGCGACGGGTCCGGTGTTTCCATGCGGGAAAGCCGGCGCTGGCTTTCAATCTGCACGATCCGCTGGAATTCCCGCTCGGTGATGTCCTGGCCATTGACCGTGGCAACTTCCGGCTCACCGGAGAAACCGCCAATAATGGCATCCATCCCCCAGATTGATAGTGAGACAATCAGAAGGCCAATGATGATTTTGGCAATCGTGCCCTGGGAATTTTCCCGAATATCTTGAAGCATGTTTCTCCCGGATCCCTGATCAGTGTCGGTAAGGGTCGCTTAACGTAAAAAGGCGCATTCTGTCAGGAATGCGCCTTGGAATTCTTTCGGAGCCACGTGCCATTGAAAGAGGCTCGCTGACAGGCGGCTCCGGCAACAACCAGAAGGCTGCCGCCAGATGAAAGAGTCCGTTACTTAACGGCGTCTTTCAGGGCCTTGCCTGCTTTGAAACCAGGCACTTTAGAGGCCGGAATCTTGATTTCTGCACCAGTCTGCGGGTTACGACCGGTACGTGCGGCACGCTCCTTCACAGAGAAAGTACCAAAGCCAATCAGAGTAACCTGATCGCCTTTTTTGAGAGCACCCGTAATGGAGGAAGTCACTGAATCCAGAGCGCGGCCAGCGGCTGCTTTGGAGATGTCTGCTGATTCTGCAATTGCGTCGATTAGTTCGGACTTGTTCACACTAAACCCCTTCGATTCTAGGTTGAAGATGTTGTAGGTTGGATTGTTTTTTCTTGGACGTTCCCGACTATCGCATAAGCGGTCAGAGAATTCCATTCTTCACTTTTATTATTCCTTTCGGCTTATCACCGGCGTTCGGAATAGGCATTAATTGCGCGGGAGCCCTTGATATTGGCTGCTTCACGGCGAAACAGTTATACCAATGGGCTCTCTAGCCTGTCAACAACACGCTAAGGGTTTAATGTGTATTTATGCGCTCGGAACTGTCGCCATCCTCATCACGTGAAGTGGTTGACCCTGCCTCGGCAACCGCCGCCTCGACTCCCGGGCCTGGCGCATATTCCAGTGCAATATCCAGAACCTCGTCAATCCACTTGGCAGGACGGATATCCAGAGACTCTTTGATGTTCTCCGGTATCTCTTTGAGATCCCTGACGTTTTCATCCGGGATAATGACAGTCTTGATGCCACCACGGTGAGCTGCAAGCAGCTTTTCCTTAAGCCCGCCAATGGGCAGAACCCGACCGCGCAAGGTGATCTCACCGGTCATCGCGACGTCCGCCCGGACCGGAATCTGGGTCAGCGCAGACACCAGCGCGGTACACATTCCAATGCCGGCACTGGGACCATCTTTTGGTGTAGCACCTTCAGGAACGTGCACGTGCAGGTCGTATTTTTCATGGAAATCGTCTTTGATACCAAGCCCCACCGCGCGACTTCTGACCACAGTCAGCGCCGCCTGAATGGATTCCTGCATCACATCACCCAGTGAGCCGGTCTTCACAACACGTCCCTTGCCCCGGGTCAGGGCACACTCAAGGGTCAGCAGCTCGCCGCCAACCTGGGTCCACGCCAGACCGGTCACCTGCCCGACCTGGTTCTTCTCCTCGGCCAGGCCATATTTGAACTTCTTCACTCCAGAGTAATCTTCAAGAAGCTCCGGTGTCAGGGTAACGGACGCCTTGTCGCCACTTTCAACATGGTTTCTGACAACCTTGCGGCAGATCTTCGCAATTTCACGCTCAAGCCCACGAACGCCGGCTTCACGGGTGAAGTAGCGGATCAGGTCCCGAAGGGTCTGCTCCGGTAGCTCAAGCTCATCCTTGCGCAGCCCGTTCGCCTTGATCTGTTTCGGCAGCAGGTACTTCAGCGCAATATTTACCTTCTCGTCTTCCGTGTAGCCTGGAATACGGATGATTTCCATCCGGTCCAGCAGCGCCGGCGGAATGTCCATGGAGTTGGATGTGCACACGAACATCACGTCCGAAAGATCGTAGTCCACTTCCAGATAATGATCGTTAAAGGTGTGGTTCTGCTCCGGGTCAAGCACTTCCAGCAGTGCCGATGCCGGATCGCCACGATGGTCCATGCCCATCTTGTCGATTTCATCAAACAGGAAGAGCGGGTTTTTCACGCCTACCTTGGACAGCTTCTGAAGCAGCTTGCCAGGCAAGGCACCGATGTAGGTCTTACGATGACCCCGAATCTCGGCCTCGTCCCTGACGCCACCCAGGGCCATGCGCGTGTACTTGCGATTGGTGGCACGGGCGATGGACTGTCCAAGGGAGGTCTTACCCACACCAGGAGGCCCCACAAGGCAAAGGACCGGCCCTTTCACCTTCTTGACCCGGCTTTGTACCGCCAGATACTCAAGAATGCGCTTCTTGACCTCATCCAGACCGTAGTGATCCTCGTCCAGAATGTCCCGGGCTTTCTCAATATTGTGGCGAACCCGGCTGCGCTTCTTCCAGGGAATCGACAGCATCCAGTCGATGTAGCCACGAACCACAGTGGCCTCTGCCGACATGGGCGACATCATCTTCAGCTTGTTCAGCTCGGTCTCGGTTTTCTTGCGAGCCTCTTCGGGCAGACTGGCTTCTTCCAGCTTCTGCTCAAGGTCCTCGAAGTCGTTGTTGCCCTCACCCAGGCTACCCATTTCTTTCTGGATAGCTTTCATCTGCTCGTTGAGGTAGTACTCGCGCTGGCTGCGCTCCATCTGTTTTTTGACGCGCCCGCGAATGCGCTTTTCGACTTCGATCAGGTCGATCTCGCCGTCCAGCTTGCCCAGAAGCAGATCAACGCGCTTGCGGATATCCAGTGCTTCCAGAAGCTCCTGCTTCTCGGGGATTTTTAGCTCGAGATGCGCCGCCATGGTATCGGCCAGACGCTCAAGCTCGGTAATACCGGTAAGCGAGTTGGATACCTCGGATGGCACTTTGCGGGAGAGCTTGACGTATTTCTCAAACTCATCCATCAAGGTTTTGACCAGCACGTCCTGCTCACGCTCGGGAAGCGTTTCCTCATCGATCAGCATGGCGCGGCCGGCAAGGTAGTCGACTTCCGAGATGTCGCTGATGGTTGCGCGGGCATTACCCTCAACCAGAACTTTTACGGTGCCGTCTGGCAGCCGCAGCATCTGCAGCACAGTCGCCAGCGTGCCCATGTCGAAGACATCATCGGCGCCCGGCTCATCGGTTGATGCATCGCGCTGGGCGACCAGCAGGATTTCCTTACTGCCCTCCATTGCAGCCTCAAGAGCCTGGATTGATTTCTCCCGGCCCACAAACAATGGCACGACCATGTGCGGGAACACCACAACATCCCTGAGGGGTAACAGCGGGTATTCTTGCACGGTTTCTTCAGGTATCAGGGTCATAGAAAATCCTCTGACGGTATTTGTTTCAGCTTATCACCATTGTTTGGGGCGACAGCGAAAATTACAATCGCTCTTCGGTTGCAAACCTGTAACAGCTCCCGGACAGACACAAAAAAAGGGCGTTTCCGCCCCTTTTCTGTATAACGACCAGAACTCAGTCGTCCGGAACCGCCTTCGCGTGATCGCTGTTTGCGTAGATCTTGAAGGGCTCTGACTGCCCCTTAATCACGCTTTCATCGATCACCACCTTGGACACGTCATGCTCAGAGGGAATCTGATACATGGTATCCAGAAGCGTGGCTTCCATAATCGAACGCAGACCACGGGCACCGGTCTTGCGCTCCAGTGCCTTGTGAGCAACCGCCTTGAGTGCATCCTCACGGAAGTCGAGCTCTACGCCCTCCATATCAAACAGCTTCTGATACTGCTTGGTAAGCGCATTCTTGGGCTCGGTAAGGATCTGCATCAGCGCCGCTTCGTCAAGCTCAGTGAGCGTGGCAACTACCGGCAGACGGCCAACAAACTCCGGGATAAGGCCGTATTTGACCAGATCTTCCGTTTCCACGTTCTTAATGATGTCACCGGTATTCTTGGTGTCATCAGGGCTTTTCACAGTCGCGGAGAAGCCAATACTACTGCGCTCTGAGCGTTCCTGGATCACCTTATCAAGACCGGCAAACGCGCCACCACAGATAAACAGCATATTGCCCGTATCAACCTGCAGGAATTCCTGTTGCGGGTGCTTGCGACCGCCCTGCGGCGGCACAGAGGCGACCGTTCCCTCAATCAGCTTCAGGAGCGCCTGCTGAACACCCTCACCGGATACATCGCGGGTGATTGATGGGTTATCAGACTTGCGGGAGATCTTGTCGATCTCGTCAATGTAGACGATGCCGCGCTGAGCCTTCTCAACATCGTAGTCACATTTCTGAAGAAGCTTCTGGATTATGTTTTCGACGTCTTCACCCACGTAACCCGCTTCTGTCAGCGTGGTGGCATCGGCAATGGTGAACGGCACGTTCAGCATCCGCGCCAGGGTTTCCGCCAGCAGGGTTTTACCACTGCCTGTGGGCCCGATCAGCAGGATGTTACTCTTCCCTAGCTCAACCTCGGCCTTGCCCTCACCATAGCGCAAACGCTTGTAGTGGTTGTACACAGCAACAGACAGAACCACTTTAGCGCGGTCCTGCCCGATCACGTATTCATCGAGGTTATCGCGGATTTCAGCGGGTGTCGGGAGACGGTCGCTGGCCTCTTCCTGAGCATTTTCCTGAATTTCTTCACGGATAATGTCATTGCACAGGTCAACGCACTCGTCGCAGATGAACACCGAGGGCCCTGCAATGAGCTTACGGACTTCATGCTGGCTTTTTCCGCAAAACGAGCAGTACAGCAACTTGCCGTTATCGTCGCCTCTGCCGTTTCTTTCATCTGCCATTGAAATACCTCTGAGCTGGGTTTGCCGACGCACTCACCTGCTTACGCCGGCAGGGAATGATGCGATCACCTTCCAGTATTATTGATTAGGTGTGCGCTTATCAAGTATTGAATCGATCAGGCCATAGTCCTTTGCCTGCTGCGGATCCATGAAATTATCGCGATCGGTATCCTTCGCAATCGTCTCCAGATCCTGACCGGTATGCCTGGCAAGAATGGTGTTCAGGGTGTTGCGGATCTTGAGAATCTCACGGGTATGGATCTCGATATCCGTCGCCTGACCCTGATAACCACCCAGCGGCTGATGGATCATCATGCGGGAATTGGGAAGACACGCCCGCTTGCCCTCGGCACCGCCTGCCAGCAGGAACGCGCCCATGCTGGCGGCCTGACCTACACAGAGGGTCGCCACATCGGGCTTGATGAACTGCATGGTGTCGTAGATCGACATGCCGGCCGTGACCGAACCTCCAGGGCTGTTGATATAGAGATGGATATCTTTGTCCGGATTTTCCGATTCCAGAAACAACAGCTGGGCCACGATCAGGTTGGCCATGTGGTCTTCCACCTGACCCACCATAAAGATCACCCGCTCTTTCAACAGGCGAGAGTAGATGTCAAATGAGCGCTCGCCCCGGGCAGTCTGCTCGATAACCATCGGAACCAGACCGGAATTGGTAACCATTGCGGGACCATCAATTGGATTTTGCGTCATGGTGCGCGTGAGCTCCTTAAGTACAATGGAAGTGGCCGTTATCTGCCACAGCGTTCTCGTGCAATCTGTTCACATACTCTGCCAGTAAGGGCGCGAGATGAAAACAGCCGGACGTGCCGGCTGTTCGTGATTTCAAGCGCACCAGCAAATTATGCCGGCGAACGGTCTCAGCCCTGTTGCTGCTGGCCGGCCTGAATGGCTTCTTCATACTTCATCTTCTTTTCCTTGACCTTGGCCTGTTCAAGAATCAGATCAACGACCGCATCCTCAAGCACCGCAGACTCAATCTGCTGCTTCTGCTCGGGGCTGCTGTTGAAGTGGGCGATAACTTCCTCTGGCTGTTCATACGTTGACGCGATCTCCTGGATCTTCTCGTCAACTTTCGCCTCATCTGCCTTCAGGTCGTTTTTCTTGACGACTTCCTGGAACAGCAGGCCAGTCTTGACCCGGCGCTTGGCCTGCTCTTCAAAAATTTCCTTTGGCAACTGCTGGAAATCTACCTGACCACCAAAACGCTGAACCGCATCTTTACGCAGACGATCGATTTCCTGATCGGTCAATGCCGCCGGCACCTCCACTTCGGTGCTCTCCAGCAGGCCTTCAACCACGTCGTTCTTGACCTTGTTAGAGACCGCCTGTTTGAGCTCGCGTTCCATATTTTTCTGAACTTCCGCACGGAAAGCCGCTTCGTCTTCCGCCTGGATGCCAAACTTCTCGAAGAATTCGGTGTTCAGTTCCGGCAGCTGTGGCTCCTGAACGTCATTGATCTTGATTTCGAACTTGGCCGGCTTGCCCGCCAGCTCTTCGTTCTGGTAGTCCTCGGGGAAGGTCACCTCGATTTCCAGCTCTTCACCGGCTTTACCGCCCACGATGCCTTTCTCAAAGCCCGGGATCATCTGGCCTGAACCCAGCGTCAGCTTGTGGTTTTCGGCAGCACCACCTTCGAATTCTTCGCCGTCCACAAAACCCTTGAAATCGATCAGCACGACGTCCTTGTTCTTGGACTTGCGCTTGACGGACTTCATGGTGGCCTGCTGACGACGCAGGTTATCAATCATGTTGTCGACGTCTTTCTCGCCAATCTCGGCAACCGGCTTCTCGACAGAGATCGTGCCGAAATCGCCCAGCTCGATTTCCGGCAGCACTTCAAAAATGGCCACGAACTCGAGGTCTTTACCCTCTTCCATGGTCTTAGGCTCGAAACGCGGCCAGCCTGCCGGGTTGACGTCCTGCTCCTGGATCGCCTTGACGTAGTTGTCTCGCATGACTTCACCTACGATTTCCTGGCGCACACTGGCTCCGAAACGACGCTTGACCACACTCATGGGAACCTTGCCCGGACGGAAACCGTTCATCTTGACGGTACGTGCCGTTTCCTGCAGACGAGCCTGCACTGCCTGGTCAATTTCCTGCGCGGGCACACTGACCGTCAGGCGACGTTCAATGTTGGAAGTCGTTTCAAGAGACGCTTGCATGGAAGATCCTCAAATTACAGATGCTGTATGTGAATGAAATTGAAGCTTATTTCCCAAACCTTCAGACATGTCCGGAAGGCGCTCAAAAATAAAGTGCGACAGTTTATCATGATTTAACCGGCAGAGAGAATCGTCTGCGTCCGGTCGGATCGTTTGTCTGTGCAGGAACAAACAAAGATGGCGCCTTGGCCGTCGCTAAGCCATTTTTATTCTCTTTACCGGTGACCCACTTGTGAAAGATCTAGACACCGCCTTGCTCAACCTGCTCATCAAAGACGGGCGCGCTTCGTTTGCCGATATTGCCCGCCAGCTCAACGTCTCCCGCTCCCACGCCCGCGACCGAGTCCAGGCCATGGTGGAAGTTTCTGGTCATTGCCGTGCTCGGTTCAATTGTCGGTGGCATCGCTGCACCCACGGAGGCTGCATCCATGGGTGCCCTGGGCGCCCTGCTGATTGCGCTGGTCACCGGGCGGCGAATTCGGCGCCATCCTGTTCCTGATGGCCCTGTTGTTTGTGCTGGGTTTTTTCCTCGAATGGATCGAGATTTCCTACATCGCCTTGCCGATGTTTCTGCCCGTGTTCATGAACTATGAAACCGATATGGTGTGGCTCACCATCATGGTGGCAATGAACCGGCAGATATCATTCCTGACACCACCCTTTGGCTGGGCGTTGTTTTTCCTGAAAGGTGTGGCCCCCAAGGGCATCACCACACGGGATATATATGTCGGCGCCTTGCCTTTTGTAGCCTTGCAACTCCTTGCGCTCGTAGTACTCTTTCAATTCCCGTCCGTGGCCACCTGGCTCCCGGAAGCCATCGGCTGGTAGTACCTTTAAAAACAGGATCAAGTTCATGGATTTTTTTGCGGATTATTCCACAGGCTGGCTGTTAGGTCTGGCTCTGTCGCTTATGGCTACCGGGATCATTGCCGGCCTGATGGCAGGCTTGCTGGGCGTCGGGGGCGGCATTGTGATTGTGCCGGTACTCTACCATCTGTTCACATTTCTGGGCATTGACGAGGCTGTACGCATGCACGTCGCGGTGGGCACCTCGCTGGCGACCATCATTCCCACCTCCATCATTTCATCACGGTCGCACTACAACCGCGGGAGCCTCGACCCTGGCATTCTGAAAAAGCTGATTCCCGGGGTGATCATCGGCGTAGCCATCGGGGCCATTCTCAGCGGCGTTCTGAGCGGGCAAGTTTTGACCGCGATCTTCGCGGTGATTGCCCTACTGGTGGCACTGAACATGGCGTTTAAAAAAGATGGATTCAGCGTCAGAGACGGCTTACCCGGGCCGGCAGGCTCCGGCGCCCTGGGCGTTTTTATCGGCGGGGTATCTACGCTGATGGGCATTGGCGGGGGCACGCTGAGCGTGCCGATTCTAAGCGCGTTGCGAGTGCCCATGATCAATGCCGTCGGCACCGGTGCAGCAATGGGCTTCGTCATCAGCGTACCCGGTGCAATGGCCTTTCTGTTTAATGGCATCGGCGTCGAGGCAAGACCGCCACTGACCCTGGGTTACGTCAACCTGATCGGACTCGCGCTCATTGTACCGGCTACCATGCTGATGGCACCTGTGGGCGCAAGGATTGCGCACGCCATCAATGCCAGCCTTCTGAAGCAACTATTTGCGCTGTTTCTTTTCATCACGTCGCTTCGCATGTTCTACGGCATTGTCATGTGACCGGGGCGAGCATAACCAAAGATCCTGTGCATAACGCAGAACAAACCATCCGGAGACCCCAAAATGCTAAAAACCGTCTACTCCAAGAATGGCATGTTTGTCGCCCCCCATCATGAGGCCGCACTTGTCGGTCGTGACGTGCTGAAAGACGGCGGCAACGCCGTGGAAGCCATGGTTGCTGCCGCGGCCTCGATTGCCACCGTCTATCCCCACATGAATTCCATCGGCGGCGACGGTTTCTGGCTGATTCACGAGCCCGGCAAAGCGCCTGTCGCTATTGACGCCTGCGGACGTGCCGCAAAAGCCGCCACACGCGATTTCTACCCAGGTCATGACCAGATTCCCGCCCGCGGACCGATGGCGGCGCTGACCAGTGCCGGAACCATCGCCGGCTGGCAGAAGGCACTGGACGTATCGGCCGGCTGGGGCAAGCCGCTGCCCCTGGCGCGATTGCTCGCGCCGGCAATAGACCAGGCCAGCGCCGGTATTATCGTGACTGAAAGCCAGGCCAGGCTGACGGCGGAAAAAGCCCATCAGATGGATGAAGCTCCGGGCTTCTTTGACGCGTTCGCGCCGGGCGGGACGGTACCTCCACCCGGCAGCCTGATGACGCAACCCGTGCTGGCGTCGACCCTGGAACAGCTTGCGCGGGCCGGTCTGGACGATTTCTATCGCGGCGAACTCGGCAAGGCCATGGGTGACGAACTTTCCCAACTGGGCAGCCCGATCACTGCCGAAGACCTCGCAGCCTATCAGGCCATGCTTGTCGAACCCCTGCAGACGAAACTCCGCGGCGCCCGCATTTTCAACCTGCCTCCGCCCACTCAGGGCCTGGCCTCGCTGATCATCCTGGGCATTTTTGACCAGTTGAATGTCGCGGAGGCGGAAGGTTTTGATTACATCCATGGCCTGGTGGAATCCACTAAGCAGGCATTTCGGGTCCGAGACCGGCTCGTCACCGACCCCGACCGACTGCCGGAACTGCCACAGACCTATCTGACCACTGAAAAACTGGCTTCACTGGCCGCCCGCATCGATCGTCAGGTGGCGCTGCCCTGGCCCGAGCCGGCGAATCCGGGCGACACCATCTGGATGGGATGTATCGATTCGGCAGGACGCGCAGTCAGCTTCATCCAGAGCATCTTCTGGGAATTCGGGTCCGGCGTTGTGCTCAAGAATACGGGCGTGAACTGGCAAAATCGCGGCACCAGCTTCTCACTGGATCCAGCCGCACTCCAGGCCCTTGAGCCGGGTCGCAAACCCTTTCACACCTTGAATCCCGCTCTGGCGCACTTCGACGATGGCCGCATCATGAGCTATGGCACCATGGGTGGCGAGGGGCAACCACAGACCCAGGCGATGATCTTCAGCCGATACGGCCTGTTCAATCAACCGCTTCAACAGGCCGTTACTGCGCCACGCTGGCTGCTCGGGCGCACCTGGGGAGACACCACCACAACCCTGAAGTTTGAGAGCCGCTTTGACCCGGACCTGATCAGCCGGCTAAAACTAGCCGGGCACGACGTGGAAGAGCTGGGCGAGGCCTTCAGTGACACCATGGGGCATGCTGGCGCGCTGGTACTCAAACCGGATGGCGTTATCGAAGGTGCCGCCGACCCCCGCAGCGACGGTTGTGTCGCCGGTTACTGAGTGAGCGGTATACAGACACAAAAAAAGCCTCTCCAGGGTAACCTGAGAGGCTTTAATTATGGTGCGGATGGAGGGAATCGAACCCCCACACCTCTCGGTACCAGAACCTAAATCTGGCGCGTCTACCAGTTCCGCCACATCCGCGAATATCAGGAAAAATTGGGGTGGACGAAGGGGATCGAACCCTCGACCGCAGGAGTCACAATCCTGAGCTCTACCAACTGAGCTACGCCCACCACATTATTCAGACTGCCGCTGGGAAGACCCCAGCAGGTATTTCAGGTTAACTTTGCTTATTCGGTGTCCCCGGGACGGATCAAACCGTCTGCGGTATGGCGCGCCCGGCAGGACTCGAACCTGCGACCACCGGCTTAGAAGGCCGATGCTCTATCCAGCTGAGCTACGGGCGCATAAAACCGTTCGCCCACCTGACTGTTCAACTGTCTATCGGTTCAACCATCCGGACTGACCAGAAAGTGGTCGGGGTAGAGAGATTCGAACTCCCGACATCCTGCTCCCAAAGCAGGCGCGCTACCAGACTGCGCTATACCCCGTCTGAACTGAACAACAGATACCTCAGCAAAGTTGGCGCGAATATTACCGACGCCGAACCTCTCCGTCAACACGCTTTTACCATTTACTGTGGCGATTGGCTGGAAAGGGTAACCGTGAGACAATGCGCCGCCTCTTTATTCTCGCACAACCGACAAGACAAAGACATGACCGCTGAACTCATCAATGGAAAAGACATCGCCGCCAGCGTACGCCAGCAAGTCGCCGCCGGAACCGAAGCCCGCCGTGCCCAGGGCCTCAGACCACCCGGCCTGGCCGTGGTTCTGGTGGGCGACGACGCCGCCTCCCGGGTTTACGTCGGCAACAAACGCAAGGCCTGTGACCAGGCAGGCATTCTGTCACTGTCATACGACCTGCCGGCTGACACGTCTCAGGAAGCTCTCGAGGCACTGGTTGACGAGCTGAACGAAAATGGCGATGTGGACGGTATCCTCGTTCAGCTGCCGCTGCCCTCGCACCTGGATGCCGACCCGATACTGGTAAAAATTCGCCCTGACAAGGACGTGGACGGCTTTCACCCCTACAACATCGGTCGCCTGATGCAACGCAAACCGGCCCTCAGGCCTTGCACGCCGGCTGGGGTCATCACCCTGCTGGACAGCATCGGAACCCCCTATAAAGGCCAGCACGCGGTTATCGTTGGCGCTTCCAACATTGTTGGTCGCCCTATGACGATGGAGTTGCTACTCAAGGGCGCCACCGTGACTATCTGCCACCGGTTCACCAAGGATCTTGAGAAGTTCGTGGGTGACGCAGACATTCTGATCGCTGCAGCCGGAAAGCCGGGACTGATCAAGGGCGAATGGGTAAAGCCGGGGGCAACCGTGATCGACGTCGGAATCAACCGTCTTGAGGATGGCAAGCTTCACGGTGATGTGGATTTCGCTGCGGCGGCAGAGCGCGCGGCCTACATAACGCCCGTGCCGGGGGGCGTTGGCCCGATGACCATCGCCACTTTGCTGCAGAATACGCTTTACGCGGCCAACGAGCTTCATCGGGACTAGCGCACCGGCGGCGGCAAGGCCGGGCGCCTATCAGGAGCCTTCCCTGCTGTCTGAATAGATTCTGTTAGACAGATGCTGGTGCCGGTTCAGGATGCTTTCGATACGCTCCAGCGATTCCTTAAGTGACGCCTTGCTGTCCTGCTCGAACTCAATGCCGACGAACGCGGCACCGGATTCCTCTGCAATATGCCGTACCTTCGCGCTGACCCGGTCAGCGGTAATCTCGCCCACTTCGGTCTCCAGTCGCAGGCTCAACTGGATCGTGCCCTGTTTTTGCAGACTCTTTGCCAGCGATTGCGGTGGACGAATACCCATGCCCAGACTGTTGTAATCCACCACCTCAACAGACACCCATTCGCTGGAAATCATGCTCTTTTTCACCCGCACCTGGGCCTGCATGGATATCCACGGCAATCTTTTACGCCGGCGCCTTTCAGCCATGACTCGCTTTCTCCTCGTCATTTCACGATTTCAATCCAGAGGTTTGTTTTAATACCAATACTTAACGTGAACTGAAACCCGAACTGGAGCAAAGGGTGACCTGGCTCTCAGTACTGAAAAACTTATTGTTCGCGCATAAAAAAACCCGCCGTGAAGGCGGGTATTTTTCATACACAACCGGAACTTACTGGCCGAATTTCTCTTTGGCTTTCAGGCGGTAGGCGTGCAGGAGCGGCTCGGTGTAGCCATTGGGTTGCTCGCGACCTTTCAGGACAAGGTCCATCGCTGCCTGGAAGGCAATGCTGCTGTCAAAGTCCGGAGCCATGGCGCGATAACTCGGATCGTTGGCGTTCTGGCGATCCACTACCGCCGCCATGCGCTTCATGGTTTCGTGAATCTGCTCTTCCGTGCAGATGCCATGATAGAGCCAGTTGGTCAGCAGCTGGGAAGCTATCCGCAGTGTCGCGCGGTCTTCCATCAGGCCCACATCGTTGATGTCCGGTACTTTGGAGCAGCCAACACCACTGTCGATCCAGCGAACCACATAACCCAGAATACCCTGGGCGTTGTTGTCCAGCTCCTGCTGGATGTCGTCCGCAGACAGAGACTTCGGATCGTCCATCACAGGCACAGTCAGGATGTCGTCCAGATTAGCACGAGTGCGGCTTTCCAGCTCTTTCTGGATGTCCGCAACGCTGACCTGGTGATAGTGAGTCGCGTGCAGGGTGGCAGCGGTCGGCGACGGCACCCAGGCGGTGTTTGCGCCGGCTTTCGGATGGCCGATCTTGGCTTCCAGCATGCCCGCCATCAGGTCAGGCATGGCCCACATGCCTTTACCAATCTGCGCCACGCCACGGAAACCGGTCTCCAGGCCGATATCCACGTTCCACTGCTCGTAGGCCTGGATCCAGGTCGCCTGCTTCATTGCGCCCTTGCGGATAAACGGACCCAGCTCCATAGACGTGTGGATCTCGTCGCCGGTGCGGTCCAGGAAACCGGTGTTGATGAACACGGCGCGCTCTTTGGCCGCATTGATACAGGCTTTCAGGTTCACCGTTGTGCGGCGCTCTTCGTCCATAATGCCCACTTTCAGAGTGAATGCAGGCAGCCCCAGAGCGTCTTCCACCCGACCGAAGAATTCGTTGGTGAACGCGACTTCCTCCGGACCGTGCATCTTCGGCTTGACGATGTAGACAGAGCCGTTGGTGCTGTTCTGCAGCTTGCCATTGCCCTTCAGGTCGTGGATGGCAATCAGCGAAGTGACGATCCCGTCCATTAGGCCCTCCGGCACTTCACTGCCGTCTTTGAGCAGGATAGCCGGGTTGGTCATTAGGTGACCGACGTTACGCACGAACATCAGACTGCGGCCTTTCAGAACCAGCTCACCGCCGTCCGGCTTGTTGTAGGTCCGGTCGTCGTGCATCTTGCGGGTCATCTGCTGACCGCCCTTTTCGAAGGTTTCCTCGAGGTTGCCTTTCATCAGGCCCAGCCAGTTGCGATAGGCCAATGCCTTGTCGTCCGCATCAACCGCAGCAACAGAATCCTCGCAGTCCATAATTGTGGTCAGCGCTGACTCCATCAGCACATCCTTGACATGGGCACCATCGTCCTTGCCGATCGGATGGGTGGCATCGATCTGGATTTCGAAATGCATACCGTTTTTCACCAACAGAATGCCGGTCGGCGTGGCAGCGGCACCGGTGTAGCCCACAAAGCCGGACTCGTCTTTCAGACCAGTGGTCTCGCCGTTCTGTAGCTTGACGACCAGCTTGCCACCTTCAACAGAGTACAAGGCTGCGTCTTTATGGCTTCCGGATGCCAGCGGCGCGGAGCTGTCCAGAAGGTTGCGAGCGAACTCGATAACTTTCGCGCCACGCACAGGGTTGTAACCACGACCTTTCTCGGCACCGTCTTCTTCGGAGATCACATCAGTGCCGTATAGTGCGTCGTACAGGCTACCCCAGCGGGCGTTGGCTGCGTTCAGGGCAAAACGGGCGTTCATCACCGGAACCACGAGCTGCGGGCCGGCCATGGTGGCCACTTCCGGGTCCACGTTGGAAGTGGAGATCTTGAACTCGCCGGGCTCATCAACCAGATAGCCGATGTCTTTCAGGAAGGATTTGTACTCTGCCATGTCCAGCTTCTGGCCCTTGTGGTCACGGTTCCAGCTGTCCATTTTTTCCTGGATGTCATCACGCTTGGCAAGCAATTCCTTGTTCCGCGGAGCCAGTTCGTGGACGATTTTATCGAAATCCGCCCAGAATTTATCAGCGTCAACGCCGGTGCCGGGAATCGCTTCGTTGTTGATGAAATCAAGCAGATTTTTTGCGACCTGCAGGCCGCCGACTTGTACACGTTCTGTCATCGTTGTTTGCCTCGGTAGGTTACTGTATTCACAGCCCGCTCCAGAGATGACCGGCGGACCTTTATAATCAGAGGGCAGTATTGTACGAGAAATTGCCTATGAGGTCATTCCCGCACGCGCAGCCCGGGCAGCGATTCTAGCCACGCCGCCAGCTGGTGCCCTCGCGGCTGTCATCTAGAATCACGCCCCTGTCCAGCAGCTCGTCGCGGATACGGTCGGCTTCGGCAAATTCCCGGTTTTTCCGGGCGTCGGCCCTTGCCTGAATCATGGACTCAATCTCGTCGGCGCTCAGTTCGCCCTCGCTACCGGCCTTGAAGTAGGCCTCCGGGTCCTGCTGGAGCAGCCCCAGCAGACCGCCCAGCCTGACCAGAACCGCCGCCTTTTCGGACGCTGCCGTCTCGTCCCCGACACGCCTGTGCTGGTTGATTTCATTGGCAACACTATGTAGTACCGCCATGGCACCGGCGGTGTTGAAGTCATCACTCATAGCGTCGTCAAACTGGCGATCGTGCTCTGAAACCGGTACATCTTTCGCCGGAACCAAGCCACGTAAGGCCTGGTATAATCGGTTCAGCACCCTGCCGGCCTCGGCAAGGTTCTCTTCAGAGTAATCCACCTGGCTGCGATAATGACTGGACACCAGAAAGTAACGGACCACCTCCGGCGCATAGTTTTCGAAGATTTCGCGGATGGTAAAGAAGTTGCCGAGGGATTTGGACATCTTCTCCTTGTTGACACGAATCGCCCCGGCATGCATCCAGGTGTTTACAAAGGTATGGCCGCTGGCACTCTCGGACTGGGCAATTTCGTTTTCATGATGGGGAAACAGAAGGTCCGGGCCACCACCGTGGATATCGAAGGTCTCACCCAGGCAGCAGCTGGACATGGCTGAGCATTCGATATGCCAGCCCGGCCGGCCATCACCCCAGGGCGAGGGCCAACTGACCTCGCCGGGTTTCGCCGCCTTCCAGAGCACAAAATCCGCAGGGCTGCGCTTGGCTTCCTGCACGTCTACCCGGGCGCCCGCCACCAGATCTTCCAGCTTCTTCTTGCTCAGCTTGCCGTACCCGGGATAGGACTCCACGGAAAAATAAACGTCGCCGTTGTCCGCCGGATAGGCATGGCCACTGGTAACCAGTTTGTGAATCATGGCGACGATTTCGTTGATAAAGGCGGTGGCACGCGGCTCTTCCGTTGGCGACAAAACCCCCAGCTTCGATTCGTCCTCGTGCATGGCGCCAATCATGCGTTCGGTAAGGTCGCTGTATAGTTCGCCGGTTTCGTCCGCGCGACGCAGGATTTTGTCATCTATGTCGGTAATATTGCGGACATAGTGAACGTCAAAACCCTGATGACGCAGATACCGGGTAATCACATCAAACGCCACCAGAACCCTCGCATGCCCCAAGTGACAGTAGTCATAGACCGTCATGCCACAGACGTACATGCGAACCTTTCCAGGCTCAATCGGCTGGAACTCTTCCTTCTTCTGACTGAGGGTGTTGTAGATCCTGATCACTTGCCCTTTCCCCATGAATCCCTGAGTGTCACCGTGCGGTTAAAGACAGGACGGCCCGCCTTGGCGGTCAGTTCCTGATCACAGAAGAAGTAACCCTCCCGTTCAAACTGATACGGCAGGTCGGTTCTCGGGTTCGCCAGACTTTTTTCCACTCTTGCGCCATGCAGAACCACCAGCGAATCGGGGTTGATCGAATCCACGAAATCAGTCTCTTTATCGCCATCCGGCGACTCCTGGTTGAACAGCCTGTCGTACTGGTTAATGTCAGTTTCAACACTGTCGGTGGCCGACACCCAGTGCACGACGCCATTCGGCTTATAGCCCTCAGGGTTCACGCCCAGGGTATTGGCGTCGTATTCACACTTCAGCTCGACAACCTCACCATTCTGGTCGCGAATAACCTCTCGGCAGGTCATGACGTACCCGCCACGCAGGCGCACCGCCTGATCCGGTGCCAGACGCTTCCACTTGCGTGGTGGCTCCTCGGAGAAATCTTCCCGGTCGATGAACAGGGTCTGGCTCCAGATCACTTCCCGCTCGCCCATATCCGGGTTCTGGGGATGAACCGGCAGCACCAGGGTCTCGGTCTGGTTTTCCGGATAGTTGGTCAGGGTCACCTTAAGCGGGCGCATTACGCACATGGCGCGGGGTGCCCGGATATTGAGATCTTCGCGAATGGCAAATTCCAGCATGCCCATATCCACCGTACCGCCGGCCTTGTTCACGCCGATCATGTCGCAGAAGGTACGAAGGGACTCCGGCGTATAGCCGCGACGGCGCATACCGGAGATGGTGGGCATACGAGGGTCATTCCAGCCGTCAACGAAGCCTTCGTCCACCAGGCGCCTGAGTTTGCGCTTGCTGGTGATGGTGTAGTTCAGGTTCAACCGGGCAAATTCAATCTGTCGCGGTTGACACGGAGCGGTGATGTTCTCCAACACCCAGTCGTAAAGTGGGCGGTGGTCTTCGAATTCCAGCGTGCACAGGGAATGGGTGATTCCCTCCATGGCATCAGAAATCGGATGGGTAAAGTCGTACATCGGGTAGATGCACCACTTGTCGCCGGTCTGGTGGTGATCGGCATAGCGAATCCGGTAGAGGATCGGATCCCGCAGATTGATGTTCGGGGATGCCATATCGATTTTCGCCCGAAGCACCAGCTCACCGTTCTGGTACTTGCCGTCACGCATATCCCGGAACATCTGCAGATTTTCCTCCACCGGGCGGTCCCGGTAGGGGCTGTTCTGCCCGGGCTCCTTCAGGGTGCCCCGATACTCTGCCATCTGGTCGGCGGTCAGAGCGCAGACATACGCCTTGCCCTTTTCGATCAACTCGACGGCGAAGTCATAAATGGCGTCGAAATAGTCGGACGCGTAACGCACCTCACCGGCCCATTCGTAACCCAGCCAGTGAACATCCTGCTTGATCGCATCAATATATTCCTGGGATTCTTTCTCCGGATTGGTGTCGTCAAATCGTAAGGTGCAGACACCGTCGAAGGTTTCAGCAATACCGAAATTCAGGCAGATCGATTTGGCGTGACCGATATGCAGGTAGCCGTTGGGCTCCGGCGGGAAACGGGTCACCACCTGGCCTGAATGCCGGCCCTCGGCAATCGCATCTCCAATCAGGCTCTCGATAAAATTATGGGCTTTCTTTGACTCGGCGCTCATACAGTCTCAATCATCGGAATGTTTCTGAAACCGCGTATTATACGCATAAATGCCCGCTCAACTCATGCACACTCGCAAACTCTTGAGTACAATAGTGCTCACTTGAAAAGTCCCATTTCTAACAGGAAGCCCTGATGATTCTGCTGAAAACCACCCACGGTGACATCAACATCGAACTGGATTACGAAAAAGCCCCGGAAACCGCCAAAAATTTCGAACAGTATGTTCGCGACGGATTCTACGACGGCCTGATTTTTCACCGTGTCATCAGCAACTTCATGATTCAGGGCGGCGGTTTCGAGCCCGGCATGAAGCCGAGAAAAACCCGCGAGCCCATCCAGAACGAGGCCGACAACGGCCTGAGCAACATGCAGGGCGCCGTGGCCATGGCCCGCACCATGGACCCCCACTCCGCAACGGCACAGTTCTTCATCAACGTCGAGAACAACGGCTTTCTGGACCACACCGCCAAAAACGCCGAAGGCTGGGGCTACTGCGTGTTCGGCAAAATAGTCGACAGCAAGGACACGGTAAACGCAATCCGCTCGGTCCCCACCACCATGCGTGATGGCCACCAGGACGTGCCGGCGGAAGACATCGTGATCATCAAGGCAGAAGTGGCCGGAGACGGAGAGCCCGCGTGACCACGGTTTTCATTTCCGACCTGCACCTGGAAGAGTCCCGGCCGGATATCACTGACGCGTTCCTGGCCTTTCTGAAAAAAAAGACCATGGGGATCGATGCGCTCTATATCCTGGGTGATTTCTTTGAAGCCTGGATCGGGGATGACGAACACACGCCGCTACAGGAAACCGTGGCCGCAGCCTTGAGCAAAGTCCATGCAAGCGGAACCGCCATCTACTTCATGCATGGCAACCGCGACTTTCTGATCGGTCAGGACTACTGCAACCGATGCGGCGCTGTGCTACTGGATGACCCCACCGTGGTGAACCTGTACGGCACGCCCTACCTGCTGATGCACGGCGACAGCCTGTGCACGGCGGATGTGGAGTACCAGAAGTTCCGCAAAAACATGCGAGACCCGAAATGGCAGCAGATGATTCTTCAACGCCCCCTCGAAGACCGCAAACAGATGGCTCGCCAGTTGCGGGAAATCAGCATGGCGAAAAACCAGGGCAAGGAAGAATTCATCATGGACGTGACGCCGGACGAAGTGGTGCGTGAACTGGAAGCCCATGGCGTTCAGCACATGATTCACGGCCACACCCATCGCCCCGCAGAACATGACCTGACCGCCAATGGCGAACCTGCAAAGCGAATCGTACTCGGCGACTGGCACGAAAACGTATGGTGGCTGGAGGTCACTTCAGACGAGAAACCAAAACTCCAAAAATATCCTCTTTAAAAAGATACCTGCAACACCGCTTGATTTCGGCCCCGGGTGGGGGCCTTTTCTGCAGGGAACAAAGGTGTCTGAGCGCAGCGAGTTCTTTTTCCCGAAAGAAAAGGCCCCCACCCGGGGGCCAGCCCCACAGTCAGTGTTGCAGAATCTGCTTCAGGAAAGTCTGGGTTCTGGGTTCCTGAGGATTGTTGAAGAACTCGTGGGGCGGAGCCTCCTCAACAATTTCCCCGCTGTCCATAAAGATCACCCGGTCCGCCACCGTCTTCGCAAAACCCATTTCGTGGGTCACGCAGATCATGGTCATACCGCTGCCCGCCAGCTCAATCATGACATCCAGCACTTCCTTGATCATCTCAGGGTCCAGCGCCGACGTGGGCTCGTCAAACAGCATGATCTTGGGCTTCATGCACAACGCCCGGGCAATCGCCACCCGCTGTTGCTGACCGCCGGAGAGCTGGCCCGGGAACTTGTTAGCCTGATCCGGAATCTTCACGCGCTCCAGATATTCCATCGCAGCCGCTTCCGCCTCTTTCCGGGGCGTTTTACGAACCCAGATCGGCGACAGGCAGCAGTTCTCCAACACCGTAAGATGCGGAAACAGATTGAAGTGCTGGAACACCATGCCGACTTCGCGACGCACCGTATCAATGTGGCGAACGTCGTCCGTCAGCTCGATGTTATCGACAATGATCTTGCCCTTCTGGTGCTCTTCCAGACGGTTAATGCAACGGATAAAGGTCGATTTGCCGGAACCGGACGGTCCACAGATCACAATCCGCTCACCCTGGCGGACATTGAGATTCATATCCCGCAGCACATGAAAATCGCCGTACCACTTGTTCATATTCTCGACCCGGATGATATCCGGCTGGTTTTCAGTCTGGCTTGGCACCGGATTATTTGAATCGGTTACCTGGGTTTGTTCTGTCATAGTGTTACCCATCAGGTCTTGTGACCGGTATCTAGTTTACGTTCAAGGTTCTGGCTGTAGCGGGAGATGCCAAAGCAGAAGATCCAGAAACAGAAGGCCACAAAGACATAGCCCTCAATAGCAACGTTCTGCCAGGCCGGGTCGGTAATTGTGGACTGCACCGTGCCGAGAATATCGAACAGGCCGATAATCAGCACCAGCGTGGTGTCCTTGAACAGGGATATGAAGGTATTCACGATGCCCGGAATGACCATCTTGAG
Organism: Marinobacter halotolerans; assembly: GCF_008795985.1. Taxonomy (NCBI): domain Bacteria; kingdom Pseudomonadati; phylum Pseudomonadota; class Gammaproteobacteria; order Pseudomonadales; family Marinobacteraceae; genus Marinobacter; species Marinobacter halotolerans. Next base: position 546,759 of record NZ_VMHP01000002.1, on the reverse strand, counting down.
CGCCTGAGGCAGAATGATCAGCCCGGTTTTCTTCCAGTAGCCCAGGCCCAGAGCATCTGCCGCCTCGTACTGCCCGCGCGGAATCGCCTGCAGACCACCACGGATCACCTCCGCCATATAGGCCGATTGCCAGAGCGTGATGCCGATCAGCGCGCGCATCAGCTTCTCAAAGTTCATACCCTCTGGCAGAAACAGAGGCAGCATCACCGATGCCATGAACAGCACAGTAATCAGCGGTACCGCCCGCCAGACTTCGATGAATACCACGCAGATGCCGCGGATAATCGGCATCTCCGAACGTCGGCCCAGGGCCAGCACGATCCCGATGGGAAGCGACGCCAGTATCCCGATGTAAGCCAGGATCAGCGTCAGCATCAGCCCGCCCCACTTGCTGCTTTGCACGATTTCGAGCCCAAAACTGCCGCCCGGAACCAGGAAGATGCCGATCAGGGGTAGCCCGGTCAGGCCGAAAATCCCGAACCACTTCCGGCCCGGAAAGCGCTCAATGAACTGGGGCAAAAACGAAACCGCCAGCAGGCCGAACATCACATCGACCCGCCACTGCAGTTCGTCGGGATAGAAGCCGTAAATAAAGAAGTTCAGCCGCTCGTTAATGAACAGCCAGCAGGCACCGGCGCCGGTGCAGTCACTGGGCTCGTCGCCCCGAAAAGTGGCTTCGAAAAAGAGCCAGTTGAAAAGCGGCGCGACGTTGGTGATTACCAGATAACCCACCACAATGGTCAGCAGACTGTTATGCCAGCTGGAGAACAGGTTCTGGCGCATCCAGGCCACAGGGCCGATGGCCAATTTTGGTGGCCTCATCATTTTCTCAGCCATCATCGCTCCTTAATCGCCACGGCCCTGTTATAGATGTTCATAAACAGGGAAATTAACAGACTGATGGTGAGATACACCGCCATGGTAATGGCAACCACTTCCACGGCCTGACCGGTCTGGTTGAGGGTGGTGCCCATGAACACAGCCACCAGATCCGGATAGCCGATGGCCGTTGCCAGGGACGAGTTCTTGGTCAGGTTCAGATACTGGCTGGTCAGCGGCGGAATGATCACCCGCATTGCCTGGGGGATCACTACCAGACGCAGGATACGCCCATTGGGCAGGCCCAGGGCTTTTGCGGCCTCTGTCTGGCCTTTGCTGACCGAGAGAATGCCGGAGCGAACAATTTCGGCGATAAAGCTGGCCGTATAGAGAGACAGCGCAACCCACAAAGCCGCCAGCTCCGGAATGATGGTGATACCGCCGCCAAAGTTAAAGCCTTTCAGCGCAGGCATGTCCCAGGTCATAGGAGAGCCGGCTGCCAGGTAGGCCAGCACAGGCAGAACCACCACAATGGCAAGCCCTACACGGAAGGTGGGAAAAATTTCACCGGTGGCAAGCTGGCGTTTCTTTGCCCATTTACTCAAGCCAACCACGGCAACAATCGCCACAAGAATTGAGCCCCAGACCAGGCCAAAACCCTCCTGGGGAATTGGCTCGGGCAGATACAGGCCGCGATTGTTCAGGAACAGGCTGCCGGCCACCTCCACACTCTGGCGCGGTGACGGCAGGCTGCCCAGCACGGCGAAATACCAGAAAAAGATCTGCAGAAGCAGCGGAATATTACGAATAACTTCGATATAGACCAGCGCAAGCTTGGCCACCAGCCAGTTGCTGGAAAGCCGCGCAACACCGATGATAAAACCGAGAATGGTCGCAGTGACGATACCCATTGCCGAGACCAGCAAGGTATTCATCAGACCTACCACAAAGGTTCGGCCGTAAGTCATGGTGGCGTCGTAGGGCACCAACGACATAATAATGCCGAAGCCTGCCGTTTCTTCCAGAAATCCGAAGCCGGTACTGATGCCTCGGCTTTGCATATTGGTGAGAGTGTTATCAACCAGTGTCCAGCCGCCCCAGAAAACAAGGGCAATGGCTACAATCTGGAAAAAAAGTGCGCGTATTCGGGGGTCGTACCAGGGTTTGGGCCCTGAGGGCCTCGAATCAGTCGTCTGTTTTTTCATGAATTATCCCGGAAAGCTGTACCGCGATGAAGTAAATCACGAACACAACGGGCTGGCCCGTATCCGGACCAGCCCGCTGCACGCTTTCAGGTCTTAACGAACCGGCGGCGCGTACATGATGCCGCCTTCAGTCCACAGCGCGTTGATACCACGAGACAGCCCCAGCGGAGTGTCCGGGCCAACGTTACGGTCGTACATTTCGCCGTAGTTACCAACCAGCTTGATAGCCTGGTATCCAAAATCGTCACGCAGACCGAGCTTGGCGCCCATATCACCATCGGTACCCAGCAGACGCTGAATATTCGGGTTGTCCGACTTCAGCATCTGGTCAGCATTGCTGCTGGTGACGCCCAGTTCTTCGGCATTGATCTGGGCCGACAGAACCCACTTCACGATATTGAACCACTGATCATCACCCTGACGAACCACGGGGCCCAGAGGCTCTTTGGAAATGGTGTTCGGCAGGATTTCGGCAGAACTCGGGTCCTGCAACTTGGAACGCAATGCCGCCAACTGCGAACGGTCAGAAGTCAGCACGTCACAGCGACCGGCGGCGAAGCCCTGTACGGTCTGCTCAGACGTATCGAATACGATTGGCTGGTATTCCATGCCCTTGGCACGGAAATAGTCCGACAGGTTCAGCTCTGTTGTGGTGCCTGCCTGGATACAGATCGTTGCACCGTTCAGTTCCGTTGCATCGTTAACACCAAGCTCTTTCTTGATCAGGAAGCCCTGGCCGTCGTAGTAGTTAACGCCTGCGAAGTTCAGGCCAAGCGACGCATCCCGCGTCAGTGTCCAGGTGGTATTCCGGGACAACATGTCAATCTCACCGGACTGCAGCGCGGTAAAACGCTCCTTGGCAGTCAGTGGCGTAAACTCGACCGCCTGTGCATCGCCGAAAATGGCAGCGGCAACCGCGCGACAGGTGTCAACGTCGATACCGGTCCAGTTGCCCTCGCTATCCGGCTGGGAGAAGCCTGGCAGACCGCTGGTCACGCCACACTGCAGGTGCCCCTTTTCTTTTACACTTTCAAGAGTTGTCGCAGCACTGGCAAATGGCACTGCCAGGACACCGCACAGCATTACTGCACCTGCGGCAATTGACTTGGTCTTATTCATTATCATTTCTCCGAAATCCGTGGGTTTGAGAAGCACAAACTGCCCAGCAACTAACGAGCCACAAATGCATCTCAATGTTTTTGTTAATTTTTTTAATCTCAGTCCATTCTGTTTTGTGAATCAGGCCACAAAACTGTGCACTCAACGCCTCAGTTCAGCGCACGCTTCGGCGTTTTGGGGTCATCTTTCAAAACGCTCTATTACAAAGTAGAAGCGCAAAGCGAAATCAACCAGTTTTCGGCAATTTTTCTTTGCATTTCCGCCTTGTGAGGCTTCTTGCCTGATGCCTCAGGCCTATACTATTCCGGCTCACGGTAAGAGGCCAGACGATTCAGCCAGCCCGCCAGCCAACGTTCTTTTTCAATGGCTCTATCGGCATTATTGGCACGCCGCGTGAGCGCCCGTTCAGCGGACTCCCGAAAAGACTGCAGCGAGCTGTCCGCCTCACCCTGGTCCATGCCTTGCAGAACCTGAAGCAGGCCCCAGCCTTCATCTTTGTAGCGTTCCGTGGCCGCCAACCCTTCGCCTTTGAAATTGACATAGTCAATCAGGGCATACACCCCGCCGGGTGTGGCCATCAGGCTGCGAATTCGGTCCGACAGGCCTGCCCGCTCAGCCGCGGGCACTGCTGCCACAATCCGACCCAGCGACTCGTTCGCACGCTGCACCAGAAAACCCGCCTGCAGGCCCTTGGTCGACGCCAGAAAGTCTTGCAACTCATCACGTTGCCCGCTATCAGACTTTTGTAGCATGGCCTGCCGATCGGCCCACGGGGCATCAAAAGGCTGCAAGGTAGCCAGCCAGCTGGGAAGATCTGCGCCCTGTGCAGACAGGTAGTCGATCATTGCGGGAAAGCTCTCGACGAACGGCCCTTCGACACCGGCGGGATACCAGATGAAGTGGCCTATCCCAAGAGAAGGGAAGGCTTCGCCCTGATTCCAGTGCACCAGGCACGCTTCTTTGCCCGCGCACTCGTTGTGGAAGACCTGACTACCAATCCAGTCGAGGGATGCCTGATCAAGTGGTTTGCCGCCCGGCCCGAAGTTAAGCTGCCTTTCGCCCGGGTTTTCCGAACACCCGCACAGGATCAGCATCACCAGTAAAACGCAAAACGATTCAGAACGTTGCACGCTGACGCCGACCTCTCAGCCAGATAACCAGGCCGGTCAGCCCCCGCAGCAGGCCGGTCAATGGCACAAGCAGCCAACTGAGAACGTAGAAAGCGGGAATCAGAAGCAGCGACCAACCGGCAATCTGCATCGTAAGGGGCGGCAGCCCCAGAACCTCAGCGGTGGAGGCAAAAAAATCACTGATCAGGCTCGGGTGTGTCACCACCAGGTAGCCTACCCCGATCACCGCCGGCCATTTGGCGTATCGTGCGCTGGACAGCAAAATCCTCGCGCTGCCAGTCATTCGAGCCGCCAACGCCGCTGAGCGTGTGGATACCCGGGCGCCCTGGGTGGTTTTCGCCACCGCGCGCCCGGCCCGAAGAAACTTGACCGCACTGGCAAAAACCAGCACGTCCACCGACGCCCAGCCAATCTCGCTGGCCGTTACATCTCCGTCGGCACGGTAGCTGGACTCAAGCTGGCGAATACCGCCGGTGAAAAATCCGGTGACACCTTCGGTGATCCTCTCGGTCTGGATCCACTGCACTTCGCCATCCGGGCCCACCTGGAACTGCCCCAGAAAATCCGCACCCTCACGATCAATAAAGTTAATGGCGTACCAGCCTCGCTCCGCGGGTGCGAGGGGGCCAGCGTCCGGCTGCTGCGATGGCGTATCACTTGACTGCTCACCCAGACTGCGGAAATAGTCGCGGGCCCGCCGGAACTGGATTGATGTGCTGTTCATCCACTCTACCGTGCTCACAGAATTGCGCAGGTAATAATAAATTGGCGGCAGGGCATGCTCGCCGTAGAGACGAAGCACGCGCTGGAACTCCGGCTCGGAAGCGTAAAGAGGGAAAATGGCCCGGGCCATCTCCGGATAGACCATCAGGGCTGCGCGAGCCTTCAGCAGCAGAAGCGGGTCGTCGCCCAGATCGATCACCGCCGCCTTGAGCTCGATGGGTTCGTCTTTCAGCCCGCTGAAACCATCCAGTTTTTCCTGGGCGTGGATGGCTATCAGCCGTTGATCCACCGGCACTGGCTCCGATTGATAACTCACTACAACGGCCACCAGTAGCGCCAGCAGAAAAACCCAGAACGCTTTTCTCAAGGCTTCACCTCGGTCAGACAGCGGATGAAAAGAGGTTGATCACAGTAACCCCTGCCACAATAAGGGCAATACCGGCCAGCGCAGGCACATCCAGTTGCTGACCGAAAAACACCGATCCCACAAGCGCAATCAGCGCCACCCCGGCGCCGGCCCAGACCGCATAAGCAATACCGATCGGCAGAGTTCTAAGAGTAAGCGACAGAAAATAGAACGCAACTACATAAGATACGACCACCGTCAGTGACGGCCAGAAGCGGGTGAACCCCTCCGCCTGTTTGAGGAAGGAGGTGCCGAGTACTTCGGCAAAGATGGCAATCATCAGATAAATCCAGTGAATCATGATCAGACCTTTTTTGCACCGGAAACAAAAACCCCCGGAGTGGCAGCCCCGGGGGTTTTATGAACGGCAGTAGCGTTAATGAACGAAATATCTGCAGACTTTACTTCTCCACAAACGCCCGTTCAATCACGTAATGACCCTGATGCCCCTGACGGGCTTCCTGAAATCCCATCCGATCAAGAATGGCACAGGTGTCTTTCAGCATGGCCGGGCTTCCGCAGACCATGAACCGGTCATTCTCCAGATCGAAATCCGGAAGCCCCAGGTCGCTGGTCAGCTTGCCGCTTTCCATGGCATCGGTCAGACGACCGGTATTGCGGAAGTCTTCCCGGGTCACCGTCGGATAATATTTCAGCTTGCCATCAACCATTTCACCGAAGAATTCGTTGTTCGGCAGGTCTTCAATTTCGTCCTGATAGGCCAGTTCCGATTTGTAACGCACCCCGTGAGTGACGATGACATTGTCAAATGCCTCGTAGATCTCGGGATCCTTGATAATGCTGATAAACGGCGCCAGCCCGGTGCCGGTACTGATCATCCACAGGTTCTTGCCCGGCAGCAGGTTGTCGGCAATCAGGGTGCCGGTAGGCTTGCGGCTGACCATGATTTCATCGCCCACCTCGATCTTCTGCAGGCGGGAAGTCAGCGGGCCGTCCTGTACCTTGATGGAAAAGAACTCCAGCTCTTCTTCATAGTTTGCACTGGCAATACTGTAGGCGCGCATTAGCGGCTTGCCGTCCGTCTCCAGGCCGATCATGGTGAAATGACCGTTCTTGAAACGAAACCCCGGGTCTCGGGTTGTCGTGAAGCTGAAGAGTGTGTCGTTCCAGTGACGAACACTTGTTACACGCTCTTTGTTCAGGTTGCTCATGATTCTGCCCGTCTGTTTACCGGTTAAATGTGAAACTCTATTGTCCTAATGATAACGCGGGAGTAACCTATCGACAAAATGGGATATTCTCATAACCTTATTCGGAATTATCGATTATGAAGTTCAGCTTCCGACAACTCGAAGTTTTTCTGGCTGCCGCTCACTACCAGAACATTACCAAAGCAGCAGACTCCCTGGCCATGTCCCAGTCCGCCGCCAGCAGCGCGTTGAAGGAACTGGAAAACCAGTTTGATATCCAGCTTTTCGATCGGGTCGGGAAACGGCTTCAGCTCAATGAACTTGGCCGACTGTATCGGCCCAAGGTCGAGGCCCTGCTGGCCCAGTCCGGTGAACTGGAGCAGGCCTTCAGCCAGCATACCGAGGTGGGCGCCCTCAAAGTCGGCGCTACCCTGACCATCGGGAACTATCTGGCTGTCGGGGTGATGGCCCGTTATATGAGCGCCCCCACCCATCCCCGGGTCTCCCTGGAAGTGGCGAATACGCGCACCATCGCCAAACGGGTCAGCGATTTTGAACTGGACATAGGGCTGATTGAGGGCGAGCTGCAATCAACAGAGCTGAATGTCGTGCCCTGGCGCGGGGACGAGCTGGTGGTTTTCTGTTCACCCAGGCATCCACTGGCCGCCAAAAAGGACCTGAACGACGAAGACCTGAGGCAGGCCACCTGGGTTATGCGGGAACAGGGCTCGGGCACCCGTCAGACCTTCGAAAGAGGCATGCACGGACTACTGCCGGACCTGAACATCCTGCTGGAACTGGAACACACGGAGGCCATCAAGCGGGCGGTGGAGGCCAATCTCGGCATTGGCTGCCTCTCGCGGGTCTGTCTGGCGGACGCGTTTCGACGGAAAAGCCTGGTTCCGCTGAGCGTACCAGCCTATCGCAAGTTCGACAGGACCTTCTATTTCATTCTGCATAAACAGAAGTATCGCAGTGCCGGAATTGATCGCTGGATTGATCTATGTGAACAGCTGGAGGACCCGCCCCTGCCGGAATAGCTTACCCCGTCAGATCGGGCCGCTGTGAAACCGGAATTCGGTATCGGGGGATTCAACCAGCGACTTTTCAATGGCCAGAAAAGCCTCCACCCGATCATCCACCGGGCCGCCCGCGGCACGCTCCGCCAGAGTAAGGTAATCCTGATAGTGGCGCGCTTCGGATTTCAGCAGCCCGTTGTAGAAATCCGCCAGTGTGCTGTCAAGATGCGGTGCCAATGCGGCAAACCGCTCGCAGGAACGGGCTTCGATAATGGCCCCGACAATCAGCACATCCACCAGCCGGCCCGGGTCTTCCGCCCTCACCTCTTTGCGCAGTCCCGCAGCATAACGGGCAGGCGTCAGGTGATCGTAGGTGACCCCGCGCTTTTTCATGATGGCCAGAACCTGCTCGAAATGACGCAGCTCTTCCCGGGCCAGACGGGACATCTTGTTGAGCAGGTCCGGATTGTCGACATAGCGATACATCAGGCTGAGTGCTGTGGAGGCCGCCTTTTTCTCGCAGTGGGCGTGATCAATCAGCATCAGATCCTGGTTGGCCAGCGCGTTTTCTATCCAGCGCAAGGGCGTTCTGCAGGGCAGGAATTCATGGATGGCGGTCAGTGCTTCGTTCATAGCTCGCAACGGTTCAGCAATTCGGGGTGGGCAGTATACACGACCTCAGGAGCCGCTCCGACCTCTCGGCAGGCGGATTCAGCGCAAGCAGCACACTAACGTCCAGCTTAACTTCGCCGGGGCTTTCCTATAGAATGCAGCGCCAACTTGACGCCTTTTCCACCATAAAACTCCCGCCAGGCAACGACGCCGACCGAGCGGGACATTCCAACTGATGAGGACCCCTATCGTGTTAGAAGCCTATCGTGAACACGTTGCTGAAAGAGAAGCCCTGGGCATTCCCCCCAAGCCTTTGAACCCCGAGCAGACCGCGGCCCTGGTCGACCTTCTGAAAAACCCGCCAACGGGCGAGGAAGAAACTCTGGTTTACCTGCTGGAAAACCGCATTCCGCCCGGCGTTGACGAAGCCGCCTACGTAAAAGCTGCTTTCCTGTCCGCCATTGTCAAAGGTGAAGCGACTTCCCCGCTGATCGACAAAAAGAAGGCCGTGCAGCTGCTGGGCATGATGCAGGGCGGCTACAACATCGCCACTCTGGTTGACCTTCTGGACGATAGCGAACTGGCCGAGCTGGCCGGCAAGGAACTCAAGCACACGCTGCTGATGTTCGATGCGTTCAACGACGTTAAAGAAAAAATGGACGCCGGCAACGCCGTCGCCAAAGACGTGATCGAATCCTGGGCCAGCGCCGAGTGGTTCACCAACAAGAAAAAGGTTCCCGAGAGCACCAAAATGGTGGTGTTCAAGGTCACCGGCGAGACCAACACCGACGACCTGTCCCCGGCCCCGGATGCCTGGTCCCGCCCGGATATCCCGCTGCACGCCCGTGCTGCCTATAAAATGGAACGCGATGGCCTGAAGCCGGAAGAGCAAGGCGTTACCGGCCCGATGAGCCAGATTGACGAAATAAAATCGAAAGGTTACCCGGTTGCCTTCGTTGGCGACGTGGTTGGCACTGGCTCCTCACGGAAGTCTGCCACCAACTCGGTTCTGTGGTTCTTCGGTGATGACATCCCGGGTGTGCCCAACAAGCGTGCCGGCGGTGTCTGTATCGGTAACAAGGTTGCCCCGATCTTCTTCAACACCATGGAAGACGCCGGCGCGCTGGTATTCGAAGCGCCGGTTGACGATATGAACATGGGCGACGTGATCGAAATCCGTCCCTACGAAGGCAAAATCCTGAACGAAGCCGGCGAAACCATCTCCGAATTCGGTTTCAAATCCGATGTGATCCTGGACGAAGTCCAGGCCGGCGGCCGTATCCCGCTGATCATCGGCCGTGGCCTGACTGCCAAGGCACGCACTGCGCTGGGCCTGGGCGCCACAGACATCTTCCGCCTGCCGGACGATCCGGAAGCGGGCACCAAGGGCTTTACCCTGGGCCAGAAGATGGTCGGCAAGGCCTGTGGCCTGGAAGAAGGCAAGGGCGTTCGTCCCGGCACCTACTGCGAGCCACACATGACCACCGTGGGCTCCCAGGACACTACCGGCCCGATGACCCGCGACGAGCTGAAAGACCTGGCGTGTCTGGGCTTCCAGGCCGATCTTGTCATGCAGTCCTTCTGTCACACCGCCGCCTATCCAAAGCCGGTAGACGTGGAAATGCAGCACACCATGCCCGACTTCATCCGCACCCGTGGCGGTGTTTCTCTGCGTCCGGGCGACGGTATCATTCACAGCTGGCTGAACCGCATGCTGCTGCCGGACACCGTCGGTACCGGTGGTGACTCCCACACCCGTTTCCCGATGGGCATCTCCTTCCCGGCCGGTTCCGGCCTGGTGGCATTTGCCGCGGCCACCGGCGTTATGCCGCTGGATATGCCGGAATCGGTTCTGGTTCGCTTCAAGGGCGAAATGCAGCCGGGCATCACCCTGCGTGACCTGGTACACGCCATTCCGCTTTACGGCATCAAGCAGGGCCTGCTGACCGTTGAGAAGAAAGGCAAGATCAACGAGTTCTCCGGTCGCATCCTGGAAATCGAAGGCCTTGAGCACCTGACCGTTGAGCAGGCGTTCGAGCTGTCTGACGCCTCTGCTGAGCGGTCCGCCGCCGGTTGCACCATCAACCTGTCGGAAGAGTCCGTGGCTGAATACCTGCGCTCTAACATCACCATGCTGCGCTGGATGATTGCCGAAGGCTATGGCGATCCCCGTACCCTGGAGCGTCGTGCCCAGCAGATGGAAGAGTGGATTGCCGATCCGAAGCTCATGCGTGCTGATAAAGACGCCGAGTACTCGCATGTGGTGGAAATCGACCTGGCCGAGATCAAGGAGCCGATCGTCTGCTGCCCGAACGATCCGGACGATGCCCGCACCCTGTCCGAAGTGGCTGGCGACAAGGTGGACGAAGTGTTCATTGGTTCCTGCATGACCAACATCGGTCACTTCCGTGCCGCCGGCAAACTGCTGGCACAGAACAAGGAGCCCCTGAAAACCCGTCTGTGGATGTCTCCTCCCACCAAGATGGATCAGGCGCAGCTGATGGAAGAAGGCTACTTCAACATCTACGGCACCGCCGGTGTGCGCACCGAGATGCCGGGCTGCTCCCTGTGCATGGGCAACCAGGCACGCGTGGCGGCCAAGAGCACAGTGCTGTCCACCTCCACCCGTAACTTCCCGAACCGCCTGGGCGATGGTGCCAACGTGTACCTGACCTCCGCGGAACTGGCAGCTGTGGGTGCGGTCCTGGGCAAACTCCCCTCCGCTGCGGAGTACATGGAGTACGCCAAGGACCTGAACAGCATGTCGAAAGAGATCTACAAGTATCTCAACTTCGACCAGATGGAGAACTACACCAGCAAGGCTTCTGAGGCGACCGTCGCCTAAGAGCCCAACTTGTAGTTCTGCCAGACGAAAACGCCAGCCTCCGGGCTGGCGTTTTTTATTGGGTGCAGCAAATTGCTTTGCTTGTCAGCGCTGGCCTCAGCGCTCCAACAGAATCTTGCCCACTGCCAAGCCGGACTCAATCCGGCGATGGGCCTCGCCAATCTGACTGAACCGGTAACGTTGCTCATCCAGCAATGGCCGCACCCTGCCTTGTTCCAGCGCATCCGTCAGCGCTGCCATCAGCCTTGGCTGGTCATCCATGCCGATGCCGTGAAGCAGCGGAAGCGAACGGAAAATGACATGCAGGGTCAGGCTTTTGGCGTGCATCAACGTCAGGTCGTGGCTGGAACGGGTGTTGATACAGCACAGCCGCCCGCCTATGGCTGCCGCCTCCATGGAGCGGTCGATATTTTTCCCGCCGACGGTGTCGAACACCAGGCTGAATCCCTTTCCATCAGTGAGTCTCTGCCGATAGTCGTCCACTGACTCTTCCCGGTAGAAAATAATGTCGTCAGCCCCCAGATCCCGGGCTATCGCAGCCTTGTCTTCCGTGGACACCGTGGTAGCGACGCGTGCACCCATCGCCTTGGCAATCTGGATGGCCACATGGCCCACACCCCCGGTGCCGGCATGAATCAACACGTGCTCGCCAGGCTCCATCGCTGCCCGGTCAACCAACGCCGACCAGGCGGTCAAAAACACCAGCGGCAGAGCGGCGCATTCAGCCAGAGGCAGAGAAACTGCCGGTGTGCGTTTCGCCAGCAGGCGCACATCGGCGACCATGTAGTCCGCCAGCGCACCCTGCCACTGGCTGACACCGCCGGCACAACCGAAGACTTCATCCCCTACGGCAAAAGCGGTGACTCCAGAACCGACGCTATCCACTACGCCAGCGACATCACCATTGAGTATGGCCGGCATGGCTGGTCCTGTTTTCACCAGCCCGGAACGGATCTTGGTCTCCAGCGGATTCACGCTGGAAGCCACAACCCGAATCCGCACCTGTCCCTCCCCCGGTTCCGGTGTCGGCACTTCCCGCTCAACGAAAACCTCCGGGCCACCAAACGCTTCAATAACCATGGCTTTCATGACTGCTACCTCCAGAATGCGAATCAGTAAACAATAAGCCGGACCAGAATCGCCGCTACCATCACTAGCGTGATCCATTTCACCCACTTGGCGCCGGTACGGCTTACATTGACCCGCACCGCGATAAACGCTCCGGTAATATTGCCAAGAGCCAGGGTAAGGCCCATTCCCCAGCGCACCTGGTCACTGATGGCGAAAATCAGCAGAGCGGGCAAGGTGTACAGCAGAACGATAGCCACCTTGAATACATTCACCTGGCGCAGGTCAATCCGCAGCATGCGGTACAGCACAACCAGAAAAAGCGCACCGACTCCTACCTGGATAAAACCACCATAAACGCCAATCAGAAACATCGCCAGGTAGATCACCGGTCCCAGCCGCTCTGTCGTCAAAGGCCGGGTGTCCAACTCTGGCTGTGGCAACAGCATGAACACGGAAGCGCCAATCATGGCGACCACCAACACAAACTCGAAAACCGCGTCAGCGACCCAGGTTGCTACCCAGGCCCCCAGTAGCGAGCCCAGAACCGCCGGCACGGCCAGGTACAGGCTGACCACTAGGTTACCGTGACCCATACGGTGGAACGACCCTACCGCGGTAATGCTCTGGAATGTAATAGCGACACGGTTAGTGCCATTGGCTACCTGGGGCGGCAGCCCCAGAAACATCAGCAACGGCAAGGTCAGCATGGAACCGCCTGCTGACAGCACGTTGATGAATCCGGCAAGGCCCCCCAGGGCAAGCAGGGCCAGAATTTCCAGAATCGTCATAATGAATACCGCAAAATTCAAAGCCCGAACGAAACAAACCCCCGCTGGAAGGCGGGGGTTTGTTGGCAGTCTAGCAGGGTTTGTGTCCGTCCCTGCTACTACTTAAGGCGCTAGGCGCCTGAGCATTACCGCTCGATATGCTGATACTCGCCAGCATCTGCGGTCACACTGCTTACCACCAGGATGGCGAGCATGGAGGCGATGAAGCCAGGGATGATTTCGTATACACCCGGTCCACCCATGAACGAGCCGTTCCAGCCCATCGAGATCCATACAATGACCGTGGCAGCACCCACAACCATGCCGGCGATAGCGCCCGCACCGTTGGTCCGCGACCACATCAGCGACAGGATAATCAGCGGACCGAACGCCGCACCGAAGCCTGCCCAGGCATTACTGACCAGCGCCAGAACCTGAGAGTCCGGGTCGGATGCGATAACCGCAGCAACCAGACCGACCAGTACAACACAGACCCGGCCAATCCTGACACATTCCTTGTCGGTCGCGTCCTTCCGCAGGAACAAGCGGTAGAAATCCTCTGTCAGTGACGACGAAGACACCAGCAACTGACTGGAGATGGTACTCATGACCGCCGCAAGCAGGGCAGCATAAAGGAAGCCAGTGATCAGCGGGTGGAACAGCAGATTGGAGAGGATAATAAAGATGGTTTCCGGATCTTCGATGTCCATGCCGTTACGAATCGCGTAAGCACGGCCGAAAACGCCCAGAGACACAGCACCGATCAGGGAAATCAGCATCCAGGACATGCCGATATTACGAGCAACCGGGACGTCTTTCAGGGTGCGGATCGCCATGAAACGCACAATGATATGGGGCTGGCCGAAATAACCCAGGCCCCAGGTAACCGCGGACAACCAGCCTATAAAGGTCAATCCCTCCGTCCAGGATAGCAACGAGGGGTCGACTTCATTCAGCGTCTGCGTGGCCTGGGCAAGACCACCACCCCCTTCACCGAAGAGCACAACCAGCGGCATGATCACCAGTGCCAGCATCATGATGCAGCCTTGCACAAAGTCCGTCATGCTCACCGCCAGGAAGCCGCCAACCACGGTATAGACCAGGACCACACCCAGGGTGATCACGATACCAACCGCGTAATCACTCATTCCGCCGAAGTTGAAAATTCCGGAGAACGCGCTTTCAAACAGCTTGCCGCCGGCAACCAGGCCAGACGCCGTATAAACCGCAAAAAAGATGACGATAACAACGGCTGACACGGTACGCAGTGAAAGCGCCTGTGTCGGGAAGCGGTTGGCCAGGAAGGACGGGATGGTAATTGCATTGCCGTAGTGAACGGTCTGTTCCCGCAGCCGCGGGGCCACTAGCGTCCAATTGAAGAAAGCACCTACAAGCAGGCCGATACCGATCCAGGCTGAGCCCAGACCAGACGCAAACATCGCGCCGGGCAGACCCAGAAGCAACCAGCCACTCATATCCGACGCGCCGGCGGATAGTGCCGCGACCTTGGGACTGAGAGATCGTCCGCCCAACATGTAATCTTCAGATGAGGACGTAGATGTGCGCATGGCATAAACGCCAATGGCGATCATGAGCGCAAAATAACCAAATAGACTAATCCAAACACCAATAGCCATGAAATTCCTCCAGTACTTTGGGCCAGAACGGATCCTGACCGTTTGGTACGCTTACCGCGCCAGGCCCGGCAGTCGCACTCTTTGTTTTTCTTACCCTTTCTCCTGCCCCGTCAAAACGGCACGGATACCACTCACTAACGACAGCTCGCGATTGTCAGTAATGACCTCCTTAGGGTTTTCCTATTGATCATTTCGTCCAATTCGACGCCCCGATAGCGAATTACATGAAGGATAGGCCCCATATGGGCATTTTTCAGGTATTTAACCGATTTAATTTCACAGGCGGATATCCCGAGGCTGTATACCGGCCAACATAAGTTAGTCGTCAGACAGAATTCGGGCTTACAGAAAACTACGGTTATTTTGCAAAATCCTACGGGGTTGCCGTTTCCGGCTTTATCAGAGGGCGCAGGCAGTCGAACGAAGCCGGGCAGGCGTGGTTCCTTTGTGCTTTCGGAGTGCATTGGTCAGCGCACTCTGGGAGGAGAATCCGGTACGGTAACTGACTTCGGAAATACTCAGAGTGGTGTCGGCCAGAAGCTGGACAGCCTGTTCAAGGCGGGTCTGAAGCAGGAACTGATGCGGGGTTACCCCGATGACATCACGAAACATTTCGTGAAACCGGCTGACGCTCAGGCAGGCCACCCCGGCCAGGTCGCTCACGGTAATCTTGCTTTGAAGATTTTCCATGATGTAACGACGAAGCGTTTCCGGACTGATTCCGTGGCGGTTCGGCCGAACCTTTCGGTCGTCATTGATTCGTTCCGCCATGCAATGAAGAATGCCTGCCCCGAGATGGCGCTTCATTTCGTCATTGTCGGGAGAACGGTGAAACTCACCGGCTACAAACTGCACCAGCCCCTGAAGACGGCTGTCGAGAACAAGTGTTCTGGGCCGCTCGAAGAGCGGTGCAAGCTTTTCATAATCGCCGTGGTGCGGGCTGCTGAGCTCCGGCATGGAGGGGTCAAGATTGATCACCAGAACGTGGTTCTGCAGGTCACCGCAGTAGTCGTGCCGGGCCTGGGTCGGCACCAGGCAGGCTCGCCAGGTGTCCAGGTGTGAGCCGGTGCCATCCACATCGAGATCCGCTTCGCCTCGCACACCGACGACGATCTGATGGTGCTCGTGCCGATGCCGGTGCGAGGCGGCGGGGAGTTTTAGCAGACGAGCATCCAACATAGTCACAGGCTGACCAAGGACAGAGAATATGGATTCATTAAAACAGACGCGGTCATTTTTTGCACGATTACCGGGTAGCAAAGGACCTCAGCAACCCGGCAACCTCTTCGCTCACCGCTTCCAGCGGCCGGGCAGCGTTGACCCTGTGGTACCGCTGCGGGGCGCTGGCTGCCCGCTCCAGATAGGTCTGACGTATGCGCTCGAAAAACGCCACTGTCTCCCGCTCGAACCGGTCCAGCTCACCCCTGTGCCTGGCACGGGCCATTCCTGTCTCAACCGTCGCATCCAGCAGCACCACGTGGTCCGGGCGGACATCTCCCTGCACCAGGGTTTCCAGGGTGGCGATAGCGTCTGCAGACACACCCCGG
Organism: Marinobacter halotolerans; assembly: GCF_008795985.1. Taxonomy (NCBI): domain Bacteria; kingdom Pseudomonadati; phylum Pseudomonadota; class Gammaproteobacteria; order Pseudomonadales; family Marinobacteraceae; genus Marinobacter; species Marinobacter halotolerans. Next base: position 530,708 of record NZ_VMHP01000002.1, on the reverse strand, counting down.
CCACCGCCCTGGTAGGCGAAAGTGGCGTCGGTGAATCGATCACACAACACCCAGCGACCCGCAGCCAGTTCCGGAAGTATCCGGGTGTGAAGGTGCTGAGCCCTGGCCGCGAACATCAGTAGCAGTTCGGTAAGATCATTCACCGGCTCGTCACGGGGTGTCAGCAAGAGTTCACGAATGGATTCCGCCATGGGCGTACCGCCGGGCTCACGGGTCACCACCACGTCAATATTCATCGCCTTCAGAACCGAGGCGGCATTTTCCAGCTGAGTGGATTTACCAACCCCCTCTGTGCCCTCAAAGGTTATGAACTGGCCTCTGCTGCTCATGGCTTATCCTCGGGCTCACCGTCATTGGCCGGCGCCGGTGAAGACCGGTAGTCTGACCGCCGATTGAGCTGAAACTCTCGCACCGCCTTCTGGTGTTCCGACAGGGTTCGGGAGAATTTGTGGGTACCATCCCCACGGGCGACAAAATAGAGGGCATCTCCTTCCGCGGGGTGCAGCGCGGCGTGAATGGCCTCCCGGCCCGGCAAAGCGATAGGCGTGGGCGGCAGCCCATCGATCCGGTAGGTGTTGTACCGGGTATAGGTACGAAGATCGTTACGAGTGATCCGCCCTTTATACTTGTCTCCCATACCGTAAATAACGGTCGGGTCGGTTTGCAGCCTCATCCCCTTTTCAAGGCGCCTGACGAACACCCCCGCCACATCGCCTCGTTCATGAACTGCCCCGGTCTCCCGCTCCACAATCGAGGCCATGATCAGCGCTTCATAGGGCGTGTCGTAGGGCAGATCTTCAGCCCGTGTCTCCCACTCTTCCTCGAGCACCCGCTCCATTTTCCGGAACGCCCGCTGGTATAGATCGAGGTCGGTTTCGGTTTCAGTGAACAGATAGGTATCCGGGAAGAATCGGCCTTCAGGATGGTCGCCTTCGGCCCCCACCGCCGCCATGATGCGCTCATCGGTCCAGTCGGTGGTTACCTTTTGCAGCCGGCCGTTGCTTGCCATGGCCTGTCTCATCTCGCCAAAGGTCCAGCCCTCAATGAACTGAATCTGCCAGTGCTTGATGTCCCCGGCGACCATCTTCCGAATCATTTCCACGCCGGACAGACCGCTGGAGAATTCGTACTGGCCGGCTTTCAGGCTAGCCTGATCCGGATTCAAACGACCGTAAACCCGCACCCAAAGGCTGTCGTTTACGAACCCGGCCTGCTCCATCGAACGGGCAACCTGGTCATAGCTGGCGCCTTTTGGCACGGTGAACAACACGGATTCTTCCAGGGGAACAGGCTGCTCAAGGGTCTGAAGGCCCTGCCAGAGCCACAGGCCCAGACCGGAACCCAGAAGAAACGCAAAGGAGACGACGACAACGATTAACTTCTTGAACAAGCGATTTATTCCAAGGTTTTTAGAGGGTCACAGATTGTCGCAAGAGTGCCCTCTACAGGCAAACTTACCGAATCAAGCAGCCGCACGGAGACAATTCCGAATACGCTATTGAGCAGGTACAGGCCGCGGAGCCCGGGTAATAGGTCGATCCGGGCGGGAAGAGATCGCTCAACAATCGTCTCCCCGGCTGCCTGCAGACACTCAATGGCATACTGGCGCATAACCCCTGCCACGGCAACGGCATCTGCGGCGGGTGTGATCCACTCATCATCTGTATGCACCATCAAATTGGTGCGTGTGCCTTCGACCGGCAGGCCGGAGGGGTCTGCCATGATCAGCTCCCACTCCTCACCGGTAAATTCCCGGCTGGCCATCACCTGCTCCAGGCGATTCAGGGTTTTGATGCCGGCAAGGCGCGGGTTGACCGTCAAAGGGAAGCTGGCAAACCTGGCCACCACGCCCTCCGGCCCGGGGATGGCCGGCAGCTGGGATGCTGAGACAATAAGGGTCGGGGCTGATGACTCCGGTGGACGATACCCACGGCCGCCGCTGCCGCGGGTAAGGATCATCTTCAGAATCCAGGAACCGGATGCGTCCCCGGGCAGCAAACGACGGGCAGCCAGAGTCAGCTGGTTGTCCAGTTCAGCGTAATCGGCGTCAATACCCAGGCGCCCGGCATCCGCAACCAGGCGATCGAGATGATGGCGCCTCAGTACCGCCTGATATCCGCACATCCGGATGGTCTCAAACAGCCCGTCACCGTAGGCCAGGCCTCGATCGGCTGCGGATACGGCCTCGCTGTCTGCATACACGACCTTCAACACGGTGCCGATCAGTCCTCGAAACGACGGAAGATCAGCGTGCCATTAGTGCCGCCAAAGCCGAACGAATTGGACAGCACGGTGCGAACGTCCGCCTTGCGACTGCCGTCTGCCACAAAATCCAGATCGCAGCCCTCTGCCGGGTCTTCAAGGTTGATGGTCGGCGGTAGAACGCCATCGCGAATAGCCAATACCGAGAAGATAGCCTCGACAGCGCCCGCGGCCCCGAGAAGGTGTCCGGTCATGGATTTGGTGCTGCTAACGGCCAGCTGGTGGGCATGGCTACCAAAGACCGATTTTACCGCCTGAACCTCGGCCAGATCGCCAACATGGGTGGAGGTGCCATGGGCATTAACGTAGTCGATATCCGACGGCGATATCGCGGCATCGCGGAGTGCATTTTCCATCGATCGCGCCGCGCCGGCGCCGCCCTCGGGTGGCGAGGTAATGTGAAAGGCGTCATCACTCATGCCGAAGCCAACCACCTCGCCCAGGATATCCGCACCACGGCGGCGGGCATGCTCCAGATCCTCAAGCACTAGCACGCCGGCCCCGTCGCTCAGCACAAAGCCATCGCGGCCCTTGTCCCATGGCCGACTTGCCCGCTCGGGCTCATCGTTCCGGGTGGACAGTGCCCGGGCCGCAGAGAACGCGGCGATGGAGCTTCGGGTTGTGGCCATTTCCGATCCACCGGCCAGCATGACATCTGCATCACCGTAAGCGATGGTTCGGGCCGCATAGCCAATGTTATGGGTACCGGTTGTGCAGGCCGTAACAATCGCAATGTTCGGCCCCTGGTAACCGAACCGGATGGCGACGTTGCCGGAAATCATGTTGATCACCGACGCGGGCACAAAGAAAGGGGACACCTTGCGTGGCCCCCCGTTTTCCATGTTGATGATGTTTTTCTCGATGAATTCCAGGCCGCCAATACCGGAGCCTATCGCCACACCCACGCGCTCTTTGTCAAGTTCCTGAAAATCTCCAAGGCCGCTGGAGTCCACCGCCTGCTGGGCAGCGATCAGACCGTAGTGAATAAAGGCGTCCAGCTTTCTGGCGTCCTTGGTGGACAGATATGACTCCAGATCCAGATCCTTCACGGCTCCGCCAATCCGGGTGCTGTAGCCCGTCGTGTCAAAGCGATCAATCTGCGAAATACCGCTTGCACCTTTCAGAACCCCATCCCAGGACGATGCCACATCGTTGCCAAGGGGCGAAAGCATGCCCATACCGGTAATCACAACGCGTCGTTTAGTCATAATCCCTCACCTGAAGCAGTATTGCCTTCCAGAAAAAACATCAGAATATCCAATAAAAAAGCCGCCCATTGAATATTCACATGGACGGCTTCTTGCCTGGCTTATAGACCGATCAGACGATCAGGTATGCGCAACGATATAATCAATTGCGTCCTGAACGCTCGTCAGTTTCTCAGCTTCTTCATCGGGAATTTCAGTTTCAAACTCTTCTTCCAGTGCCATGACGAGCTCAACGGTGTCCAGTGAGTCAGCGCCAAGATCCTCTACAAAAGAAGAATTGTTCTGAACCTCGGACTCTTTCACGCCCAACTGCTCACAAACAATCTTCTTAACGCGCTCTTCAACTGTACTCATAATGTCCTCACTTTTGTGTCAACCAAGCAACTCGGATGCTGCCAGTTTAGTTTAAACCCAACCTGCGAACAAGCAGGGGTTCCATTCAAACATGTTGCGCAACAAGGAGTTGCGCATTCAGCCCGGAAACGGGCTAGCCCATGTACATGCCACCGTTGACGTTGATTGTCTCACCCGTCACGTAAGCGGCTGCGTCCGATGCCAGAAACGCAACCACGGCTGCTACTTCTTCCGGCTCGCCCAGACGACCCGCGGGTATGACTTCCATCATAGCTTCGCGTTGCCTGTCGTCCAGTTTTCGGGTCATATCCGTGTCAATAAATCCGGGGGCAACGCAATTGGCAGTGATGCCCCGGTTGGACATTTCCTTGGCCAGACTCCGCGTGAAACCTTCAACACCGGCCTTGGCCGCACAGTAATTGGCCTGTCCGGGATTGCCCATACCGGCAACCACCGAGCTGATATTGATAATGCGTCCCCAGCGGGCCTTCGCCATGCCCCGCAACACAGCCTTGCTGGTGCGATACACGCTGGACATATTGGTCTCGATAACGGACGACCAGTCATCGTCCTTGAGACGCATCAACAGATTATCCCGCGTGATACCTGCGTTGTTGACAAGAATGGCGGGTGCGCCGGATTGCTCTGCAATCTGTTTGAGCCCGGCTTCGATGCTGGCGGGATCGGACACGTCCATGACCATGCCATAGCCACCGGACGCTTTCAGATCAGCGGAAATGGACTCGGCGCCCTGCTCGCTGGTTGCCGTACCAATCACGGTGGCGCCCTGTTCCGCCAGCGCCGCGGCGATCGCCTTTCCGATGCCGCGTGTGGCACCGGTAACAAGCGCAGTCTTACCTGAAAGCGACATGCTTAACTCCCTTGATGTTTCTGAAACTCACTTTTCAAAGCCTTCGAGAGCCTGAGCCAGCGCATCCGGATCGTCAATGCCATAGACCTTGAGATCGCGGTCGATTCGTTTGGCAAGCCCCGCCAGAACCCTGCCGGCACCGCATTCCACAGCGACACCTACCTGCTGATCGACCATAGTCCGAACAGAATCCGTCCACAAAACCGGGGAAAAAAGTTGCCTGACGAGATTGGCTTTCAGGGTCTTGCTGTCCGTTTCTGGTTGAGCCGTCACATTCTGAACCACCGGAATGACAGCATCATGAAAATCCACCTCGTCCAGAGCAGTCGCCAGCTCACGGGCGGCGCCTTCCATCAGCGCGCAGTGAGAGGGAACGCTCACCGGAAGCGGCATCGCCTTACGGGCCCCTCGCGACTTGCAGGCATCGATCGCCCGATCCACTGCCTCAGTGGAGCCAGCAATAACCACCTGCCCGGGCGCGTTGAAATTCACGGCTGACACTACATCGCCAGCCGCTGCCTCTTCGCAGGCTCCCGTCACCTGGGCGTCTTCCAGGCCAATAATAGCGGCCATTTTCCCGGCGCCCGCCGGCACAGCGGTCTGCATCAGCTCGCCGCGCAACCGGACAAGCTTGATGGCATCAAAAAAATTCAGGCTCTCGGCTGCCACCAGCGCGCTGTACTCACCCAGGCTGTGGCCTGCGAGGAAGTCCGGGGACTGTCCTCCCGCCACAAACCATTGGCGCCAAAGGGCCACGCTTGCCGTCAGCAGGGCCGGCTGGGTAACCGTGGTCTGATTGAGGTCCTCGGCCGGTCCCTGCTGACACAGGTGCCACAGGTCGTAGCCCAGCACGGCGGACGCCTCGGCAAAGGTTTTTTCGATAATCGGCCAGCTCTCGGCTGCCTTGGCAAGCATGCCGACAGACTGGGATCCCTGGCCTGGAAAAAGAAACGCTGATTTCATAGGCAGAATGTTACCGCTTAAGTCGGTGACTTGAGATTAGCCAATAGTACAACCCGGCCTGCGTGAGGCGAATCGGACGGTTGATGAACTGACTCTAGTCGCTGTTGGCCAGTCTCACCACCCCGATTCCTGAATCGGCCGGTCTGGCCTTTGCATAAAGCGGGCGTCGTTAAATCAGAACATCAGGTCGTCGAGGCGTTCATTGATCCGGCCGGGGACTTCCAGCTGGACTTCACGAACCGCCTGGCGAATAGCTGCCAGCATGGCACGCTCATTGGCATTGCCATGGCTCTTGATCACAACACCCTGAAGGCCCAGCAGGCTGGCACCGTTGTGGCGTGACGGATCCATAAGACGCAGGAGCCGGCCGATGATCGGCCGTGCCAGAAAGCCGATAACTTTGCCGTAAAGCGTTCGGGTAAACGCCTGCTCAAGCAACTCGATCAGCAGCCCTGCCACCCCTTCTCCGGTCTTGAGGGCGATATTGCCGACAAACCCGTCACACACGACCACGTCCGCCACATCCCGGAACAGGTCGCTGCCCTCGATGTAACCGATATAATTGATGGTGTCGCACTGGGCCAGCATATGAGAGGCCAGACGCACCTGCTCATTGCCCTTGATTTCCTCTTCGCCGACGTTGAGCAGAGCTACGCGCGGCTCAGCCTGGTTGCAGATAGCAGAGGCCATCAGGGAACCCATCAGGGCATACTGATAGAGATTTTCAGCAGACGAATCGACATTGGCGCCCAGGTCAAGGACGTGACAACGGCCGCGGAGCGAGGGAATCAGTTTGGCAATGGCCGGCCGCTCGATGCCAGGATACATACGGATTACCGAGCGGCCGAATGCCATCAGGGCGCCGGTATTGCCAGCACTGACACAGCCCTGGGCCACATTGTCCCGCACCAGGCCAAGGGCAATCGCCATTGAGCAGTTGCGCTTGTGGCGCAGGGCATGAGAGGGGCGTTCGTGCATCCTGACCACATCCGCCGCCTCAACGATGCGGATGCGCTCATGGCCCTGACGCAACAAGGCCTCGAGTTCGCTCCGGATACCAACCAGAACAATACTCAAGGCCTCGTTTTCATTCACGGCAGCCAGGGCTGCCGGCACAACAACGGACGGGCCGCGATCCCCGCTCATGGCATCAATCGCGATGGTGACCGGCTTTACCGTTCCGCCATCTGGATCTGGCATTAGTGGGTTCCCGCTGGCCGCTGGTTACTCGTCGTTCGCCTCAATAACCTGCTTGCCACGATAGAAACCGTCAGGCGAAACGTGGTGACGACGATGCACTTCACCGGTAGTGGTATCGGTGGACAGGGCCGCCGTGCTGAGGGCATCGTGGGAACGACGCATGCCGCGCTTTGAGCGGGTCTTTCGGTTCTTCTGTACAGCCATGATTATGCTCCTGACCTGATCAACGTATGTTCACAAAAACGCGCTGCACGCTCCCGATGGAAAGCCTGCAACGCCAGTTCAATGTTTCTTTGTCTTCAGCCCCGCCAGCACGCTGAACGGGTTATCATCAGACGTCTGTTCGGGCTCGTCTGCCGCAGCGCCCGACTCCAGCGACTCGAGAGTAGCGGAAGCCGAGCACTCGTTGCGCTCGTGGAGCGGGAACGGCGGTAACGCCAACAACAACTCATCTTCCGCCATCGACCACAGATCAGCACTGAAATCGTCGGTCAAAAACGGCTCAAGCTCTTTTGGCAGTTGTTGTGCCTGCTCGTCTGTTGTGACCAGCCCCAGCGTGAACCGGGAAACCAGGGTAAAAGGCATGGGCCCCATACACCGCTGACACTCCAGAACCACCGGCGCCGATAACTCGCCAGCCACCATCCGACGCCTTTCACTATCGAGAGAGAACGACAGCGTAATCTGACACTGGCTGCCTTCTTCAGTCCGAAAAACCGCATCCCGAAAACGAGACAACGCCTTCAGAGGAATCGCTCCCTCCAGAGTGACGTTTTGCTCTGCCAACCTGAATGGGTCGACAGTTCTGGGCAGTTCGGCGTTTGACGCATTTGACATAGGCGCGCAATTCTAGGGGCCTGACCCGCCGGTGTCAAAGACTTCCTCTGTTTTTGAGCAGAGCCAGCGGCACCTGTAAGTGTATTCTACAATATTCCTTTCGTCCCCGGAGTCAGCTATGCCACAACCACTACTACTTGCCTCGTCATCGCCCTACCGCAGAGAACTGCTGATGAGGCTTGGACTGCCTTTCGAAACAGCCTCGCCGGACATTGACGAAGCACCCCGTGAAGGAGAAGCCGCCGACACGCTGGCTGTTCGCCTTGCCCGGGAAAAGGCCAGCGCACTCGCCGCCGCCTACCCTGATCACTGGATTATCGGCTCCGACCAGGTCGCCTCGCTGGAAGACGGCCGGCACCTTTCCAAACCCGGCAACATGGACAGGGCCATCGATCAGCTTTGCCGCAGCAGCGGGCAGGCCGTCACTTTCTTTACCGGACTCTGTCTTCTGAACGCGGCCAATGGCGAGCAACAGACCCACTGCGAGGTGTTCACCGCCCACTTTCGCGACCTGTCCCGTGAGGAGATCAAATACTACCTCGCCATCGAGCAACCGTTTGATTGCGCCGGCAGTTTTAAAATGGAAGGACTGGGCATTGCTCTTTTCCACTCACTGGAAGGCCGGGACCCGAACAGCCTGGTTGGCCTGCCCCTGATCGCACTGAACGCCATGTTATGCAACTGGGGACTGAATCCGCTTCTGGCGTCCAGCCTGGAGAGGCGCTAGCGCAACTGCAATCTTGATTCCATCAGATAATCGGCAATACCACTTCCGATGGATACCCCGAACTGATCGACAATGTCCTGGATGGGCGACTTGCGATGGCTATAGTCAACCAGTTCTTCCTGACCGACAATCTGCCGGGCAACGAAGGAGGTACTGCCAAGACCGTCAACCAGACCCAGACCAAGCGCCTGCTCTCCGCTCCAGACCAGGCCTGAGAAAAGCCGCTCGTCGTCCACAAGACGATCACCCCGCCCTTTGCGAACGCTCTCGATGAACTGCTGGTGCGTAGTTTTCAAAACACTTTCCCAGAATTCCACCTCTTCCTCTTTTTCCGGCGAAAAGGGGTCCAGGAACGCCTTGTTCTCTCCTGCTGTGTAAAGGCGACGGTTAACGCCAAGCTTTTCCATGGCACCGGTAAAGCCGAAGCCCCCGGCAACAACGCCGATAGAACCCACAAGGCTGGCCCTGTTGGCGTAGATTTCATCCGCTGCCGCTGCAATATAGTAGGCGCCGGACGCCCCCACGTCGGATATGACGGCATACAGCTTCTTGTCCGGGTACTCGTCTTTAAGGCGCATCATTTCATCGTAGATGTAGCCGGACTGGACCGGGCTTCCGCCGGGGCTGTTGATTCGCATGATGACGGCAACCGAATTCTCGTCCTTAAAGGCGTTACGCAAAGCGCTGACGATATGATCGGCACTGGCAATCTCGTCTGCCGCGATGGTTCCGTTCACCTCCACAAGGGCGGTGTGCTTTCCGGTCGCGCTGTCGAGACTGCCCATGCCCGGGAACTGGATCAGGAAAAACAGGGCGAACAGGTAGGTGAAGGTCAACAGCTTGAAAAAGATGCCCCAGCGGCGGCTCTTGCGTTGCTCGGACTGAAGCGACATCACCAGCTTTTCGATCAGCTTCCAGTCACGGGCAGACTCTGGCCGCTCCACCGGGCGACGCCCACCTGAAGCCGAACCCTCGCCACCGGACACCGGCTTGTCGCCCCACCCAGACTTCTGATCTGAATCCCATTCACTCATACAAACGCCCGCCTTTGTTCTCTAGATGCCGAGGATGCCGCGAAGATCGGCCACCGTATCAACGATCGCGTGTGGCTCATAATGCTGCAGAACATCCCGCTGGTGCACGCCCCACTCAACGCCGATAGACGGCATGCCGATACGCTGAGCCATCTCCAGGTCATAACGGGTGTCGCCGATCATCACAGCCTGATCTGGCCTGATATTGTAGAATTCGATGATTTCCGACAGCATCCGGGGATCCGGTTTGGAACGGGTCTCATCGGCGCATTTAGTGGTATCGAAATGGGGCCCGAGACCGCTGGAAACCAGAGCTTCCGCCAGCCCCCGGCGGCTTTTGCCGGTAGCAACCGAGCAGCCTCGGCCTGCGGCGCGAAGGTCTGTCACCACTTCGGTCATTCCGGCGAAGACGTTTTGGGGCGTAGTCACCTTGGAGAAGAAATAGGTGGAATAACCCTCTCGAATACGGGTCATTTCCTCGTGACTGATGCCCGGATAAAGCTTGTGAAGGGCCTCGACCATGCCGAGTCCGATAATGTCGCGATAAGCCTCGCGCTCCAGTTCCGGATAACCAAGATCGGTGGCAGCCTGATGCAGGCTTTCAGCAATGTGCTCCACGGAATCAATCAGCGTTCCGTCCCAGTCAAATATTACTACCTTTATATCCATGAACCCTGTCCTGACGGGATGGTTTCTGCCACGTACACCCGTGGCCCGTTATCAATCAGTCTTTACACGTCCCGGCCGTGCCGGCGTTTCAGCTTCCACCCTCAAGCCGGGCCTCAAGCCGGGCCTCGAGTCTGGCAATCACCTTAGAGAAAGCGTCATCGTAAGGGGCCTCGAAGTGCATCGGCTCTCCGGTTGAGGGAAGAGAAAAGTCCAACGCCCGGGCGTGAAGCATTAGCCGATCGCCGCCGGCCGAGCGAAACGCTCTGAGGCTGACATCATCCATATACTTGTCATCACCCGCAATCGGATGACCGACCCAGGCGCTATGGACACGGATCTGGTGGGTGCGCCCGGTAACCGGAGACGCCTCGACCAGGCTATAGCCGCCGAAATGCTGAAGACATCGGAACAGTGTAAGGGACTCCTTCCCTGCCGCATCCACCCGGACTCTGCGCTCACCGGACTTAAGCTCGAACCGCAACAACGGCTCCTTAACCCGGGTGACCTGCTCGCTCCACTGACCGGAGACCAGCGCATGGTAGCGCTTGCGAACCCGTTTCTGACGCAGCTCATCCTGCAGAAACCGAAGCGCCGAGCGCTTCTTCGCCACCATGATCAGCCCCGAGGTATCCCGATCCAGTCGGTGCACCAGCTCCAGAAACTTAGATTGAGGGCGCGCTGCGCGAAGCACCTCGATCAGCCCGAAATCAAGGCCGCTGCCGCCGTGGACCGCAATACCTGACGGCTTGTTCACCACCAGCATCTGGTCATTCTCGAACACAATGGCATCTTCAATGACGCCCTGAACCCGCGACCCCGGCACCACCTGCGCCGGTTTTTCCTTGCGGGTGACCGGCGGAATCCGCACCTCGTCGCCGGCCTTCAGCCGGGTATCGGGCTTGACCCGCCCCTTGTTTACCCGGACTTCCCCCTTGCGAATAATACGGTAGACAATGCTTCGGGGCAGATCACGGATCTGCGCCATTAGGTAGTTGTCGACCCGCTGGCCGGCGTTGTCCTCATCCACCACAACCTTGCGGACTCCCTGACGCACCTCGCCCGGGGAATCTGGACGTCGGTCATTGGCTCTGGCTTCTGACGCACCCACAGAGGGGCGCCTGGTGGAATTGCGCTTTTGTCTTGGGGACCGGGACATAGATGCCTTAATTGCCGATGAGCGCGGGATTGAAGGGGCGCACTATTGCTGTTATATTCCGACGTGATTTGCCGTTTGTCTACGGCCTGGCCAACATGCCAGAAGCCGGAGCGGCAAAAGTATACCGACACTATCAAAGACTTTGAACGCCGGAAGCCCAATCATTACCGGGCACGGCGGCAGTAACACTCCCGCCCACTCGCGGAAAATGCCGCATAGGCGGGAATTATAAACCGTACGGAAAACCGACGGGCGACATAGCGAAAAATCTTTGCCAGCACGCAGGGCCGGGCCGTCCAGCATACGAATATGACGTGAGACCCAAGGCGCCAGCGTGAACCTGAAAACGGATAACATGCGTCTACAGACATCGACCTCATACGACCCTTCACTGCGATCACGCAGTCGAATCGTCGGCGGTGGACTCGGATTAACAGGGCAATCCCCAGTTACTATCTGATTCGTCTGGCCGTCGGCCCGCTCCCTGAATCGGAGCCCCACGGCACGCACGTTCTGCTTCGCTGATGTATTCCCCCCGTGTTTTCTGTCATCACAAAACGACAGGAACCCTTTCTTTCCCATGAAAAGAATGCTGATAAATGCAACTCACCCTGAAGAGTTGCGCGTAGCTCTGGTCGACGGACAACGACTGTTTGATCTGGACATTGAATCCAGCTCTCGTGAACAGAAAAAAGCCAACATCTACAAAGGCCGGATTACCCGGGTCGAGCCCAGCCTCGAAGCTGCGTTTGTCGATTTCGGCGCCGAACGGCACGGCTTTTTGCCGCTGAAAGAGATTTCCAAGGAGTACTTCAAGAAGTCTCCGGGGCAGATCGAAGGCAAGATCAACATCAAGGAAGTGATTTCCGAAGGTCAGGAAGTCATCATCCAGGTGGACAAGGAAGAGCGCGGCAATAAAGGTGCCGCACTGACGACCTTTATTTCTCTTGCCGGGCGCTACCTGGTGCTAATGCCCAACAACCCTCGGGCAGGCGGCATCTCACGTCGCATCGAAGGCGACGAGCGTGCCCAGCTAAAGGAAGCCATGAGCGACGTTCAGGTTCCCAAATCCATGGGAATCATTGTTCGCACCGCCGGCATCGGGCGCTCCACCGAAGAGCTCCAGTGGGACCTTGACTACCTTGTCCAGTTCTGGGAAGCCATTTCCCAGGCCGCCGGCGAGCGCAAGGCACCCTTCCTGATCCACCAGGAAAGCAACGTGATCATTCGCGCGGTCCGGGACTATCTCCGCCAGGACATCGGCGAAGTTCTGATCGACTCCGATACCGTCTATGAAGATGTTCTCAACTTTGTCCGGGCCGTCATGCCCAGCTTCGAGAACAAGATCAAGCTCTACAAAGACGAAATCCCGCTGTTCAGCCGCTACCAGATCGAAGGCCAGATCGAGACCGCCTTCCAGCGCGAAGTGAAACTGCCCTCCGGCGGCTCGATCGTGATCGACCCGACCGAAGCCCTGGTATCCATCGATATCAACTCCTCTCGCGCCACCAAAGGCCAGGATATTGAGGAAACCGCACGACAGACCAACCTTGAGGCCGCTGAGGAAATTGCCCGACAGTTGCGTCTGCGGGACATGGGCGGCCTGATCGTTATCGACTTCATTGATATGACGCCGGCCAAACACCAGCGAGAAGTGGAACAGAAAGTCCGCGAAGCCCTGGAAATCGACCGGGCCCGCGTTCAGGTTGGCAAGATTTCCCGCTTCGGTCTGCTGGAGATGTCGCGGCAGCGCCTGCGCCCCTCCCTTGGCGAAACCCGCAGCGAAGTCTGCCCCCGTTGCGAAGGCCAGGGCACGATTCGTGGCATCGAGTCCCTGGCACTGAGCATCATGCGCCTGATATTCGAAGAATGCTCGAAAGACAAGACTGGCGAAGTACGTGCCATCGTGCCCGTCGCCGTGGCGACCTTCCTGCTGAACGAAAAGCGCAAGCAGCTTTCCGACATTGAAGCCCGCCAGGAAGTCCAGGTGATTGTGGTACCGGCACCTCACATGGAAACACCGCATTTCGAAATTGTCCGCATGCGCGACGATGAAACCGGTGCCGAACACGTCTCCAGCTACCAGGTGGCTCAGGAATACAGTGAGCGGGAAGAAGAAATTCTTGAAGCTCCGGTCGCACCGCCACCCGTTCGTGAACAGGCGGCCGTGAAGGCCATTCGCCCGTCTGCACCGGCTCCCTCCCCTGCGGCCGCTCCGGCCGCGAAAGCGGAAGAAACCTCCAAGGAGCAGACCGAAGGCCTGTTCAGCCGCCTGGGCCGCAAGATTGCGGATTTCTTCAGCGGCGAGGAAATTATTGGCGACCCCCAGCCGGATACCCGCAGCGCCAACCGCCCGAATCGGGATGAGCGCCGGGGCCAGGACCGGCAGGACCGTCGCAAAACCCGCGTAGCCAGAGACGAGAGTGGCTCCGGCGACAGCGGCAAGCGCAGTGGCAGCGATCGCCGCCAGGGTGGCCAGGGTCAGGCCCGCAATGAAGACGGCCGCGGGCGTAGCCGTGGCGGCAACCGCAACCGTAATCGCAATGCCGAAACGGCCGATGGCGAACAGAAGCAGAGTGCGAGTGCCGAGCAGTCCCGGGACAGCCGCCGCGACGGAGGCCGCAAGGATGGCCAATCGCCGAATCGTGGCCGTGGCAGACCCCAGGCCCGTGACCAGAAAGAATCCGACGATTCCGCCCAGCCACAGCAGAAAGTAGCCGAAAAAGCGCCCTCGCAGGAGAAGGCCGATGCCGGCCCGGAGAAATCCGGAAGTGGCGAGAAGCGCCGCAGGCCGCGTCGCAACCGGAACCGTGACGGCTCCCCTGTGGAAGCGGCGGCGTCGACTCCAGCTGACAGAAAGAGTGCCCGTAGCGAGCACCATCAGAAAGACACCCAGCCAGAAGAAACGGCTGAAGCACCATCGCAGCAGCCAACGGTTGAAGCCTCACCAACGAGTGCGCCCGAGACAGAAGCTGCAACACAGGCAGCTCCAAGGCCCCAAAGAGAGCGCGTGAAGGCATCTGACATCGTCGCCGAGCCCACGCCGTCTCCGGAAGACGAACCGCTGGCTGAAGAAAAGTCTTCAGCAGGGCAAGAGCCATCTGCAGCTCAACAGCCCCCGGTTGAGCAGGAGCAGCCCTCAGTCGAAGAAAAGTCTTCCGTCAAAGCGGAACCTGCGGTGGAAGAAGCGCCTTCAGTAAAAGCGGAGCCTTCATCCAAAGAGGAACCCTCAGCGAAGGAAGAGCCTTCAGTGCAAGAGGAGCCTTCAGCGAAGGAACAGCCCTCAGCGCAAAAAGAGCCTTCAACAGATCAACCATCGGTGACCGAAGCTCCCGCTGAAAAGCCGCCAGAAGAAGCTACTACAGAAAGAAAGCCTTCAAGGCCGCGGCGGACATCTGCGCGGAAAGCGGCAGAGAAGAAAGCGGATCAGCCAGAGCAGCCCGAAGAGCAGACGCCTGCTGCGACCGAGGCCCCTGCGGCTGCGGCAGACGCGCCGCAGCCCGAGACTGAAAAGCCGACGACTGAGCCGGTAAAGCCAGAGCCGGAGGCCGCTCCAGAGGCGGAGGCCAAGCCGGAAACCAGTGCCGAACCTGCACCTGAGCCGGAAGCCAGTGCGAAACCTGCACCGGAGCCGGAGAAGGCTCAGTCAGAAGCGTCTGAACAGGCCTCTGACGAGACTCCCGATCCGACGGAGCCTCCGGTTACTCCGGGCCGTGCTTACAACGACCCTCGCGAGGTTCGCAAGCGCCGTCGTGCGGCTGAAGAAGCCAAAAAAACCGCCGGGAGCAATTAAAGGATGCTTTCCAACTCGGACATTGAGTCACTAGAAGACATCCTGTTTGCCGATCCCTGGGGCGATGAGGCCGTCGATTTCTTCGGCCTTCACGGCATTGTGTGCGCCAGCGTGGTCGGCCCGGTTGCCCTGAGCGCGGATGATATTTTCGCGCTGGCAACCGGTACCGAGGGCGCGGCACCGGAGAAAACGCCTCAGACCTTCAGGTCAGCTGTCGATCAGCTGGCCCGGGATATGGCCCATGCACTGGATATGGGGCAGACTCTGGAGCTCCCGGAGCCGGAAGATGGCGACCCGATGAACGCACTGGAAAACTGGTGCGCGGGGTTTGTGGATACCTTCCTGGAAAACGAAGATGCCTGGCTGGAAGTGGACGAGAAAGAAACAGCGGATCTGCTCGTGCCCATGCTGACCCTGTCGGGACTATTCGAGGATGAGGATTTCCAGAAGGTCCGTAATGACGAGAAGATGGCAAGACAGATGTCAGACGCCATTCCGGATTCGCTGACGGACCTGTACCTGCTGTTTCACGCTCCGGACTGAACCGGAAGCCCCACAGGTTGTTTGAAATGATGCCAGACGGGCTCTATGCCGTCTGGCATTTTTGTTATCCGGCCCAGCTCACACCAGGGCGCTCCCGGAAAATGGAAATCACTGCCCTGGGAGGCCAGCAGTTTTTCCCGACGGCAAAGCTCCGCTAGAAATCCCAGGTCGCCGCTTGATTGACCGGACGTGGATACTTCCATGGCCTTACCGCCGGCCCGCTGGAAGTCCGCTACCAGCGAACGCAGTTTCGTCGCGGTTAACCGGTACTTCTTCGGATGAGCCAGCACGGCTATGCCACCCGCATCGACAATCCACTGCACGACCTCCTCCAGCTCGGGCCAGAAGGCCTTTACGTCACCTGGCTTGCCCTGCCCCAGATGGCGCTTGAAAGCCTGTGCAAGGTTCGTGACGACACCCTCGTCCACTAGCACCCGGGCAAAGTGCGGGCGTCCGGGCACGTCTCCGTTTGAGCAGCGAGTTGCTTTGTCGAGAAGGTCTTCAACACCGATTCTGTCCAGCTTGTCTGCTATGGCTCTTGCCCGCGCCCAGCGATTGGCATTCTGGCGCTCCAGCGCCGACTTGAAACCGGAATCAGCAGGATCGAAATCCAGGCCGACAATGTGAATTGTCTTGCTGTGCCAGACGCAGGACAGTTCGGTGCCGGCAATCAGCGCGATTCCCCTGGCGGCTGCGGAGGTTTCGGCCGCTGCCATACCGGCAACCGTGTCGTGATCCGTCAGGGCCAGATGAGTGACACCCCGGTCTGCCGCCCGATTGACCACTTCCTCCGGCGGCAAGGCTCCATCCGAGGCGGTGCTGTGGCAATGCAGATCAATGCAGAATTCAGTTTCTTGGGGTATAGTCACGAGGATTCCAGATAGCGATACAGTGTCGACAGTGTACCAGTCGGCACTGAACCACACGAACCCCAAACGGAGCTCCGGATGTACTACGCCATCATCAGCGAAGATATTGAAAACAGCCTGCCTCTGAGGGCCGAAGCACGTCCCGCGCACATTGAACGGCTGAACCAGCTGAAGGCCGAGGGCAGGCTGCTGGTTGCGGGGCCTCACCCTGCCCTGGACACTCTTGAACCGGGCGATGCGGGCTTCACTGGCAGCCTGGTCATTGCCGAATTCGATTCCCTGGACGCAGCACAATCCTGGGCAGACGCCGATCCTTATGTGGACGCCGGGGTGTATCAAAAAGTCACGGTCAAACCGTTCAAGGCCGTACTGCCCTGATTCGGCGAGAAACCGCTTTTCGGATGAGGGTTTTGTAATGAAACCTACCTTGTATGGCTTGGTAACTATGACAAAATTGCCCGTCAAAACACTGTCTCAGGGAATACAACCAGTGCCGGCTTCAAGATCCATTGTCCGTTGCGTATTTTTCTTCACTATCCTTTTCGCCACCCTGTCCTCTGCATACGCCGAAACAGTTTACGTGGACGATACCCTCTATGCCCCGATCCGCAGTGGCCAGGGCACGGAATACCGGATTCTGCATTCCGGCGTTCGTAGCGGCACCCCGCTGGAGCTCCTCGAACGCTCAGACTCCGGCTACAGCCGGGTAAGAACACCGGACGGTATCGAGGGCTGGATGGTTTCCCGCTATATATCGGAAACGCCCATTGCCCGCGCCCGACTGGAGTCGGCAAACCGGCAACTTGCCAAGGCACAGGAAACGGTAAGCTCTCTCCGGGCAGAATTGGAAGAGGTAACCAACGAACGCAACGAGCTCCGCGAATCACAGGAAGCGCTTGAGGCTCGGGCCGGCCGCCTTAGCCAGGAACTGCAGCAGATAAAGACTGTGGCATCCGATACGCTGAGCATCAATCGTCGCAATGAAGATCTGCGAAATGAGAACCAGAAGCTGTTGAACGAACTGGAAGTGCTGACGGCCGAGAAGGAACGGCTGGAAGCAAACAAGGAATCGGACTTCATGTTGATCGGTGCCGGCCTTGTGCTGCTGGGCATCATTCTGGCGCTGATCGTTCCTGCTCTGAAGCCAACCAGAAAGAACGATAACTGGGTCTAGTAAAGACCCGGGCAAGCCCTACATGTTGTGCCAATTTCGACACTCAATACTAAATATGCGGTATTGGGTGTTTTTTATTCCCATGAATTCTTTGACGCCCCAGCCTGAAGCCATTATAAATATCAAAACAACAAGCGGGAGATTCGGTGATGTCTGCAACCATGAAGGACTATTCAGAGAAGCGCGATTTCCATCGCATGAGGATGAACGCAGAGATTGAACTGACCGACGCCAGCGGTGCCTCATTTGCTGGAATTTGCCGCGATCTCAGTGGCACAGGTATGCAGCTTTTCGTTGAGAAGGCATTTTCGGAGGGCGACGAAATCCACACCCTCCTTCCGTCCACCAGCGACCAGTTCCCGCCCTTCGAGACAGTATGCCGGGTTCTGCGTTGCGAACCCGACGAACACGGCTACCTGCTGGGCGTGGAGATCATTCAGGTCAAGCGTTAACCAGAGCCTTCTCAGAAACGACAATGCCATTATTGTCTGCATAGACATAATGGCCCGGATGGAAGGTCACCCCACCAAAGGTGACCGGCACATTCAGCTGGCCCACGCCGTGCTTCTCGGTTTTCCGGGGATGAGAGCCCAGAGCCTGAACTCCCAGTTCGGTTCTGGCAATCACGTCCACATCGCGAATGCAGCCATAAATGATCAGGCCTGCCCAGCCGTTGCTAACGGCTTTCTCTGCCAACATATCGCCGAGCAGCGCGGCCCGCTTTGAGCCGCCACCGTCAACCACCATGACTTTCCCGTGTCCGGGCAGCGCAACCTGCTCCTTGACCACAGAATTGTCTTCAAAGCACTTGACGGTCACGATCTCGCCGCCGAAGTTGTCCACGCCGCCGAAATTGCGAAACCCCGGCTCCACGGCCAGAATTTCAGGGTAATCATCGCACAGGTCCGGAGTTACGATAGGCACGTTTGCGCTCTCCTTGTTCAATCAATCAGTCAATTTTTTCGTCGGCCAGGAAGAACCAGGTATCCAGCACCGAGTCCGGGTTCAGGGATACGGTGTCGATACCCTGGTCCATTAGCCACTTCGCCAGGTCCGGATGATCGGAAGGCCCCTGCCCACAGATACCAATGTACTTGTTGGCCTTCTTACAGGCCTGAATGGCGCTGGCCAGCAAGGCCTTGACCGCGTCATTCCGCTCGTCAAACAGGTGGGCAATAATGCCCGAATCCCGGTCCAGGCCCAGGGTAAGCTGGGTCAGGTCATTGGAGCCGATGGAGAAACCGTCGAAATGTTCGAGGAACTGTTCCGCCAGCAGAGCGTTGGCGGGCAGCTCACACATCATGATCACGCGCAGGCCATTGTCGCCGCGTTTGAGGCCGTTCTCGGCCAACAGGTTAACCACCTGTTCGGCCTCACCCACGGTGCGAACAAATGGCACCATCACCTCGACGTTGGTCAGCCCCATCTCGTTGCGTACTTTCTTCAGCGCCCGGCACTCAAGCTCGAAACAGTCGCGGAAGGTTTCAGAGATATAGCGTGAAGCACCGCGGAACCCGAGCATCGGGTTCTCTTCGTCCGGCTCATAGAGGGTGCCACCGATCAGGTTGGCATATTCATTGGATTTGAAATCCGACAGGCGAACAATGACCTTTTTGGGTGCAAAGGCCGCCGCCAGTGTGGAAATGCCTTCCACCAGCTTGTCGACGTAAAAATCCACCGGCGAACTGTAGCCGGAAATCCGCTTTTCCACGGTCTGGCGGATATCCCGTGGCAGCCCGTCAAAGTTCAGCAGTGCCTTCGGATGCACGCCGATCATCCGGTTGATAATGAACTCCAGCCGGGCCAGGCCCACGCCTTCGTTGGGCAGTGACTGGAAATCGAACGCCCGGTCCGGGTTACCCACGTTCATCATGATCTTGAACGGTATCGCCGGCATGGAATCGACGGTGTTTTCCTTCAGCTCGAAATCAAGACTGCCCTCATAAATCATGCCGGTATCACCCTCGGCGCAGGACACGGTCACTTCCTGACCGTCTTTGAGCACTTCCGTGGCATCACCACAGCCCACCACCGCCGGAATACCCAGTTCCCGGGCAATAATGGCCGCGTGGCAAGTACGACCGCCACGATCCGTGACAATGGCGGAGGCACGCTTCATGACCGGCTCCCAGTCGGGATCGGTCATGTCTGTGACCAGAACATCCCCGGCCTGAACCCGATCCATCTCCTTGATGCTGGTGATGATCTTGACCGGACCGCTGCCGATCTTGTGGCCGATGCTCCGCCCTTCCACCAGAACCTTGCCGGTCTCATTGAGCAGGTACCGTTCCATGACGTTGGCGCTGGCCCGGCTCTTGACCGTCTCGGGACGCGCCTGAACGATGTATATGCGCCCATCATCGCCGTCCTTCGCCCACTCGATATCCATCGGGCGCTGATAATGCTTCTCGATGATCATGGCCTGCCTGGCCAGCTCTTCTACCTCGGCATCGGAGATGCAGAACCGGTCACGGTCCTGCTGATCAACCTTGACGGTCTCCACAAACTGCCCGGCAGATGAGTCAGTGTGGTAAACCATCTTGATGGCCTTGCTGCCAAGATTGCGGCGCAAGACCGCCGGGCGGCCAGCGTCCAGAGTGGGCTTGTGAACATAGAATTCATCAGGGTTAACCGCGCCCTGTACCACGGTTTCACCCAGGCCATAGGAGCCGGTCACAAACACCACGTCGCGGAATCCGGACTCGGTATCCAGGGTAAACATTACGCCGGAGGACGCCGTCTCGCTGCGGACCATTTTCTGGATTCCGGCCGACAGAGCTACCTGCTTGTGATCGAACCCGTGGTGGACCCGGTAGGAAATCGCCCGGTCGTTAAACAGGGAGGCAAACACCTCCTTCACCGACATGCGCACCTGTTCCAGCCCCACCACGTTGAGGAAGGTTTCCTGCTGGCCCGCAAACGAGGCATCCGGAAGATCCTCCGCCGTGGCGGATGAGCGCACGGCAACCGCCATGTTCTCATTTCCTGCCTGCAGTGCCGCGAAGGCTTCCTGCAGCGGCTTTTCCAATGCCTCCGGGAAAGGCGTATCGATGATCCACTGGCGAATCCGCGAACCGACCCTTGCCAGCTCATTCACATCGTTAATGTCCAGACTGTCCAGGGTATTGTCGATCTTTTCCCGCAGGCCGTCTTTGGCCAGAAACTCGCGGTAGGCGTGAGCTGTTGTCGCAAAACCACCTGGCACAGTGACACCAGCATTGGCAAGATTACTGATCATTTCGCCGAGGGAGGCGTTCTTTCCGCCCACCCGGTCCACATCAGACATTCCCAGGTGATCAAACCAGATAATGTAATCTTCCAAAGCGAGTCTCCCTTGATTCATTGCACTGCGAGCTATCGAACTTGGCGTGTATGATACTGTAACCTGTGGCAATTACCTAGGGTACCCGCCAAATACGGAGCCGATCCAGACACCATGAAACGTACCGCCTTTTTCATTTCCGACGGCACCGGCCTCACCGCCGAAGCACTCGGGCACAGCCTTCTTGCGCAGTTCGAGAAAATCGAATTCGAACGGGTGACCGTTCCCTATATCGACGATACGGAAAAAGCTCAGGAGATGGTAAAACGCATCAACCAGGCGGAGCAGACCGACGGTGCCCGGCCTCTGGTGTTCGATACCATTGTTAACAGCGACATTCGTGATGTTATCGCCGGAGCCAACGGCTTCATGATCGACATATTCGGCACCTTCCTGAACCCTCTGGAGCAGGAGCTGCAGTCATCGTCTTCCTATTCGGTGGGTAAATCCCATGCCATCAACAATGAAGGCCGATACGAGCAGCGGATCAAGGCCGTTAACTTTGCGCTGGACAACGATGACGGCGCCAGAACGCGGCATTATGACGAGGCAGATCTCATCCTGGTGGGCGCCTCGCGGAGCGGCAAAACGCCTACCTGCCTTTATCTGGCCCTTCAATACGGCGTGAAGGCAGCGAACTACCCGATTACCGAAGAAGACCTGGACGACCAGAACATGCCCGCGGTTCTGCGCGCCCACAAACAGAAGATCTTTGGCCTGACCATTGACCCGGAAAGACTGGCGACCATTCGCAATGAACGCCGCCCGAACTCCCGCTACGCGTCAATCAAGCAGTGCATGCACGAGATTGAGGAAATCGAGCTGATGTATCGGCGCGAGCGGATTCCCTACATGAACACCACCGCCTACTCGGTGGAGGAAATCTCCACCCGGATTATGGTCAGCGCCGGACTGAAACGGAACCGGTAACAGCAGGAGCTCAGAGCTCCTGCAGCTCCAGCCCCAGTTTCTGAACCAGTTCACGGTTATCGTGGCTGGTGATCACCGCCGTGCTGGCCTTGTCCGGGGTCAGCCAGGTCCGGGCCACGCGCTTCATGTCCTCCAGAGTCACCGCCAGCACTCGCTCACGGAATCGCGAACGCTGCTCCGGTGAACGGCCGAACAGATGATTGTGGAAGGCGTGCCGTGCAGCACCTGCCGGGGACCGGGGCCGATCCAGCTGGCCAATCACCCCCAGAATGGACTCCTCCAGTTCCTGAGCATCGTGATCCTCTTCCTGAAGCCATTTAAGTGACTGATCAAAGTCATCCAGGGTTTCACTCAGGCGCGGATCCCGATAAGAGAAGAAGCGGAAAGTGCCGTTAACGCTATCCTGACCGGCACCTCCACCATAGGCGCCACCCTTCTCGCGAATGGCCCGGTGCAGGTATCCGTTTCGCAGAAAGCCGCCCAGCACCGTCAGCGCTGCTGCGTCCGGGTGATCCACCGCGACGGTCGGAAAAGCGCGGGCACAGAAATTGACCTGGGTTGAGGTCAGCCATGCCTGGTTGACCTGATACGGAGCCTGGCTGAGATGCCATTGTTCGCTCTTGCCCTCTGGCTGCCCACTCCAGTGCTGTTTAACCTCGTCCAGCATCGGCTGAAGCTGCTCGTCTTCGGCAATCAGCAGGAACTGGCGATTCTGTTGCCGGATTCGGCTGTGCAGACCGGCCAGGCGATCACAGAATGCCGCCAGTTCGTTGTCGTCATCCAGCGACTTGTCCAGGGACCTTGCGCCACGAATGGCTTCCAGACCGCCAAGGCGGAAGGCCAGCCAGGCTCCCGGACTGATGCCCTGGGACGCAGCGCCCATGGCGAGGCCATGACCACTGCCGGTGATGGCCTGATCGCGCCGGGCGCGGACCTGGGCAACCAGTTCCCGTATGCGCTCGTGCTCGTCAAAGCGGGCACCGTTGAAAAGATCGCCAAGGAGCCTGGTCAAGGCGCCACGATTTCGGGCCAGCGCTTTGCCACTGAAAATCATGTAACCACTCAGATTCTGGACATCGTCGACTTCGCCCTTGGCCGAGAAAGACACGCTGACGCCGCCGGACTCGGCGGAAATCCGGTCCTGCATGCCCAGATAGTCAAGGTCACCGCAGCCCACTTCCGTAATCAGTGTGGTGTAATAGGGCAAAAGCACCAGTTCGTCTTCCGACAGGTCGGGCACAGGCAGAACGATCTGCTCATACACCAGGCCGTTGGTACCACGAGCATAAAGCGATGCGGCCATATCACCGTCATAACGGCGCTCCGGCTCGGGCAACTGCAGAGGTACATCGCTGAGGTCGACTTTCGGGAGGATGGAATCGTCATCTTTGCGTGTCTGCCGCTCTTCCAGGGCCTGTGCCCGTTCGATGATTTCCTGTACTTCCTTTTCCGTCAGCTCGGCCTTGCGACGGGCCAGCGCTTCACGAATCGCCTCCTGGCGACGGGATTCCAGCTGGTTATCCGGACGCAGGGTCAGCGTAACGCGATGGGGGTTTTCCAGCAGCTTGCGACGGATCAGGCCGGGCACATAGTCGGGATCGCGGATCTTTTCCCTCAGGGTATCCAGAACCGGCTCAAGATCCAGCAGCTCGACCGGATCGCCACCATGAATCATCGGGGAAATAGCGCTCATGATCAGTTGCAGGCCATAAGGGAACTGGTCACCGGCAATTTCCCTCTGGTGCAGTTCAAGCTGGTGCAGAATCGCTTCCAGGCGTTCCTGGCTGACCCCTTCTTTCACCACGTTGGCCAGGGTTTCCTCGATCAGGGTTTCCAGAGCCTTCTGTTGTTCGGGCTCGGTACCCTCAATCCCACAGACGAAGGTCATCTCCCGGTTGGAATCCTCAATACCGCACATCGGCGACGGAGCATGGCCGATATCCGTGGTTTCCAGCGCCCTCATCAACGGCGAGGCGCTGTTGTCCAGCAGAACGCTGGCCAGCAGTTGGCCTTCCAGGTTTTCCTGCAGGTCAAAACTGTGGCCCAGCAACCAGCCCATAACGATGTGGGTCTTGTTGGCCGTTTCTTCCTGCTCGCTGACCGCATAACCCTGCTCCACACGAACCGGCGAAAACAGACGCTTTTCATCATGCACCGGCAGATCGATATCCAGACGGTCGAAACGCTTGAGCGCCAATTCCTCGAAACGCTCGTGGTGCTCGTGGGCCGGAATATTGCCATAGGTGGCGAAAGTCGCATTGCTCGGATGATAATGGTGGCGGTAGAAGCTCAACAGGTCTTCGTAGCTCAGGTCCACTATATGATCGGGCTCGCCACCACTGTTGTAGTGATAGGTGGTGGTCGGGAACAGATGGCTGGACAGGTTCTGCCACAACTGGGAGGTGGCCGAGCTCATGGCGCCCTTCATCTCGTTGTAGACCACACCGCGGTAAACCAGATCCGTTGACGGATCGTTGGGCTTATCGAATTCCAGCCGGTGGCCTTCCTGGGCAAAATCCAGCGGATCAAGCGAGGAAAAGAACACCGAGTCCAGATAGACCGTCAACAGGTTGTCGAAGTCCTTCCGGTTCATACTGGCAAAAGGATAGGCCGTCCAGTCACTGCTGGTGAACGCGTTCATGAAGGTGTTCAGCGAACGACGGATCATCATGAAAAACGGGTCGCGAACCGGGAAACGCTCGCTGCCGCAGAGCGCGGTATGCTCAAGAATGTGGGCAACGCCGGTGGAATCCATCGGAAAGGTGCGCAGGGCGACAAAAAACACGTTCTCGTCGTTATCGGCGGCCAGATGCAGATGTCGGGCGCCGGTTTTTTTGTGGCGATACTCCTCGACGGTCAGATTCAGCGTGTCGATCCGGTGGCTTCGGAGTTGCTCAAAGGCCGGGTGGACCTTACTCTCGATAACTGCAGCCATTGATTACTGTCCTGTCTTTCATGAAAAAGGATTTGTAGGGTAACACGTAGTTTCAACTATCATGCATAAACGCAAAGCAACAGGGTAGTACCATACTCCATGTCGATTTCTACGCCAGAAGAGCCATCCGGATCAGCGCCGCAGCCCGCTTCCCCCAAGGGTGGCCACAAGGGCTTGCAGGCCCCGGAAGTCGCCGCTTACTGGGCCGAAAGACGCCGCTATCTTGAGAAGATCCGCAAGGTTCCGGAAGTTCGCCAACGATTCTGGCGGGCAGTCGGCATCTACCTGCTGAGGCGTGTACTCTGGTCGTTCGGATTTTTCCCGGTATTCATTGCTTTCTGGCTGCCGTTTGTACTCTCGAGCTTTAACCCGGTAGTGATGGCGACCGATCTCATTCCCCTGCTGCAGAGTTTTGTGCAGGCCAATCCCCAGGAACAGGCAACCACGCTCAGCACCCTGGCCATTGCCTGGGCCTCCATTGGTTTCTTCTTTCTGGTATTTGATTTCGTGCTTACACCCTTCAAATCGCCCTACGAATACGAGGCGGATGTCTACATGCGATCCTGGGAGCAGCTCAACCATGATCAGCTTCCGGACAAAGTGTGATTTGTCCTGCATTCTCGTTAACTTCAGTGACTTTCTGTTACATAAGGCAAGCCTGACTCGGTAAGATAACTGCGTGTCATGTTGTTCTCCGTGGCCTTCCGGTCGCGGTGCTGTTACGCAAGAACAAGTACTGAGAGGTTGCCTATGGTCGATTTCAGACCGCTCCTGTTTATCAACGCCCTCGCGCTCATGCTGTTAGTCACGGCGGGATTTGCGTCGGTCCGGGAGGAGATCACCGCAAGCGAATTTGATACCGGGCAAGAGCCCGCATTTACTCAGGCCGCCACCAGTCAGCAGGCCGACAGCGTCTTCCTTGATGACCAGAAGCCGGCGGCGACCGCAACACGGCCACAGAGCGCGCAGAATGATACTCCGGCAAGGGAAAGCGGCGCAGAGTCTTTCACTCTCAGCCCCATGCAGGACAAGCCCCAGCTGATCGCCAAGGCTGAACCGGCTTCCGCCATGGCCTCCGCCACCGCAGAAGCTCCCGCCCCGACCCCGAAGTCCGACCCCACCCCCGAGCCAGCAAGAGCAGCCGAGCCCACTCCAGAGCCCGAGGTAGCGAAACCAGCACCGCCCAAACCCGAACCGCAACCAAAAACCGGTCTCCTGGTACTACGGTCCAACGTGCTGGGCGATCAGGTTACGGTAAACGGCAAGAATTACGGCGCGACCCGGCTGGATCTGGAACTGAAGCCCGGCACCTACGACGTGGTCATCCGTAAGAGCGGCTACCAGCCCTGGCAGAAAACCGTAACCCTGGATGCCGGCGACGAAACCACTCTGGTTGGGCGACTGGAAGCCTTTACCAACGTCAACTATCGCGACGGCACCTGGGTTGGCGGCGTCAAAACCGGGGATGGCACGCTGGTGAACAGCAAAGGCCTGAGGTACGAAGGCCACTTTGTGGATGGAAAGTTCCACGGCGAAGGCACCGCCTGGTACCCGGATGGCAGCAAATACGAAGGCGGCTGGCGCAGTGGCAAACGCCACGGCCAGGGAACCTGGCGCGGCGCGGATGGCGCCCGTTACACCGGCCAGTTCCGCGATGACCAGTTTAATGGCCAGGGCACTCTCACCATGGCCAACGGCGATATTCTGACCGGACAGTGGGCCGGAGGTAAACTGAACGGCCATGGTTCACTGACGTCCTCAGACGGCATGCTGTACGTAGGAGGCTTTCGCGACAACCAGTTCCACGGCGAAGGCACTCTCACCTACCCGGATGGCCGGTTCTACGAAGGGGAGTTTTCCAGCGGCGAATTTCACGGCCAGGGCAAGGAAGTCTTCGCCGACGGCAAGAAATACGAAGGCCAGTACATTGAAGGCTCGTTCCATGGAAAAGGCCTGCTGAGCAATCCCAACGGCAGCTCGATCCAGGCGACCTTCCGCTATGGCGAACCCTATGGACAGGTTCGTCTGACGACGGCGGCCGGTGAGATATTCACCGCCCGCACAACAGAACCCGGTGTTTGTTATCGGGACAAGAGTTACAGGGCGACCCAGTGCCCGAATCTGGAAGGCTGGTAAACCCCCGGGCTTGCGCCCGATAACGAACACGTAAGCTGTTGAGGTTGTAACATGACGATTAAAAATGCGCTCCTGGTGGATGATTCCAAAGTAGCCCGGTTTGCACTGAGCAAACTGCTTGAGAGCCGGGACATGGAAGTGAACATGGCCGGCTCGGCAGAAGAAGCCCTGGATTACCTGAACGCCAACAACCGGCCGGATGTAATTTTCATGGATCACCTCATGCCGGGGATGAACGGTGTGGAAGCCACCAAGGCCATCAAGGGCAACCCGGAGACTGCCGGCATTCCCATCATTATGTGCACCTCCAAAAAGTCCCAGTCGTTTACCGAGGAAGCCAGGAATTTTGGCGTTTATAACATCCTCACCAAACCGCCCCAGGTAGAAGGTCTGAGCTCGGTTCTGGAACAGCTGGATATCGACGTGTCCGGCGGCACCCTGCCGGAACCCCCGGAGCTGGATTTCGCGCAGGAAGCGGAAGACGAAGAGCCCCTGGATATTCCGGCGGATGCCTCCCTGGAACTGTCCCCCAAAACCGAAGGCAACGGCCAGGACGCCAGCGAACAGAATCACCCCCAGGTGGTGCCGCTGACCAGCGACCTGATCGAGCAGATTGCCCGTTCTGCGGTCAAGACTCATATCAACAACCGCCTGCATGAACTGCTCAGCTCACTGTTTGATGAGCAGTTTGATCATCTCAAGCGTGTTCTTGATGAGACCAGTCGCAAACAGGAAACGGTCATGGAAGAACGGCTGAACGCCGTGACCGAAATGATCGACAAGCGCACCGCCAACCTGCGGGACGACGTGGCTGCCGAGGTGAACCTGAACCTGGTTCAGGAGCTGTCCCAGGTTCGCAAAGAGCTCTCCAAGAACAACGGATTTACCGCGGAGAATATGGCTGAGCTGAAGGATCACATCACCAGCGTGCAGACCATCGATACCGAGTTCTGGCAAACCCTGCAATCCGAGGCCATTCAACAGGCCCATGAAATCTCCAGAGAGACGGCAGAAGATATCGCACAGCGGACTATTGATCTTTTCATTTCCCAGCAGCGCTCGGCCACCTCCCGCATCTATACCATCGGCCTGGCCGCCAGCCTCGGCATCTTTACCGTTGGCATTGCGTTCATCTCCGGTCTTTTTGGCTAGTTCCGACCGATTGGGGACGATGGCGAGAACGCCCCGGCGGGAACCTTTTCCGTTTGCGGGGCGTTTGAGGTCATGGTGGTCACCATTGACTACAGGACCAATACAGTAGTCTGTTCCGTTTTATCCCATAGAGGACTAAGGTAAAGAGAAGAAAGGGTAAGGGACGACCACAACACCAAGGTGCAGGACCAACCTGTGCTGCCGTCGCCAACAAAAATATGGTCAGCGAACTGTGAGAGCAGCATCGTCTCTACGAACAATTCTGGCATCACTTGCATTGTGCCTGTCATTTCTGGCGAATGCGGACATGTCACCCATCGTGATCTCGGACGACGCTCAGATTCCGTCCCGTTTCTCCTATCTTGAAGACCCCGACGCCTCCGCCACCATCGACGACATTCTTGAGCAGCCCACTGATCAATGGGCGACCGCATCCGAGGGCAGTGCCACTCTTGGCATAACGTCTTCTGCCTACTGGCTGCGTTTTGCCATCGCGAACCAGACGGACGAGACGCTCAATCTGGTCGCGGAGCTGGCATACTCGCAACTGGACAGGGTGACTTTCCATGTTATGTCTGGCGGTGGCCAGCAAAGGGTTGTCAGAACCGGTGATGCTCTGCCCTTCTATCCCCGGGAGATCGATCACCCGAACATGCTGCTGCGTTTAAGCCTGGCACCGGACGAGTCCAAAACGATCTATGCACGGGTTGAAACAGCGGGCTCCATGATACTGCCGCTGCAAATCTGGCGTGAGAACCGTTTTTTCGGCGCCGCCTCCGGTGAGCAGAAACTGCATTTTTTCTACTACGGCGCCCTGACCGTCATTATTCTGATTAACCTGGCCGTCTTCCTGACGTTGCGCGAGCGGCTATATCTCTATTACGCACTGGCGATCAGCGGCTACCTGCTGTTTTTCGCGTCCATCAAAGGGTACGGTTTTCAGCTTCTCTACCCGGAGTCACCGGAACTGCATGCCCGAGCACTACTGGTCTCCATGCCCTTGCTGGCGCTGTTTTCGGTGCTTTTCTGTCGCCGGTTTCTAAAGATCCCGTCCCACAGTCCGAAGCTCGATATTGCCATTCGGGCGATGATCGCCTTCGAAATCCTCAACTTTATCTGTGCCCTGAACCTGAGCTACAACTCGGCCATTATTCTGTCCTCACTGTCGGCGCTTCTCTTCTTCTCACTGCTGTTTGTGGCGGGGCCGATCACCTGGGCAGCCGGGGTGCGCGCAGGCGCATTCTTCACCCTGGCCTGGACGCCTCTGACCATCGGGGTACTGGCCACGGCCGGACGCGCGCTTGGCTTCTTCCCGGAGAATTTTATGACCGAGCACGCCATGCAGATTGGTTCCGGACTGGAAGCCTTCATCCTGACGCTGGCGTTGGCCGACCGCCTCTACCGGGAACGGGAAGACAAGATCGCCGCCCAGGCTGACAGCCTTCTCAAGGAAAAGGCCCGAAGTGAAGCCCAGGATCGACTCACCGAAGCCATGACCCACGATCCCGTTACCGGCCTGCCCAACCGCAACCGTTTTGAACGGATGGTAAACCAGCGACTGAGCGAGGATCCTGACGGCGAGTACTTTGTGGGCGTCACCCGTATTACCCGGCTGGATGAAATCAACCGGACGCTGGGACTGAACCGAAGTGAAAAGCTGGTCCAGCGTATTGCCCGTCAAATGACTGAAATGGCGTCCACTCTGAAAAGCGTTCATTGCAGTCAGGATTCCCGGGGTCAACGGGAGTGTGTATTCCAGCTCTCCGGCGACTGTTTCGGGCTGCTGATCAACTGCCGGCTGGTGAACGATGACTATCAGGGCCTGAACCTTGCCCTGCGACAGCTGGCGGAACCCCTGATGATGGATAACCTGGCCATTGAGCTCCATCCCAAGTTCGGCGCGGCCCACTATCCCGGCCATGGCGACAATGCCGCCCTGCTGATTCGCAATGCGCACGTGGGTATGGAAATCACGCCCCACAGTAAGTACGAAACCGGCCTTTACTCACCGCAGTTCGACATCTACAACGAAAGCCGTCTGACCCTGATGTCGGATCTCCGCGATGCCCTGGGCTCCAATCGGACCGAGCTCCACTACCAGCCAAAAATCTGCCTGAAAACCGGCAAGATTGCGGGAATCGAGGCACTGATTCGCTGGCACCATCCCGACCGAGGATGGGTCTTTCCCGGTGATTTCATCCCCCTTGCGGAAGATACGGGGGTCATCATGCAGCTCACCCGCTGGGCCATCGGCCGGGGCGTCCGGGATCTGGCGGTTCTGACTGAAGCCCATCCGGACCTGACGCTGTCCGTCAACATCTCCGCCCGGGACCTGTCCTCCCCGGATCTGACCGACCAGATTACGGGAGCACTGCAGCATCACGGCGTGGATGCCAGCCGGCTCACCCTGGAACTGACGGAAACCGCCGCAATGGAAGATCCGGAATGCGGCCTGAAAGCGCTTCAGCGCCTGGCAGACATCGGTGTAGGCATATCCATTGACGACTTCGGCAGCGGCTACTCATCGCTGTCCTATCTCAAACAGTTGCCGGCGACGGAAATCAAGCTCGACCGCTCGATCGTGTTGGACGTCTGTACCAGCGACAGTTCGCGGGTCATTGTGGAGACGTCCATCAATATGGTTCACGGCCTGGGTTACGCAGTGGTCGCAGAAGGGGTAGAAACCGAGGAAAGCGCGGAGTTGCTCAAAACCCTCGGATGCGACCGGATTCAGGGTTTCTGGCTCTGCCATCCATTGCCACTGGCGGAGCTAGGGCACTGGCTGGACGAATACAACCCACCCTATTCTGCCAATTTATCGAAGCGCTCTGTGTAATTCCGGGATACCCGTCGCCAGTCGTCGATGGTATCCACGTCGCTGAGAACCCCACCAATGGGCAGTGTGATCGCCCCGTGCCAGGCCAGTATCGAGGCCGCGCCCCGATCGCCCTCAAGCAAACCGATGTCTCGCCACAGACTCCTCGGAATATAGGCCGGAGCGGCCGGCCTGCCATGGATTTCAGCAGCAATAGGAGTATCCGGCCACTGCCGGGCTGCCATGGCCAGATGGGCGAGATCGCTGCGTTCAATCAGGGGCTGATCCAGCAATACAACGAAAACGCCTCTGGCGCCTGCACCAAGGGATGCAATGCCCGCCTTCAGGGATGCAGACATGCCCTGAGACCAGTCCCGAGCATAGTGCCAACGCCAGGCCTGTTGCCGACAACGGTAACGAACCAGCGGATAGCCCCCGCCGGTGATCACCGTCACCCGCTTGCCGAGCTGCCTGCCCTGCACGATTGCCCGGTCCAGCATTGTGCCCTCGCCCATGGGCAGCAGTGCTTTGGGACGCCCCATACGCCGTGACGCGCCAGCCGCCAGAACCAGTACGGGGAATGCCTCATGGTCAAAATCAGGATTCTGGGGCATTGTGGCGCCTTTTCGGTCGGGAGAGACTGAGGGAAGCACAGATTTTTGCTAGAATCCGCCCAACATACAACCCACCTCGCTGGACTTCTCAATGAACCACCTTTTTGTAGACAACCTCACAGTGATCGATTTCGCCTACCTGCATCCCGCCCGGGGTCTGGTGGGTGAAAGCTGGATCGTGGACGTTGTTCTGGGTGGAGAACTGGACGACCAGGGCATGGTGTTTGATTTCAGCAACGTCAAACGCACCATCAAGCGCGTGATTGACGAGCGGGTCGATCACCGCCTGGTTATCCCCAGAGGCTACAAAGGCCTGCAGTGGGATGAAAACAATCCGCAGAGCTTCACTTGGGCGCTGGATGACGGCACAACAATTACACACCGTTCGCCGGATGAGGCCGTTGTCTGGCTGTCCTCTGAACGGGTGCTGCCTTCCGTTGTATCGGATCTGCTCCGGCAGGAACTTCGCGCTGTGCTGCCCGGCAACGTTACCGATATTGATATCCGCTTACGGGAAGATGTGATTGAGGGTGCTTATTACCATTATGTGCACGGCCTGAAAAAGCATCTCGGCAACTGCCAGCGCATCGCCCATGGCCATCGTTCCCCCATCAGGATCGACCGCAACGGTCAGCGAGACCAGGACCTTGAGCGCCGCTGGGCGAAACGCTGGGAGGACATCTATGTGGGCACAGAAGAAGACGTCACCCACCGCTGGGTAGCCGTGGATGGCACAGCCTATATCAGCTTTGAGTACGAGGCGGAACAAGGCGAGTTTTCACTGACGCTTCCCGAATCCCGGGTTTATATGCTGGATTCGGATACCACGGTGGAACTTATCGCGGCCCACATTGCCGACCAGCTGAAAGCGGAGTTTCCCGCGGACTCGATTCTGGTAAAAGCCTACGAGGGCGTCGGCAAGGGTTCCATGGCCCAGCGTTAGCAGACAGACAAACCGTCAAGACACAAAAAAACCGCCCGAAGGCGGTTTTTTTGATGGCCGGCCGGTGGACTAGACCGACTGACCGCTGCCACAAGGGCAAATGTGGCGTCCCCTACCGGGTTCGAACCGGTGTTGCCGCCGTGAAAGGGCGGAGTCCTAGGCCACTAGACGAAGGGGACTAAAACTTGGTGGAGCCAGGCGGGATCGAACCGCCGACCTCAACACTGCCAGTGTTGCGCTCTCCCAGCTGAGCTATGGCCCCTCAACGGATGCGTATATTAAGGATCGACCCCGGGGGGGTCAACCTTTTTCCCGGCTTTTTTTCGGATTATTCAGCCAGCAGGGACGCATACTCTTTTTCAACCCGCTTGGTCTCCTTTTTCGAGAAACTTCCCATCACTTCAAGTGCATGGCGTAAACGGGAGCGGGTCATGTCCGGGCCGATGATCGCCATGGAATCCATCACCGACCAGGAATTGGGCGTTCCGGCAATGGCGACAAAAATTGAGAACATGAAGTCCCCCATCTTCAGGTCCATGGCTTTCGCCAGGGCCTTGATGTCCGCAAAGATGTTTTCCTTGCTCCAGTGACGCTGCGCCTCCAGCTTCCAGAGGGTGAATTGCAACACCCGCCTGACCTGCCCTTCGTCCAACTTGTTGTGGGCAAAGTCCTCGGGGCGCAGATCCAGCATGCCGGAGAACATGAACGACGCCATAGGGGCCACGTCGCTGAACACTTCAGCGCGGCCCTTGATGTGGGGCACCAACCCTTTCAATGCCTGCTCGTTAAACCACCACTGGCGCATGCGCTGGATGAATTGGTCTTCGGTCAGCTCATCGCGGATCCACTGACCGTTCAGCCAGCGAAGCTTCTCCACATCAAAGACCGGACCACCGAGGGACACACGCTGGATATCAAAATTGTCGATCATCTCAGTAAGTGTGAACTTCTCTCGCTCGTCAGGCATCGACCAACCCATACGGCCCAGATAGTTGGTGACCGCTTCCGGCAGAAAACCCATGCGCTCGTAGAAATTGATGCTGGTTGGGTTCTTGCGTTTGGACAGCTTGCTCTTGTCCGGATTACGCAGCAGCGGCAGATGGCAAAGCACCGGCATGTCCCAGCCAAAATACTTGTACAGCAGCTGGTGCTTGGGAGCGGAATTGATCCACTCTTCCCCACGTAACACATGGGTGATCTTCATCTCGTGGTCATCCACCACGTTGGCAAGATGGTAAGTGGGCATGCCATCGGATTTCAGCAGGATCTGGCAGTCAACCTGGGCCCAGTCGATTTCGATGGTGCCACGCAGCATGTCGTCGATCTCGCACACGCCGTGTTCCGGCACTTTCATGCGGATCACGTGGGGCTCACCGGCTTCAAGCCGACGGTTCACTTCCTCTGGCGGCAGCTCCAGATCCCCCTTGATGCCAGGGTTCATACCCTGCGCCTTGCGCTCTTCGCGAATGGCTTCCAGCTCGTCCGGTGTGCGGAAACAGTAAAATGCGTGGCCATTGGTGACCAGGTCTTCCGCATACTGGCGGTAGGAATCCTTGCGCTCTGACTGCCGATAGGGACCGTAGGGGCCACCCACATCAGGGCCTTCATCCCATTCAAGACCGAGCCAGCGCAGTGCCCCCAGAATGTCCTTTTCCGACTCGTCGGTACTGCGAGCCTGGTCCGTATCTTCGATTCGCAGAATGAACTGACCACCATGCTGGCGGGCAAAACACAGGTTAAACAGCGCGACGAAGGCGGTGCCAACGTGAGGGTCACCGGTTGGTGACGGCGCGATTCGGGTACGTACAGTCATGAAAGCATCCTGATGATTTCTGCCTGAAACAGGCCTTGCGTTGAAAGCGTTGCATTATAACGATCACAGACCAGATTCGCATGATGACCAGGCAGTTTGCCGCCTTTTACTTTTCGATTGATCAATATTGTTATATTATAACGTTACATTTTTCAGGAGCCCACGAGATGATCCGCCAACTATTCCACCGCCTGGCCTTGCGAGTCCTGGCTCTGGCCCTCATTATTTTGCCACTTTCCCTGAGCGCCAACACACAGGTGGTGGTTTCCCTCAAGCCCCTGGAATTACTGGTTCGGGCTATCGCCACCCCCGATACCACCGTAACTACACTGGTCGGCCCCGGCGACAACCCCCACAACTACTCCATGAAGCCCTCTCAGCGTCGTGCTCTCCAGGACGCCGAGGCCATATTCTGGGTGGGGCCGGACATGGAAACCTTTCTAGGCCGCATGCTGAATGGCGACGATTTCCGGTCCCGCGCCCATGCCCTGGGCGATGGGGAAGCGGAAGAGGACCATGGTGATGCACACGGACATCACCATCATGGTCATGACGAAGATTCCGATCCGCATATCTGGCTAGATCCCGCTCTGGCTCTGGAAATGGCCCGCGATATTCACTCGGTATTGAAATCCCTGAACACGTCCGACGACGCCACGCTGGATGCTAACCTTGCCCGGTTCGAAAAAGCCCTCGCCCGGACGGAATCCGAGATACGCAGCCAACTGGAGCCGGCCAGTGCCATTTCCCTGTTTACCTACCACAATGCGTTCACTCATTTTGCGCAGCACTACGACCTGACGCTGGCCGGTGTTCTGAACCCCGGATCCGAAGTCTCTGCCGGTGCCCGACACCTGGCCAATCTGCAGAAACAGCTAGAATCCGCCGACCGCCCCTGCCTGTTAACCGAACGGACCGCCAACAAAGAAAGCTGGAGGCCAATCATCGGGGATCTGAAGGTAACGTTCAGCGACTGGGATCCCCTGGCGACAGATATCAAAGCCGATCAAGATGGCTATCTGGCCTTCCAGCAATCTCTGGCGAACGCGGTTGCGAAGTGCCTGTGATGGCAGCCCTGCCAAAACTACCAGAGTAGAGCCAGGAACAGCGGTATCGAGATTATGGCAAACAGGGTCTGACCGCTGACAATCCCAGCCATCAACGGCGCATCCCCTCCCAACTGACGCGCTAGAATATACGAAGAGGTTGCCGTGGGCAGGGTTGCCAGCAGAATACTGGCCTGGGCGATGGTTCCGTCCAGGCCCATCGCCAGCACCAGCCCGGCGGTCATCAGCGGGAAACCGGCCAGCTTCAGTGACGACGCCACCAGAAACGGGAGCGACGTACCTCGCAACGCTTTCAGTTGCAGGCCAGCGCCCACCGTCATCAGGCCCAACGGCAATGCGAGATCACTCAGGGGCGAGAGCACACCCGCCAGCAGCGGATGAAAACCAATGCGGAAGTAGCCCCACAGTGCGCCCACAACCGAACCGATAATCAGCGGGTTGGTGATGATGGCGTAGGCGACCGGTCGCCAGCGCATAGAGTTCGCCCCATCCTGCCCGACGGCCAGGGAAAACATCAGAATGCACAGCAGATTGATCAGTGGGATTTTCACCGCGATGATGATCGCCATGGTGGACAAACCATCGTCACCCAGCAGCATGCCCGCCGTGGCAATGGCGACAAATGAATTGAAGCGTATCCCACCCTGGTAAACTGACGAAAACACCGCCCCCGGCCAGCGGAAAAACCACTGGGCAATAAGCAGCGCCACGGTCATTACGCCAAGCATCGCCAGCACCAACAGGAAGACGTCGCTATAGGCGGAGACCGGCACCCGGGCCTGCCCCAGTTTGAAGATCAGCATGGCCGGAAACAGCACGTAATAGGAAAAACGCTCGGCCTGAAGCCAAAAGCTGTCACCGGGAAACTGCAGGCGCCTGAACAGGTAGCCAATCAGAATCAGGACAAAAACCGGCACCAAAGCCTGGGCAATCATTTCCATAGCCGCTTAATGACCAACCTTGTCAATGCCGATGGCGCGGCCTTGGTGAGCGGCCACAACATTCTGAACTGGGCGGAAAGCGGTCGGTGCAGACGTGGTTGCTGCGACTGGTCCCATACCGCAGCGGCGACTTCCCTGGGCCCAAGATTGACACCCATATTGCCAAACAGGGCGGATTGCCCCGCATTGGCCTGCACCATGGCAGTGTTCACAAAGGGCGGCATCAGATCCCCCACCTGAATACCATGGGGCTCCCATTCGATACTCAGGGATTCCGTCATCGCCCGAACCGCATGCTTGCTGGCGGAATAGGAGGCGAAATCCGGAATCCCGAAAGCAGCGGACGCAGAGCTCATGTTGATGACCTGGGCGCCCGGGGTGGCCTTCAGATACGGGAAGGCGGCGTGCAGAGCGTTCATCACACCGATGACGTTGATTTCCACGATGGCCCGGTGTGCGGCCATGTCGATCTCCTCGAAACGCCCGACTTTCAGAATCCCGGCGTTGTTATGCAGCAACCGCAGCTGACCGTCCGTCCTTTTGGCAAAGTCGGCAAGCCCCTGACTGACCGACACTTCATCCACAACGTCCATTACGTGGATGCTGCAGGAGTCATCCCCTACCTGATCCCGAAGCGCAGTCAGCGCCGCTGCGTCGACATCCGCAGCACCCACAAACCAGCCCCGCGACGCAAACAGCAGGGCTGTCTCCCGACCAATGCCGGCACCCGCACCAGTGATAAAAATAGTGTCCTTCACAATCACCCCGTAACCGCCTTTTGGAGACTAGGAGTATCTACCACCTCGGGAAAAGTTCAAATCAGACCTTTCGTTACCGGGCGCGACCTTACCTTTCAGTTGAAGTCAAAGGCAGAGAATCTGCACCTGTAACTTTACCCGGACGTCTTTGATCACTCCCGTTTTCCGGTCTGCGAGGAGTTGCGACGGGAAATGGATCAGCCCTTTCGCCAAAGCCCTACGGAAATCGTTGTGCCAACACTGTTAAACTATGGCACGAATCAAAACGTAGCAGTTCGCGGTAAAAGCGATTAAGACGATCAGGTAAACGCAATGCCAGCAACACCTTCACAGGACGCGACTACTGAGCACTTCGGCCCTTCACGGCGCTTCTGCGTCGCGCCGATGATGGACTGGACCACCACGCACTATCGTTACCTCGCCAGACTGCTCAGCCGCCATGCCCTCCTCTATACCGAGATGGTAACCACCGGCGCGCTGATTCATGGCGATACGGCCCGCTTCCTGCGGCACAATCCGGAAGAGTACCCGCTGGCATTGCAGCTTGGCGGCAGCAATCCGGAGGAGCTTGCCCATTGCGCGACGCTGGCGGAACAGTTCGGCTTCAACGAGGTGAACCTGAACGTGGGCTGCCCCAGCGATCGGGTGCAGAACAACATGATCGGTGCCTGCCTGATGGAGCATCCGGATCGGGTCGCGGAGGGCGTATCAGCGATGATCGCTGCTACCCGTCTGCCGGTCACCGTCAAACACCGGATCGGCATCAACGGGCACGAATCCTGGGAAGATCTTTGCGAATTCATTGATAAAGTCTCGGCTGCTGGCTGCCGGACCTTTATTGTTCATGCCCGCATTGCGGTTCTTGAAGGCCTGAGCCCGAAGGAGAACCGGGACATCCCACCGTTGAAGTATGACTGGGTCTACGATCTGAAAGCCCGCTATCCGCATCTGGAAATCATCATTAATGGCGGCATCAAGACCTTTGATGAGTGTCACCGGCATCTGCAACACACGGATGGCGTAATGCTGGGTCGCGAGGCTTATCATAACCCCTGGCTACTGGCGGCGGTGGACACGGAGTTTTTCGGCCAGCCTTCCCCGGTCGACACCCGTCACAATGCCCTGCGACGGGTATTACCATTTATTCAGGAAGAGCTGGATCGCGGGGTCTATCTTAGCCATATCACCCGTCACCTCATGGGCCTTTTTCACGGCCAGCCCGGCGGACGCCAGTTCCGGCGCTACATCAGTGAAAATGCCCACCGGCCGGGTTCTGGTATTGAGGTGATCGAAGCGGCCATGGCCAGAGTTCCGGAACCGGAAACAACGGCGCCAATCCCCGCCTGACACCTTTGTCCGTCTTGTTCCCTTGTTATCAGCCCGTTATTGTAGGCGTATAGACCACGCGCCTGCAGGACGGGCCGAAATAACAAACCTATCGGGATGACAGGACGAATGACCAGCAAGCTTGAACAACTGAAAAGCATGACCACCGTGGTGGCCGATACCGGCGACCTGGATGCCATTGCCCAGTGGAAACCCCAGGACGCCACCACCAACCCGTCGTTGCTGCTCAAAGCGGCCGCTTCAGAGGCCTACCGGCCCATGCTGGGTGAGGCCGTTGCCGCCGCTCGGAAACGGGGCGGTTCAGACGCCGAACAACTGACCTACGCCACTGACATGCTGGCGGTGCTGGCCGGTCGTGAGATTCTGGGGCGTGTTCCGGGCGTCGTTTCCACGGAAGTGGATGCCCGCCTGTCATTCGATACCGACGCAACCCTGGCGCGGGCCCGCCGCCTGATTGAGCTTTACGACAGCCTCGGCATGGACACCAGCCGTGTACTGATCAAGATTGCCTCTACCTGGGAAGGCATCCGGGCGGCAGAACAACTGCAACGCGAGGGCATTAACTGCAACCTCACGCTGCTGTTCTCCTTCATTCAGGCAGCCGCCTGTGCGGATGCCGGCGCCTTTCTGATTTCTCCCTTTGTGGGGCGGATTCTGGACTGGCATCTGGCAGCCTCGGGCCGCGACAGCTTCGCGGCTAGCGAAGATCCCGGTGTGCTGTCAGTGTCCCGCATCTACAACTACTACAAGACGAACGGGTATAAGACCGTGGTCATGGGCGCCAGTTTCCGTAACACCGGTGAAATCGAGATGCTGGCAGGCTGCGACCGACTGACCATCAGCCCGGCCCTGCTTGAAGAGCTTGACGGCGATTCCGGCAACCTGGCCCGCCAGCTTTCCCCGGACACCGCCAGAAGCAGCGACCGACCGGGCCGGATCGACGAGAAACTGTTCCGCTGGGAGTCCAACGAAGACGCCATGGCCACGGAAAAACTCGCAGACGGCATCCGCCGCTTTACCAACGACCAGATTGAGCTGGAGAACCGGGTCAGGCGACTGTCAGACGCCGCCTGATATACCCGAGCCCTGAGCCAGATCACAGGAGCACGCACAGCACCATGATTGAACGCCTAAAACAGTTCTTTGCGCCCGACAACAATGAACCGGTCAAACCCGACGCGCACCAGCTTACCGTCGCCGCGACGGCCCTGATGGTGCAGCTGTCCCGGGTGGACAATGACGAGGACCAATCCGAGTTACGAACTATCGTTGACTTTGCCGTGCGCAGCCAGGAAGTGACCCGGGAAGAAGCCGAGGAAATTCTGTCAGACGCCTTGGCGCAAGCGGACGACTCCACCTCGCTTTACGAATTCACCGGCCTGATCAATGAACACCTGGATCAACTGGAGAAACAGGCGCTGCTGGAGAGTATCTGGCGTGTGGCCTTTGCCGACGGTCGCATCGACAAGTACGAGGAACATCTGATCCGCCGCATGGCGGACCTGCTTCACCTCAACCACCGTGAATACATGCAGGCCCGTCATCGCGCCGAAGGCCAGAACTGAGCCTTCGCAAGCCTGAGGAGAAACCATGCTAGCCATACTTCACCCGGATACCTCCACTGAAAGTGAAGCCTATCGACAGACCATGCACTTCCTGGAGAATCTGCCGGGGGTCTCCGTACGGGTTCACGAAGTTCAGGGCGAGCGTCAGCGACTGACCGAAGTCTACCTGCTGGGCGACACCAAAGGCCTGAACAAGGAAGAAATCGAGGCCCTCCCGGCGGTCGAGCGGGCCATCCGCATCTCCGATGACTACCGGATACTGGGTCGCCACAAGGACGATCGCCGCCAGAGCGGTTTTACCTACAATGGCGTGACCTTTGATCAGAACAACCTGAATGTCTTTGCCGGGCTCTGCGCGGTAGACGTACCCGAACACGTTGAACAGATGATGCAGGCGCTGGAGCAGCACGGCGAAGTCTGCACCCGCATGGGCGCCTACAAACCCCGCACCAACCCCTATTCATTCCAGGGGCATGGCAAGGGCTGCCTGCCCTGGGTATTCGAGAAAGCCGGCAAGCATGGCATCAAGGTGATTGCCATGGAGATCACCCATGAAAGCCATATCGAGGAAATCGACGAATGCCTGGAAATGCTGGGCCGTCCAACCGGTGTGATGCTTCAGGTCGGCACCCGCAACACCCAGAACTTCGAATTGCTGAAGGCCATCGGGCGCCAGACCACCTACCCGGTTCTGCTGAAGCGGGGGTTTGGCATCACCCTGAATGAATCCCTCAATGCGGCGGAATACCTAGCCAGCGAAGGCAACGCCAACGTCATCTTCTGCCTGCGGGGCATGAAGACAGAAGCCGGGCAGCCTCATCGCAACATGGTGGATTTTGCCCACGTGCCCGCCGTCAAACGGCTGACACGCATGCCGGTCTGTGTCGACCCTTCCCACTCGGTGGGCAGCCGTGAAAAGGCGCCTGACGGCGTGCTGGATGTCATGCACGCGACAGCCCAAGGGGTCATCGCCGGCGCCAACATGGTTCTGGCCGACTTCCATCCCCGGCCCGAGAAAGCTCTGGTGGACGGTCCACAGGCGCTGCTGATGGAAGAACTGCCAGCCTACCTGGAGGACATCCGCCTCTGCCACGACACCTGGAAAAAACGCCAACAGATTTACCGCCGAATGAAGGATGCGCAGTCAGAATGATCGTGTACGGACACCGTGGCGCCAAGGGTGAAGCGCCGGAGAACACACTGGCCGGGTTCAGGCACGCCTACCGCCAGGGCATAAACCATTTCGAGCTGGACCTGGTGCTGTCAAAGGACGGCAAACCGGTGATTATCCACGACCTGAGTGTCGACCGTACCACCTGGCAAACGGGCGATGTACACGACTTCACAGCGGCCGAGCTTGCGGAGATGGATGCCCGCCGCAACACCACGGCCTGGCCGCGAAAAGCCGGCGTTCCGGCGCTTGAAACCTTTCTGGACGAGTTCCCGGACCTGGAGCATGTTCAGCTTGAGGTAAAAAAAGACGGTCGCCAGCGTCTGAACATCCTGTGCAACCGCATCATCGAGATCATACAGAGGCGCAGTCTCTATAGTCGCGTGGTGGTCACTTCCTCGGATAGCTGGTTTCTGCGGGAAGTCAGGCGGCGTGACCGCAAGGTCGCCATTGGCCTGGTATCAGACAAGAAGTTTCCGCGCCCGGTCAATGCGGCGGCCAGGCTGCACTGCGATTATCTGTGC
Organism: Marinobacter halotolerans; assembly: GCF_008795985.1. Lineage (NCBI taxonomy): Bacteria > Pseudomonadati > Pseudomonadota > Gammaproteobacteria > Pseudomonadales > Marinobacteraceae > Marinobacter > Marinobacter halotolerans. The sequence goes on along the minus strand of NZ_VMHP01000002.1, from coordinate 489,015 downwards.
CTGAACTGGCGAATCTGTACCCAGGCTATGGTGGAAGACGCCCATCGCAGAGACATGAAGGTGTCTACCTGGACCGTCAACCGGATTCACGATATGTTGAGTCTGGAGGGCATGGGCGTTGACAGCATCATCACCGACTTCCCCACCAGCACACGGATGTTCTTTGACAACCGCGCCCGTAACCGGCTCCAGCTGGCAAACAATGCCAGCCGTGAGCCCTCCCCCGCTAGCTGATCAGAAGATCCGGTTGAGCCCATTCAGGGCTGCGACGCGGTAGGCCTCTGCCATGGTGGGGTAGTTGAAGGTGGTGTTGATGAAATAGTTCAGGGAATTGGCTTCCCCTTCCTGATTCATGATGGCCTGGCCGATGTGAACGATTTCCGCCGCCTGATCACCAAAGCAGTGAATGCCCAGCAACTGACGGGATTCACGGTGGAACAGGATCTTCAGCATCCCCACCGGGTCGCCGGTAATCTGCGCCCGGGCCAGGTCCTTAAAGAAGGCCTGGCCGACTTCATAGGGAACCTTGGCCTCGGTCAGCTCACGCTCGGTATGACCGACGGAACTGATTTCCGGAAGCGTGTAGATGCCTGTGGGCACATCCGACACCAGCCGGAAGTATTCGTCCTTAACAATGTCGGAAGACGCTGAACGCCCCTGATCATAGGCGGCGCTTGCAAGGCTCGGCCAGCCAATGACATCGCCGGCGGCATAGATATGCTCCACTTCCGTGCGATAGTGGTCATCGACGGCCAACTGACCCCGGCCATTGGGCGTCAGGCCAATATTGTCCAGGCCCAGTTTCTCGGTATTACCACTACGGCCATTACACCAGAGAAAGGCGTCTGCCCGGATTTTCTTGCCGGACTTGAGCGACAGCACGACACCATGGTCATCGCCATCCACGGACTCATATTCTTCGTTATGTCTGACCAGCACGCCGTTGTTGCGCAGGTGGTAACTCAAAGCATCAGAAATCTCATCGTCCAGGAACGTCAGCAGGCGGCTACCCGGGTTGATCAGATCCACCTTCACACCCAGGCCCGCAAAAATTGATGCGTATTCAGAACCGATGACACCGGCACCGTAAATGATCAGAGTCCGCGGCGTGTGGGAAAGATTCAGGATGGTGTCGGAGTTGTAGATACGATGATGACGGAAATCCACATCCGGCGGCAGATACGGCCTTGAGCCCGTTGCGATGACCGCCTGCTTGAAATGGAGTATTTCGTGGGACTTGTTGCCGCGGATCTCCAGGCGGTTGGCATCCAGAAAACTGGCTCGGCCGTTGATCAGATCCACCCGGTTACGGGCATAGAACTGGGTGCGCAGCTTCACCTGTTTGCCAATAACCTTCTGGGCGTTCTGCAGCACTCTCGGGAACGAAAACCAGCGAGGCTCGCCGATATCCCGGAACATCTGGTTGGTGTTGAAGGTGATGATCTGCTTGACGGAGTGACGCAAGGCTTTCGAGGGGATGGTACCCCAATGCGTGCAATTACCACCGACTGTCGGCTTGTCTTCAATAATGGCAACCCGCTTGCCGTGTTTGGTCGCGTTCATTGCAGCGCCTTCTCCTGAAGGCCCTGCGCCAATAACGACAACGTCGTAATGGTGCTCTGCCATTGCGCAATGACTCCTTATCTTTGCCCGGTCAGTGGATCAGCCCTTGCCGGACTTTGATGCATCGTAGGTAAGTTCTTCTGCGGACTGCCCGTCTGTGGAAGCGCGCTCGTTTTCCTCATCACACTTCTGGGGATTACCCCCGCATATATCGCAGCTTTTGCTGATACCCATGGCGCCAATACCCCCACAGGTGCCACTGATCGGTTTGCGTCCCATCAGGACCCCGACCGACATGGCCGCTACCAGCAGCAAAACAATCATCAAAACCAGTAGAAAAGTCCCCATAAGGCCTCTCCTTTATTGAGTCAGGAACGAAGAAAAAGCCGGTGTGAAATCCGTTTCAAAGCCGTCTTCTCCTCGAACAATGAAATAGGCAGCAATGTTTTCTCGTACTGCCAATGCTTTTGCCTTCTCTGGCCCCATCACGTTGAACGCAGTTGCCAGAGCATCGGCGGTCATACAGTCATTTGCCACCACTGTCACCGATGCCAGGTTGTGATCAATTGGCCTGCCATCTTTCGGGTCTATTGTATGGGAGAAACGCTCCCCGCCCGATTCGTAATAGTTACGATAGTCCCCAGAGGTTGCCATTGCACGATTACCGATCGCAACCACCCGGTCAACCTGGCGCTGCCCGGAAACCGGCCGTTCAATAGCAAGTCGCCAGAAGTCGCCATCAGGTTTGCGACCCTTGACGCTGACTTCCCCACCGATTTCAACCAGATAGGCCGATATACCCTCCTCGGCGAGAAAGCTCGCGACCGCATCCACCCCATAGCCCTTTGCGATGGCCGACAGGTCCACATACTGCCGGGGATCTGCCCGCAGTGAAGGCGGCTGATCCTTTAACTCGATCTTTTGATAGCCAATCGCGTCCAGTACCGAGGCAAGTTTCTCGTCGCCAGGCACTTTTTCCGGACGGGCTTCAGGTCCAAATCCCCAGAGGTTGACCACAGGCCCAACGGTTATATCGAACGCGCCATCGGTCAGTAGGGAAATCTCCCGTGCCCGCTCCAGCACCTTGTATAGAGCGGGGGAGATCTCTGTCCATTCACTTTGATCAGTAAGGCTGTTAAACCGGGAAAGCTCGGAATCCGGGCGCCAGGTGGACATGGAGGCATCAACCTCCTCCAGAACCTTCTCAATGCCGCTGGCCAGGCTTTCAAGCCGGGCCTGATCGTCTTCCATCACCACATTGATGTGATACCGGGTCCCGAAAACCGGGCCGGAGATTTCCCAGACTTTCTGCTCTGACTCAAACGAACAACCCGCCAGCGCGGCAAATGCCAGCGCCAAAAAGGCGCCGGCCACTACCGCCCTGACGGGTCGTGTCATACCGGATGTCATGCGAGTTGGTTAACCCCCGAAATCGTCCAGCATGATGTTCTCGTCCTCAACGCCCAGATCCTTCAGCATCTTGATGCAGGATGCGTTCATGATGGGCGGCCCACACATGTAATACTCACAGTCCTCGGGAGCCGGATGGTCCTTCAGATAGTTCTCATACAGAACGTTATGAATGAATCCGGTTGGGCCTTTCCAGTTGTCCTCTGGCAAGGCATCGGACAGAGCAACATGCCATTCGAAGTTGTCGTTCTCTTCCTGCAGCATGTCGAAATCTTCTACGTAGAACATTTCGCGAACACTACGGGCGCCATACCAGAAGCTGATCTTACGCTGACTGTTCAGGCGCTTGAGCTGGTCAAAGATGTGCGAACGCATGGGTGCCATGCCGGCACCACCACCGATAAACACCATTTCCGCGTCGGTTTTCTTCGCGAAAAACTCACCGAACGGCCCCATAACGGTAACCTTGTCGCCCGGTTTAAGGTTGAACACATAGCTGGACATGATGCCCGGCGGATGGTCGGTTCCCGGCGGCGGCGTTGCAATCCGGATATTGAACTTCAGAACACCCTTCTCTTCCGGATAGTTGGCCATGGAATAGGCGCGAATCGTCTCTTCCTTGTTAATGGCCTTGTAGCGCCAGATATCGAGCTTGTTCCAGTCGCCCTGGAAATCTTCCTCAATGTTGAAATCCTTGAACGCGATTTCATAGGGAGGACACTCAAGCTGAACATAACCGCCAGCGCGGAAGTCGACTTCCTCGCCTTCGGGAAGTTTCAGAATCAGCTCTTTGATGAAGGTGGCCACGTTGTGGTTGGAAACCACCTCGCACTCCCACTTCTTCACACCGAAGAACTCTTCCGGCACCTCTACCTTCATGTCCTGCTTCACGGGAACCTGACAGCTCAGGCGCCAGCCTTCCTTTTCTTCACGGTTGGTGAAGTGAGTCTTTTCCGTAGGCAGCATGGAGCCACCGCCGTCAAACACCTTGCATTTGCACTGGGCGCAGGTTCCACCGCCGCCACAGGCGGAAGACAGAAAAATCCCGTTGTTCGCCAGGGTACCCAGAAGTTTGCCACCGGCCTCGGTCTTCACCGTATGCTCGGGATCATCATTAATCTCAATAGTCACATCACCGGTGCTTACCAGTCTGGAACGGGCCGCAAGGATTATTGCGACCAGGGCCAGAACGATAACGGTGAACATGACTACACCAAGAAGAATTTCTGTATTCATGGTCTCGCCTTTTCGTTAAATCGAATCACCGGGTGGATTACAGTGAAATGCCGGAAAACGACATGAATCCAAGCGACATCAGGCCAACCGTGATGAAGGTAATGCCCAGGCCGCGCAGGCCGTCAGGTACGTCACTGTACTTGAGCTTTTCACGGATGCCGGCCAGTGCAACGATTGCCAGCGCCCAGCCAAGTCCTGCACCGAAGCCGTAAACCACACTCTCACCAAACGTGTAATCCCGCTCGACCATGAACAGTGAGGCACCGAGAATCGCGCAGTTCACCGTAATCAGCGGCAGAAAGACACCCAGAGCGGCGTAGAGCGCCGGGATGTACTTATCCAGAACCATCTCCATGATCTGAACAATCGCCGCGATTACCCCAATATACGACAATAATCCGAGAAAGCTCAGGTCCACATTGGGCAGACCTGCCCAGCCCAGGGCACCCTCGCGGAGTACGCTGTTGTAGAGCAGGTTATTCACCGGGACCGTGACCGTCAGAACCACGATGACCGCGATACCCAGGCCGGTTGCCGCCTCGATCTTCTTGGAAATCGCAATAAAGGTGCACATGCCCAGGAAGAACGCCAGGGCCATGTTCTCAACGAAAACAGCTTTCAGAATCAGGCTGATATAGTGTTCCATCAGAAGGCCTCCTTGGCAGTATGACGGGACATCTTGTAGTCCTCTTCCTCGACCTGTTCAGGCTTCCAGGTACGAAGTCCCCAGATCGCCAGGCCAATGATAAAGAACGCGCTTGGTGGCAGTAGCAGCAAACCATTGGGGATATACCATCCGCCCTCGTTTACCACGGGCATGATGGAGACACCGAACAACGAACCGGCGCCCAGAAGTTCACGGAAGAAAGCCACGAAAATCAACAGCACCGAGTAGCCCAGACCGTTACCAATGCCGTCCAGGAAGCTCAGCCAGGGGCCATTCTTCATAGCAAACCCTTCGGCGCGACCCATGACGATGCAATTGGTGATGATCAGTCCCACGAAAACCGAAAGCTGCTTGCTGATTTCGTAGGCATAGGCCTTGAGGAGCTGGTCAACCACGATAACCAGCGATGCGATGATGGTCATCTGCACGATGATGCGGATGCTGCCCGGAATCTGGCTTCGTACCAGTGACACCGCAAGGTTGGAAAACGCTGTTACCGCAATCACGGCCGCGCACATAACCAGCGTCACGTTCATGCTGGTGGTTACCGCCAGCGCAGAGCAGATACCAAGGATCTGTAATGCGATGGGGTTATTGCTGAATATCGGTTCGAAGAGAACCTGCTTGGCAGTTGCATCGGCCATGATCAGACCTCCCCTTGACGAAGTTTTTTCAGGTAGGTTTCGTAGCCCCGGTCACCCATCCAGTAGTTGACCAGTTTTTCCACGCCCCGGCTGGTCAGTGTGGCACCAGAAAGAGCGTCTACCTTGTGTTCCTTGTCTGCTGCGTCGGCACCCACGCCGCCCTTGACCAGCCTGATCTGGGGCTCTTCAAGTTGATCGCCGTAGACTTCCTTGCCAACCCACTGTTTTTTCCAGCGCGGGTTGTCGACTTCACCGCCGAGGCCGGGAGTCTCTGCATGGTCGTAAAACCCGAGACCTTCAATGGTATTGGCATCACCTTCCAGGGATACAAATCCATAGAGGGTAGACCAGAGACCATAACCGTGTATCGGCAGTACCACTCGCACCAGCTCGCCATTTTCCGAAAGTGTATAGATCTTGGCCACGTCGGGACGGCTTTTGATACCCGCGGGGTCGTCCGCCGCAGACAGGATGCGGGTGGACATTTCCGGGTCCGATGCCGCCTTGTACATGTCGTACTTCATCGGATCTTCGACGCCGACCGCACTGGGCTCGACGTACTCGCCGGAATCCAGATCCAGCAGCCGGACATCAAAACGCGAGAAGATCTCCTCGATCTCTTCAGGGCTCATGCCCGGCTCGAGCATGCCGGCCGCGGCCAGAATGTTCGAGCGGATATCCAGATTCTGGTTCTTGACCTGCGCCGGGCGCAGCAGCACAGCTGCCGTTGAAACGACCACTGAGAAAGCGATGCTCAGCACCAACGCTACCATCAGCGTTCTGGAGACAGTTTCTTTTGCTTTAGCCACGTGCAAGCCTCCGTTTAATGTTGGCCTGAACCACATAGTGATCCATCAGCGGAGCGAACAGGTTGGCAAACAGTATGGCCAGCATGATGCCTTCCGGGAAAGCCGGGTTGACCACGCGGATGAGCACCGTCATCACGCCGATCAGAATGCCGAAACACCAACGACCGGTGTCCGTCATGGCGGCCGAAACCGGGTCTGTTGCCATGAACATCATGCCGAATGCAAAGCCACCCATAACCAGATGCCAGTGCGGTGGTACGGCAAACATTGGATTGGTTTCCGACCCGACCACGTTCAGCAATAGCGACATGCCGATCATGCCAATCAGCACACCACCAACAATCCGATAGGACGCAATGCGCATCGCCAGCAGAATAAGACCGCCAATCAGTACGGCCAGCGTCGATGTCTCACCCATGGATCCCTGAATCGAGCCCATAAAGGCTGACATCCAGCCGATCTGGCTTTCCAGCGCTTCCACACCGCCGCTGGCAGCCCAGCTCAGCGCGGTCGCGCCACTGAAGCCATCCACTGCGGTCCATACGGTGTCACCGGAAATCTGTGCCGGGTAAGCAAAGTACAGAAACGCACGGCCTGTCAGTGCCGGGTTAAGGAAGTTCTTGCCAGTGCCGCCGAACACTTCCTTGCCGATAACCACACCAAAGGTGATACCCAGGGCCACCTGCCAGAGCGGGATGGTCGGAGGACAGATCAGCGCAAACAGCACAGAGGTCACGAAGAAGCCCTCGTTTACCTCATGGCGACGCACAGTCGCAAACAGCACTTCCCAGAAGCCACCAACCACAAAGGTGACCGCGTAGACCGGCACGAAGTAGGCCATGCCGTAGATAAAGTTATCGAAGATACTCGACGGATCATTTCCCGCCAGCGCACTGATGAACATGGTCCGCAAACCGCCGTCGCCCATCAGGGCATCGGGGTTGGCTGCAAGATAACTGTTTGCCTGAAAACCAATGTTCCACATGCCGAAAAACATAGCCGGGAAGGTACACATCCACATCGTGATCATGATGCGCTTCAGGTCAATGCCGTCACGCACATGGGAGGTGGTTGAGGTTACCTTGCCCGGGGTGTAGAAAATGGTATCGACTGCTTCGTACAGCGCATACCAGCGCTCGTACTTGCCACCTTTTTCAAAGTGGTGCTCGATGCCATCGAGAAACTGTCGAATTGCCATCAGTTAGCCCTCGATCTCGATTCGGGTCAGATTCTCACGGAGAATCGGCCCATATTCGTATTTGCCCGGACACACGAAGGTGCAGAGCGCCAGATCTTCTTCATCCAGCTCCAACGCACCCAGCTGCTGTGCCACCTCGGTATCGCCAACGATCAGCGAACGCAGCAACTGAGTCGGCAGAATATCCAGCGGCATCACTTTCTCGTAGGCACCGACAGGTACCATTGCGCGCTCGCTGCCATTGGTTGTGGTGGTGAAATTGAACAGCTTGCCCTTCGTCAGTTTGGACAGGTAGATGTTCAGCACAGAGAACTTGTTGGTTCCCGGAGACAGCCAGCCCATGAACTCACGCTTGGTGCCTTCCTCGAGAATCGACACCTGATTGGCAAAACGACCCAGATAGGCGCAGGGGCCATCACTCCGCCGACCACCAAACACCGATCCTGAAATCATGCGTACGTCGCAGTCGGTCTCGATCTCACCTTCCAGCAGTTCCGGAAGACTCGCACCAATCCGTGTACGCACCAGACGCGGCTTAGTCGCCTTCGGACCACCGATCGCAATCACACGATCCGCCGGCAGCTCGCCGGTTTCAAACAGCCGCGCAATGTCGATGACATCCTGGTAGTTGATGCTCCAGACCACCTTGTTGCCGACAATCGGGTCCAGATAATGAATATGGGTGCCCACGTTGCCAGCCGGGTGCCTGCCCTCAAACTGGTTAACCTCGACCGCATCGGAATCAGGCACAGGTACATCGGAACCGGGCCTGCCGCTGACAAAAACCTTACCACTGGTCAGCTTCGTGAGTATGCGAAGGCCACGCTCGAACGCCGGTTTGTTCTCACCAATGATCACCGTAGGGTCGGCAGCCAGCGGATTGGTATCCATGACCGACACAAAAATAGAATGCGGCGCCGTGTCGATAGCCGGAACCTTGCTGTAAGGGCGGGTTTTGAAGGTTGTCCATAATCCCGACTCTACCAGGTTGTCGACAACCTGCTGCCGCTCCAGAGAGGCGATATCCGACTCGCTGTACCGGGCAAAAGACTCCGCCTCGTCTCCATCCACCTCAATCACGAGGGACTGGAACACTCGGCGTTCACCCCGATTTATCTCTTTCACCACACCGGCGGCCGGCGAGGTGTAACGAACGCCATCGGTCTTCTTATCCGTAAACAGCAGCGTTCCGCGCTTAACGCGGTCTCCCTCTTTAACAGCCATCGTCGGCTTCATGCCGATATAGTCAAAACCGATCAGTGCCACGTGGCGAACGGGTTTGCCTTCTGTAATGGTCTGCTCAGGAGCGCCGCTGATGGGAAGATCCAGGCCTTTTTTGATTTTGATCATGCCTCATCCAATCATCAGAACTTGTTCGGTGGATTTTAACGCCCGACTCCTGCGGTCCGGGCCCTGACGGATTCTCACCGGAGGGCAAAACCACAGTGCCGATCATGCCGACAGAAAGTGCCAGACAAACGACTGCAGGAGGTCTTGGGAAGCGGGTGCCAGACGTACCCAAAATCGTGCCAATTATAAGGTTTAAGTAACACTATTTCCACCTGAAACCCCGCCTAGTTTATGGCCGGATACAAATAGGCAACCTTTGCTGAGGCCAAAAAAAACCCCGGACATCACTGTCCGGGGTTTGACTCAGGCAATGCAGTGAATTCAGATCAACCGCGAACCCGCTTGGGGAAAATTGGATACTCCACGCCAGCCATCTGATTGACAACGCGCACAACCTGGGCACTGTATCCCGCCTCGTTGTCATACCAGACGTAGAGAATCAGGCGTTTGCCGCTGGTGATGGTCGCCTGAGCGTCCACGATACCGGCGTGGCGGGAGCCCACAAAGTCGGTGGAAACCACTTCCGGCGAGTTCACAAAATCGATCTGCTTCTGCAATTCGGAGTGCAGCGCCATGTCGCGCAGGTAATCGTTTACGCCTTCTACCGTTACGTCCTTACCCAGATTCAGGTTCAGAATCGCCATGGAAACGTTGGGGGTTGGCACCCGGATAGCGTTGCCGGAAAGCTTGCCTTTGAGCTCCGGCAAAGCTTTGGCGACGGCCTTCGCCGCACCTGTCTCGGTAATTACCATGTTCAGCGGCGCACTACGACCGCGGCGGCTACCCTTGTGGTAGTTATCGATCAGATTCTGGTCGTTGGTGTAGGAGTGAACAGTTTCAACGTGTCCGTCCTCAATGCCGTACTCGTCCTGGATCGCTTTCAGAACGGGCGTAATGGCATTGGTGGTACAGGAAGCTGCAGACAGAATCCGATCGTCCTCGGTAATCCAGTCGTTGTTGATGCCGTGCACGATATTCTTGATATCACCCTTGCCCGGGGCGGTCAGAAGAACACGACTTACACCCTTTGACTTCAAGTGCAGACCAAGACCGGCCTCGTCACGCCAGATACCGGTGTTGTCGATGACGATCGCTTTATTGATGCCGTACTGGGTGTAATCCACCTGATCCGGACCCGGCGAATAGATCACCTTGATAAAGTTGCCGTTGGCGATCAGGGCTGAATTCTCTTCATCCACGGTAATGGTGCCGTTGAAAGGCCCGTGAACCGAATCCCGGCGCAGCAGACTGGCACGCTTCTCCAGATCGTTGTCCGCGCCACCCTGGCGCACCACAATCGCCCGCAGACGCAGGTTATTTCCGCCGCCGGCCTTTTCAATCAGAATGCGCGCAAGCAGCCGGCCGATACGGCCAAAGCCATACAGAACCACGTCTTTGGTGCCGTTTTCGGCGTCTTCGGCGGACTGTGCGTCGTACTGCCCGACAATCGGCCCGATCTCCTGATGCAGGAAGTCTTCCAGATCTCCACCGGTTTCCTTGAACTTTACCGCCAGTTTGCCGATATCCACATGGCCACGCCCCAGCTTCATGCTGTCCATGATCTGCAGGATAGGCAGTGTGTCGTGAACAGACAGCTCACTATCTTCAACCTGACGCACAAAACGGTGCGCCCGGATAATGTCGATCACCGACTGGTTGATCACGGAACGACCGTAAACGGACGTCACCACATTATTCTTACGGTAGAGTCTACCGATAAGCGGAATCATGGCTTCCGCAGTGGACTCTCTTTCCGTCCAGTTAGACAGGTGCTGATTGATCTGCTCGTGACTCACGCTTGAACCTCTGCTGTTGGAACCTGGAAATTAGGGCGCATATTATCCAACGTAATTGCCGCCACAGCAAATACGCAGTGCCCCGGAGTTCGTAGTCTATAAGTTCGGCCAGCCATGACAGACCCCGGTAGTGCCGGTAGAATGCCCGGCTTCCAGCCATGCGCTTGATACCCAGACCAGGAGTTTCAGTTTGCCCATGAACAATGGTGAAAACAGCAATGGTGCCAAGCCCACAGCCGGAACCGCGCTGATTGCCCCGACGCCGCCGGTAAAACCCGCCGACCACCGGCATTGGGGCCGGCTTCACGGCAGCAGTGATGCCCTGGCCATCTGTGAAACTGCCCGCGAGCATCAGGGGCTGACCCTCGTCATCACGCGAAACACCGACGAGGCGATTCGGCTTGAGCAGGCCATGCGCTTCTATCTGGACCTTCCCACCGAGGAAGATCAGGCAGCCGTCACTGAGGACGGCCTGGAACTGTTATCCCTGCCCGACTGGGAAACCCTGCCCTACGATCTGTTCTCGCCGCACCAGGATATTACGTCCCGTCGAATCCGCGCGCTCCACAGACTCCCGTCGACCCGCCACGGCGTATTGGTTGTGCCGGCGAGAACCCTGATGCACCGGTTACCGCCGGTCAGCTATCTTCAGGGCAGCACGCTTTTGCTGGAGGTGGGTCAGTCCCTGGACATCAATTCCTGGCGGATGCAGCTGGAGGCCGCCGGCTACCGGCATGCCGACAACGTCTATGAACACGGTGAATACGCGGTTCGCGGGGCCATTCTGGACATCTTTCCGATGGGCGCAAGCCGGCCCTTCCGGATCGATCTGTTCGACGACGAGATTGAAACCCTGCGGACGTTCGACCCCGACACCCAGCGCTCCATTGACCGGATCGAGAAAGTCGAACTGCTGCCGGCCAACGAGTTTCCCTGGCATAAAGAGGCCCGGTCAGGCTTCCGCAATCGCTGGTTCGAGGCTTTCCCGCACGCAGACAAAGATTCACCCATCTACCAGGATGTCAGCCAGGCCATTACGCCGCCGGGCATTGAATATTATCTGCCGCTGTTTTTTGACCAGACCGCCACGCTTTTTGACTATTTGCCGGCGGAAACCCTGGTTTTCACCGCCGACGGGCTGCATACCGCTGCAGAACAGTTCACCGTTGACACCCAGGCCCGTTACGAGGATCGCCGCCATGACCGCATGCGCCCGATCCTGCCACCAGCCGAGCTGTTCCTGAAAGACGAAGAACTGTTTGCACAGCTGAAGCACTACCCGCGAATCACCACCACAACCGAGTCTGTAGCGGGTGCCGGCGCGGTGAATTGCGAGACTGACCCACTGCCGGACATCGCCATGGATGGCCGCGCCGCCGACCCGGCCGGTCGCCTGAAGCGGTTCCTTGAGGAATTCGATGGCCGCGTCCTGATCTGCGCCGAATCCTCCGGGCGCCGGGAAGCGCTGATTGACACTCTGGCGGACCAGAATCTGTCTCTGCAGACCCTGGAAAGCTGGCAGTCCTTCCTGTCAGAGACGGGCTGCTCACTGGGCATCACCATCGCCCCCATGGAGCTCGGGCTGGTCTTGCCGGAACAGCGCCTGACACTGATTACTGAAACGGCTCTGTTCGGAGAGCGGGTGCTCCAGCGTCGGCGCCGCCAGAAGCCCACCGAAGCAGATGACTCCGGCTACCGGGACCTCTCGGAGCTTCGAATTGGCGCACCAGTGGTCCATATCGACCACGGGGTTGGCCGCTACCGGGGTCTGGAAACCATTACCGTGGAAGGCGAAGCCAGCGAATTCCTGATGCTGGAATACGCCGGCGGTTCCAAGCTGTATGTGCCGGTGTCCAGTCTGCACCTGATTTCCCGTTACACCGGTTCGGATGTGGACCATGCGCCACTTCACAAGCTTGGCACCGACCGCTGGAGCAACGCCAAACAGAAGGCGCTGGAGAAAATCCGCGACACTGCGGCCGAGCTGCTGGATGTCTACGCTCGCCGTGAGGCGCGTAAAGGGTTTGCGTTTGAAGATCCGAAAGAAGCCTACCGGGCTTTTGCCGCCGGCTTTCCGTTCGAGGAAACCCCGGACCAGCAACTGGCCATTGAATCGGTCTTCGAGGACATGGTCAGCGAACAGCCCATGGACCGGCTGGTGTGCGGTGACGTGGGTTTTGGCAAAACCGAAGTCGCCATGCGCGCGGCGTTCATGGCCACCTATTCCGGCAAACAGGTGGCGGTACTGGTGCCCACCACCCTGCTGGCGCAGCAGCACTATGCGTCTTTCCGCGACCGGTTTTCCGACACCGCCGTCAGTATTGAACTGCTCAGCCGTTTCCGCAGTGGCGGACAGACCAGCAAGGCCATGCAGGCCATAGAGGAAGGCAAGGCCGATATTGTCATCGGCACCCACAAGCTGCTCCAGGGGGACGTGAAGTTCAAGAACCTGGGACTGGTGATCATCGACGAAGAACACCGCTTCGGGGTTCAGCAGAAAGAGAAACTGAAGGCCCTGCGGGCCGAGGTGGACATGCTGAACCTGACCGCTACGCCCATCCCTCGCACCCTGAACATGGCCATGGGCCATCTGCGGGACCTGTCGATTATTGCCACCCCGCCGGCTCGCCGCCTGTCGGTCAAAACCTTTGTGCGCCAGCGGGATGAGGCCATGGTAAAGGAGGCGATCCTGCGGGAAGTGCTGCGGGGCGGTCAGGTGTACTTCCTGCACAATGACGTGGCCACCATTCAGAAAACCGCGGAAGATCTGCGGCGGCTGATTCCCGAAGCGCGGGTGGGCGTAGCCCACGGCCAGATGCGTGAGCGGGAACTGGAACAGATCATGTCGGACTTCTACCACAAGCGCTTTAACGTGCTGGTATGTACCACCATCATTGAGACCGGCATCGACATTCCCAGCGCCAACACCATCGTCATCGAAAGGGCGGATAAGTTCGGATTGGCCCAGCTACACCAGCTGCGCGGCAGGGTCGGTCGATCGCACCACCAGGCCTATGCATACCTGCTGACACCGCCGCCGAAATCCATTACGGCGGACGCCAAAAAGCGTCTTGAAGCCATTGCCGAAGCCCAGGACCTGGGCGCCGGATTCATGCTCGCCACCCACGACCTGGAAATCCGTGGTGCCGGTGAGCTGCTGGGCGAGGAACAGAGTGGTCAGATCGAAAGCATCGGCTTTACGCTCTACATGCAGTTGTTGGACGAAGCGGTCCAGGCCATTCGCGAGGGGCGCACGCCAAACGCGGAGCTACCGCTGAGCCACGGAACCGAAATGAACCTTCGAATTCCGGCCCTGATACCGGACGATTACCTGCCGGATGTCCACAATCGGCTGATGCTTTACAAGCGAATTGCCAGTGTGGACAACAAAGAAGGATTAAAAGAACTTCAGGTGGAGATGATCGACCGCTTCGGTTTATTACCGGAACCGGCAAAGAACCTGATGCATCAATCCGAGCTGCGAATCCGCGCTGAAGCCCTGGGCATCACCAAGGTCGACGCAGGCAAGGAATGGGCGGGCTTTGAATTCGGCAGCTCGACACCGGTGGACCCGCTGATTCTGGTTAAAAAAGTGCAATCCGCGCCCAACGACTACCGGCTGGAGGGGGCCAACAGTTTCCGTTTCCGGCTGAAGGATGCGTCAACCAGTGGTAAACTCGAGAGCATTTCCGAGATGCTAGGGCAATTGGCCCCGGCAAAGAGCCAGTAACGCGGCCCGGATGAACCAATGAATCACAGACACAGTGGAGCCATACCTTTGCAGACGTCCGGTAGACCAACCCCCAGAACTCTGGTTCTGACGCTTGCCGCCTCTCTGGCGTTTGCAAACGCGTCCGTTGCGCAGGACACCACGGCTTCCCGGGCGGACTCAACGGCCGCGCTGGAAAACCTGACTCCCGCTCAGAAAACTCTGGCCGAGGATTTTTACCGCGCCGAGCTTGTGATTTATGAGCGCAAGATCGAACCGGACGCCATCAACGAAAAGATGGCCGGCCGTCTGCCCCAACCGCCGAATCTCAAAGCAGAACGAATCCTGCGTCATACCGACGAAACCGGTAACGCCCGCACCAACATGAAACTGGTGCCTCGCAAGGAACTGCATCTGGCTTCGGCTGCGGAAAGACTGGAGAACAGTGGCCGTTATCGTGTGCTTCTGGCTGAAGGCTGGTATCAGGCGTTCCCACCGGACTTCAAAGGCAAACCGATGTGGGTCACCGCTGGCGAATGGCTGCCAGGCGCCGGGCATACAGACGTTCAGGGGATGATAACCATTGACCGGCAGCGCTATCTTCATGTCAACGTTCGGTTGAACCACTGGCTGCCCGCCTCGGCCGGAGATAGCCTGCTCGGCGTTGACCTGAACGCCGAGACACCCTCGCGACCAGCACCGCCGAAGATTCCGATCGAGCCTGCCGGCAAAAAACAACCCACTGGCATCCCGACAGCCGGTCAAACGGCAACGACGACGGATAATTCCGCGGGCGCAATCGCTCCAGAAAACGAGGTTCAGCCGGAAAGAGAACTGGTGGCCGGCCTGAACTGGCCTCGGGCAGACCTGTTGACCTGGATCCAGGAAACCCGCCGGATGCGCAGTGAGGAAGTGCACCTTCTGGATTCACCGACGCTTGGCGTGCTGATTTTCTTCAAGAAAATTGAACCGGAAGCAGCTGCCCCGATGATTCTGAAACTCGGGCTTACGGGTGAGAAAGCAAACCCAGAGGCCGGGCCGACGCCTCCAGAATCTTCCTGACGCCGGACATGCCCTCGTCGATGGCCGCTTCAATGTCGGCCATCGTGATGATCTGATCGGTCTTTCCCGCTGCCCAGTTGACCACCAGCGCCAGACAGACATAGTTCATACCCAGTTCCGCGGCCAGAACCGCCTCCGGCATACCCGTCATACCCACCAGATCGCAGCCGTCGCGCTCCAGCCGTCGAACCTCGGCAGCGGTCTCCAGGCGGGGCCCCTGGGTTGCGGCATAAACCCCGAAATCTGACACCGCAAGCGACACAGCCCCGGCGGCCTCAACCAGCACCCTCCTGGCAGGTTGGGAATAGGGGTAAGTGAAGTCGATATGGGTGGTGTGCTCCAGGTTGTCCTCGAAAAAGGTGCTCGCCCGGCCCCAGGTGTAATCAATCAACTGGTCCGGTATCACCACCCTGGCAGGGCCCATCTCCGGGTGAATGCCGCCAACCGCATTGACCCCGACCACCGTGCGCACACCGGCATCGTATAGCGCCTGCAGGTTCGCCCGGTAATTGACCCGGTGCGGCGGAATACGATGAGGGTCCCCGTGCCTGGCCAGAAACACCACCGGCTGGCCATCAATCACGCCCTCGGACAGAGCAGAGGATGGCTCTCCCCAGGGTGTGGAGACAGCCCGCTGCCCGATGATCTCCAGCCCGGCAAGGCTGGTCAGCCCGGTTCCGCCAATAATCCCCACCGGGCCCGCTGAATTATTCGTCATCACTCTGTGCCTCCGCGCTTTCACCCTGACGTGACTGGTGCGCAGGGGTTGTTTCCTGCGCTCCCCGTTCACCGCCATGCTCCACCCGGGCGTTGTCGGCCAGATGCAGCGTCCGTGTCGGAAAGGCCACTTCGGCGCCCTGTTCCTGGATCAGATCGCTGATTTTCAGCAGCACGTCCTGCTTCACACTATGGAAAGTGACCCAGTCCACGGTCTTGGTGAAGGTGTAGATCATGATGTCCAGTGACGAGGCATTAAACGTATTGAAGTTAACAATCACGGTCTGTTCGGAATCGATATCGTCGTGGTTTTCCAGCATGGAGCGGATATTGGCCACAATAGTCGCCATCTGGGTCACATCGGCGTAACGAACGCCCACCGTTTCAGAAATCCGCCGGTTAAACATCCGCGACGGGTTCTCCACGGCAATCGTGGTAAATATGGCGTTGGGAACGTAGAGCGGGCGCTTGTCAAAGGTGCGGACCGTGGTCAGGCGCCAGCCGATGTGCTCGACCGTGCCCTCAATGTTCCGATCAGGCGAGCGCACCCAGTCCCCCACTTTGAAGGGGCGGTCCAGGTGGATAATGAAACCGCCGAAAAAATTGGCCAGAAGGTCCTTGGCGGCGAAGCCGATGGCAATACCGCCAACGCCACCAAAAGCCAGCACGCCGGAAATACTGTAGCCAAGGGACTGCATCGCAATCAGCACGGCGGTAATGATAACCACCGCACGGGAAAGCTTGCTGACCGCAGTAACCGTGGTGTAATCCATCGGCTTCTGCATCTTGACCGGCGACGACAGGATGATCTCGCCTTCCTTGATCAGCCGCAGCACCGTCCATACCAGAATCCAGACAAAACCCAGCCGCAGGATCGTATCGTTTACCTTGAACACTTCCGCCTGGGAGTATCGGTGGGCAACTTCGGCCGCCCAGTAAACCCCCTGAAGCCAGACAAAGGCCACCACCGGCTTTCTTGCGGCATGCAGGAGCGCGTCATCCCAGAGATTGCTGGAACGCTGAAAACGCTTTTCAAGAGCATGCACAATAAAGCTGGCGATATAGGCGACGGCAGCCGTCCCGAATACCAGGCCAAAAACCACGAGCCCGACCCGCCAGTTTTCCGAGAGCAGATTCCAGTCCTGCACAAGCGTATCGACAATAGGAGGTGTTTCTTCGAGCATCGGCTTCCTCGATGGTGGACTCAGATAATGTGGACGGGGGTTCCTGCCCGAACCCGGCTGAACAATTGGGCAACCTCTGTGTTTCTCATCCGGATACAGCCGTGGGACTGTGCAACGCCCATTGGCTCGCTGTCCGGCGTGCCATGAATGTAAATGAAACGGCGGAAACTATCGACCGCACCGACGCGATTTTTGCCCGGCTCACAGCCACAGAGCCAGAGTATGCGGGTAAGAATCCAGTCGCGTTCCGGATATCGTGCGGACAGGTCAGGTGTCAGGATCTCGCCGGTGGGGCGCCGGCCCACGAATACCGTGTTCAGCGGCTGGCCAGCGCCGATCATAGCGCGAATATAGTGTCTGCCACGGGGAGTACAGCCGCTACCGTTCTGTTCGCCGGCACCATTCAGCGCAGTGGATACCGAAAATACCTTGGGTTCGGCATCGGCATTTTCCCGAAGCGTGAGAGTCTGACGCTCGAGACTTATCTCAATGGCTGGGTAGACATCCCGGGCGGGATTCATCGGCATGGGCGGTCAGCCTCCGGCAAAGAAACCAGAGCCGAAGACTAACCGAGGGGGCAATGCTCAGGCAACCGAGGATTTACCGGCAGAGGGCATCATCAGCATCGGGTCCTCAGCCTGCATGCCGGCCGCCAAGAACGGCACCAGGCGGGCGGCGATTTCCTGCACGGTGGTTTCCACCCCCAATTTGTTCTGCAGGATGTCCCGAAGCGCGTCGCTGCTGGACATGGTAAAGGCCGTGGCCCCCAGCATGAACTGGATCCGCCAGTAACGATCAACCGCCGACAATTGAGGCGTGGATTCTTTCAGCAACCGCATGAAGCGGCTGAATGGCTGGCTGTACTCCTGCTCAAGAAAACGTCGCAGGTGCCCCTGGGACTGGGTATAGGCAAGGCCCAGCAGGCGCATGAAAATGGAAATACCATTCTCGTTGCGCTGGGGCATTCGCACCGCACTTTCCGTCAGCGCCCACAGCGTCTGATTCAGGGTCGGTGGCTGTCCGTCGCATCGGGTTTCCAGATCGTTGAACGCGTCTTCCAGAGTGGCGGAAAACGGCGTCAGGAAGCGGGCGAAAACCGCATGGATCAGGGCATTCTTGGATCCGAAGTGATAATTGACAGCGGCCAGATTTACTTTAGCCTTACTGGTAATCATGCGAAGGGAAGTTTCCGAAAATCCGCGTTCCGCAAAGAGTTCTTCCGCGGCATCCAGTATCCGGTCAACTGTATCTGACTGAGCCATATTGTTTTTAGCGCCTCTACCAAACGTCTGTTTCAAACATACGTTTGATAGGTCATTCTGTCAAGCACTCTGCTCCGGGCTGGAGGGGGCCGGCGCCCAACCGTTGTCCAAGGCCTTCTGGTGCCCTTCAAAAAACGCCTTTTCCGCCCGCAGATAGGCTTTTTCAGCCTCCAGCAGGTAGATCAGATACAGCCGGACATGCTCGCGCCGGGTCAGGTGTTTCGCCAGCACTCTCCGCTCCGAGAGCGCTACCAGTTCGCTGAATCGCATCGCCCGCAGGGCCGTATTGAACTCCACCATCTGGGCACATTGCCAGGCCAGCCCCTCTTTGCCCTCAAGGTGCTGAATATGCTTCCGCGCATCCTGCAGCATCCGTCGCCGCTGAATAACCAGATCAAGGTAGGAAGGCCTGCTGGTCACCAACCCCCGCACCGCAGGCAGGCCAGACAACAGAAGAATGACGAAAGCGCCGAAACCGCCACCGGCAATCCAGGCCGGCACAAAACCCGTCATACCGCTTAAAAACACCAGGGCCGCCAGCAGGGAACAGAATAGCCAGAGATCACGGCTGCGCCGGGCCACGGCGAGGGAGTAGTTGTCGGGCCAGTCAGACATGGCAAGAATATCGAAATCCATCAGCATTACGCGGTCGCATTGCCGCAGCAGCAGACGTAACTTTTTCTGGCGGGATTCGGCAATCGTTTTCTCAATGCCGGCCCTCGAACTGCCCGGCTCGGCTGAGGCAGTCTCCGTCGTTTCCGCAGTCTCAGGCTCTGAACCGGGCTCAGCCGCCTTGTTCTTCGACTCTGGCGGCTTTTCTGCTGGCACAGGGTCCGCAGGCCGGCCCTGACGAAGCAGCGGCTCATCGGGGGTCGGTTCCGGTTTTGTGGTCTGCGAACGTCTGATTTCTGCCATGAACGTATTATCGGCCTGATCCGCCGTTACTTGAACGTCGGATAGCACATCCGCGCCGCACGACCGCGCGCGAACCCTGCTTGGCAGGGCGATGCCCTGTCGGTATCCTTTTTCTCTTTGCAATCCGTTCCGGAAAACCGGCCGGAGCCAGAACCAGCGTATGAGGGCCAAGCATGTTTACAGGTATTGTTCAGGGCGTTGCCGTGGTTGAAGACATTGACGCAGCGCCCGGGCTCAGCAGTTTCGCCATCCGGTTTCCCGCCGACCGGGTTCAGGGGGTCACCATCGGTGCCTCCGTTTCCATTGACGGCACCTGTTTGACGGTGACCCGCCAGGAAAACGATCTGTTGTTTTTCGACGCCATGCAGGAAACCCTGAGGCTGACAACGCTGGGTGCGCTCACCCCTGGCGACCGGATCAACTTCGAACGGGCGGCCCGCATCGGCGACGAAATTGGCGGCCACCTGCTGTCCGGCCATGTTCACACCACCGCTGAAGTCGTCGCCATCGACCGGCCAGAGAACAACTGCACCCTCACCTTCGAAGTGCCCGAACAGTGGACGAAGTATATTTTTCCCAAAGGCTATATTGCGATCAACGGGGCGAGCCTTACTATCGGTGAGGTCACGGGCAACCGGTTCAACATTCACCTGATTCCGGAAACTCTGCGAGCCACAACGTTTGCTGACATTGCCCTGGCCGACCAGGTCAATATCGAGATAGACAGTCAGACACAGACAATCGTGGATACCCTGGCCCGCCTTGGCTACGGGGGCTGATGGCCAGCCTCGAATACCACAAATTTCGGACTTGAGGCCAGCTGTCTGACCAGAGAGAAGGACGTTTTCAGGCTCCGGTGATAGCCCAAGTGACGGTTACCCACCACCAGCACACGCCCGCCCGGCGCAAGCCGTGCCGCCGCCTGCCGGAACAGGGTCAGGGCAATATGGTCCCCCACCACACCGCCCTCGTGGAATGGCGGGTTGAGCAGGATCAGATCAAACTCTGCGGTGCCCGGCGGCATGCCGTCACAGTGAACAAAACGGGTCAGCGCCTGAGGGAACGCCCGTCCGACGTTGTGTCGGGCGCTGAGCACGGCCTGGCTGGACACGTCCGAGAAGATCACCTCCAGATCCTGACACAGTGACAGCGCTGCCAGACCAAGCACCCCGTTGCCGCAGGCCAGATCCAGCAGACGGCTGCCGGCGGGCAAATCGACAACCCGATTTCCCATGGCCGGCAGTAGTTCACGGGTACCGATATCCAGCTTGCGCCGGGAGAACACCGCTGGCAGAGCGTCCACGCGAACGCCACTTTCCGGCAGGTCGTAGCCCTGCCACTGGGCGTTCCAGCTCTCCAATGTGCTGTCTCCCGGTGTTGAGACCGTTACCCGGGCTTTTTTCCACGCCCGGGACACCATCCGGGTATTCACAAGTTCAGCAAATACCTTTGAACTCTGGTCCGGCAGATGTTTGATCATCCCACCGGCGATGATCACCCCGTCCGGACCCAATACCTGGTTGCACCAGCGAAGCACCCAGGCCAGGTAGTCCGCCTGGCGTGGAATTCGCAGAACGACCAGATCAAAGGTTTGTAGGGGAGGCTCCAGCCAGCTTGCAGGCCCTGCGACGGGCGCCATAGAGGCGCTATTGAGCTGGAGGGCCGTCGCAAGAGTTGCGTTGTCCGCCAAACTGACCAGTGAAATTTCCGGAAACAGTCGACCAAGCCCGAGCGTCAGTGCTCCAAACTGGTCATCCACGACCAGTACCCTCTGGTCAGGCCGGCCAGCAATCTGCTCACTGGCGTGTTCAAGCAGGAGTTCATCAGCGGCATCCCATCCACGCAGATAGTTGGCGCCGTCCCCCGGGCGTTTCAAAGCCAGGCCCAGGCCGGCAATATGGAGCATTTCATCGGACATGAAGGTCAGTATTTGGTTATTTTGCGGAAATTACGGCATAAGCCGACATTCTAGGCTGATTATTCTAGAAATTAACCATAAGCTTCATATTATACGTTTTTTACAGTCTACCCTTTCGTTTGGTCCTTTGTTCGGGACACAAACCTCTTGCCCCTCACCCCAGGGGCTTTTTTTTGGAAAATCAGGCCTTCCGGGCAGACCAGACAACAAACCGGTTGTTCTCCGCCAGCACCGATGGTTGCCCGATGTAACGGCGAATCAGTGCTTCATAGGGCAGGAAACGGTTTGCCACCAGCCTCAGCTCCCCACCCTTCACAAGATGACGACTCACACTCTGAAGAAACTGCTCCGTTATGGATGAATCCGTTCGCACACCGGTATGAAAGGGTGGATTGGTCACGACCGACTGGTACTGCCCCTCTACGACCGCCAGCCCATCCGATGCCAGAATGCGGCCTTCAACACTGGCTCGCCGATACGTGGCCCGGGCACAGGTCACCGCCTGAAACTGGACGTCAACGCCATCCACAGGAGATACGGCGCCGGCATTTTCAGCCTGGAAACGCTGCCACCAGGCGCCAATCACCCCTGAGCCACAGGCAAAATCGAGAACCCTCCCCTGCATCAGCGGTTTCTCGGCCAGAGTATCCAGCAAAATGGCCGTTCCCGCGTCCAGCTCGCCTTCACTGAAGATACCCGGCAGGCCTGCCACTTCAAGGGCGATGCCCTGCCTTTCCACCCGGTGCCACTGCAGCCAGTCCGCCAGACGGAACGCCTCTGATGTCGTTACTGACTTCGCCTGCCACACCTGACAGTGACGAACACTGTCGATTTTTTCCGACCGGGGCAATTGCTGCTGAAGCTGGCGGACAGCGCCGGCAATGCCCTCTTTCTTCTCCCCGACCAGTATTACCCGGCCGCCTTGCGCCACCAGCCACTGGGCCAGCGCCAATCGAAGGGACAGCTCGGTCCGCGATTTCGGCAAAAACACAACAACGGTGTCTGCGCTAGCGTGAACAAGCGCCGGGTCGTCGTAACCAAAAGCGGGGGTGCAGGACTCGCAGGCAGACAGTAGATCGTAGGTGCCGGCATTGTCCGTCATCACCAGGCCATCCACATCGACCTGGTCCAGAAGCGCAGGGCTGGTCAGCCCGAGAAAAGTAGTACGCCCTGACAATCGATCAAGATTTTTAAGCAACGCCTGGTGGGAATTGGGCAACACGGACATGAATGGCAGCACTCCTCAAAAAACCGGCCGGGAAAGCAGGCTTTCCCCAAATGATCCGCGGAGTACTTTATAGGTAACACGCCCGGAACGGAACCGGACCTGAAGGCGTTGGGGACAGGGATGAAGCCTGCCTGCGAAAAGGCTTTATTTGTACCCGGAGACCATGCTGGCTTTCAGGGCGTCCTCGGGAGACATTCCCCAGTCTTCAGACGAGGGGGAGGAGGACTGAGCTGCAGCTGAACGGCGGTCCCGCTCCGTCACTTTTGTCTCTTTGCGACCATTGAGTGCACTCAGTGCTTTCTGCATCATCTCTCGCATGATCATTCTCCTCAGTTGCTACATCAACAGTGTAACAACCGGAAGAGCCACTAACTGTGATGACGCCGAGGGTCATCAAGTGACACTGATCACGAATTTTTGACACAATTTGACAGTGTACATGTCGCTATTTTTGACGCCCGGAACGTACCGGCCGCAGAACCAGATCGTCAACACTGCTCTGCTTGATTGCGTCTTTTTCGCTGTCAGAGCCGATATGAAGCCCCATATCCCGCAATAGACCATCCCTCAGGTCATAGACAAAACCGTGAACCCTCAGCGACTGGCCTCTTCGCCAGGCCTCCTGCACGATGTTGTTCTGGCACACATGAGACACCTGCTCCACCACATTCAGTTCACATAGCCGGTCCACTTGGTCCTGCTCTTCGCTAATACCGTCCAGAACGTCCTGGTATTTGTCCCGGACGTCCTGCACGTGGCGAAGCCAGTTGGCAATCAGGCCAAAACCTTCGTTGTGAAGCGCCGCTTTGACGCCGCCACAGCCGTAGTGGCCGACAACCAGAACATGCTTAACTTTCAACACGTCCACGGCAAACTGAAGCACCGACAGACAGTTGAAGTCCGTGTGCACCACGACGTTGGCGACATTACGGTGAACAAAGAGCTCGCCCGGCATCAGATCAACAATCTGGTTCGCCGGGACACGACTGTCCGCACACCCGATCCACAGATATTCCGGCGCCTGCTGGCTCGAAAGCCGCTGGAAAAACTCCGGATCCTCTTTTTTGATCCCGTTCGCCCAGGCCCTGTTTTTCTCCAGCAACGAATCCAGCTGCCCCATTGAACGCTCCTCTTTTACCGTTTACCCGTCGCATTGAACGGCAATTGATGCCTCAACGCAACGCTCACTGGACCTCACCAACCAGTTCTTCAAGCTGGGTATGCATCGTGGTCTGGGCCAGATCCAGCAGCTCCCTCAGGGCCACCGAGAACATGGCATACTCTGGTTCCCGCACACCCTTGAGCTCGGCCAGCATGGTTTTCCAGCGATGAACTAGCGATTCGTGGCGCTTCATCCAGCCGTCGACACACACACCAACGTCATCCGGCTTGCCCGCAATCCGCAGCACCCCGGTCGTCAGGGCCCGCTGCTGCCAATCCAGATCCTCACGGAAGCTTTCCCGCGCAAGGGCTTGCCAGTGCGAAGCGGGAACCAGGTTGGCAATAGCCCGGGCAAACCAGTTCAGATCGAGCTTGTCGCCTAGGTCATAGTAGAGATTGGCCACGGTTTTCAGCGGCATGCCGGTGGCTTCGTGGGCCTCGATAATGCCGAGCGATGAATAGAGATAGTTGGTTCCGGAAGCCACTGACGCCAGTTCCTCAGGCAGCCCTTCGGCAACCAGTTCATCATGACGGCGTTTCCACTCGTCCCGGGCATGCTCGCCCAGGTACTCTGGCAGATCGGAGGTAATCATCCAGACATTGTCAGCAAACCGCTCCATATGGCTCTGAATACTCAGTTCCGCCCGACGGTTACGCAGAAGCCAGCGCACGGCACGGCGAATCAGGCGACTCAGATCATTCATCAATTCGATCTGAAGCTTCGCGGGAATAAAGTAATCAAGGTACTCGATCTTGTCCCACCAGGTATCCAGCCGGAACACGTCACGGGCAATAATCCAGGCTAATGCCACGGATGCCGCATCAGCACCGGTGGACTGCTTCAGCCGCTCCACAAAGGTAATCCCCATGTGGTTGACCATGTCGTTGGCGATCTGGGTGGCGATGATCTCCCGGCGCAGCTGGTGTTCGCCCAGCTCTTTTGAAAATTTCCGGGTCAGATCCTGGGGAAACACCTTGTACATCTCGCCGGCCAACAGCGGATCGTCCGGCAATGAACTGTTGATCAACGTCTGTTTGAGGTCGCCTTTGACGTAGGAAATCAGCACAGAGAGCTCGGGCCGGGTCAGGCCTTTCTTGTCGAGCTTGCGCTCGGTCAGGGTCTCGTCGTCCGGCAGGAACTCCAGGCTGCGATTCAGTTTGCCCTCGCTTTCCATGGTGTTCATCAGCCGCCGGTATTCCTCCAGCCGGGTGGCCGCACCAACACTGGCAATACTGATGGCCTGGACCTGGCGATAGTTGTTTTTCAGCACCAGGGCAGCAACGTCGTCGGTCATTTCCTCCAGCATCTGATTGCGCTGCTTTTCCGTCAGGTCGCCCATGGCCACGGCCTGGTTGAGCAGGATCTTCATGTTCACTTCGTGGTCAGAACAGTCGACACCGCCGGAGTTATCGATGAAGTCGGTGTTCAGACGACCGCCGCGCAGGGCAAATTCGATGCGGCCAAGCTGGGTCATGCCCAGGTTACCCCCCTCGCCAACAATCTTGCAGCGCAGTTCGCTGCCATCGACCCGCAGGGCATCGTTGGCCTTGTCCCCCACGTCGCTGTGACTCTCGGTTTTCGCCTTGACGTAAGTGCCAATGCCACCAAACCACAGCAGATCCACCTGGGATTTAAGAATGTGGCTGATCAGCATGTTCGGTGGCACGCGGTCCGACTTGATACCCAGCAGTTTTTTCATTTCCGGGCTGACCGGAATGGATTTGGCACTGCGGTTGAACACGCCGCCGCCCTTGGAAATCAGCTTTGTGTCGTAGTCGGTCCAGGATGAGCGAGGCAGCTCAAACAGGCGCTTGCGTTCCTTGTAGCTTTTCTCCGGATCCGGCGAAGGATCCACAAAAATGTGCATATGGTTGAATGCGGCCACCAGTTTGGTTTTCTCGGAAGACAGCAGACCATTGCCGAATACGTCGCCAGCCATGTCACCGATACCAATGGCGGTAAACTCATCCAGCGCTGGATTGATACCCATCTCCCGGAAGTGACGCTCCACCGAGACCCAGGCACCCCGGGCGGTGATGCCCATCTTCTTGTGGTCATACCCGTTGCTACCGCCGGACGCGAAGGCATCTCCCATCCAGAACCCGTATTCAGCGGCCAGCCCATTGGCGATATCCGAAAAGGTGGCCGTGCCCTTGTCTGCGGCAACCACCAGGTAATGATCGTCCTCATCGTGGCGAATCACTGATTCCGGCGGCTTGATACCACCATCGACGAGATTATCAGTTATATCCAGCAGGCCCCGGATGAAGGTTTTGTAGGCCTCTATACCCTCAGCCTGGAAGGCCTCGCGATCCGACATGTCCGGCAACCGCTTGGCCACAAAGCCGCCCTTGGCACCAACCGGCACGATCACCGCATTTTTTACCTGCTGGGCCTTTACCAGCCCCAGTATTTCAGTGCGATAGTCCTCAAACCGGTCCGACCAGCGCAGGCCACCACGGGCAACCTTGCCGCCCCGCAGGTGAACGCCCTCCACCCGCGGTGAATAGACAAAGATCTCGAACATGGGCAATGGCAGCGGCACGTCCGGAATCTGGTGAGGATCGAATTTCACGCTGATATAAGGTTTGTTGCCGCCGTCAGCGTCGGGCTGATAGTAGTTGGTGCGCAGGGTTGCCTGCATCAACTCGATAAACAGCCGCAGAACCCGATCTTCACTGAGGTTTTCCACCTCATCAAGCCCGGCGTTGAACTCGATTTCCAGCTTCTGCTGCGCTGCCTTGCTCTTACCCGGGCTCTGGTACCGCTCCGGGTTGAAGCGAACCTCGAAAAACTCCAGCAGCAGGCGGGCCAGATCCACATGATGAACCAGGGTGTTGGAAATGAACGTCTGACTATTGGACACGCGGATCTGGCGCATGTAACGGGCAAAGGTGCGCAACAGCGCAATCTCGCGCCAGCTCATGTAGGAGGACAGCAGCAGGCGGTTAAAGGCATCGTTTTCGGCGTCGCCGTACCAGACCCGGCTGAACAGATCCTCGAAGATCGGGCGGATACGGTGAATATCGACAACCGTTCCGCCGGTGGTCTGAAGCGTGAAGTCGTGAATCCACACGACCTTGCCGTTGCGATCATTCACCTCGAACGGATGCTCGCCAATGACCCGGAAACCCAGGTTGTCGAAAATGGGCATAACATCCGAAAGCGGGAGAGTTTCGTCCGGGAAAAACAGCTTGAAGTGAAGCGTGCTTTCATCCTCTTCCAGAGCCCGGTAGAAGCTCATGGTAAGGCGTTTTTCTCTGGTCGCCTGGGCAATGTGGTCCACGTCAATGGCCGCACGCCGGGGTGAGAACATGTCCTTGTAACTGGATGGGAAAGCCGAGGCGTAGAGCCGATAGAGCTCGTTGCCCTGCTCTTCGCCATAGGACTCGTTCAGGGATTCCAGCAGCCCGTCACGCCAAGACTGCGCCAAGGCGATGACCTTCTCCCGTATCTCCTGGAAGGGGATCTGACGGTTCTCGACCTGGGGCACACGAATGGTGAACTGCACCCGCGCCAGAACCGACTCGGAGAAATGCGTGACAAACTCGATGTCCTCCGCGTCCAGTGCATCCACTAGAACCTGCTCCACTTTAAGCCGGAGCTCGGTGTTGTAGATATCCCGCGGAAAGAACGCCAGACAGGTGACAAACTGCCCGTAGACGTCCTCGCGCATGAACAGTTCGATGCGACGACGTTCCTGGATATATAGAATGTTCTTGGCCACCGACAACAGATCCGACGGCTCGATCTCGAACAGTTCATCCCGGGGGTAGACCGTCAGAATCTGGTCAAGCTCTTTGCCCGCATAGTCGTCCCGCATGAAGCCGGAGCGGCGCATCACGGTCTGGAATTTGCGCCGCAGCAGCGGGATCTCGTCCGGACGCTCGTTATAGACCCGTGAGGTGTAAAGGCCGAGGAACCGCCTCTCGCCAACAACCTCCCCCTTGCTGTCGAACTTTTTCACCGCGATGTAATCCGGGTAGGCCGGACGGTGGACGCGGGCGCGCTGGGCGGATTTTGCAAAAATGAAAATATCGTCTGTGCGGGTCATCTCATGGCGGGTGCGCTGGGGCAGCTCGTTCAGACGCACCATATCCGGCCGCTCGTTGTTGACCCGCAGAATACCCAGCTCGGAGTTTTCCACCCGCCGAACCACCAGGCCCTTCTTGTCTTTGACGAAGTCGTATTCGTCGTAACCAAGAAAGGTGAAATGATCCTTGACCAGCCATTCCAGGAACGCCTTGGCTTCCTGCTTGTACTCATCGTCGATTTTAGCCGCGATACCGTCCAGCTCTTTGCTGATCTCGTTGACCTTCTCGGTCACGATCGGAAAATCGTGCACGGCGATACGCACTTCATGAAGAATGGTCTGGATCATCTCCTCGAGATTGTGAAGATCGTCCTGGCTGCTGTGGCGATCAATCTCGAGCACAATAAAGGCCTCGTGCTCGGTGTTCTCAACCTTCTTTTTGGGCGGATAGACCTTGAGCAACTTGCCCTGCTCATCCCGCTGCACCTGCAGGATGGAATGCTGTATCGAGTGGGTTCCGATCTCCCGCTGGTTAATGGCAATGCGCAGGGAGTCGATGATAAACGGTATATTCGGATGCAGGATAAAGATCACGGTATGGGTCGACTGCCATCCGTCACTTTCCAGATCAGGGTTAAAGACCGACACGGGCGACTCGTATTTTTCCCGCTTCTGCAGAAACTGCCAGCCGGAAAGAATACCGCCGTAGGTGTCGGAGAATCGTCGACTGGCCAATTCTTCAAGAGGTGTGTGGGCGAAATGCTGCTTGGCGAACTCGGTAATTTTTTTCGCTTCTGTCTTCGCAATTTTTTCTGCGAATGCCTCGTCCAGCTGTTGGAAAAACTGTTCCTTGCTGGCGATTGTCAGCGCATTCATAGTCAACCTCTGGCAGTGTGAAATAAACGTAATCGACGAACTGTCACCTAAGGATAGTCAAACCCTTGATTTTTGCTGGCCAGATGCGAAAACTGCGGCATCTACCTACGAAAACAGTCTCTGCACCGGAGTGAACATCACCCATGGCGTTACAGGATACGTTCAGCGACCTGAGAACTCAGTTAGCGAAAAGGATAATCGGCCAGGAAAAACTCGTTGACCGATTGCTGATCGCCCTCCTGGCCGATGGCCACCTGCTTGTGGAAGGCGCACCGGGCCTTGCCAAAACCACCGCGATAAAAGCCCTGGCGGATCATCTGGAAGGCGATTTCCACCGCATCCAGTTCACTCCGGACCTGCTGCCCTCGGACGTCACGGGCAGTGAAATCTACCGGGCCGAAACCGGGCAGTTCGAATTCCAGCGCGGGCCGATCTTCCACAACCTGGTGCTGGCAGACGAAATCAACCGCGCCCCAGCCAAGGTTCAGTCAGCATTGCTGGAGGCCATGGGCGAACGTCAGGTCAGTGTTGGCATGCGCACCTTTCCGCTGGATCGCCTGTTTATGGTCATGGCAACCCAGAACCCGATCGAGCAGGAGGGCACCTATCCCCTGCCGGAAGCCCAGCTTGACCGCTTCCTGATGCATGTGGTGATTGACTATCCCTCAGCCGCGTCGGAAAAAGCGATTCTGCACCTGGCCCGGAACGATTTCCGTCGCGGGCAGATCGCCGCCCAGGTAAAAGTGTCGGCCAACCAGGTGTTCGAGGCCCGCAATGAAGTGGCGGACATCTACATGTCCGAGCCGGTCGAACAGTACCTGCTGGCTCTGGTCCTGGCGACACGGGCACCAGCGTCTGTTGATCCCGAACTTGCCCGATGGACGGCCTTCGGGGCCAGCCCCCGCGGTACCATCGCCCTTGACCGCTGCGCACGCGCCTATGCCTGGCTGGACGGCCGTGACTACGTCAGCCCCGACGATATCCGTACCGTTGCCTTTGATGTACTCAGGCACCGGATTCTCCTGACCTTTGAAGCGGAAGCCGAGGGCATGACCGCAGACGCCATTATCCGGCGCCTGATTGCCCACGTACCGGTAACCGCCTGACGGACGCGACCATGACACTCGCTCCGCCGGTCACCCACATTGCGCTGCCGCAACTGATCCGACTGCAGGCCGACGCCCGGGCACTGAAACTGCCTGCGGCCAAGCCGGTACGTTCCCGGCAGGCCGGGCTGCAGCGATCCCCCCGCCGGGGCCGCGGCATGGCCTTCGCCGAGGTACGCCAGTACCAGCCGGGGGACGATATCCGCAGCATTGACTGGCGGGTCACCGCCCGCCGGCAGTCGCCCCATACCAAACTGTATGAAGAGGAACGGGAGCGCCCGGTGTTGCTGCTCTGCGATCTGGGGCCCTCGCTGTTTTTTGCCAGCACCGGCGCCTATAAACAGGTGCGCTGTGCGCAACTGGCCGGCATCCTGGCCTGGCTCGGGCTATGGTCCGGCGACCAGGTTGGCGGCATTGTCTTTGATGGCAATACCCTGACGGTCCAGCGGCCGGCAAGGCGCAAGAAGTCGGTGCTGCGTTTTCTGGACACCCTGGCCAGCCTGCAACGCATCGGCAGCCAGCAAGCCACGGAACGACCGTCCGATGCCCCGGCGGCCAACCTGGATACAGCTCTGAGCGAGGCCAGAAGGGTCGCCCATACCGGCAGCCGGATCTTCGTCATCAGCGATTTCATGCATATCAGCAACGATACCTCACGGCTTCTGGGTTCGTTGGCAGGCCACAACTCGGTCAGTGCACTGCGCGTGATGGACCCGCTGGAAGAGAAGCTGCCAGAATCCGGACGCTTTGCCATCGCCGGGGAAGACGGACCGGTCTGGTTTGACGGCAGCAACCCCCGGTTCCAGCGCGCCTATGCCGAAAAGGTTGGCCGGCACAACGCGCAGCTGACGGAGTGCTTTCGCACCGCCGGCGTAAGACCGGCCACGGTCATGACCGGCGACGAACCCGCGGTGGCACTGCAGGCTCTGCTAGGCCCACGAGGACACATTGGCTAACGACAAATTTGTGGAATAGCAATGGAACAGGACCCGCTGAGCAAACTCAGAGACATCCATATTCCCGAGCCCGGCGGTTTCTGGCCACCGGCGCCGGGCTGGTGGGTGCTGTTGCTGGTTATTATCGCCCTGGTGTTTGCCCTCGCCCTGTGGGCTCGCCGTCGTCGCCAGAAAAATGCCTGGTACCGGATCGCCAACCGCGATCTGGACCGTCTTGCCAATCGCGCCGCGGTTACGGCGAAATGGTTCAGTGAGCTTAACGGGCTGCTGAAACAGTCCGCCATGGCCCGCTATCCAAACCGGCACCCGGAGGCACTATCGGGCGCCGAGTGGATCGACTTTCTGCTGGAAACCAGCCCTAAGGACCGCATTGCCTCACGGCCGACGGTCACGGCCATGGTGCAAAGCTGCTATCAGGCGACGCCGGATTGCTCTCCCGATGACGCCATCCGTTTCGCGCGGCTCTGGATGGGAGGGAAAAAATGCTGAGTTTCGCCTACCCATGGTTGCTGCTGCTGATCGCCCTGCCACTGCTGTTGCGTGCCCGCAAACGCCGCGCCCAGCCGGTGGAGGCGCCGATACTGCCCACCGGCCACTGGCTGTCGGATCTGCCGGGGGTCAGCCGCAGCGGCAACCGCACCTCTCTGCTTCAGACCCTGTTGCTACTCACTGTCTGGGCGCTGCTGATCGTCGCCCTGGCGCGTCCGCAATACGTGGGCGAGCAGGTTCAGCTACCGGTCAGCGGTCGGGACCTGCTGTTGGCAGTGGATATCTCCCCCAGCATGGACGAACAGGACATGGTCATTCAGGGGCGGAGCATCAACCGTCTGCAGGCGGTGAAGGTGGTGCTGGACGACTTTATCGAGCGCCGCAAGGGGGACCGGCTTGGCTTGTTACTGTTCGGCACCCAGCCCTATATACAGGCACCGCTGACCTTTGATCTGGGCACGGTACAGACCCTGCTGGATGAAGCCGGCATCGGCATGGCCGGCCGTGCCACCGCCATCGGCGATGCCATTGGCCTGGCCGTCAAGCGGTTGCGCAACCGGCCCCAGGATCAGCGGGTCGTCATTCTGCTGACAGACGGCGCCAACACCGCCGGCGAGATTCCTCCGGACAAGGCGGCCGAAATCGCCAAAGCCGCCGGCGTGCGGATCTACACTATCGGCATTGGCGCAGAATCCATGGTACAGCGCGGCCTGCTGGGCTCACGTCGGGTCAATCCATCCCGGGACCTGGACGAAGGCCTGCTTAAACGCATGGCCCAGCAGACCGGCGGCCAGTACTTCCGGGCCCGCAGCCTGCCGGAACTGGAAATGATCTATGAAAGCATCAACCAGCTTGAGCCCATCGAGCTTGAGGGCAAGCGCTATCGCCCGGTCACCGAACTCTACTTCTGGCCGGCGGGCCTGGCCGTTCTGATCTGGCTGATTCTCCAAGCCGGCCGGGCGCTCATTATGACCAGGGCCAACGCCATTGAGAACCGCAGGGGGGAGCATGGCTGATTTCCATTTCGTTCGTCCGCTCTGGCTACTGCTTCTGATTGCCGCGCTGGTGCTTCCCCTGGTACTGCGGAAGTTCCGCAACAGCGATAGCGGCTGGAGCCGCATCATTCCGCCACAGTTACTGACACCGCTTATCCGCTCATCGGGAAGCCAGGGGGCCGGGGCACGCTCGCCAACGGCTCCGTTGGTAGCCGCCATTACCCTGCTGGCAATCGCCCTCGCGGGGCCGTCCTGGCGCCAGGCTCCGACGCCGTTGCAGCAACAGGACGACAGCCTGGTGATCGTACTGGATCTGTCCCTGTCGATGCTGGCAACCGACCAGGAACCGGACCGCCTGACGGTTGCCAAACGCAAGATCCGCGACATTCTTGAAGCCCGGGAAGGAAGCCTGACAGCGCTGGTGGTCTACGCCGGCGATGCCCATGTGGTTACCCCCCTGACCGACGACCGCCAGACCATCGAAGGCATGCTGGGTGCACTGAACCCGGTGATCATGCCGGCGACCGGCAACCGCGCTGACCTGGGCGTCAGCAGCGGGCTCGAGCTGTTGCAACAGGGCGCCCCCGGCAAGGGCCGTTTGCTGCTGGTTGCTGACGATGTAGCCGAACGCTATCAGGATGACATCCGTACCCTGCTGGCCGACAGCCCCTACACCCTGAGTACCCTGGTGGTGGGTACCACAGAGGGAGGCCCCATCCCGCTGGCGGATCGTGGGTTCATCCGTGACCAGGGCGATGTGGTTATTGCCCGGGCCGACCCGGCATCCATGCAGGAGATGGCTGACGCAGGCAGTGGCCGCAGCCACACGCTAACCATCAACAACGCCGACATCAGAGCACTGGAGCTGCGATCGGAAGACGCGGAGGACTGGCGCGAGAGCGAACAGGAACTTACCGTCAATCGCTGGCAGGACGACGGCTACTGGCTGCTGTGGCTTGTCATTCCCCTGGCGCTGCTGGGCTGGCGTCGCGGGGCCATGATTCTGGTGCTGTTCACCCTGTTGCCGCTGATACCCAGGCCCGCCCAGGCCCAGTCGTGGGAGCAACTGTGGCTGCGGGAAGACCAGCGAGCCCCGGAAATGATCCGCAAAGATCCGGAACAGGCGGCCCGCGACCTTGAAGACCCGGATCTGCGCGGCAGTGCGCTCTATCGTTCCGGTGATTACGACCGCGCTGCCGAAGCCTTTGCCAATGGCGACGCCCGGGATGCCCTCTATAACCGGGCAAACGCACTGGCCCGGGCCGGCAAGCTGGAAGAAGCCCTGAAAGCCTATGACAGAGTGCTTGAACAACAGCCCGAACATGAGGATGCCCGCTTCAACCGGAACCTGGTTGAACAGCTGCTAGAACAACAGCAACAACAGCAGAACCAGTCCGGTGAAAAAGGGGATAAATCCGGCGATCCTTCTGGCCAGCAGCAAGACGGGAATCAGCAGGACTCTGACAACCAGTCGGACGGACAGAGCCAGCCCGGACAGGATCAGAGCGAACAACCCTCAGGCCAGCAACAAAATGAAAGCGACGGTCAGCAATCTGCAGAGGACGAGGCCTCCGGACAGGAAGATCAGCAACCGCCATCAGCCGGCAGCGATGCCCGGGAGCAGGACGGTCAGCAGTCAGCGGCCGAGGCGCCGGCTGAACTCGAGACAGCACCCCTGAGCCAGGGACAGGAACAGTGGCTTAGGCGTATTCCCGACGACCCCGGTGGCCTGCTGCGGCGAAAATTTCTTCAGCAGTATCAGCAAAGGAACACACCAACCGACGAGGGCGACACACCATGGTAAACCGGCTGGTTTTTCCGTTTGTTCTGATCCCGATTCTCTGGGCAGTGCTCAACAGCGCCAGTGCCGCCTCCCTGTCGGTAGACCCGGACCGAAAGCGGCTCTATGAGGGCGAGGTGCTTACCCTGACCGTCAAGGGCAGCATGGAGATCGACCTGAACCTCAGTAATCTGTTTGATTTCGATGCCTCCAGCCTGCCCCAGCCGGATATTGAAAAGGTCGAGGGGGATTTCAATATCCTCGGCCAGAACCAGCGCTATTCCATTCGCACCGTAAACGGCGACATGGTGGGAGAAGTCACCTGGACCTACCAGCTTGCCCCCCGCCAGACCGGCAAACTGACCATTCCTCCACTGGAGTTCCGGGGCGCCGAGTCCAAGCCGGTCACCATTGAAGTGGTGGATGGCACGCCACCGGATCAGGCCAACAGCGCGCGCGACAGCTTTATCGAGCTATCCACCAACAAAGCCAGCGTTTACGTACAGGAAGAGCTGGTGCTGACAGTCAAACTCTTTTTCAATGGCAGCATGGTTCGCGGCGAACTGTCGGAACCCTCGCACCCGGATGCCATCATCGAAACCCTCGGTAAGCAGACCGAATACAACCGCTATCGCGATGGCGTGCGCTACAGGGTTGTCGAGCGCCGCTACGCCATCTTCCCCCAGCAACCGGGGGAGCTGAACATACCGGCCATCCGCTTTGAGGGGCAGACCAGGGACGCCGCAGGGCGTCTCAGATTCCTTCGTGACAGCAAAGAGCTTTTCCCGGTACCGGTTGAAGATATTCCGGACAGCTTCACCGGCGAGACCTGGCTACCGGCCACCCGACTCACGCTGTCCGAATCCGGCCTGACCAATGAACGGGTCATTGACGCGGGACAGAACCTCTCGCGCACCCTGACCCTCAGCGCCGAGGGCCTGCCGGCCGCCGCCCTGCCGCCTTTCAGCAATGAAACGCCGGAGGGAATCCGGGCCTACCCAGAAACCCCCGAGCGTACAACAGTTCCCACCGAGGAAGGTCTGACCGCCGAGCTGGAGCAGACCGTCGCCCTGGTACCGGTCAAAACAGGCGAAGTCACACTTCCGGAAATTCGCATTCCCTGGTGGGATACCAAAACAGACACCCAGAAGATGGCCGTCATTCCGGCCCACCGATTTACCGTCCAGCCGGTCGCCGGTCAGGCAGCGAGCCCGCCGGAACCCGCACCGGAGCCTGCGGAAAACGAAGCAGCCGGCGACTCCACAACCGATCCGCAAACCATGCCTGAAACCGGAGCAGCCTCCGACGCTGCCTGGACCTGGAAGGTCCTCGCACTGATCCTGCTGACGGGCTGGATAGCGACGGCACTGATCTGGTGGTGGCGTTCAAGGCAAACCAGCACGCCCGCCGATCCCGCAGCCAGAGCAGGTGACGAGTCCGAAAAAGCCCTTTTCAGGGTGCTGTGGGAATCAGCCAGGGCCGGCGCACCGGAAACCTCGGGGCATCTGGTGCGCTGGGTCCAGCATTGCTATCCGGAGCGCACCGTCGTCAGTCTGGAAGAGGTGTATCAATTGCTGGGCAGCGAGCAGGTGGAACGTGAGATGAGGCGGCTGCAGGCCATAACCTTCAGCCAGAATGGAGCAGACGCCGAACAGTGGCACAGCGAACCATTGGTCACCGCCCTGACAGACTGCCGACAACAAATGAAAACCGGACCGGCCGCCCGTAATCCACTGCCGGCGCTCTACCCTGATGAACTGAACGCGGGTTAAGCCGGTCAGTTCGTCAGCTGGGTATCGATCACCAGAGTCACCGGAGCGGATTCATTAGCCGTCACCGGAATCGGGTCTGCCACCTGCCCCTGCCAGTCGCCGGGCCGGGGCATGGCATTGCCCGATGGCGAGAGCCGGGCCTGAACCCGCACCGCCTCAGCCCCTGAAATACTGGCCTGAGGCGACATGGCGTTGCGGTCGTCGAGGCGAACGACTGCAGGCAACTGCCCTGCGGTCAGCCGCGCCACCGCAAGAGGCGGCCCGCCGGCCTGGTCTGCCGATCGGGCAAACAGGAACAGTGGCGTATCGTCGGCAACCGCATTCTCGAACGCCGGATCAAGCTCCACTCTGACCGTTACGCCCGCCGAGCTTGCCGGGTCATCCCCGGATGCCGCCGGTGGCTCCTTGCCAAGACGCTGATAAGCCTGATCAATGCCGTCCCTGATAGCCGCAAGCTGCGGGTGGTCAGGCGCCACTTCCACAATTCGCTCCCAGTACTGAAGGGCTTTCTCGAAATTCTGCTGGCTGAACGCAGAAATCCCCAGCAGCCCCAGTGAATTCACTTCATCCGGATTCAGCGCCCGGGCCTTTTCAATCGCCTGTGACACGCCACCGGCCAGATCTCCCTCATTCAGGAAGAAGAGCGCCTGGGCCGACAACCCCCAGGCCGTGGCTTTACGCCGGGGATCATTGTCGATGTTGCCGGCCAGCTGTTCAAAAGCCCAGGCCGCGTCTTCGTACTGCTGGAGATTCATATAGGTCCGGCCGAGCATTCCCCATCCTTCGACGTTATCCGGACTGGCCTCCAGCTTCTCCCGCAATTGCTGCGCCAGCCCCTGCATCTGGCTGCGCCGGTCACCCTCGATAGTGGCCATTTCCTGCATCGCCAGAAACTGCTCAACCTGATCCATCGCGCCCCAGCGCTCATAAAAGAATACCGACGCTGCGGGAATGGCGATAACGCAGCCAAGCACAACAAGCAGCGCACTTCTTCCGCCCTTGATCATGGCCGGCGACTCCAGAACCCCACGGTCGGCGTCAGGCACATCGTCCAGCAGGCTGGCGGCCAGTTCGTCCCGAAGCTGCTGGTAACTTTCCTGATCCAGCGCGCCTGCTTCCAGTTCCCGGTCAAGCTCGTCAAGACGGCTGCGGTAAGCCAGCAGATTCTGGTTTCTCAGGTCCAGAGCGGCACGGCGTCCGGAACGGTGAAAAACCAGCGGGGCCACAATAAAACAGAGGGCCAGCACGATGAGCACGCTGGCGGTTAGCCAAAAGGTCTGTGTCATAAATCAGTCAGTCAATGGTTAAACGTCAGGATGAGGAACCGTTTTCGTCGCGGTCATTCAGTAATCTGGCAGCCCGGGCCCGTTCTTCATCGGTCAGCACGTCGTCGTTGGCAGTCTTGCGCCCGGAACGCCTGACCGTGAACACCACAACCAGCAGACCGATCGTCACCATCAACGCTGGGCTGACCCAGAGCAGGATGGTGCGTTGATTCACTTCCGGCTTATATCTTACGAACTCGCCGAAACGCGCAACCAGCGCCTCGGTAATTTCCCGGTCGCTGGCACCGTTGCGCATCATCCGATAGACCTCATTGCGCATGTCTTCGGAAATCGGCGCGTTGGAGTCAGCGATGTTCTGGTTCTGGCACTTGGGGCAACGCAGTTCGGCCGTCAGGGTCTGGAAACGCTGCTCCATCCTTTCGGTGTCGAACTGATAGACATCCCGGGACTGAGCCGCCGCCATCGCAGACGACAGCACCAGAACCATCATCAGGCAGGCTCTTACCGTCGGCATCATGATCCGCTTTCCCCGTATTCTTCCATCAATGGCTGGAACTTCTCATCCCAGACTTTCTGGTTCACCACGCCAACATGGCGATAACGGATAATGCCTTCGGGGTCGATGAAGTAGGTTTCCGGCGCACCATACACCCCCAGGTCGAACCCGAGAGTGCCGCGGGGATCAAAGATATTGAGCGCATAGGGATCACCCAGGGTGCTAAGCCATTTAAGCGCGTCGTCCCGGTTGTCCTTGTAGTTGAGGCCGACAATGCGAACGCCCTTTTGCCGGGCCAGCCACAGCAGATCGTCGTGCTCGTCCCGACAGGCGGGGCACCAGGTGCCCCAGACGTTAAGCAGTGACACCTGGCCACGGAAAACGTCCGGCCCAAGGGTCTGATCGGCGTCGCGAAGACTGGCGAGGCTGAACGGGGGAACCGGCTTGCCAAGCAGGGCCGATTCCAGCCGATTGGGGTCTTTGCCGATACCGGCAAACAGAACAACACCCAGAACCACCACAAGCACGACAGGCAGAAACATCAGAACCCGTTTCATGAAGTGGCTCCAGCCGCTTTTCCGGACGTGGTGGACGGCTCGACGGATGCCTGGCTGGCTGCCGGGGCCCGGGACTTGTCGCTCACCCGGTAGCGACGATCGGAAATGGCCAGGAAACCGCCCACCGCCATGAATATGGCGCCAAGCCAGAGCCAGCGCACCAGCGGTTTGTACTGCAGCCGGATGGCCCAGGCATCATCAGCCACCTGCTCGCCCACGGCAATAAAGATATCCCGGAACAGGCCGGCGTCGATGCCGGCTTCGGTCATGACGCTTCGCTGGACCAGATACTGACGCTTTTCCGGCAGCTGGACGGACACCAGTTCACCGTTGCTGTCGCGGATTTCAAAACGACCATATTCGGCCGTGAAATTAGCCCCTCGACGGTTGCCCGTTTCCGTAAAGGCCACCCGGTAGTCCCCCAGGCTGGTCTCATCACCGGGGGACATCCTTACATCCCGCTCAATGCCGTAGTTGGACGCAACGGTCGCGCCGGCCATGACGATCGCCATACCCAGATGACCCAACACCATGCCGTAATAACTGCGGGACTGACGGGTAAGCCCGTGCAGCCGGCCCTTACGGGACGCGGATTTATCCCACAGGTCCCAAAAGGTTGCCACCGCCACCCAGGAAGCCGCAAAGATACCGGCAAAGGCCCAGGGTCGAAACTCACCGTAACCCACCAGCACCATCGCGGTAATCAGCATGCTGACCGCCAGCGGCCAGAGCAGCTTGCGTCCGAGCCAACCGCCATCGGTTTTCTTCCAGCGGGAGAAAATACCGGCGCCCATCATCAGACCGGCGGCAATGGCCAGCGGGCTGAAGGTCAGGCTGAAGAAGGGCTCGCCAATCGATACGCGACCCATGTCCAGGTAATCAAGCACCAGCGGGTAAAGTGTGCCAAGCAGCACCAGCAGCGTGGCTGCCACCAGCAACACATTGTTCAGAAGCAGGAAGACCTCTCTGGAAAGCCCAGCGTAGCGAGCCCGGACATGCACCACCGGTGCACGGAAAGCGTAAAGAGTAAGGCTCGACACGATAGTGATGCCCAGCAACGCCAGCAGGAACACGCCACGCTCCGGGTCCGATGCAAAGGAATGCACAGAAGTAAGCACCCCAGAGCGGACCAGGAAAGTGCCCAACAGGCTCAGCGCAAAGGTAACTATGGCCAGCAACACGGTCCAGCTTTTGAATACGCCGCGTTTTTCCGTCACCGCCAGGCTGTGAATCAGCGCCGTGCCCGAAAGCCAGGGCAACAGGGAAGCGTTCTCCACCGGGTCCCAGAACCACCAGCCGCCCCAGCCCAGCTCGTAGTAGGCCCACCAGCTGCCGAGCGCGATTCCCAGGGACAGAAATGACCAGGCCACCGTGGTCCAGGGGCGGGACCAACGAGCCCAGGCAGCGTCCAGCCGGCCATTAATCAGCGCCGCAATGGCAAAGGCGAAGGCAACAGAAAATCCGACATAACCCATGTAGAGCATGGGCGGATGAATAATCAGCCCGAAATCCTGCAACAGCGGGTTAAGATCAGCACCGTCTGCGGGAACATTGGGCAGTATCCGGTCGAAAGGATTGGAGGTCAGAATGGTGAACAGCAGAAAACCGATCGTGATCATCCCCATGATCGACAGCACCTGCGCCACCATCACCGGAGGCAGCCGACGGCTGAAAACCGCAACGGCAAGAGTCCAGCCGGCAAGCATCAGTATCCACAGCAGCAAAGACCCTTCATGGCCGCCCCAAACAGCGCTGAATTTGTAGTACCAGGGCAACAGGCTATTGCTGTTATTGGCCACATAGGCCACCGAGAAATCGTCGGTCATGAAGGCGTAAGTCAACAACCCGAAGGCCAGTCCCACAAACACGAATACGCCCGTTGACAGTGGCCGGGCAAACGCCTGCAACTGCTCCCGGCCGGTGACCGAACCTACCAGTGGCACCACCGCAAGCAGGGCTGCCAGCAGAAGCGCCAATATCAGTGCCATATGTCCTAGTTCGGGATACATCAACTTACTCCAGAAATCTGTGGTCGGCCGTATCAGTAACCGGTGGAAGTTTCAGTCTGTCCGGCGTTTGCACTGGCGCGTTTGCCAGCCGCTTTTTCCAGGGCGTCGTTTACTTCCGGGGGCATGTAATTCTCATCGTGCTTGGCCAGAACCTGATCAGCCACAAACAGGCCCTTTTCATTCAGGCGGCCCATGGCGACAACGCCCTGCCCCTCGGCAAACAGGTCTGGCAGAATGCCGGTGTACTCCATCGCCACTGACGAGGTGAAATCAGTCACGCTGAAGACGACTTTCAGGCTCTCGGGGTCCCTGACCACAGAGTTCTCCTTAACCATTCCCCCCGCCCGGATGCGAACATCCACCGGTGCCTCGCCCGCGGCAATCTGGCTGGGATCATAGAACAGGTTGATATTCTGTCGCAGAGCGTAGGTGGTCAGTGCCACGGCGATGGATACACCCGCCACCAGAAACAGAACAATCATCAGCCGCTTTTTACGAATCGGATGCATTTTGCCTACCATCAGTCGTTTGAAGGTTTTCCGTATTGCCCGGGGAACCCACCCGCGCAAAATCAGCGCCGGCAGAACCGGGCGCTGTTTTAGTGGCCGTGGTCTGGCGCCGCGCCAGACCCTCTAGGGCTACCCTGCGCTGTCTTTTCGACCAGGCAATGAATACGAGCGAAAGCGCGAAAAAGACGAGGTAACAGGCCCAGACGTAGGGCCCGTGACCTTCCATCGCAATAAATGCCTCAAAAGAATCGAAGGCCATCAGGCGTTACCCCCGGGTTGCACCAGATTCCTGACCCAGCGGGTGCGCCCCTCTCGCACGAGAATTTCCGTCTGCATCCTCAGGCAGGCCAGCCAGCCAAACAGAAGATACAGCCCCAGAACCGCCATCAACAGCGGCACCCACATTTCCGCGGGCATGGTCGGCTTTTCCGTAAGCTTGAAGGTGGCGGGCTGGTGCAGCGTATTCCACCACTCCACCGAGTATTTGATAATAGGGATATTCACCACGCCAACCAGCACCAGCACGGCCACCGCTTTGGCGGAGGACTTCTCATCGGAGATGGCATTGCCCAGGGCAATGGCGCCGAAGTACAGGAAGAGCAGTATCAGCATGGAAGTAAGCCGGGCGTCCCATATCCACCAGGTTCCCCAGGTCGGCTTGCCCCAAACCGCTCCGGTAAACAGCGCCAGAAACGTAAGCACGGCGCCAACCGGGGCCGCGGACTTCACGAACACATCGGCAAGTTTCATACGCCACACCAGGGTTACCACGGCCGCCGCTGCCATCATGAGGTAAACAGACTGCGCCAGAAAGGCGGTGGGCACATGAATGAAGATGATCCGGTAGCTGTTGCCCTGCAGGTAATCCTGTGGCGCGAACGCCAGCCCCCAGACTATTCCCGCCAGAAACAGCGCTGCGCCAGCCCACAGCAGCCATGGCATCAGCCGGGACGCGATGTCATAGAACCACTTGGGAGACCCCAGCTTGTGAAAAATTTGCCACATTCGGTGTTCACCTTCCTCGTTGCGTCTTTCGGTTATCCGTTAGACAGGCTGATTCGCAGCGCTGCCGCGGCCGCAAAGGGTGCCAGGGTCAGTG
Source organism: Marinobacter halotolerans (assembly GCF_008795985.1). NCBI lineage: Bacteria > Pseudomonadati > Pseudomonadota > Gammaproteobacteria > Pseudomonadales > Marinobacteraceae > Marinobacter > Marinobacter halotolerans. Next base: position 447,222 of record NZ_VMHP01000002.1, on the reverse strand, counting down.
CCAGCACCAGAAACGCGCCCATCAATGCCAGTTGCCCGCTGACTGGCGCGCCTTCGGAGGCAGCCATCACCGTACCCGTGCCGAAAATCAGCACCGGAATGTACAGCGGAATGATCATCAGCGACAAGAGCACTCCAGCGGACCTCAGCCCCAGGGTCAGGGCCGCGCCAATGGCGCCAATCAGGCTTAACACCGGTGTTCCGATCAGCAGCGTTAGACAGAGAATGGCAATGGAGTTCCCGTCCAGATGCACCATCACCGCCAACAGCGGCGTCAGCAGCACCAGCGGCAGGCCAGTTAACAGCCAGTGCGCCAGCGACTTCGCCAGTACCAGCAGGAACAGAGGCTGGGGCTGGAGGACCAGTTGCTCCAGTGTGCCATTGTCAAAATCATGACGGAAAAGATGATCCAGCGACAGCAGCACCGATAGAAGAGCAGCCACCCACAGGATACCGGCACCGGCCTGTTGCAGAAAGCCGATTTCCGGGCTTACCCCCAGGGGAAACAGCATCACCACCAGCACGAAAAACAGGAGCGGATTCAACAGGTCCTGGGGCTGGCGGAACCAGGCCCGGAGATCACCCAATATCACCGCTTTCATGGCCGCTGGCACTCCGGCCGAGATTTCAGAACTCATCCGGGCCCTCCCCCAACGTGATCCGCTGCATACCCGGCACCTGCAGATCGTGGTGAGTCGTGACAATAATACTGCCCCCTTCCCTGACCCGCTGAACCAGCAACCCTTCGAGGGCTTCCACACCCTGGGCATCAATGGCGGTAAAGATCTCATCGAGAATCCACAAGGGTTCATCGGCAATCAGCAATCTGGCCAATGCCACCCGGCGCTGCTGTCCAGCCGACAGCCTGCGACAAGGAACCGTCTCGAAGCCCGACAGGCCAGTACCCCGTAACGCCTGCAACAGATCACACCGGGAGCGGGGTTTGCGGCCGGCGGTCAAGGCTTCAAGATTCTCCAGGGGCGACAGCAAGGGCTTGATGCCGGGGCGGTGACCGATGTAAAGAGTATTACGCAGGAAGGATTCGCGATTGATACGACGGTTTTGGCCACGCCAGAGAATCTGCCCGTCCGCATTGTCATTAAGGCCGGCCAGCACCCTGAGCAGCGTGGTCTTGCCGGAACCGTTAGGCCCCTCGACACGGGTCAGGGTAGCGGGCAGTATGGAGAAAGACAGATCCCGGAAAAGGGTGCGATCGTCCCGCTCACAGTGTAGATCGACAGCCTGTAGTAGTGGCTCGGACATTAGGGCCCCGGAACTGATTCATTGAGCTGGCAAAGCAGTTGCTGCCGGCGGGCGGTATTATAACGAAAGCGCCCGAGGAATACTTTAATCAGGCCTCAATTCAGAGACCATGTCAGACACCATGAAAGTACCGAACGCCAGCCCGCCAACACCACCCAATCCTGACGGGGTTCCGAAACCCGCTGGCCCCGCCGCGGGCGGCACCCAGGCAACGGATGCCAGCACCGCAACTTCGGCGAAAGCCCAGCTTGCACATCTCAAGATCGCCAACCGGGAGACCGTGCTGGCCCGGGTCGCGGAAATTGTAAGTCAGCAGTCCTCCGGCGCCAGCCGCCTATTGCTGGATATCCGTGGCCAGAACCTGGCAGTCGATGCCAGCATCGGTAAAACGCCGCTGCAGACAGGTGACTGGGTCAAGGTGATGCGCGCCGGCAACGAGCTGCAGCTGATGGGAAAGCTGGCCCCCACAGCCGAATCCAGCGTCGCCCGGGCACTGGCCCAGCGCCTGCCCTGGCAACAATCCCTGGATGCGGGCCTGGCCAAGGTACTTGCAAGCCTGACCACCGGCGTGAAAACCGACACGGCCGCCGCCCGTCCGGCGGCACTGCCGCTGGCCGGAGCCAGTCAGCCTTTGCCGCCGAGCGTCAGGCAGGCCATCGACCAGCTTGCATCGCTGCTTCCCTCCCGCCAGTCCCTGGCGGCAGCGACTCCCTCCGATGGCCGGACACCCACTCAACCACCGCTGACGCCAATGGGCACGCCGCAGGCCACCTATACACGGGCACCGGAGTCGGTGGTGGCCAACCAGATTCGGCAATGGGTCGAGCAAAGCGGCCTGTTTGCGGAGTCCCGCACCGCCAGAAGCGCAGAAGCACCGCCGGCAGATCTGAAACTGGCCATCGGCAGAATTATCGACCGCCTGCTTCAGCAGCAGGGGCAGAACCTCAATAGCTTCAATCGGCTGACACCTATTCCAACGCCAGAGCTGATCCAGTCGCCGCTACAATTCCCGAATCCGGCTGCCGCCCAGGCGCCGCAGTTTTCCGCTGAACCCACGGGCGTTGGTCAGATGCTGCGACTGCTCGCCGGGGTACTGAACCGGATCACGGTGAATCAACTCCACAGCCAGGTGTTATCCACCCGAACCGCCGCCGATGCGCCAGCGCCGAACAACACCTTGGTGGTGGACTTACCGTGGCTGAACCAGAACAACGAGCCCAGGGTGATGCAGCTGCGGCTCGAGGAAAAAACCGGCGAGAACGAATCCAACAAACGGGCCCGCGGGCAGAAAACCGAATGGAAACTGTCACTGGCAATGAACCTTGACGACGCCGGCCCCCTGCATTTCGATGTAGCTTTGGGATTCGGTCAGGTATCGGCGCAGGTCTGGGCGGAAAGGCAGGCCACTCTTCAGCAGGCCACCGACCTGTTGCCGGAACTGCGAAAGAGCCTGACCGACCTTGGGCTGGAGGTTGTGGACCTTGAGTGCCGCAGAGGCATCCCCAAAGGCGCAACCACACAACTTGAACACCGGCTGGTGGACACACGAGCATGACAGGCAGCAACCAGAGACCGCCATCTCCGGCGGCAGTCGCGCTGAAATACGACGGTGAACGGGCGCCCACCATTGCCGCCACGGGGACTCACGAACTGGCGGAAGAAATCATCCGGATTGCCCGTGAACACGGCGTGCCACTGTATGAAAACGCCGAGCTGGCCGGCATTCTGGCCCGGCTGGACCTGAATGAGGAAATTCCGGAAACCCTGTACCGGGTGATTGCAGAGATTCTGGCCTTTGCCTTCAATCTGGAGGGGCGGACACCCGAGGACGCGGGCCGCTCCCTCCACCGCAAAACCCATCGCAAACCCGATAACAAGTAGGAAGCAGGTCTACTCTCCGGACATCAGGCGACCTGACGTTTGCGCAGGGCCGACACAAGTTCCGCTTCCGGTCGGGAAATACCACAGGTGTTCATCAGATCGTCGATATCCGCACCCAGGTCCACCAGGCGGGAAGCTTCATCATAGGAAATCCGCAGGGGGTCATTCTGGCGCATTTCGTCCAGTGTACCGCGCAGTTCGTGCAACTGGCGTTCGCAGCCAACCACCCGCTGGCCAATGCCCATACTGCCGCTGGCCGTTGCGTGGAGCTCGCGCCCCAGGTCTTCACACCGCTGTTTCATCTCCGCGCGCAGCTTGCCAATCTGTCGGCGGGCGAACACGGCCTGGGCAAACATCAGGCAGAGAATGGCAGCGGTCAGCAGCCAGGGAGCCTGTGAAATCAGAATTTCAGTCATTACGAACGTCCTCGTTTGTGGAACCACGGGGACGTCCATCTTCGGTCTGGTCAGGCCCTCAGGCCCTTCTTACAGTCCGGAAATTTCAGCCCACTCGTGGTCTGACAGCATCTTGTCGAACTCAACCAGAATGATCAGTTCGCCGTTCTTGTTACACACACCCTGGATGAACTTGGCACTTTCCTCGTTACCCACGTTCGGTGCGGTCTCGATCTCACTGGCCTTGAGGTAAACCACCTCGGCCACTGAATCCACCAGAATACCCATGACCTGGTTGGACGATTCCATCACCACGATGCGTGTGGAATCCGTCACTTCGGCGTCTGCCAGCCCGAAGCGCCGCCGGGTATCGATAACCGTTACAACATTGCCCCGCAGATTGATAATGCCAAGCACGTAATCCGGCGCACCAGGCACGGGGGCAATCTCGGTGTACCGCAACACTTCCTGGATCTGCATTACGTCAATGCCGTAGGTTTCATCATCCAGCCTGAAGGTCACGTACTGCAGTACCTGATCATCATGAGCCTGATTCTGTTGTCCGCTCGCGGATGCCATAACCTTCTCTCCTGTACGGCTGCCCGGCGGGCAACCTGATCGTCAAAAAAACATCATCAGCGCCCATTACTATAGTTCAGGGCACAAACCGTGCCAGTAGCGCAGGGCGCTGCCGGCAATCAATCGGATCAGCTCAGATCCAGGTGGTGCTCGCGTTCTGCACGCACCAACAGATCCGCCATAGTACGCACATCAATCAGCGCACACATATGGTCAATCACGGTACCCGCCAGCCATGGCCGCTTGCTGCGGGCCGTGCGCCAACGTACCTGGTCCGGCTTGAGGGTAAACGACTGGGCCACGTCATCACAGGCCAGCCCCCACTCGCTCTTGTCCAGGCGGATAATAAACTGGTAATTCTCCCGGGCGTCGGCCGGGGCGCGACCGGCCATGATCCACTCGGCGGAATCAACCACCCGCAGGTTACGATCACGGCCCGGCCTCATTCCCATATACCATTTCGGGCTGCCGGGTATCGGCTTGACTGGTTCATCGATTCGATGAATGGCCCCCAGCAGGATGAGTGGCACCGCCAGCTTCAATCCTGCCACGGTAAAAATCAGGCACTCAAACGGTTTATGTGACCATTCAGGGCGGCCGGGTGGTGCCTCTTCCGGCGGCTCCGTTGCTGCAACAAGTTCTGGCTCTGGCTCTGGCTCTGGCTCTGGCTCTGGCTCTGGCTCTGGCTCTGGCTCTGGCTCTGGCTCTGGCTCTGGCTCTGGCTGAACAGGCTCGACGGGCCGGGCCTCTGGTTCAACCGGCCATTCCTCGATGTCGACGGCCGAATCCGTCGCGGTATGGAGCAGTTCGTCAAGATAACTGGCCAGGGCCGAGCTGGGGCTGGCCACCTCTGTCAATTTTCTGTCGGCCCTTCTTTCAGCCATGACGGCGGCGCTCCGGACGGACACTGGCCGCCTCCGTCAGATCATTAAGCAGGCGGGCGTACGCGCGCACTCCATGGGTTTCGGAGTCAAAGGCAGACGGCGTAACTCCCGCCTGGCTGGCATCGCGGAATCGGGTATCCACAGGAATGGCAAAACGCCAGAGACTGTCCGGATAGCTCTTGCGAAGCTGATTCAGACTTTTCATCGAGGCCTGAGTCCGACGGTCAAAAAGTGTCGGCACAATGGTATAGGACAGCGGATTTTTCTGGGAACGCATGATCATCTCAAGGGTATGGAGCATTCTCTCAAGACCCTTGATCGCGAGGAACTCGGTCTGCACCGGAATAATCAGGTGCTGTGCCGCTGCCAGCGCATTCACCATCAGCACGCCAAGCGACGGCGTGTTGTCCAGCAATACATAGTCAAAGTCATCCCACAGCTGGGCCAGCGCGCGGGATATGATCAGCCCCATTCCCTCAACGCCCACCATCTTCCGCTCCAGTGTTGCCAGCGCCGTGCTGGCCGGCAACAGGGACAGGCCCTCGCAACTGGTGTCAGTGATGAGTTGTGCAGGCAGGCCTTCCGGCACCTTGCCCTGATACTGGAACAGATCAAACACACTGTGGCTGATGGTGTCGGGGTCGTGGCCGAACCAGCTGGTCAGGGACCCGTGGGGATCAAGATCGACCACCAGTACCCGTTTACCACGCTCGGCCAGCAGTCCGCCCAGTGCGACCACAGAAGTTGTTTTACCCACACCACCTTTCTGATTGGCTACAGCCCAGATCCGCACAGTCTACTCCCCGGAATGATTCGCTCCGGAACAACCGGAACATACAAAGAATTATCGGCTGTCATCCGCCCAACTTGAAGATTTTTCGGCAAGCAATTGCCACTACAGGGTTTTACGGAGGGTAAATACAGATATTGTGCCAACTCGTGCATCAGCGGCTATCTCAGCGCACCACGAATGCTGGCGTCGCGGGAGATCAGAAGCACGACGCGGCGGTTCCGGCGGCGTCCCTCTTCCGTGTCGTTACGGGCGACTGGCTGGTGTTCGCCGTATCCCACCGCTGCCATGCGTGCCGGATCTATGCCTTCCATCGACATCATCCGGACAACCGCCGCGGCCCTGGCCGCCGACAACTCCCAGTTGGAGGGGAAGGCGTTGGTCTGAATTGGCTGGTTATCCGTGAAGCCTTCCACCCGGATGGCGTTGTCCCGGTTTTCCAGAACCGAGGCGATGGTCTCGATCACCTCGAACGCGTCGTAGTGGGGTTCGGCATCGCCACTGCCAAACAGCAGACTGTTGCGAAGACTCAGCTCCAGCCAGGCTTCGTTGGATTCAACGGTCACCACGCCCTGGTTGATCAACTCATCAAACTCCAGCGCGAGTCTGTCTGCCATCGTCCGCAGGGCCTCGGTACGACCGGCCTCGTCCATATCCGGATTACGGGGCGCTTCAGTCACCGCGGGCTGGATGACATCCTCTCCCGATCCGATACCGGCCGCCGGCGGATTCTGGCCCACCTCGATAGGCTGTAGCGATCTCTGGGGGGCGTTAAAAACGCCAGTGAGGGTTTCCGACAACACCTTGTATTTGCCCTCATTCACCGAGGACACCGAGTACATCACCACAAAAAAAGCGAACAGCAGCGTTATGAAGTCCGCATAGGAAATCAGCCAGCGTTCCTTGTTGTGCAGGTCGTCATCCTGGATTCTGCGACGCCGGATCACTGTAAAAAGCCCTTCAGCCGGAGCTCGATGGATTTCGGGTTCTCGCCTTCGGCAATGGCGATAATGCCATCGATCATCATGTCTTCGTAACGGGTTCGCTCCCGGAGTATTCCCCGGAGCTTGTTGGCCACGGGGAAAAAAAGCAGGTTGGCCAGAGCCACGCCGTAAATGGTCGCGACAAAAGCCGTGGCAATGCCGCTGCCCAGAGACTCGGGATCTTCAAGGTTGGTCATCACCTGGATCAGCCCCATTACCGCCCCGATAATACCAATGGTGGGCGAGTAACCACCCATGGCCTCGAATACACGGGCCGACTCCAGATCCCGTTGTTCCCGGGATTCAAGCTCCACTTCCATGATCGAGCGGATGGTTTCCGCTTCGGAACCGTCCACCAGCAGTTGCAAGCCCTTTCGCGCAAAACGCTCCGGTTCTTTCTCGGCCAGCCCTTCCAGCCCCAGAAGGCCCTGCTTGCGGGCTTTCACGCTCCAGTCGATGACCTTGCCAATGCCGTCTTCCAGGCTGATGTAGGGCGGGAAAAACACCCAGCGAACCTGTCTTACGGCACGTTTGAGCAACGGCCAGGAGGTCTGCAGAATCGTCGCCGCCAGTGTGCCGCCAACCACAATCAGTGCCGCCGGCCCGTTAAACAGAGAACTGAGGGCGCCGCCTTCCAGCAGATTGCCACCCAGGATCGCCACAAAGGCGAGAATGATCCCCAGCAGGCTGAGAATGTCCATCAGCAGACCCCTTCCACAAGCCGGGGACATATATCGTCAAGGGACAGAACTTCGTCGGTCAGACCCGCTTTGGCCACCGCCATGGGCATGCCGTAGATGACCGAGGACTTTTCATCCTGGGACCAGACATCCGAACCGCTCTGCTTCATCAGGCGGCAGCCCTCTTTGCCATCCGCGCCCATGCCGGTCAGGATCACGCCCAGTGTTTTTCCAGGAAAGCCCCGGGCCAGTGACCCGAAGGTGACATCCACACAGGGCCGGTAGTGCAGGCGATCGTCTCCTGGCAGAATTCTGACGCGTCCCTGGCCTCCACGGTTTTCCACAATCATCTGTTTGCCGCCGGGCGCAAGCAATGCCAGCCCCGGCTTCAACAGATCGCCGTCTTCTGCCTGACGCACTTCAATCTGGCACAACCGGTTCAGGCGCTCGGCAAAAGCCGGCGTAAAACTCGCGGGCATATGCTGGATCAGCAGAAGCGGCGCCGGGAAAGACGCCGGCAGGCCCGTCAGAACCCGTTGCAGAGCCACGGGCCCACCGGTGGAGGTGCCAATGGCCACCACGCTGTATCTTTTTGCCGCCCCGCGGCGCGCACCCGGACGAGGCGCTTCGGGTTGCGCAGGCTTCACCGGCGGCGGTGCAACCGGGGTGCGAGGCCTGACAGGTCGATCAGTTCGGGGAGATGGCGCGGCGGGGCTGGCCGGAGATTTCTCGGCCGACGGTGCCTTTGCACCAGGACGGCTGCCCGCCACATCAAGAATCCGGTCGATCAGTATCTTCTGGAGCTGGCTTGAGTCCCGGGCAATTTCTTCGAAGTTTTTCGGCAGAAAATCCACGGCCCCGGCTTCCAACGCATCCAGGGTGACGCGGGCACCCTCATAGGTGAGGGAGGAGAACATCAACACAGGGACCGGCCGCCGGGCCATGATTTCCCGCACCGCCGAAATGCCGTCCATCACCGGCATCTCGTAATCCATGGTGATGACGTCGGGGCGGAGCTTTTCGGCCATTTCAACGCCTTCACGGCCGTTGGTTGCCACACCCACTACCTTGATCTGGCCCGATACCGTAAGGATTTCCGTCAGTCGCTTGCGGAAAAACCCTGAATCGTCAACGACCAGGACAGAAACCGTCATCCATTTCTCCTATGTCCGGGCATATTGCTAACCGTAGTGCTGGAGCAGACTCGGAACGTCAATAATAAGTGCGATGCGACCGTCGCCAGTGATCGTCGCCCCGGCCATTCCCGGGGTGCCCTGAAGCGCCCGACCCAGGGGCTTGATGACAACCTCTTCCTGGCCGACCAGTTGATCCACCACGAAGCCGACTCGGCGTGTACCCATGGCCACAATCACCACATGGGCGTTATCGGGCTCCGGCTCACCGCCATTGCGGACCAGCCAGCGCTTGATATGGAACAGGGGGAACACCTTGTCTCGGACAACAATACACTCACGGCCGTCGACAATATTCTTCTTGGTCAGATCAAGGTGGAAAATCTCCACCACGTTGACCAGCGGCAGCGCGAATGACTGCTCACCCAGCTTGATCATCAGCGTTGGCATAATGGCGAGCGTCAGCGGCACCTTGATCAGAATCCGCGAGCCCTTGCCCATTTCGGACTCCACCGCAATCTGGCCATTCAACTGGCTGATTTTGGTCTTGACCACATCCATGCCCACACCACGGCCCGACACGTCGGAGATCTGATCCTTGGTGGAAAAGCCCGCTGCAAAAATCAGGTTGAAACATTCGGTGTTGGTGAGGCGATCCGCCGCGTCCTGATCGTAAATGCCTTTTTCAACCGCCTTGCGCCTTAGCACGTTGGGATCCATGCCAGCACCGTCGTCGCTGATCGACAGCAGAATGTGGTCGCCTTCCTGCTCTGCTGACAGCACCACATTGCCCTGCCTGGGTTTGCCGGCTTTCTCGCGGACATCCGGCGCTTCGATGCCGTGATCCACGGAATTGCGCACCAGGTGAACCAGAGGATCGGACAGCGCCTCCACCAGATTCTTGTCGAGATCGGTCTCCTCGCCGTGCATCTCCAGATTGATTTCTTTCTTGAGGCTACGGGCAAGGTCACGGACAACCCGCGGGAAGCGGCCGAACACTTTCTTGATCGGCTGCATACGGGTGGCCATAACCGCAGACTGCAGGTCGGTGGTGACCACATCCAGGTTGGATACAGCCTTGTGCATGTGTTCGTCTTCGCTCTCACTGCCGAGACGTTGCAAACGATTACGCACCAGAACCAGTTCGCCCACCATGTTCATGATGTCGTCCAGGCGCTTGGTGTCCACCCGTACCGAGGTTTCCGCCACCGGCGCTGCCGCGTCCTTCGCAGGCATAGCGGGGGCCGCAGTGGTCGGTTCTTTCTTCGGCTCGGATTTTGGTTCGGATTTTTGTTCAGCCCTGGATGCCGGCTTTGGCTCCGACTTCCGGGCAGGCTCGCCGGGCTTGTCTGCAGGTTTCGCCGCGGCGCCGTCCGTGGGACTGCCACCCTTGCCATGCAGATCATCAAGCAGGCGCTCGAACTCGTCGTCGCTGATCAGGTCGGGGTCGCCACTTTGCTGTGAGGATGATGACGTGCCGGAATCAGGGGCACTGGCCGCTGGCTTTTCCACCGCCGGTGGGCCGGAGAATTGACCCTTGCCGTGCAGTTCGTCCAGCAGGCTCTCGAATTCATCGTCGGAAATTTCATCCCCGTCCGAGCTGTTGCTGGCGGTTTCCTTTTTCTCGTCTTCCAGCGCGTCAAGAAGCTGCTCGAATTCGTCGTCGGTGATGTCTCCGCCGTCTTCGCTTTCGCCATCATCCTGCTCCGCGGCTGACGCAGCGTCGGAAGGCCCGGCTTTGGCTTCGTCTTCGCTGGCGGGCACGGCAAGCCGATCCAGAGCCTTGATCAGCTCTTCCGGTGCCGGGGTGGGTTCTTCCTGTTGCCGCACCTGCTCGAACATTGAATTGACGTGGTCCAGTGCTTCAAGCACCACGTCCATCAGGTCCGAATCCACTTTGCGCTTGTGGTTCCTGAGAGTGTCAAACACGTTTTCCGCTGAATGACAGCAGTTCACCAGCGCGTCAAGCTGAAGAAAGCCGGCCCCGCCTTTGACGGTATGGAAGCCGCGAAAGATGGCGTTCAGCAAATCACTGTCGTCAGGGCGGCGCTCAAGCTCTACCAGCTCTTCCGACAGTTTCTCGAGAATCTCGCCGGCTTCGACCAGGAAGTCCTGCAGAATCTCTTCATCAGCATCCAACGCCATGCGCTATCCTCTTACTCAAAAACCAAGGCTGGACAGTAGATCGTCTACGTCGTCCTGCCCAGACATTACGTCTTCCCGCTCGTCCGCTTTGATCTGCGGGCCAACGCCCTTCTCGGCCGATTCCGGCTCACGTTGATCTGGACCGGGTTCGTAAACCGTCCCGGTTATCTGGTCAACGTGGCTGGCCATTACCACCAGGCTCAGCAAGTGCTCTTCCACCTCTTTTACCAGCGCCGTTACCTTTTGAATAACCTGGCCGGTGAGGTCCTGGAAGTCCTGGGCCAGCAGTATTTCCGACAGGTTGTCATAGGTGGCGCTGGCGTCGACATTCAGGGTTACAAAAAAACTGTCGATCCGTTTGTACAGGGCCCGGAATTCCGCCGGCTTCATTTCCCGGCGGCGCAATCGCTGCCACTCATCCCGTAATTCCGCCGCCTCATCGCGCATGGCACTGGCCCTGGGCATCGCATCTTCCACCAGGTCCATGGTGCGATTCGCCGCTTTGCTGGTCATCTGCACCACGTATTCAAGCCGGTCAGACGCGTCAGTCATTTTGGACAGCGCCTCAGACTGCTCGGCATTGCGCGGGTCAATCTGGAAATTCCGTATGGCCTCGTGCAGGCTCCGGGTCAGCCGGCCCACTTCGCGGTAAAGGCTCTGATCCCTAACCTCGGTCAGATCGTTAATCACCGTCATGGCGGCGGTATAATCACCTGCGTTTACCTGTTCGAGCAGTTGTTCAGCCTGGCTTTGAAGTTTTGCCTTGGCCTCCGGCTCCAGCCCCTGACCGTCCGTCTCTTGCTTGCTCATAGAGCCATCCGACCTCTGGTTACTGGATCCGTTCGAAGATCTTCTCGATCTTTTCCTTCAGAACGGCTGCGGTGAACGGTTTTACCACGTAACCATTCACACCGGCCTGCGCCGCCGCCACGATCTGATCACGCTTGGCTTCCGCAGTTACCATCAACACGGGCAGAGTCTTCAGGTCATCATCAGCCCGGACCTCTTTAAGAAGGTCCAGCCCTGACATGCCGGGCATGTTCCAGTCCGTCACCAGAAAGTCATACTTGCCGCTTCGAAGCATCGGCAGAGCTGTGTTGCCATCATCTGCCTCATCGGTGTTACTAAAACCGAGATCTCTCAGCAGATTTTTGATGATCCGTCGCATGGTTGAGAAATCATCCACGATCAGGATTTTCATGTTTTTGTCCAATGGGACCTCCAGTTAGCAATGCCCGGAATTCATATTCGGCGGTTGGCCGACAGTCTAGCAGGCCACGGTTTATGAAAGCCGCTACTTTATGTAAAGCATTATTTCTGATGCCAGTCTGCGAGCCGCCCGCGCAAGCGTAACGCCGCCTGGCTGTGGATCTGGCTGACGCGGCTTTCGCTTACACCGAGTACCGCACCAATTTCTTTAAGGTTGAGCTCTTCCTGGTAATACAGGCTCAACACCAGTTTCTCGCGTTCAGGCAGATCATCAATCGCGCCCGCCAGGCTGGATTTGAATTTCGCCGAAGCCAGACCTTCAAGCGGGTTATCGCCCACGTTCTGTTCGTCTATCGGCAGGTCGCCGGATTCATTGAGCTCATCAAGACTAAAAAGTCGTCCGCTGTTGGCATCACTCAGCCCGGCGTAATAGTCATTAATATCAAGCCCCATCTCTTCCGCCACTTCCCAGTCCTGGGCTTCGCGACCTAGACGGTCCTCGACAACCTTGATGGCACTGGAAATACGGCGGGCATTACGGTGGACCGAACGGGGAACCCAGTCGCCTTTGCGGATCTCGTCCACCATGGCACCACGGATGCGAATGCCGGCGTAGGTCTCAAAGGTGGCGCCCTTGGTAGACGTATATCGCTGGGAGGCTTCCAGCAGACCCATCATGCCGGCCTGCATCAGATCTTCCAGTTGAACCGAGGGAGGCAGACGGGCCATCAGGTGAAGGGCAATTTTCTTGACCAGAGGTGCGTGCTCCTCAACAAGCGCTGAAGGGCCGCCGTTTCCGGTTCTCTTGTAGATTCCAAGTTCTTTCGCCAATGTCATGTATCCAGTTACTCGGTGACAGGACCAAAATCAGACTTCGACGAGCCGCTCCACAAAGAATTCCAGATGGCCTCTCGGGGAGGACGGTAGCGGCCAGTGGTCAACCTTCTCGGCAAGCGCCTTGATCGCCAGTGATGCCTTGGCCCGGGGGTAGGCATCCAGAACCGCTTTTTGCCGCTGGACGGCTTTCTTGACCGCTTCGTCATAGGGCACCATACCAACATATTGTAGCGCTACATCAAGGAACCGCTCGGTCACGCGGGTCAGTTTCTCGAACAGGTGGCGCCCTTCCTGTTCGTTGCGAACCTGATTGGCCAGAATTCGGAAACGGTTGGTGCCGTAATCGCGGTTCATCAGCTTGATGAGTGCGTAAGCATCGGTAATCGAGGTGGGTTCGTCACAGACCACCAGCAGCAGCTCCTGGGAGGCTCGAAGGAAGCTCACAACGGATTCGGAAATGCCGGCGGCGGTGTCGACAATCAACACATCAATCTGGTCACCAAGCTCACTGAAGGCATTGATCAGCCCTGCGTGTTCAAGGGTGGACAGCTGGGTCATTCGCTGGGTACCGGACGAAGCCGGCACGATCTTGATGCCGCCGGGGCCGTTGACCAGAACGTCGCGCAGATCGCACTCACCGGAAATAACGTCCTGGATATTGCGGTTGGCGGTAATACCGAGCAGGACATCAATGTTGGCAAGACCCAGGTCCGCGTCCAGCAGCACCACCCGCCGCCCCATCTGGGACAGCGCAATACCCAGGTTGACTGATACGTTGCTTTTGCCAACGCCCCCTTTGCCGCCTGTTACCGCAATTACCTGAACCGGGTGTGGTCTGCTCATACTGACTCTGGTCTCTTGCCTCTGAAAAGCGAGGTCACTGTTTTGTAATTAGAATACTGTTTGCGTATCGCTGTTCCTAAACTGCGACCGGGGCCTGCTGCTGAAGTTTCTTCAGCCTTTCCACGGCCATGCGCACCAGGGGAACCGCCTGTGCATGGTGAAGGTCTTCCGGGATTTTCTGTCCGTCAGTGTAGTACGCCACGGGCAGACCAGTCTCCATGACGAATCCCAGAGCCTCTCCCAGAGTAAGCGCCTCATCGGTTTTGGTCACCACGCAACCTGCAAGATTTGCCATCTTATAGCAATGCCAGACCGATTTCATAATCCGCGGCTGACTGGTGGCCGATGCAACCAGATGGGTCTTGATCTGGTGGTGACTGCGAGCCAGTTCATTGAGCTGTTCCTCGTAGCCTTTGTCCGAGCTGGTCAGTCCTGCGGTATCAATCAGAACCAGGTGCCGGTCCGACAGCTCGTCCAGAATATCATCCAGTGAATGGCGTTCATCAACCACCCGCACCGGTACATTAAGGATGCGGCCAAATACAAAAAGCTGTTCATGGGCCGCCACCCGGTAGCGATCAGTGGTCACCAGCGCCAGCGATTCGGGGCCATGGCGCAGCACATAGTGGGCAGCAAGCTTACCGATGGTGGTGGTCTTGCCAGAGCCAGTAGGGCCGACCAGCGCGTAAACACCCCCTTCGCTGGCCCACTCGCCGCGGGACGTTTTCAGGCCGGCCGCCAGAAGTTTCAGGCTCTGTTTCCAGCCGTCTTCCAGTCTGCCTTCACGGTGACGCCGGGCCAGACTGCCCGACAGTTCAGCCGCCAGACCAAATTCCTGAAGCCGTTCGGAAAGACGCTGCTGAACCGCGCTGATAGCGGGTTTTTCTGCGGCGGCGTCCGGCCTGCTGCCATTACGACGGGCGCTGTCACCCTGCCCCTGGCGCTGGGCACTCATCATATCCCTGAGCGAGCTAATTTCGGCGCGCATCTGGGCCAGCTCGCCTGAGTAGCGGTCATCAGCGAAGTCACTGCCGGAGTCAGCATTCGATTCGGGGTAAGCCCTGGCGAATTCATCGGTGGGTGCCGGCTTCTGCTTTTCTGCTCTGCCCTGCTCCGACTGGCCGTCGCGGACTTCGCGGATGCGATCACGGGATCGGTTCAGCTCGGCTTCCAGTTTACGGTGCTGTTCTGCCTGCAACTCGGCCAGACGTGACCCATTGGTGGCATCTTTGGCCGCATCGCCAAGGCGTTGACGCGCCATATTTTCGTCGTAGTCCAGGGCAGTGACGATTTCGACGCCGCCATCCACCCTTCGGTTGGAGAGAATCACCGCGTCTTCCCCCATCTGGTCACGGACCTGGCGAAGCGCCTCCGACATGCTCTGGGCAAAAAACCGTTTTACTTTCATGATGAACCTTCCTCCAGGGCCTCCGATGTTTCTAGCCGGCCGCTACGTGAACCGTCGTCATTACTGGCCGACGGACGCCACAATTGTTATCTGCTTGTTATCCGGCACTTCCTGATAGGACAGGACATGCAGGCGCTCGACACCGTAGCTGGCAAACCGTGCCAGAACCGGCCTGAGAGGGCCGGAAACCAGCAGGATAGCGGGCTTGCCCAGCATCTCCTGCCGCTGAACGCTTTCTCTGAGAGATCGTTGCAGCTTCTCGACCATATTGGGCTCCAACACCAGCCCGATATCATCCTGACCGCCGGATTGTTGACTCTGCTGAACGCTCTTGAGCAATAACTGTTCCAGATCCGGATCCAGGGTAATCACCGGAATCTCGCTTTCGTTGCCGCAAATGCTCTGGATGATCATCCGGCGCAGTGCCTGGCGAGCCATGGTGGTCAAAACTTTAGGGTCCTGGCTGCGGGGATGCACATTGACGATGGCTTCAGCAATCGAACGCATATCCCTTATCGGCACTTCTTCCTTCAGCAGGTTCTGAAGCACCTTCAGCAGGACGCTGATAGACACGGCGGTGGGCACCAGCTCCTCGGCCAGCTTGGGCGAGATTTTCTCCAGCTGGTCGAGCCATTTCTGCACTTCCTCGTGCCCCAGCAGCTCATGGGCGTGCTTCTGCAGAATCTGGTTGAGATGGGTGGCCACCACGGTGCTGGCATCCACAACGGTGTAACCCAGGGTCTGGGCCTGATCCTTTTTATCCGGCTCTATCCAGCTGGCATCCAGACCAAAGGCCGGGTCCTTTCCTTCGATGCCCTCTATTTTCCCGAACACCTGCCCGGGATCGATGGCCAACTCCCGGTCCGGGTGAATTTCGGCTTCGGCGATAGTCACGCCCATCAGCGTAATGCGGTAGACGTTGGGCATCAGGTCGAGGTTGTCGCGAATATGGACCGAGGGCATCAGGAAGCCCAGATCCTGGGACAGCTTCTTGCGCACGCCCTTGATGCGGCTCAGCAGTTGTCCGCCCTGGGACTTATCCACCAGAGGAATCAATCGGTAGCCCACTTCCAGACCCACGATGTCCACTGTGGACACATCGTCCCAGCCCAGCTCGCGGGTTTCACCCGGAGCGGGCAACTGGCCGGCCTGGCCCTGATCGTCGGCGGAAATATCCCGTCCGGCGGGGCGGGCGCCGCCACTGCGGGCGGGAACCACGGTTTCCTCTTCGACAGTCTGCCGGTCCTTCTTCCAGATGTACCAGGCAATCACCGCCGCGATGCTACCCAGCCCCAGAAACGCCACATGGGGCATGCCCGGAATCAGACCCAGAATAATCAGGATGAAGGCCGCAATGCCAATGGCCTTGGGTGCGTCAAACATCTGCTGCAGAATCTGCCCACCCATATCCTGGCTGGAGGTAACGCGGGTCACCATGATCGCCGCAGAGGTGGCCAGCAACAGTGAGGGGATCTGCGCCGCCAGACCATCACCAATGGTCAGCAGCGCGTAGTTCTGCATGGCGGTTCCGAAATCCAGCCCGTGCTGGATCATGCCGATGGCCACACCACCAATAATGTTGATGGCCAGGATCAACAGGCCGGCAATCGCATCGCCTTTTACAAACTTGCTGGCACCATCCATGGAACCGTAAAAATCCGCTTCCTGGGCGATTTCGGAGCGACGTGATTTCGCCTCTTCCTGGTTGATCAGCCCGGCGTTCAGGTCGGCATCAATGGCCATTTGTTTGCCCGGCATGGCGTCAAGGGTGAAGCGCGCACTGACTTCCGACACCCGGCCGGCACCCTTGGTGACCACCAGGAAGTTAATGATCATCAGAATGGCGAATACAATCAGGCCCACGGCGTAGTTGCCGCCAATCAGCACCGCACCGAACGCCTCGATAACCTGACCGGCCGCGTCCCCGCCCTCCTGGCCGTTCAGCAGTACCACTCGGGTCGAGGCGACGTTAAGGGCAAGCCGGAAGAGCGTGGCCACCAGCAGAACCGTCGGGAAAGCCGCAAACTCCACCGGCCGCAACGCATAGACACAGACCAGCAGAATCACCATGGACAGCGTGATGTTGAACGTGAAGAACACGTCCAGCAGGAAGGTCGGCATGGGCAGAATCATCATGCCCAGCAAACCCATCAGCATCACGGGTATACCAATATTTCCCCGCGTCAGGGATTTGACACTGCTGAGGGCTAACGCTCGGTCCATGCCGGAAAAGTCTCCGATAGGCGGTTTGTTACTGACAGGGCCGGTCGTTTTTTTGACACAAGGGGCCCGTTTCCACTGGCTACCGCAATATCCGTACCAGCACTCAAGGAATTTCTTAACCTGTAGCCTGACGCTCCTTTTCAGATGCGGTATCCTTGCGCCTTTGCGGGTGTTTTTGCACCCTGCCGCTGTTCGACACTGTCTGAAAAACGACCGATAACGACTGATTAAAAGGTACGCTCATGCCCATTCACGAGGTAAAACATCCGCTGATCCGCCACAAACTCGGCCTGATGCGCCGTGCCGAAATCAGCACAAAGAACTTCCGGGAACTGGCGCAGGAAGTGGGAGCGCTGCTGACCTATGAAGCCACCAAAGACTTCTCGCTCCAGCCCAAAACCATTGAAGGCTGGGCCGGGCCGGTAACCATCGAGCAGATCCAGGGCAAGAAAATCACCATCGTGCCGATTCTTCGCGCCGGTCTGGGCATGCTGGACGGCGTCCTGAGCCTGATACCCGGCGCCCGGGTCAGTGTGGTGGGCCAGGTCCGTAACGAAGAAACTCTGGAAGCCAGCACCTATTTTGAAAAACTGGTCGGGGAGCTGGACCAGCGGATGTCCATGATTGTCGACCCTATGCTGGCCACCGGCGGCTCGCTGATTTCCACTATCGACCTGCTCAAGAAAGCCGGCAGCACCGAGATCCGCGCTCTGATCCTGGTAGCCGCGCCGGAAGGCGTGCAAAAGGTGTTGGAAAAGCACCCGGACGTGTCCATTTACACCGCTTCCATTGACGATGGCCTGAACGACAAGGGCTACATTCTTCCGGGCCTGGGCGACGCAGGCGACAAGATTTTCGGCACCAAGCAGAAGGACGTTTAAGCATGCAGGACCATACCAACGATCCGGTCTGGAAACAGGCGATTGCCGGCTCACAGATGCTACTGGTGGCCTTCGGCGCACTGGTGCTGATGCCACTGATCACCGGGCTGGACCCGAACGTGGCACTGTTTACCGCCGGCATCGGCACCCTGATTTTCCACATTGTGACTGGTGGCCAGATTCCCATCTTCCTGGCCTCGTCCTTTGCCTTTATCGCCCCCATCATGGCGGCCAAAGGCCGGTTCGGCCTGGAAGAAACCCTGGGCGGCTTGATGGCGGCAGGTATTCTTTACATCATCCTAAGCGGGTTGGTGCGGGCCCGGGGCACCGGCTTCATCACCCGCCTGCTGCCGCCGGTGGTCATTGGCCCGGTGATCATGGTGATCGGGCTTAGTCTGGCGCCGGTGGCGGTGCACATGGCCTCCGGTCGCACCGGTGATGGCTCCACCCAGCTGATTCCCTACGACACCGCGATCTGGATTGCCATGATCTCGCTGGCGGTCACACTGGTGATGTCGGTCTGGGCCAAGGGCATCTTCCGCCTTATTCCCATCATGTTCGGCATTGTGGTGGGCTACGTGCTGTCCGCTATTATGGGCATCGTTGACCTGTCGCCCATCACCAACGCCCCCTGGTTCGCGGCCCCCAATTTCGTCGCGCCGGCCTTCAGCATGAGCGCCATCCTGTTCATGGTCCCTGTGGCCATTGCGCCGGCCATTGAACACATCGGCGACATCCTGGCCATCGGCAGCGTCACCCACAAGGACTACCTGAAAAAGCCCGGCCTGCACCGCACCCTGCTCGGCGACGGCCTGGCCACCAGCGCCGCTGCTGCCCTTGGCGGGCCGCCCAACACCACCTATTCTGAAGTGACGGGCGCTGTAATGCTGACCCGCAACTTCAACCCAAGGGTGATGATCTGGGCCGCCGGCATTGCGATTGTGCTGGCCTTCGTGGGCAAATTCGGCGCGGCATTACAGACCATACCGGTACCGGTCATGGGCGGCATTCTGTGCCTGCTGTTCGGCTCTATTGCGGTAGTCGGCCTGAACACACTGATTCGCCACCAGGTGGACCTGTCCCAGGCCCGCAACCTGGTGATCGTTGCCATTACCCTGGTATTCGGCATCGGTGGCATGGCGATTGGCAATCTGGAAGGCATTGCCCTGTGCGCCGTGGCGGCTATCTTCCTGAACCTGGTACTGCCCGGCAAAGGAGAAGCCTGGGGAAACCTTGATGAAACTCCGAACCGTTAAAGACCGGTCGGTAAAGGACAGCACCGGCATAAGCTTCACCGCCCTGTACACCGGTGCCGTCTGGCACCGGCACGGGCTGTCCGATGACATACTGGCCACCGACCAGGGAAAGTGGCTGTACCACCTGATGACCCCCTTCGAAGCTGCCAGCAAAGCGGTGGTGGGGGGTAACCTTCGAACCTTCCTGCTGCAGCGCCATCTGATCATCGATCACCTGATTGAACAGACAATCGATCGCGGCGTCACCCAGATACTGGAAATCGCCTGCGGCATGTCGCCCAGGGGTATCCGTCTTCGAGAAAAGTACCCAAAGATCCACATGGCCGAAGCCGACCTGCCGAACATGGCCACCCGCAAGGCCTCCAGACTGCTGATATCCGGCCACCTGGGCGCCCGCCACCAGGTCATGCCCATTGATATACTGGCGACCGCTGGTGACCATTCGCTGGAAACAGTGATGGCCCGAACCTTTGACAACAACGAACCGGTGATTGTTATTACCGAAGGCCTGACCAGCTATTTTTCGCTGCCGGTTATCTCGGAGTTCTGGAAACGCCTGGCCGGCCTGATGCAGGAACGGCCGGGCTCGGTTTACCTGTCAGAGAGCTACCTGATGCCTACTCAGCCGCTGTTACGCGGTGGCCTGAAAGCGCTGGGTGGGATTCTCGGAACGGTCACGCGTAGTGATGTGAGCTTTCATTTTGAGGACGATCGGCAGGCGGCGGAGCATTTTGCTGGGTGCGGCTTTTCGTCGCTGACGGTTCACAATCCGGTGGATTTTTATGGTCGGCTTTCGATACCGGAGAGCAGGAATGATCCTATGGTGCGGGTTGTTGAGGCTGGGGTCTGAGAGGGGCGTTGTCGGATTACGCTTTGCTAATCCGACCTACGGTATCTGAATGGCCAGAAGTGGTTCTTCGGATGGGCTGCCCAAAACTGTGCGGAGCCATGGATGGCGGAGCCCAAGCGTCACATGGATGTGCCGCAAGGAGCGTGTTTTGGGCAGCCCATTCGAAGAACCACCCAGCACCGAATCCGCAGGCTAACGAGGGCGAGCTACCAAGCTCAAACATCCCGCCGCAGATCCGAAGGAATCGGGAAATCCGGAACATGAGGCTTGTCGCCACGCCCTTTGCGGAACTGGCGCAGCTGGAAAACGTAGGCCAGGACCTGGGCTATTGCCATGTAGAGGCCGTCGGGAATCTCGTCGCCGACTTTGGTGTTGTGATAGACCGCCCGTGTCAAAGGCGGTGTCCGCATCACCTCTACCTTGTGCTCCCGGGCGATCTCCATAATCTTGAACGCTGTCTGGTCATGCCCCTTCGCCACTACAATCGGCGCCGCCATCTTCTTCTGGTCGTACTTCAGCGCCACCGCATAATGGGTCGGGTTGGTAATCACCACGTCGGCACCCGGCACATCCTGCATCATGCGCCGCTGGGCCATTTCACGCTGCAGCTGACGGATCCGGCCCTTCACTTCCGGTTTGCCTTCCGTGTCCTTGTACTCGTCCTTGACCTCCTGCATCGTCATCTTGAGCTTTTTCTGGTGATCGTAGATCTGGAAAGGCACGTCGATCACCGCAATAACAATCGTCGCGCAGGCCAACACCAGAAAGCTCCAGCCCAGCGTCCAGAGCACGTGCTCCATCGCCCCCCGGAACGACTCGGATGAAATACTCAGAAGGTCATCGGTTCGCAGATCCAGGATCAGGATCGCCACGGCCATTACCAGGCCGACCTTGAGGATCGCCTTGACCAGCTCAATCAATGAGCGCATGGAGAACATCCGCCCCAGCCCCTTGATCGGGTCCATGCGGTTGAGTTTGGGCGCAATGGCCTTGCCGCTGATCAGCAGGCCACCGATGCCAATGGAACCGGCAATGGCGGCGATCAGCATCACAACTAACAGAGGCGCAGTGGCAAGGGTAGCTTCTTTGGCAGAGGCCAGCAGATGAAGGGTCATCTGCCCGGTGTCGAATATATCCGTACGGTCAAGCACAAAGCTGTCACGCATGATGCCGGCCATGGACTTGCCCATGGACGCGCCAAAAACCAGCAGCCCCATGGCGCCGGAGATAAGCACGGCCATGGTTGCCAGTTCCTTGGAACGGGCCGTCTGGCCATCCTCCCGGGCTTTTTCAAGTCGTCGGGGGGTCGGCTCTTCCGTTTTTTCCTGGCTGTTTTCGTTCTCTTCGGCCATCTCGGAACCCTGAGCTCAGCTTCAGGGCAGGCCCTGCAACTGACGCATGTATTCGAACGTTTCCCGGGTGTACTGCTCGAAATGTGGCAGAAAATTGGCGTGCAGCACCCATATGGAAAACAATCCAAAAATCAGGCCAATCGGGAAACCCAGGGCAAAAATATTCATCTGCGGCGCGGCGCGGGTCATCACGCCGAAGGAAATGTTGACGATAAACACCGCTGTGACCGCCGGCAGCGCCAATAGCACGGCCGATACGAAAATCCAGGAAATCCGGTGGGCCAGCGACCAGACACCGGCCTGCCCCAAGCCTTCGAGACCAACGGGCATGGTGTAGAAACTCTCGATAAACACATCGAAAGCGACCAGGTGACCGTTCATGGACAGGTAGAGCAAGGTGATGGTTATGGTGTAGATCTGCGCCAGCACCGCCACGTTAATGCCATTGGCCGGGTCCACCATCGAGGCAAAACCCAGGCCCATCTGCATGGCAATCATCTGGCCCGCCACCACGAAAAGCTGAAACAGAGCAGTCAGAGCAAACCCCATGCCGACGCCAATCAGTATCTGTTGAAGAGTAATGACCACTGCCTCGGCACTGAGGGCGTCCACCTGGGGAACCTGGGGAATCATGGGCACAATCAGCACGGTCATCAGCAACGCCAGCCCCATTCGTATTCGGGCTGGCACCAGCTGGGTGCCAATAAACGGGATCACCATCATGAAACTGGCCAGCCTGAAAAACGGCCAGAAATGCTGGCCGATCCACTGGCTGATGATGTCCGCGGTGATTTCCGTTGGCATTCCCGGTCAGCCGATCAGGTAGGGAATGCTGGAAATCAGTCGCTCAGCGTGATCAATCAACTGGGTCAGCATCCACGGACCGGCAACAATGATGGTCAGCAGCGTGATCAGCAGACGGGGCAGAAAGCTCAGGGTCTGCTCGTTGATCTGGGTCGCAGCCTGGAACGTGCTGACCACCAGGCCAATGATAAGGCCCGGCCCGATAATCAGGCTGGCCAGCAGCACAATCATCCAGAGCGCCTCGCGGAGAATATCTATAACGGTTTGTGGGGTCATGGCTATATCCCGTAGCTGGCGGCCAGGGTGCCCATGATCAGGGACCACCCATCCACCAGCACAAACAGCATGATTTTGAACGGCAGCGAGATAATGATCGGCGACAGCATCATCATACCCATCGCCATCAGAACGCTGGCCACTACCATGTCGATAATCAGAAAGGGAATAAACAGAATAAACCCGATCTGGAAGGCGGTTTTCAGTTCACTGGTGACGAACGCCGGCAACAGCACCCAGAAAGACACTTCCTCAGGGCTGGCGTACTGCTCGTCTGCAATGCCCATGAACAGCGCCAGGTCGCTTTCGCGGGTCTGTGCCATCATGAAATCCCGAAAGGGCTCGCTGGCCTGCTGAACCGCTTCAAGAGAGGTTATCTCCTGCTCCATATAGGGCTGCAGGGCCACCGTATTCACCTCTTCAAGCACCGGTTTCATGATAAAAATCGTCAGGAAAAGGGTCAGGCCCAGAAGTACCTGATTCGACGGCGTAGACTGCAGACCCAGCGCCTGCCGCAGTATGGCAAACACTACGATGATGCGGGTAAAGGACGTCATCATCATCAGCATCGCCGGCAGGAACGTCAGCGCTGTCATGAACGCCAGAATCTGCAGGGATACCGAGTATTCCTCCACACCCTGCCCTTCGCCCGGGGTCACGGTGAACGCGGGAATGCCGGGAATCCCCTGTGGTGCTGACTGGGCCAAGACCGACGGCGCGCATACAAGAAGCAGAATCAGCGACAGCAGAGACACACTTTGCCGGGACAGCCGGAACCTCATATCAGGAATCTTCCCTGTTGGATGAGCCGGAGCCCCAGGATTTGCCGATCATGCCCTGCAGTTTCCGCGCAAAATCGCCGGAGGCAGGCTCGCTGGACGATACCACCGCCTCGTCGAAAACGTGGAGGGTGCGAATGGTCTGGGGAGTAACGCCAACCAGAATCTGCTTGCCGCCCACCTCGATCAGGGCAACTCGCTCCCGCGTGCCCATGGACATCACTGACACCACCTTGATGGCGCGGGTATTGCCGCCGCTCATGCCACCCATCCGCCGCACGATCCAGGCGCAGCCGAAAATTATGGCAAGCACCGCCAGCAGGCCCAGACCAAGAGTCAGCATGGTGGCCAGGGTGTCTGGTGCCGAGCCGGTTCCAGTCGCTGCTGCTGACGCCGCTGCCGCGGTCTCCTCCGGACCCGCCATTTACTTCTGCAACCGCTTGATGCGCTCGCCCGGGCTGATGACGTCTGTCAGACGTATGCCGAACTTCTCGTTAACCATCACCACCTCGCCGTGGGCGATCAGCGTGCCGTTCACCAGCACATCCAGCGGCTCACCCGCCAGCCGGTCCAGCTCGATCACCGAGCCCTGGTTCAGTTGCAGCAGGTTGCGGATGGGAATCTGGGTATTGCCCACCTCCATGGAAATGGTCACCGGGATATCAAGGATTACGTCCAGGTCGGGTGCCGGGCCATCCCCCTGGGCGATTTTCGAGCCTTCGGGAAACTCCTCCATGGGGGCCGAACGCACGTTGGACTTTTCCTCGTCCCCGGATTCCCCGGCTTCTTCCATGGCGGCCGCCCACTCGTCCTCGCGATCACCGTCACCGGACTTGTCGTCAGAGCCTCCGGATTCTTCCATGGCCGATTCCCACTCGGCGGCAAGCTTCTCGTCTTCGCTGAGCTCCTGCTCGTCTTTCTTGTCGTCGTCAGCCATTGCGTCCCACCTTCAATTGTTTTTTGACCTTGGGCACCGATGCCCGATTCCTGATTTTCAGTGCCAGCTTGCCGTCCCGGGTTCCCAGGGTGGCGTTGTAGATAGGAATGCCATTCGCAGTCAGGGTCAGCGTCTCCGGCATCTCTACCGGAATAATGTCGCCATCCTTGAACTTCGCTACATCCCGCAGCGATATGCGGCGACGGCAAACCGTGGCGTTAATCGGCACGTAGACGTCTTTGATGTCTTCCTGAAGGGCATTGACCCAGCGCTCATCCACATCATCGATATCACTCTGAACCCCCGCATCCAGAACGTCCCGTACAGGCTCGATCATGGAGTAAGGCATGGCCATGTGCAGTTCACCGCCGCCGCCGTCCAGCTCGATATGGAAAGTGCTCACAACGACCACCTCACTCGGGCTGACGATGTTGGCCATCGCCGGGTTAACTTCCGAGCTGAGGTATTCAAAGTCGACTTTCAGAACTGCATGCCAGGCTTCACGCATGTCGTGAAACACCTGGTTCAGCACCATCTGGACAATCCGCGTTTCGGTGGGGGTGAATTCCCTGCCTTCAATCTTGGCGTGACGTCCCTCGCCGCCAAAGAAATTGTCCACCAGTTTGAACACCAGCTTGGCGTCCAGCACAAACAGGGAGGTACCTCGCAGTGGCCGAACCTTGGTCAGGTTCAGGCTGGTAGGCACGTAAAGCGTGTGAATGTATTCGCCGAATTTCATGATCTGGACACCGCCAGTCGACACATCGGCGTTGCGGCGCAACAGATTGAAAAGGCTGATGCGGGTGTAACGGGCAAAGCGCTCGTTGATCATCTCGAGCGTTGGCATCCGGCCACGGACGATCCGATCCTGACTGGCGAGGTCGTAGTCTTTTACCCCCTCGCCATCAGATTCCTCATAGGTATCGATATCGCCGTCATCCACTCCGTGGAGTAGCGCATCGATTTCGTCCTGTGACAGTAAGTCCTGCATACGTTTCTCAGCCTCTGAGTTAAGCCCGAAAGACTTTTATGGCCATCTCTTGCTATTGAACCACGAAGTTCCTGAACAGCACCCGTTGCAGAGGCGGCTCGCCTTCCTGCTCCAGTACCGTGTTGGCGGCAACCAGCATCTGATCCGCCAGTTGCTTCCGCCCTTCCGGCGTCTGCAATTCCATAAAATCACTGCCTGCCAGCACGCCCAAAAGCTGACTGCGTACCAGCGGCATGTGCAGGCTGGCGGCGGCAAGGGCGTCCTGATCCGTAGCTTCCAGAGCCACATAAACCTGGGCGTACCGTTGGCGCCCCTCTGCCTCGACCGTGGTCACCAAAGCTTTTTCCAGAACCGTGTAGCCGCTGGGAACAAAGGCCTCTTCCGCCTCCTCGGCCGGCACTTCTTCGCTGCTCAGGCCCGGAATGTCGGCGCCAATGAACCAGAGCGTGCCTACCACTGACAAGCCCACCGCCATCACCACCAGCAAGGTCAGAATGATGATCAGTTTGAGCTTTCCCTTCTTGGGAGGCGCTTCCGCAGGTGCGTTGTTTTCAGCCATAAGTATCGTCTGCCAGAAATCCGTCGTAACGGCCAGGTTTAAGGGATAAGAAGCAAAGGGCGGGCCAGAATGGCAAAACCCCCTTACCGGAACAGCAGTTTAGCGCTGGTAAGGGGGTTCGGCAAAGCCTGTGGCAGGAAGTTCTTTATGGCAGGTTAATCAGGCGAAGACATCCACTTCGCCTTTCCAGCTAAGGTCCAGGGATTGCGGTGCGGCACCGGTCTCGTCAGCGTCGACATCGGACAGGAGACCGTTACCGCTGCCAGCGTTTTCACCATTATCGCCATCACCGGCCTGGTCGCGGCCGGAATCGGATACATCAAACTGCTCCAGAGACAGGCCCTGCTCGCTGAGCATATCCCGCAGGCGATGACTGTGCAGTTCAAGCTGGTCCCGGACCGCCGGGTTGGCGGAGTGAACCGTTATGTTCGCCTGTTCATTCTGAACCTGAACCCGAACCTCCATGGGCCCCATATCCGGTGGCGTCAGATGAATCTCGGCGACGGACATATTCGCAGCGGTCAGCCAGGTGAGCTTGCCAGCCATTTTGTCGCCCCACTCGGCGTGACCGACCGGTACATCAATAGATGTGGCGTAGCCTCGCATGACCGGCGCGTCTGGGGCCATTTTCGGCGTATTCACCGCGTTGGCCTGGGCGTTGACCGACTCCATAGCGCCCTGAAACCGGATCGCATTCTGCAGCAGGGGGCTTTCCGACGCCTTGGCTGCCTCGGTACTGACGCCGGCCAACAGAGTTTCCGTCAATGCCATGCCTGACGTCGATGTATTCTGGGCCTGCAAGCCCATACTTCCGTTTTTACCAGTGCCGCCCTGCCCCGCCAGAGACATGATCGATCCCTGAATAAAGGGCAAAGCCTGGCCGCTCGGGCCGGTGCCAGTGCCGTTCGCCGCCGCCCCGGCAGTTCCGCTCGCCAGCGTACCACCCGCTCCCTGAAGCTGGGCTCCGGCAACCAGTGACTGCAGGTCGGCAAAGGTCATGGCCAAGCTGTCCACCGCAAGCTGGTCCGGATCCGCTGTTACGTCTCCCGTTCCCGACAGGGGCTGAACGGGTTCTGCCCCGTCCTCACCCTTGCCAGCGGCAATATTCTGCCCGGACTCGTTACCGGACTTTTCGCCTGCAGGATCGGTGGAATCTGCCGTCTTCGCGGACTCATCCGACTTTCCGGCTTTGGCGGTGTCCGCCGCATCCGGCTTTTCAGTGTCCGGCTTTTTGCTGTCGGCTTTCTCGGCGTCTGCTTTTCTGGCCTTTGCCTCCAGCCGCTCCTTCTCGGAACGGGACACCGCGTCAAAGGAACTTTCACCGGTTTTGTCATCGCCCGGTCGGGACGACGCAGCGGTGTTGGCGGCCTCGGAGTGCGCCTTGCTGGAAAGATTTT
This sequence comes from Marinobacter halotolerans, assembly GCF_008795985.1. NCBI lineage: Bacteria > Pseudomonadati > Pseudomonadota > Gammaproteobacteria > Pseudomonadales > Marinobacteraceae > Marinobacter > Marinobacter halotolerans. Next base: position 419,888 of record NZ_VMHP01000002.1, on the reverse strand, counting down.
GTGGGAGAACCATCTGTGACATGGCAACCTCTTGCCGCTTTTGCTTTGGAAAGTGCGCTGATAGTCAGCACTTCCGGTAAAGCGAGCAAAACCGATGCCATCATCGCAGTGGTTTAATCAGGCAAGGAATCTTTTGAGGGTTTCTTCCACATGCTGGAACTCTGTCTCGATGTCATCCACAACATGGGACGCTTCGTCCAGACGATTGTCCTTGCCCACCTCTTCCGCTCGCCGGCAGAGTGCGCCAAGTCTGGGTGCTCCGATATTGATCGAGCTTCCTTTGAAGCTGTGGGCGGTTTTGGCAAACGCGTCGGCGTCCGCCTTACCGATGGCGTTACGGAGGTAACTTATCCGATCGGACGAATCCTTCAGATAGGTTTCAATCAGGACATCGAATTCATCTTCCATGACATCCTGAAGTTCCGTAAGCGCCTCTTCGTCTAGGTGCGGTTTGTCATTCATGACCAACCCCCTGTTTGTTTGGTGGCTAACTCCCAATCATAAACAATTTCAACCCTGCTACCATACTCCGAATAGCGCAGGGAATGCCCGAGTTTCTTCATCAGCAGCAACCCGCGACCGCTGTATCCGGCGCCCGGGCTTACCGAGGTCCCCCGATTATCCGGGCTGAACCCGCGGCCGCTGTCTTCACAGACGATCGTCAGCCGTCCGCCCTCCTCCGTGGCTCCGTGAGTCAGCTCGAACCTTATGAAATGACCGCTGACATCCTCGAGCCGACGTTCTCTTTCCTCGTAATAATAGCTGAAACCATCAGAAGAGCGCTTCAAATCGGAGGAAAGGTCCAGAACACCGTGTTCCAGCGCATTATTGTAGAGCTCGGACAGAAGCGTATAGATATCCGCGGTCTTGCGCCTCAACCCCGGTACCTCCATGCAGATATGCAGCAAAAGTGGCAATGGGCTGAACTGGGCCAGGGTCTCATCCCGCACTTCGTACACGCAGTACCATTGGGCCGGGCCCATTAAAGAGGATTGCGGCAGTCGCTGGGCAGACTCCTGGAATTCCGAGGCAATCACCATTTCCAGGGACACCAGTGTCAGGTCGTCCTGGCTGGACTGTTCACCGGTAAAGGCCCGAATGTCCTCAAGCAGGGTATCAATTGCCGCCTCCCCGTCAGGAGCGGCCTCCAGGGCTCGCCAGAGACGGGCCTCTCCATAGCGCTCGAACTGCTCATTCTCTGCCTCAAGCACGCCATCAGTCATCATCAGCAGTCGGTCGCCGGCGTCCGTCTGGAACAGATCCATGCTGGCATCAAAGCGTGCTGCGTTGAGAACACCCAGGGGTAGATGCCGCGACGCGACGGTCTCGCGCATGCCGTCCTTCCTGAACAGCAGGCCATCCGGTAGACCACCATTCCAGATTTTCAGCTGGTTCAGGTGAAAATCCGCCTGTACCAGGGCCGCGCAACAGAACATGCCGGTAGGCAGAATCCGGCACAGCTTGTCGTTGATCTCACGCAGCACGTCGCTTCCGCTAAAGCCCATGCTGGTCATGCCGTAAAAAATTTCCGCAATCGGCAGCGCCCCGATAGCCGCAGGCAGACCATGCCCGGTGAAATCGCCAATCAGCACATGCATGCCCCCGGCAGGCCTCGGGCAGGCAAACAGGATGTCGCCATTGAAGATCGACAGGGGCGAGACGTGATAGCGAATATTGTCGGCATCCAGGCAGCCGGTATGGGCAATGTTGTCGAACACCCGTCTGGCCAGTTGCTGTTCTTCAAGAAGCTGACTGTTTCGCTCGCGGATCAGATCCCGCTGCTGGCTCAGGGTCCGGTGCATTTTCCGCATCCGGTTAAATGCACCCAGCTTCGCCTGGATGATGATCTTGTTGTAGGGCTTGGTAAGAAAGTCGTCGCCGCCAGCATCCAGGCACCGGGCCAGGGCATCGGCATCCGTCAGAGACGTCAGAAAAATGACAGGCACCAGCTCCTCGCCGGCCAGATCCTTGATTTTCCGTGCCGCAGTGATGCCATCCATCACCGGCATCAACACATCCAGCAAAACAATATCCGGTCGGTAATCGGAAAAAACGGCAACGGCTTCCCCGCCATCGGCCGCCGCCCTGACTTCATGGCCAAGGCGTTTCATCAGGGTTTTGAGGATCAGCCGGTCACTGTCGCTATCATCAGCGATCAGGATTCTGAGTGGCTGGTTGCCCGTCATTTAATGGAGAAAAGCTGCTCGAAGTTGGAAATGGTCAGAATCCGGCGCACGTCGTTATTACAGTTCTGAAGCTGGATTCGGGCGCTGTCACCACCGGCATGATCGCGGAGCAGCAACAGCATGCCCAGTGCCGAGCTATCGAGATAGGTGGTATCGGAGAGGTCCACAATAAACTTCTGCACATCGCTGGTCTCGTGCTCATAGGCATTGCGGAATGCCTGGTGAGTACTGAAATCAAATCGTCCCTCAATGCGGATGGTCAGGGTACGACCATCATCACTGCGATGTGTCTGAATCGGCATTCATGAGCCTCCGTAAAATCCATGGATTGTAAGCGAAAAGCAGATAGGACTTTATACTAAAGGATAGTTCAATGCCGGAATTTTGCATCCGTGTTAGCGGCGACGCTGGTAAACCCGGTTGGCGGCCTCATCTGCCAGTTTCTGCTCGCGGGCATCCATGTCCTGCTGCTCCTGACGGCGACAGGTTTCAATATACTTCTCCATGCCCCGCCGGCGCTCCCACGCCCTTTGCCAGGCCTCGCGGCAGCTGTCCAGCCGTGCTTCTGCCTGCTGCAGTACCGACTGCTGCTGGGTAATCACCTGATCCAGCTGGCCAATAAATGCCTGATAGGCCTGCAGGCGGGACACCGGCACAACACCGCGCTGGTTCGCGCGGATCTGGTCACGGTACTCCTGCTGATAGCTTTCGAGGTTTTCGATCTGCTGGCGCTGGGCCTCGTGGGCCTTCTGGGCTTCTGCCATTTTTTCCAGCGCCTGTTTTTCCTTCTGCTCTTCCAGCTTCAGCACCACTTGAAGGCGTTGCGACCGCAGCATCAGCGGGCCTCGCTTTCATTGCCGGAAGGCGGTGTTTTGGGACGATCAGGCGAACGACGCTCGGGAACCACGGCCATCAGTTGTTTCACGCTTTCATCCAGCGTGGCGCTGTCATTCAGGCCCTGCTGCAGGAACTGGCGCATATTGGCAATGTGGGCAATGGCAAAATCCGTTTCCGGATCAGAGCCTTTGACATAAGCCCCGACACTGATCAGATCCCGTGCCTGCTGGTAGCGGGAGTAGACCTGTTTGAATCGCTGGGCCCGCGCGAAATGGGCAGGGTCTGTCACCTGGGGCATGACCCGGCTGATGGACGCTTCCACATCAATGGCCGGATAGTGGCCCTCTTCCGCCAGCCGTCGGGACAGCACGATATGGCCATCAAGAATCGCCCGGGTGGCATCGGCAATCGGGTCCTGCTGGTCGTCCCCTTCTGTCAGCACCGTGTAGAAGGCGGTAATGGAACCTCCGCCGGGACGACCGTTACCGGTGCGCTCCACCAGTTGCGGCAGCTTGGCAAACACCGAGGGCGGGTAGCCCTTGGTTGCCGGGGGCTCGCCTACCGCCAGGGCTATTTCACGCTGGGCCTGGGCGTAGCGTGTGAGTGAATCCATCAGTAACAGGACCCGTTTACCCTGGTCCCGGTAATATTCGGCAATACGGGTAGTCAGCATGGCGGCCCGCAGACGCATCAGGGGCGAATCATCGGCTGGCGAGGCCACGACCACGGACCGGGCCAGGCCTTCCTCACCCAGAATGTCCTCAATGAATTCCTTGACCTCACGGCCCCGCTCGCCGATCAGACCGACCACGGTAATATCCGCATCGGTGAAGCGCGTCATCATGCCCAGCAGCACACTTTTACCCACGCCGCTGCCGGCAAACAGCCCCAGTCGCTGGCCCTGGCCCACGGTCATCAGTGAGTTGATCGCGCGGATACCCACATCCATTGACTGGCGAACCGGCGCTCGATCCAGCGGGTTGATGATGTCCCCACTGAGCGCCACCCGCTTTTCCGTTTGCAGCGGGCCCTTGCCGTCCAGCGGTTCACCGTTGCCGTTGACCACCCGGCCAAGCAGCTCCGGCCCCACCGGCACACGGCTCGCCCTGGCCATGGGAACAACCCGGGCACCGGGACGAAGCCCCTCGATGGCGGTCAACGGCATCAGATAGACGCGTTCGTCTTCAAAGCCCACCACTTCGGCCTCAACGGTGCCCGTGCCCTGCCCGGTAATAATACAGCGGTCGCCCACCACCATCGGGCAACCCACGCATTCCAGTGTCAGCCCCACCATCCGGGTGAGGCGGCCCGACAGCTCAGGTTCGGGCGCCCGGGCCAGACCTTTCTGCAAACGGTTCAGACGATCAGCCAGACCTACCGTCATGGTCGTCGCCCTCCCCGCTGTCGGTGTTCTCCTGGTTATCAAGTACATCGCGACGGAAATCCGTCAGATCGCCCATCATTGCGTCCAGCTCTTCGCCGTCGCCGGGCGTTTCCTGATCCAGTTCCTCGCTCAACATGTCCTGCACGGCTTTCTGGAAGCGTCGTTCGATGGTGAAATCCACGAGGCTGTGCCGGGTTTCAAGCTTGCAGCCGCCTCGCATGATGGCCGCGTCTTCCACCACGGAAGCCTTTGCCTCAAAGCGCTCGGCTACTTCGCTGACGAACTCGTAGTCATCGGGGTGGATATGAATGCGGACGTTTTCACGGGTAGAAGGCAGTGTGGCCATCGCCTTTTTCACCACGGCAGTAATCTGGGAGGAATCCAGCGACAATTCGCGATACAGCACAGCTCTGGATAGAACCGTGGTCAGGTTCACCAGTGCGCTTTCCAGCTCGTCCTCATGACGCTGAATCGGCACCAGCAACTCGCCCATGAGCTCTTCCAGGCGCTCCAGCCTGGCTTCAACGTCTTTCCGGGTTTCTTCCAGGCCCTTTTCGGTGCCCGTCTCCCGACCCTGGGCTTCGCCGGAGGCAAAGCCCTCTTTGTGGCCGGCTTCATGGCCTTCTTTGTGCCCCGCTTCGTAGCCTTCCTTGCGACCTTCCTCAAGCCCGTCTTCGCGGGCGGCCTTGCGGATTTCGTCGATATCGGCCGCGGTCAGGGGCTTTACATCCCGCTCTTCTTCCCGTGCCACCTCGTTGCCACGGGCATCCAGCAACGGAAGCTCCCAGCGCTCGTAAGCGGTGAGATTTTCCTTGGGAATGCGGTCGAGGTTGCGGCGCGGGTCTTTCATCAGTTCAGCATCACATCATTTCTTCGCCGGCACCGCCGAGGGTGATTTCACCCGCTTCGGCCATACGGCGTGCGATGGTGATAATGTCTTTCTGGGCGGATTCCACCTCACTGACCTTCACCGGGCCCTTGGCCTCAAGGTCATCCTGCAGAAGCTCGGAAGCCCGCTTGGACATGTTCTTGAAGATCTTCTCCTGCACCGCATCGTCGGCACCCTTCAGGGCAACCACCAGCACCTCGGAAGACACTTCCCGCAGCAGGGCCTGAATGCCCCGATCGTCGATTTCCGCCAGGTTATCGAAAACAAACATCAGGTCTTCAATAGTGGAGGCCAGATCCGGGTCCATATCCTTGATGGAATCCATCAGGGTGCCCTCGGCGCTGCGCTCCATGAAGTTCATGATATCCGCCGCACGCTTCACCCCGCCGATACGGCTGGTCTGGGCGGCGGAACCACCGGAGAACTGCTTCTCCAGAATATCGTTCAGTTCCTGCAGGGCCTGGGGCTGGATGCTTTCCAGCGAGGCCACACGCATCATGACATCCAGCCGGACTTTGTCATCCAGGGTGCCGAGAATCTCGGCGGCCTGGTCCGGATCCAGATAGGAGATAACGATGGCCTGAATCTGGGGATGTTCATAACGGATAATATCGCCCACCGCCCTGGGCTCCATCCACTTAAGGGTGTCCAGACCGGTAGTATTGCCGCCGATCAGAATCCGATCAATCAGGCTGGAGGCCTTGTCGTCCCCCAGCGCCTGGGTCAGCATAGTGCGGATATAATCGTCGTTACCCACGCCCAGGCCGGTCTGGCCGCCAACCGCCTCGACGAAATTGTTCAGCACGTAGGTGACGTCGTCCTTGCTGACCTCTTTCATCTGGGCCATGGCAACCCCCACCCGCTGAACCTCTTTCGGGCCCATATGCTTGAGTATCTGCGCGGCATCGCTTTCGCCCAGAGACATCAGCAGAATGGCGGCCTGCTCTACCCGCGGAATTTTCCGCTGGGGCTTTGCCGGCCCATTCCCTTCGCGGGTATTTTCATCAGTCATCGACATTCACCCATTGACGCATTACCTGGGACACCCTGGCCGGATCTTCGGCGACCAGACCTTTCAGGGCGTTCAATTGCCTATCATAACTGTCCGTTGCACCGGGCAAAAGCAGATCGTCCTGCCCCTTCATGGCTTCCCGTAACTCGTCGCCGCCCTCAATGCCCTCGAGGCTGTCATAGTCGTCGCTCCGGCCTTCGCCACGCTGGGCACGGCCGCCGCCAGACAGGGATTTCAGGGTCGGGCGCAGCAGCCCGAGTATCAGCACCAGAATCACCAGGCCAGCCAGAACCTGTTTCATCAGATCCCAGAACCAGGGCTGCTCCCAGAAAGACGGCTCGGTGAACTCAATCTCTTCTTCGGTGGCAAACGCCGTGTTCATGACCGTGACACTGTCACCCCGGGCCGCGGAATAGCCCACCGCATCCCGCACCAGCATGGTCAGGCGCTGTAGCTCTTCTTCCGGCCAGGGTTCATAGGTGACCTCCCCGGTCTGTGGGTCAACCACTCGCATATCGTCCACGGCCAGGGCCACACTCAGTCGGTCAAGCCGGCCGTATTCCTGGCGTATGTAACTGACAGTGCGGTCCATCTCATAGTTCCGTGTGGATTCTTCACGCACGTTGACCGGCGTTGGCGGCGCCTGGCCTTCACCATCCTGCCCGTTTCCGGCATTCACCTGCTCGGGCACTGCTGGCTCCGCCGGCGGCTGATTGGACAGGGCACCCGGGATGCCACCGTTGGTTCCAGCGACCCGCTGTTCGGTCATGGTCCGCTCACTGCGCACGGCCTGCTGGTCCGGGTTGTAGAGTTCCTCCGCCTGCTCGACCGATGAAAAATCAAGGTCGGCAGTGACCTCCGCCCGGTACCGGCCATTGCCAACCACCGGACCAACAAGGGAATTGATGCGCTTGGTCAGCCGTTCTTCTATCTGGCGAGTATAGTCCTGCTGGTCTTCCAGCTGCCGGGCGTCGTTGTTGCCATCCTGCCCGGTCAACAGATTGCCACTCTGATCCACAACGGTGACGTTCTCTTTGCTCATCTCGGGGATGCTGCCGGCCACCAGGTTGATGATGGCGGCGATTTGCTCCTGCTCCATTCGACGCCCGGCAAATACTTCCAGAAACACCGAGGCGGTTGGCGTGCGGGCATCCCGAACAAAAACCGAACGCTCGGGTATGGCCAGGTGAACCCGCGCGGCGCGGACCGAACGCATGCTACTGATGGTGCGGGCCAGCTCGCCCTCAAGGCCCCGGCGATAGGTAATGGTTTCCATGAACTGGGAGGTGCCCAGGCCCTGCTCGCGATCCATCAGCTCATAGCCGATGGTCTGCTGGTCGGTCACACCCTCGGCCGCCAGTTTCAGGCGCGCGTTGTAGACCTGGTCGGCAGGCACCAGCAGCGCGCCGGTGTTGGGCTCCATACGGTAGTCGATGTTGTTGCCGCTCAGAATGCTGATCACGTCCTGGGGGTTGTAGCCGGACATATCCGCCACCACCGGGCGGTAGTTCGGTTCCTGGGCCCAGAGCACCACGGAAACACCGAGGGCGACGCTGGCTGCCAGCCCCACCATCAGACCGATCTGGCGCAACAGATTCAGTCGGTTGAACCCGAACAACATATCGCTCCGGCTCTCGGAGCCTTCAGAGCCTGTGGCGGGGTAATTGGAACCTGAAGTTTCGGCAGGTACGCTGGCCATGGGTGTGCTCCGCTATTAGATCGGCATATTCATGATGTCTTCGTAGGACTGCACCACGCGGTTTCGCACCTGGGTCAGTGCCTCGAAGGCAATTGAGGATTTTTCGGATGCAATCATGACGCGGGTAATATCGACATTCGGGTCACCCATCTCGTAAGCAGTTTTCAGATCGCTGGACGTTTTCTGGACCTCGTTCACGGAGCTGACCGCCTGACTCAGCATATCGCTGAATTTCGGCGTCTGCTGGGTTTCCTGCACGCCGGGGGGACGGTCAATCTGACCGCGCACCGCGTTGTCCTGCTGAACCCGCTGGTTGTCCATCATCTGAGAGCGCATATTACGAATTTCGGAAAGCACGCTGTTGATGTCGGCACGTTGAACCATATTTGTCTCTCCCCGGCAGACTCTGAAACGCCTACTTTTGCTCACGAATTATCTCTAGCTCAGCAAATAGCAGGCCAATCAAATTTATTATAATTTTTTCATACGGTTACACCCTTTCTCCTGACCGCCAGCAAAACCGGCGACAATCTTTTGACAAAAAAAAAGGCCCTCAATATGAGGGCCTGGGATGCTTGCCGGTTGAAGATAGCCTCAATAGAGGTAGACCGCGCCAGCACCACTTGCCGTGTTGTCGGTCTGGTCACCGCCGATACCGGTAGCGCTGCTATCTTCAGAATCCGAGCGCACCGCCAGTACGCGACCGTTGCCACTAAGACTGAGAGCTTCGCCGAAATCATCCGCGTCTTCGGTATTGCTGGCCTTGACGTAGCTGGTCTGGCTCCAGCCGCTGGCCTTGCGCTCAAAGATATACACCGCGCCCGAGCCGAGTGGCGCCGAATTGTCCGCTTCGTCACCGTTGATACCGATGGCCAGGCTTTCCTCTTCGTCCGCACCGACCGCAAGTATCGTTCCGTCTGAACTCAGGCTTACGTCATTGCCGAAGCTATCATCCACATCCGTATTACTGGCCTTGAGATACGCAGCCTGGCTCCAGCCTCCGGCTGTACGGGCAAAGACGTACACTGCGCCAGCGCCGTCAGCCGAGTTGTCGCTTTCGTCTCCATTAACACCCGTGGCGCTGCTGCCTTCCTCGGAGGCACCGACGGCCAGCGTTGTGCCGTCGGCATTCAGGCTGACGGCATCGCCAAAGATATCATCGGCTTCAGCGTTGCTTGCCTTGAGATAGGCCACCTGGTTCCAGCCAGCGTTTGTGCGGGCGAAGATGTAAACGGCGCCGGCTTCAATTGCCGTGTTGTCGGTTTCATCCCCATTGACACCCTTGGCGCTGCTGTCTTCTCCGAGAGCACCGGCGGCCAGCGTTGTGCCATCGGCACTCAGGCTGATGGCCTCTCCGAACTCGTCGTTTTCCCCTGTGTTGCTTGCCTTAAGGTAAGCCACCTGGTTCCAGCCAGCGTCTGTGCGGGTGAAGACGTAAACCGCGCCGGCTCGAGAAACCGAATTGTCGCTTTCATCCCCATTGACACCCGTGGCGCCGCTGTCTTCCCCGCCGGCACCCACGCCCAGCGTTGTGCCATCCGCACTCAGGCTGACGGCTTCTCCGAACGAATCAGACGCCTCAGCGTTGCTTGCCTTGAGATAGGCCACCTGGTTCCAGCCAGCGTTTGTGCGGGCGAAGATGTAAACCGCGCCGGCTCGAGTTACCGAATTGTCGCTTTCATCCCCATTGACACCCGTGGCGCTGCTGTCTTCATCGGGGGCGCCCACGGCCAGCGTATTGCCATCGGCGCTCAAACTGACGTCTTCTCCGAATGAATCAAACGCCCCAGTGTTGCTTGCCTTAAGGTAAGCCACCTGGTTCCAGCCAGCGTCTGTGCGGGCGAAGATGTAAACCGCGCCGGCTTGAGTTACCGAGTTGTCGCTTTCATCCCCATTGACACCCGTGGCACTGCTGTCTTCCCTGTCGGCACCCACGGCCAGCGTGTTGCCATTGGCGCTCAAACTGACGGCTGCTCCGAAAAAATCAAACTCCTCAGCATTGCTTGCCTTGAAGTAGCCAATGCCCTCGGCAAGATTGCCGCTCACCGAAACAGGATCCGAGTCGGTGCAACTGTTGATGGAGCAGGCGCGCAATTTGTACTGGGCATTGATGCGGGTATGGAGGGGCACTTCGAAGCCCAAAGTTTGCGTGCCCTGGGGAACGTCTTCGCCCACCCGAGTGAAGTCCGATAGGCCATCCGGGTTTTCCAGCAGCTGGTAGCGAGTGGCGTTTTCCACATCCGTCCAGTCGAAGCGGAAGGTCTTGATGGCCTCAACGCTCAGGGAGACATTGTTCGGCGCTTCCACGGCCACGATCTCTTCGTCATTACCACCACTGCCTCCACCGCCACAGGCGGTGAGCAGCGCAAAAACTGCGGGCAGAGCGACAAAAGCGACTGATCGGCGACTGAAAGCCCTGGCCGCACTACAACGGTTATTCGATAACAACATATCTGAACCTATTCCTTTCACATTTGTGGGGACTACTTGGGTTGGGGCCCAAACCACTTGCCTGGCCCCGTTCTCATTCAATTCAGGTAAACCGAGCCCGCATCGCTCAGGGAGTATGCTTCCTGAGCGCCGCCCAACGAGACGGGATCGGAGTCGGCGCAATTGCGGATGGAGCAGGCGCGCAGCTTGAACCGGGCGTTGATGTCGGTATGAAGCGGCACCTCGAAAACCAGAGTTTCGGTGCCCTGCGGAACGTAGTGGCCGACCGGGATGAATTCTCGCAGGCCATCGGGGTTTATCAGTAACTGGTAGCGGGTCGCGTTGACGTTCTCCGCGTCCGTCCAGTCAAAGCGGAAGGCCCTGTTGGCCTCAACGCTCAGGGATACCTGTTGCGGCGCCGCCATGAGCTCGGGGCGTCCCTCATTATTGCCCTTCCCTTCGATGGCCAGGTACTCAATCCCGGCGTCTCCGCAGGCAGTGAGCAGGATGAAGAGCGTGGACAGAAGGACAGTAGAGATTGGTCGACGGCGGTGAAAGGTTGGCGCCGTAGAGTGAATGTTCGATATAGACATAGCGTGACTTATTCCATTTAAAGAGTATCGGCTGACCGAAATGGGCATGTGAAACTGGCTTGGGAGAGAACGTTATCGGGCTACCGTGTGAGCCATCGTTTGAAAGGACTTGAACTAGGCGAAAGTGCTTATGTGTCTATTTGGCACCAAGTCAGGTAGTTTCTTAGATCAACACGCGCAGACAGGGAACACCAATGGCCAGAGTGTCCATCAAGATGCTTGGTGAACTGACTGTCCTACGCGATGGTCAGCCGATTGCACTGCCGGCTTCCAAGCGAACGCGCGCGTTGCTGGCCTATCTGGCCAAAACCGCCCGCCCTCATCGTCGTGACCGACTTTGCGAAGTTCTGTGGGACTTTGCTGCTGAAGACCCCCGCGGAGCTTTGCGGTGGTCGCTGAGCAAGATGCGGCCGCTGGTCAATGACCAGAATGTTCAACGTCTGATCGCGGACCGCGAGCGCGTGGCACTGATGACCTCCGACATAGACATCGATACCTCCAGTCTGGCTCGGAAGGCCGAGAAGCCGGATTTATCGTTTGACGATATCCTCGATCTGTACGGCCAGTTGCAAGAGCCTTTTCTCGACGGCATCGACCTTCCGGAACTCGAGCTTTTTCAACAATGGCTAACCGCTGAACGGGAAGACATCAATCTGCTGCGTGGCAAATTGCTTGCCAGACTCGCCTGTCATGGGGACCTCTCGAGACCGGAACAACTCAAATGGGCCACCGCCTGGGAAGCACTTGAACCCTTTAACCCCAAGGCGGCCACCCAGCTCGTCACGCTTTTGGATCTGCTTGGCAGAACGCCGCAGTTGGCCAGTTGGACCAGCAAACTGGACAAACGCTTTCGAAATGCAGGTATTGCCTGGTCTTCCAGGGCTCGCGCGGACAAAGGCAAGGCGCAGCCGCAAATCAGCGCGGAGAACGAGCAGGCGGCGGCTCGGGCCCTGCTTGCTCGCCAGAAGATCCAGTTCTGCACTGCCCGGGACGGCGCACGCATTGCCTATGCCTCTGTTGGCGAGGGCAAACCCATCATCAAGGCAGCTAACTGGCTGAGTCATCTTGAATACGACTGGGACGCTCCCATCTGGAGTCCCCTGTTCCGTCAATTGGCCAATGATCATCATTTCATCCGCTACGATGAGCGTGGCAACGGTCTATCAGACTGGGATGTGAGTGAGATTTCCTTCGAGAGCTTTGTGGCTGACCTCGAGTCGGTTGTAAATGCAAGCGGACTTGGCAAATTCGACCTGCTCGGAATTTCACAGGGGGCCGCCGTATCCATCGCCTATGCGGTAAGACACCCGGAGCGCGTGAACCATCTGATTCTGTTCGGTGGCTACGCGGCTGGCTGGCGAGTCGATGCGGACGACGCCGTCGTCCGGGAACGGGAGGCGATCATTACTCTGACGGAAACGGGGTGGGGCCAGGAAAACCCGGCCTATCGCCAAATTTTCTCGTCTACTTTCATGCCCAGTGCCAGCCCCAGCGAATTGACGTGGTTCAACGAATTTCAACGCCTGACCACATCGCCTGGAAATGCGGCGCGATTTCTATCGGTGTTTGGGGATATCGACGTGAGAAGCCAGCTTGCACAAATAACGGTGCCCACACTGGTGATTCACTCGGTGGGCGATCAGCGAATTCCGGTAGCCGTGGGGCGTGAGCTGGCGGCCGCCATTCCCAATGCTGAATTTGTCGGGCTTGAGAGTAACGGCCATTTGCTATTGGGGCGTGAACCTGCCTCGCAGGTTTTTGTCGACACGGTCAGAGCCTTTATTGCGCGCAACCGACCGTAACGACTCAGACGGTCGAAAGTTCGGCAGACAGATCAATACCTGAATCCCGCATCTGAGCCAGTTTATATCTCAGAGTACGTGGACTAATGCCCAATTGCTCCGCGGCCCGGTTCCGACGGCCACGCTCTCTGCGCAGGGCGTCAATAATAATTCTGAACTCACGCTGACGAACTTCATCGCCAAGGGACGAACCGCTCTCGCTTCGCAAAGCTTCGTTTTGCAACGGTAGATCCGCCGTCTCCGTGGGATCTTCGTACCCGTTCGCATCGTACCCCGATGATTCCGTTCTCGAACTGTCGGCGCGGTCCATTATAGTGGCCGGTGCCGGCGCACTCGAATCCATACGGCCATTGATACCCAACTCCAGGCACAGATCACTGGCCTGAATTACATTACCCTGGTGCAATACCAGCGCCCGCTGCAGGGCGTTGTCCAGTTCCCGCACGTTGCCGGGCCAGCGGTGGCCGGTCAGCGCCTGTTTGGCATCCGCGGAAAAGGTAATGCCGGTCAGTTTCATCTTGCGGCAGTGGGCTTTCAGCAATGACGTGGCCAGCGGCATGATGTCCAGGGGGCGTTCACGCAGGGGCTGCCAGTGCATGGGGAATACCGTCAGCCGGTAATACAGATCTTCCCGGAACTGCCCTTCACGGACGTAATGGCCCAGATCCCGGTTGGTGGTGGCAATCACCCGTACATCCAGTTGAATGGTCTTGCGACCACCCACCCGTTCCACTTCCCGTTCCTGAAGAACGCGAAGCAGCTTGGACTGGAGACCCAGATCCATTTCCGAAATCTCGTCCAGCAAAATGGTACCGCCATTGGCCTGCTCGAACTTGCCCGGTGAGGACGCCACCGCGCCGGTGAAGGCACCTTTTTCATGGCCGAAAAGAATCGCCTCCAGCATGTTCTCCGGAATCGCCGCACAGTTGATCGCGATGAACGGCTGATCTGCCCGGGGTGACTGGTTATGAATATAGCGCGCCAGTACCTCTTTGCCCGTGCCACTCTCGCCGGAAATCATTACGGTGGAATCACTGGCAGCCACTTTGGCCGCAAGCTGGAACATGCGCTTGCTGATCGGGTCTTCGGCCACAGGCGCGTCGCTGCCGCGGCTATTGCGGCTGCCGCCGACAATCCGGGTGACAGCATCCACCAGTACCGCCGGCTCAAACGGCTTGACCAGATAATCGATGGCCCCGGCCTGCATGGCGGAAACCGCATGACTGATCTGGCCGTAAGCAGTGATCAGCATCATCGGCAGGCCCGGATGCTGGCGCTGAACCTCGAACAACAGCTCGTGCCCGGACATTCCCGGCATGTTGACGTCACTGACCACCATATCCACAGACCCTTCCCCCAGACACTTGAGTGCCTGCTCGGCGTCCGCGGCTTCCCGCACCCGGAACTTCGCCAGCTCCAGTGTGGTGACCAGCGCTTCCCGCAGGTCGTGGTCGTCTTCAACAATGAGAATTTGTGCCCTGGCCATAGTTGCCTCCGATACCTGCTATTGTTCTAGCTATTCTTCTGCTTGTTTTTTGGCTGCCGGTCACTGGATGAAGCGCGCAGTAACGGCAGTGAAAGAATGGCCACTGCGCCGCCTTTAGCGGGTGACTGAATATCAAAATTGCCCTGATGGGCTTTGACCACCGCCTGCACCACCGCCAGGCCAAGCCCGGTACCGTGGGATTTGGTGGTATAGAACGCTTCCAGCATCTGGTTGGTCTGATCCGCGGAAAAGCCCGGGCCATCGTCTGACACCTGAACGGTCAGCTCGTTTGCCTGCTGCTCCATGGACACGCTGATGCGCTTGGCACCCGCCTCAATACTGTTATTGACCAGGTTAGTACAGGCGCCTACGAGGGCATCGCGATTACACAGCATGGGCTGATCGGCCACATTGCAGTTCAGTTCAATCTGCACGCCAGCAGGCTGACGCAGGCCATCAATGGCCGATGTCAACGCCTGAGCGAGACTTTCCGTGGACAGTTCCTCGGCAAGCCGGGTCTCGCCCCTCGCGAAGATCAACATGTCCCGAACCTGTTGCTCCAGATGGGTCAGGCGGGACATCAGCCTGGACGCGCAGCGCTGACGCAGCTCTTCCTCAAGATCGGGCTGGCTCAGATGGCCACCGTAGAGAATCGCCGCCGACAGGGGCGTACGGATCTGGTGAGCCAGCGAGGCCACCATCTTGCCCATGGCGGATAACCGCTGGGCATGGGCAAGCTGGCTCTGAAGCTGACGGGTTTCGGTCAGGTCCGTCAGCAGAATCAGCTGACCGGGCTGGTTTTCCATGGTACGGATCTCAATACTGACCCGCCGACCATCCTTCAGCGACACCTCGTGGCCGTCATCCCGGCGCGGGGCAAAGCAACGGCGAATTACATCCACCCAACGCTCGCCGTCCAGCGGCTCACCGAGCAGCGTGATGGCGGCCGGGTTGGTCTGGGTAACCACGCCCTGGCTGTCCAGTACTACTACCCCCGCCGGCAGAGCCTGCAGCAAGGTAGACAGCCGGTCTGCCAGCTCTTCTTTCTGTTCAAGTTCTACCTGGCGCTGGCGGGATTCCGCCGTCAGTTCACCGGATAACTGATTGACCCGGGATTCCAGTGTCCGGTAGGAGTCGGTAATCTGCCGGGACATCTGGTTAAACAGGTCCAGAGCCGTACCCACGGCCTCATCGTCCTGTTCCGGAAACAATGCGGTTACCTTGTCGTTGACGTCGGCCGCAGCGTTCACGGAAGACTCTTCCGCTGCTGACAGACTCAGAAACTGTAACTGACTCATAAACTCGCCCTCTGACCGGACCTGATTCCGGCCCGCACCAATCGGATGGATCGTTTCGGTGTTCTTTGTCAGTATCTAAGCGAGGACTGTGCCAGAATTGATTTTCTTTTAAATATCAACAGGAAGGAAATTACTGAGGTGGGGAGATGACGGTTTTCTGTCGCCCTGAACGAGCGACGGCGCCGCAGGTTACAAACCTTTGACGCCGCCGAATTCTGTCAATAGCGATCAGGTCTCTTCGGATTCTTCGTCCCTGAGACCGTATTTGCGAACCTTCTCAACGAGGGTTGTACGGCGAATACGCAGTTTTTCCGCAGCGCGGGCGACCACACCACTGGATTCGTCCAGAGCCTGCTGGATCAGCTGTTTTTCAAGATTGGACAGATAGTCTTTCAGGTCGATCCCGTTCACCGGCAGCAGCGCCGGCGCGTCGAGCCCTACCAGGCCGGGAATGCCCGAGGGCATGCCGGAATCTTCAACCGGGCGGTTCTCGTCAAAATCGTCAACATAGCGGAATTTCTTGGGCAGCTCCTGAACGCCGATCACGCCATAGGGGTGCATGATCGCCAGTCGCTCCACCAGGTTCGCCAG
Source organism: Marinobacter halotolerans (assembly GCF_008795985.1). Taxonomy (NCBI): domain Bacteria; kingdom Pseudomonadati; phylum Pseudomonadota; class Gammaproteobacteria; order Pseudomonadales; family Marinobacteraceae; genus Marinobacter; species Marinobacter halotolerans. The sequence goes on along the minus strand of NZ_VMHP01000002.1, from coordinate 403,681 downwards.
CTCCCGGACATTACCCGGCCAGTCGTGCCGGCACAGACTCATGATGGCGGCGGAGTTCATTCGCAGCGATCCCCGCTTTTCCTTTTCCATCCGGGAGATCAGTTCGTTGATCAACAGCGGAATATCCTCAACCCGCTCTCGCAGAGCCGGCATCTCAATGGGAAAAACATTGAGACGGTAATAGAGATCCTCGCGGAAATCACCGCTGCTGATCATGTCTTCCAGGTGCTTGTGGGTGGCCGCAATCACCCGCACATCGGCGGTCTGCGTCCGGTTACTCCCCACTTTCTCAAACGTACGTTCCTGCAGAACCCGAAGAATTTTCACCTGCATGTTAAGCGGCATATCGCCAATTTCATCCAGGAACAGGGTGCCGCCCTCGGCCATTTCAAAGCGGCCGATGCGGGCGGTGATGGCGCCAGTGAACGCGCCTTTCTCATGGCCGAATAGCTCACTTTCCAGAAGCTCGGCCGGGATGGCGCCACAGTTAACCGGAACAAACGGCTTGTCCCGACGGCTGGAGTGATAATGCAGGTTACGGGCGACCACTTCCTTACCGGTGCCGGATTCGCCGGTGATCAGAACGCTGACCTCTTTGTCCGCGACCTGTTCCATAAGCTGGCGCACTGACTGAACCTTACGGCTGGTGCCCACCAGGCTGCGGAACAACTGAAGGCCACGCTGCTGGCCACGTTCCTGGGAACGGGCGTACTGATCCCGGAAGATCTGGGCGCGATAGAGGGAATCCACAAACTTGGTGTAATTCAGGGGCCATTCCATCCGGGCAATGATCCGGTTGCTGTCTTCATCCGGCAGCATATGAAGATCCGGATCCCCGACCATCAGGATTGGAACACCCTGGGTAGACTGGCTGATGGTAGTGACCGTGCTGCTGGCTGAAACATCGTTACCGTCAAGAATAACCACCGACGCTTCTTCAAGAGACCCCGGTTCCAGCAACAGAGACCGGGCCTCTTCGCCGTAGGCAATGTCTTCCTCGCCGATAAACTCCAGAATGGTGACAATGTCGCGTGTTCTTGCTTCGTCCTCGCTGAGCACCAGCACTTTATTATTCTTGGACATCAAAACGAATCTCTTGCGGGGATGTTTTGCCGTATTTAAGACTGAACGACCCCCGGAGTCAATTTAATGACGCTACTTCCGGGGATTCTGGGCGACTTTCTGATAGGCATTGGCCGCGCTTCGGTTCTGGCTGACCGACTCAAGCGCGCGCCGGGCTTCCGCCTTGGCGTCATTCGCCGATAAATTGGCACGGTCACAGAATGTCTGAAGCTTTGCAAGACGTTCCCGGACAGGCTCCGGGTCCAGCTCCCCGGCTTCCAGCTCTGACATTACCGGCTCGATGGTCGGCCGAATCAACTGATTCAGCCGTGAGAGCTCATCCCAGTCCTTCTCCGCCAGCGCGGTTTCAAGGTGGCCGACAAGCGTATCGATCGCATCAAGCCGGTATTCTGTCATTGCTGGTTCTCCCCTGGAGTTAAATCATCGGCGGGCGTCCCGACGCGCTGCAGAAGCCGAGAACTGATCGCCACGGAACCCCGGATCAAAATCATAAGCCGGGTAGCCATTGTTCAGGCCGTCGATGTAATAGCGCTCGGCCTTCAGATCATAGGTCATTTCCATAGTGGTCCAGAAGACCGGCTCACTGTAGAAACTGATGTTGTGAGCCTCGGACACTCGCCAGAGGTCACCATCCTTATCGTACTCTTCCGTGGCCAGCACCTGCCAGCTGTCTTCATCCACGTAGAAAACACGGCGGTCATAGATATGGCTGATGCCGGTCCGACGTTTTGCTTCGACAACCCATACCCGGTGGAGCTCGTAGCGGGTTAGCTCCTGATTGATGTGCTGTGGACGAATCACATCGTCCGGGCGCACATCGGCATCGTGCAGCTTGTAGGCATTGTAAGGGACATAGATTTCACGCTTGCCTTTCAGGGTCCAGTCATACTGGTTCGGGGCGCCGTTATACATGTCTTTCTGGTCCACCGAGCGCAGGGACGAGGAGTTGGGAAGGTCTGTCTCATAGGCCAGGTTTGGCGACCGGCGCAGGCGGCGGGAGCCGGCATCATAACGCCAGGCCAGACGAGGCGATCGGATCTGGTCAAGGGTTTCATGTACCAGGGTTATGGTGCCTGCCAGGGAGGCCGGCGCAACCGTATTGGTTTTCAGGTAGAAGATCTTGTTATCAATATTTTCCAGATCGGCACCGCGACGGCTATAGGCAATAAAGTAATCGTAGTTGTTGACCACCTCGTTGAACGAGCCGTCAACCTGAGGCGTTGCAGAGCCACTGCGGAAAGCAATTTCCTCACCCCGGTATCTGAGAATATGATTCCATATGACTTCCAGCCCGTTCTGTGGAATCGGGAAGGGGCTGGTGGTAATCGTATCGCGAACGCCGTTGCCGTTGCGGAGCAATTCCGCCGTGAGTGCATTCTGCTTCGAGTTTTCATAAACATACTCGGGGAACGCTGCGGTGCGACGGGTCTGGTAGACCGGCATCACGAATTCCGGCGCGTACTGCTCCAGCATCTTGATGTGACCGTCTGTAAGCCGGTCCCGGTAAAGATGCAGATTGTCATCGGTGATCACAAACAGTGGTTTGTCCTCAGGGAACGGATTGACCTCTACATCACCCCGCTGCCAGTTTGCGGGCGGCTCTGACAGCCCGCCTTCCCAGCTCGGTATGACTCCGGCGTCATTGGCATCACGTATCGCGCCAACTGGCGTCAGATCTTTTCCCAGCCGCGCTGCCTCCTGCTCTGACACCTTGCCCTGGACAATACCGGACAAGCCCATCAACAACGCTGCAAATCCTGCCACTATATAAGTCTGCATTCTCTAACCCTCACCTGAAATCCGGCTCCCTTTTTGCCAAATTCAAACGACCGTTTCAAGTGCCTGTTTGTTTTTTATTGTCACCAGGGCGGATTCACTGGAACAGAAGAATTTTTATGCGATAAATGGTAAGATGGTCGCTAATTCTGAAAGTGGTCAGTTCACCCTGAAAGTCCTACCGGCAGGTTCCTGATGGCATCGCAGTGGCATTCGTTGATTTCCCAGAAAGTTTTCCTTGCCAGAACCTTGCTCGCCCAGCGGGACCGTTCAGATGGCGTTCCGGTACAGGAGGCTCATTGGCAGGGGGCGGTGGAACTGGCGTTGCGCTCTCGCCAGCTGCTGCTGGTGATGGTTGCCAGGATGTATCAGGAAAAAAATGCCGAGCCGGAAAATCTGGGCGCCCTGCGCGCCCTGCTTGGCAACGATACTTCCGAAATTGCCGAACTCGAAGCGCTGTCAGCAGGCGCGTCGAACTGGTGGCAGTACCTGGATCAGCTTGAGCGCTACCAGACACGCCCACCAGCACCGAAAAAAACGATCAGCGATGAAAATATTATCGCGGTCGCGGCCGACACCGGGCCTGACCGCTCATCCAATGCCCTGAAGCAGGCACTGGCGGAACTGAAACAATTTACTGACGCCCTCGAGGAACGGCACAGCGAATGGTAAATCCATCGCAACGCCACTCCAGGGCAACGCACTGAAAGGTTATTTACATGTCACCTTCATTTTTCGAAATTGTACAACTGAGCAACGGCGACTATGCCCTGCGTCGCGTTGACGACGACAGCGCACCGCTGGTCAAGATATCGTTTTCCACAGAAGCAAAGGAAATGATGGAAGAGCGGGATATGGCGGTTGCCAAGGCAATGATTGCAGCCGGCATTGAAGCTGCTGGCGATATCAGCCACGACATTGATTTCGAGGACGAGGAACAGGACGCCATGAACGTCCAGCCCTCCTATACCCTTCACTGATACCCGTCACTGGCACCCAGCAGCGGTGCGAAGGTCTAGCGCTGGCGCAGCACAACCCCGTGACTGTTGCCTTGCGCGGACGCCTGCTCAAGAGCCGCCAGGGACTTGCGGCCCAACTTGCGGGTCCACATGATCACCGCGTGGCAGGTACCTGCGCTTAGCGCCCGCTCCGCCAACTCCCCAGCCGGATGTTCCGGTGTCGAGCGCAATACCAGCAGCTCTCCGGCCACAATGCCGCGCATCTTCTGCCATTTGCTGACGAGACTCTGGGGCGGGTCAATCCAGGCCAGCCACCGCTTTTCCTGGTTCAGTTGCGTCAGCATCGGCAGCAACAGCTGGAAGTTTTCAACCTGACCTTCAGGCAGGATAATCTCGGTTACGTTCCCGATCGCCTGTGAGGGATTGGCAGCCGCATTGGCATACGCCAGGTTCTGATTAAAGCTGAGTTGTTCCATGATGTGCCTCACGTGCCTTTCAACCGATTCTTGAGACTGTTGTTTCAAACGAACCTAGTGGAAATCCGACCGCCGGATAACACCCACACCAAGCCCTTCGATAAACAGTTCCTGCTCTGTCAGATCCACTTCTATGGGATCAAACTCGTCGTTCTCTGCAATCAGAAGGACTTTTGTCCCTTCCTTGCGGAAACGTTTCACGGTGACTTCATCCTCACCTACCCGGGCCACAACTACCTGCCCGTTATGGACGTCCTGAGTGCGGTGAACTGCGAGCAGGTCACCGTCCAGTATGCCGATGTCCTTCATGCTCATACCGCGAACGCGAAGCAGATAGTCCGCTGACGGTGAAAAGAACTCGGGGCGAACCGTGCAATGATCTTCGATATGTTCCTGGGCGAGGATGGGGCTACCCGCTGCAACCTGACCAATAACCGGCAGGCCCAGGTCTTCCTCTTCCTCCGGCAGGCGGATGCCGCGACTGGCGCCGGGTACCATTTCGATAGCGCCCTTGCGTGCCAGTGCCCGGAGATGCTCCTCCGCCGCGTTGGCCGAACGGAATCCCAGCTGCGCTGCTATTTCTGCGCGGGTGGGCGGATATCCGGTTTCACCAATGGACTGGCGGATGATGTCCAGTACCTGTGATTGCCTTGCTGTCAGTTTCATTGATTTGCCCCAGAAGGTGCCTGTTTTTATATACAGTAAAATGACTATATACAGTGTTTCATCCAGTGTAAAGCCGGGTGACCGATTTTTTCCGGGACCCATGCCAATCAGCTGTCTACACGCCCCGGTCATATGGGTGTGTTATGGTTTGTTCAGGTTTTCCAAGAGGCGAGATTGTGGCTAACAGATGTAAGATGCCGGATATTCTGAAGACAAAAGACGGCTCGGAAAGAAAGGTGGGGATAGAAGTCGAGCTTTCGGGGCTGGGCTATGAGGAGTTGGTTGTTCTGTGCACCAGGCTCCTTGAGGGCCAGAGCCAACAGGTCAACCGCTATGTCTCAGAGGTCAAAACGGATCTGGGCGCCTTCCTCATTGAGCTGGATTCCGACCCCATCAAGGATCTCGACCTTCAGGATAGCCGTCTGCCGGAATCCGTCCGCGAACTGGGCGGTCACGCCATGAGTGTGATAGATGCCGCGGCGGAAAAGATCGTCCCGCTGGAAATTATCACCCCGCCGCTGCCATTCAGCGAAGTGGAACGAATCGAGACGCTCTGCGACCGGCTGCGGGAAGCCGGCGCCCTGGGCAGCCGCGAGGCCATCTATTATGCCTTCGGTCTTCAGCTGAACCCGGAATTGCCGGACCTGGAAGCAACCACGCTGCTACGTTACCTGCGAGGGTTTGCGGCGCTCTATGACTGGCTGAAAGCACGCCATCAGCTGGACATCAGCCGCAAGCTCACTACCTATATAGAGCCGTGGAGCAGCGCCTACATTGATCTGCTGATTGACTATGACTACGCGCCGGATATGAAGCAGCTGATGGAGGATTACCTTCATCACAATCCGACCCGGAACAAGGCATTGGACCTGCTGCCACTGTTTGCTCATATTGATCGGGAACTGCTGGCCCGCTATGTTGATGATCCGCGCATCAAGAGCCGGCCCACGCTGCACTATCGGCTGCCAGACTGCGATATTGACAACCCGCTCTGGCACTTCTCGACAGTGTGGAACGACTGGGTTGTACTGGAACAGCTGGTCACCAATGCGGAAGATCTTGCGCACATGGTCAGGGCATTCCGGGACAGCCGGAAAATCCGCCTTCGCAACCTGACCCATAGCTGGCCCGAAACCACCGAACAGATGCTTCATGAAAGGAACTATGTCTGAAACGCCCGTTGAAAAGCCGGAACATCCCGGCCTGACCATTGGCATCAGCGGCCCGTCGCGGCGCAGCCTGGCCCACCGGCTGATCAGTCTTGCCCTGCGGCTTCAAGGCGCGCGCACCCACACCATAAGGCCGGGTTCGAGGGTGGATGTAGCGCTGCTGGACGGCCTGGTGCTGTCCGGTGGCACCCACGTTCATCCCTCCCGCTACGGCCAGCAGCCGATGGTCACCGCCAATTATGATGTCAGGCGGGATGAGACGGATTTCCGGATTCTGTCCCACGCGGAAAGCCTGGGGATTCCGGTGTTGGGCATCTGTCGAGGGGCGCAGCTGATCAATATTTTCCGAGGCGGATCGCTCTGCCAGAACGTCACACCTCTGCGTAAACATACCCGGCACCGGCCACTACTGCTGCCCTGGCAGACCGTCTGCCTGGCCAAGGGCAGCCGCCTGCGGGAAGTCATGGATGACTCGGTGATTGGCGCCAACCGGATTCACAGCCAGGCGATCAAGAAGCTGGGCAGACATCTGCAGGTGGTGGCAATCGACAAGGACTGGTTCGTACAAGCCATCGAGAACACCACCGGCCAGTGGCTGATGGGCATTCAGTGGCACCCGGAGTATCTGTTTTACCATCGCGGGCATCGGCGGATATTCCGCCACTTTGTCCAGGCTGCGGAACAGCGCAAGCTCATCCGGCTGGACGAGCCCTCACCCTGACCCCGCCAGCGGCCTAGAAGTCTCTGGTATAGAAAATGTCGAGGGACGACGCAAGCCCGCTGGCAGCTTCAAGATAGAAGTACCTTCCCAGGTCGTAGCGCAGTGCCACGGTGGTGAAGGGTTCGAAAATCCCCACGCCGTAACGGACGCTCAGGTCTTCGCTCAGGTAACCACTGGCCACCACTGCAGAGTCAGTTCCGGACCCCTGGGTTTCCAGGGTGAGTTGCTCAATCCCCAGTTCCTCGCCGATCCCGCGGGTAACCCCGGCCGTCTGATTCAGCCCCAGGGCAATCGCCGCACTGCGCATCTGCGCGTCACCTCCCTGACTTGGCGCACCTGGGGGCTTGCCCAGTATCAGGTAGGAGAGCGCATCGGTCTGGGGCATATCCGGCTCGGAGAACACCTCCGTTTGCGGCTTGGTGACAGGCCCGGATAGACGAATCCCGGCAATAACCGTATCCACCCGGCGAATGGCCTCAATATCCACGTAGGGCTCAGTCAGTGGGCCGGTAAAAATAAGCCGGGCGCGACGCAATTCCAGCTCCTGGCCGTAGGCCTCGTAACGGCCATTGATCAGGCGCAGGGACCCCCGGGTATTGAGATCGTTGCCGATACGAAGGGTACCCTTGAGATCACCGGTCACCTCGAACCCGTTAAATGATACCTCGTCCTCGCCGACGACCACCGTAATATCCAGATTGACCGCCGGTCCCCCGCTATCGCGGGCTTCCCGCCCCACAATCACTTCGTCTTCGGACACGGATACCGCCTGCTCCGGTAGTTCGGTAATTTCGATCTTGCCCCGGGGCACAGCCAGTCTTCCGCTGATGCTGAGTTCGCCCGTGCGGTAGGTAATCTCCAGATCCGGGTTCAGTTCCAGATCGGCATAAGGCTCGTAGTAAAACGGCAGGCGATCCCCGGCCAGAGACAGCGTCAGCGTTGGCTGGTCTTTCCAACTGGCGGTACCTTCCAGTGTTCCGGAACTGCGGGCGTTACTTTGCCACCGCCCGGAGAGATCTGCCTGGTAGCCGTTGAAGGTGACGCTGGCCACCAGTTTTTCAAACGACATTGGCAGGGATGGGTCAGAGATTTCTCCGCCACTCAGAACCAGTTCCCCGTCTATCGCCGGTTTCATCAAGGGCCCGGAGATCTGGCCCTGGCCATTGATCTGCCCTTTCACTTCCTCCAGATCCGCAAATACGGCAGCCATGGCGATGTCGAGGTTCGAGATCCGGAATTGCCCGTCCAGGGTGCGCTCCTCTGACATCGGATCAACGCTGACGTTGGCCGACAGGTTCCCCAGCCGGGGTCCTTCAAGTTCAAAAGAAAGGTTTGCCTGTTCCGGTAACAGCTTCACATCGGACGTCAGCGTGTTGTAGTTGAAGCTCTCCCATTCACCGGCGTTCAACACGGAGAACTCACCGCTCCCGGCGTTGACCTTCAGACTGCCCTCGGGGCCGGAGCCTTTGGTATTGAATGTCAGCTCTGCGTCCAGAAGCGTGTCCCACTTCAGGGTTTCCGGCACCAGCGGCGCCAGGGCCGTGGTGGGGAAGTTGCGTATCGTGTAGTCAAGGGCCAGTTGCGGCAACAATATCTGACGGCCAGCGCATACAGAGGCCTGCTGCCAGCTCCAGCAGTGGCGGCCGAAGGTTAGCTGGCCACTCTGGTCATAGGCCAGATCCGCCGGCTGGTTCAGGCGCCAGTATTGATCCTGGCCGGGTATATCAATCTCACCCGTCTCAAGCTGACCCTTCCAGCTTGCCCAGTCAGCTCCCGCGCCGCCAGCAAAGCGGAACAGCACCTCGGCCTGTTCCTGTATCGCGCTGACGGTCAGTTGGTGATCCTGCCGGGTTCCGGACAGCTCCAGCGACAGGCTTTTCAGTTTCTGGCCAGCCCCTGAAACCCCGGTCGCGGTCAGGCCGCCGCTTACCGTCTGGCCTTCCGACAGGCTGGCGGTCAGCTCCAGCCCGTCCACTTCCACCAGATCGTCCCAGCCGACGTTTTTCCCGGAAACGGTGAGATTTCCCAGCGGCGCTTCAGGTGTGCCACTCACCGAAAGATTGCCATTGAACCCACCTTCCAATTGCGGCAGCAGCAGCTCTGGCTCGGACATGTTCAGCTGGAAATCACCGGACAGCTTCTGGCCCCATTGCCCCTGCCCGGCAATCCGGTTATCGGCCACCTGCAGTTCAAATTCTGAAAGAGCCAACGCATCGCCGGACTGGCGCAGCTTGCCGCGGATCTCCGCGTCGCTGGCGCGCCAGGTACCCTGCAGGTCCCAGGTGGCGCTGATCGACGGTGGGCCTTGCGAAGCAAGCTTGCCCTCAGTGGTGACCTCTCCGCTCAGGCTTGCCGTTGCAGCCGGTACCCAGTAACCGGGGTTGAACTCGCTGAGTTGCAGGTTGGCGTCCCAGGAAAGTGGCCCGGCAAAGCCCAGATTTGCCCTGCCACTGAGGAACCCGGCACCGGAATTGACCTTCAGTTCAGACAGGGTCAGTGATTCCAGATCCCCGTCGATTTTTGATTCCAGGTTTGCCCGGCCCTGGGGGCTATCTACTACCGCCTCCAGTGTGGCGTTATAGCTGCCATCGGAATAGGCCAGATCGCCGCTGAGCCGGTTCAAAACAACCGGAGGCGGCGCTACGCCGGGCACCAGGTTGTACCAGGGAAACGCATCCAGCAGCACCTGGGCATCCAGGGCAAGTGCCTCGGCCCAACTCAGGCTGCCTTCAACCGATGCAGTCCCCTTCTCGGCGTCGCCGGTGCCTTTGCCGGTCAGGCTGAGATCCAGATTCTGGATGCCGGTGGTGGTCACCAGGCCGCTCAGTGCCAGCCCGATCTTCCCGTCAGCTCCGGGCAGTTGGCCTTTGCCTTTGGCCCGGAATCCGTTTTCGAGACTGCCCTGAAGCGCAATGTCGGTATTGAGCAGTGTCAGGGTTTCCGGCAGGGTGTCGGCCGCTCTGAAGCTGTCTGTTTTCACCTGCAGACTGGCCGGCAGCTCCGGTTTCAAAGGCTGGACGCTGCCGGACAGGCTGGCCTGAAGGTAGCCCTTGCTGTTACCACTGACCAGCAGTTCCGCAACACTGCCGCTCAGGTTCAGATCGAGGGACCAGGCTTCATCCTGAACCGGCGGCAGCTGAACGTTCGCCGTCATACCCAGCGGCCAATCCCCCCGCATTTCAAGATTCCCGGAAAGATCCAGTTCAATCGCCCCGCGAACAAGGCTCAACTGCGACAGATTCCAGTCGGAACCGGACCCGGTGGCACTGAGCTGAAGCCGGTCCCAGGCGGTCTGCTCGTTCACAGTCAGTGGGCCGATATCGACCGAGCCGATCCTCATGGACAACGGCAGGTCCAGCGTCGGAAGTTCAATTGGTGAAGGCTTGGACTGGTCAGTCTGGGGCGACATCAGGGTGACCGACACGGATTCGGCGGTCAGCTGCTCCAGGCAGAACGCCTTCTGGAACAGGCAGGTCGGCGACCAGTCAATTAATGGTTCTGAAACCTCGACTCCGGTTCCAAATCCCTGCCAGACCAGCTGTTCCGCCTGCCAGCGGCCCAGTAGCGAACCCTGGCCATTGGTCACTTGCAGACCGGGCACCTGGTCAATCACCCAGGCCGTACCCGTGTCAGACCGCAGCACCAGAAACAGTGCGCCAATCAGAATAACCGGCAGCAATACCAGAACCGCCAGCAAAGTCAGCAGCCAGAACCGCAGCCGGTGTCTTTCTGGCGGCGGAGTTTGGGGAGTTTGAGCGTTCTGGGTCTCGGTCATATCTCCGGTCCCATTGAAAAATGCACCCGCCATCCGCCACCGAATTCAGGATCCAGCCCCTTGGCCACGTCCAGACGCAGTGGCCCGACCGGGCTGACCCAGCGGATTCCCGCGCCAACACCGGTCGCCAGCGGATCATTGAGATTATCCACCGCATTGCCCTTATCCACAAAGAACGCTGCCCGCCAGTTGTCGATAAATTCGTACTGGTATTCCACACTGCCAGACATCAGGTACCGGCCACCAACGCCCACTCCCTCGCTGTTTTCAGGAGACAGGCTTTCATAACCATAGCCCCGCACACTCTGATCGCCACCGGCAAAGAACCGCAGTGACGGCGGCACATCCTCGAACCGGTTGGTAGCCACGGCACCCAGACGTACCCGTGACAGAAAGCGATGATCATCCGCCACTGTATAAAGGCCTTTGGCCAACAGAAGCACGTGCAGGATATCCACATCTGACAGCACCGCTCTGTGCGCGCCCGTTACCTTCGCCGACAGCCGATACCCCCGGGACGGGTCAAACGATGAATCTGTCTGAAGCTTCGAATAACCAAGCCCCGGCAGCAAAAGACGGGTGCGCTCCCTGGTGCCATCGCCGAACCGGAAACGCTCCTCCTCCAGCTTGATCGAAGCTGTCTGCATCCATCCCGTCTCCAGCTGGTGATTCCACTGCTGCTCCAGGGTGATCAACTCTGACTCGACGTCTTCAATATCCTCACGCTGGTAACCAGCGGAAAGGCGGATCGAATCAGTCATTGGCGGGTCCAGCGGTATCTCATACCAGGTGGAGATATTCTGGCGCGGCTTGGAAAGCTCGGTTTCTGCGCCCCGACGGTGACCCCACTCATTGATCCAGTGCTCCCGCCAGGTGCCCCGAAGCCGGGGGCCGACGTCGGTGGAAAAGCCGATACCGGCGGCAACGGAACGAGGATCGCGCGGGCGCAGTGAAATCACAACCGGGATAACCGTATCCTCTGCCTCCGAAGGATTCGCATCCACGTCGACACCGGTAAAATAGCCGCTATTGGAGAGATCACTGCTCAGTTTCGCAATCATCGCGGAGTTGTAGGGTGTGCCGGGCTCAAAGGTCACAAACTGCCTGAGAAACGAAACATCAAACCCGTGTCCCTCCTCAAAACTCACATCGCCAAGTTTGAACCTGGGACCGGTCTGGTAGATCAGGGTGATGTCAGCAGTTTTCTGTTCGGGATTGACCTCAAGCAGACGCTTCTCGAAGCTACCGTTAAAATAGCCCAGCTGCCGAGCCCTGTTCTGGATGGTCTGGCGCAGCGAACTGTACTGGCCATGATCAAGCACATTGCCAACGGTCGGACGTTCGGGAAGATTTGCGGTGAGCGCCGGGTCATCACTGCCCGGCCCGTTTATTTCAACCGTCCTGGACCGCACAAGTACCGGCTCGCCGGGCTCAACTGTCAGTTTCAGTTGGGCCAGGGCATCGTCGCCGTCCGGCCGGATAATCTCCCATTCAATATCCGGATTATAGTAACCCAGGGCCTTCAGGGCGGTGCTGACCTGGGACCTGGCGGTGCTGACATACCGGCGAAGCCCATCCGGCGACCGGCCGTCAACATCCCGGAGAAAGGCCTGGGCGTTATCCTGCAACTGGGGGTAATCACCCTTTACCTCCACAGTCACCTGTTCGGCGGCACAGAAGGGCGCTGCGATCAAAAGCAGGATCAGGCCTGTCAGCGCACCGAAACGCCGTTGAAAAATTGGGTGGTAATGCATCCGTTTTCTTGTCGTCTCAAATGGGGTGAAGCACCGGCAAACTGCGAACCTGAACAACACTGGGAGTTTGTCGGGGTCAGGTCAAGTTAATCCATGGTAGGCTAATCTCCCTGAAGATCATTGAAAATCAGGCGCCTGAATGCTGAAAATTAATACGGAAAACCTGAAGAAGAGCCATCAGCTCATCTGGTTCGTCATCGATTTTACGATGCTGGGCCTATTGATTATCAATCTTGCCTTCATCATTTTCGATTCTCTGTACGCGATAGAGGTGGTGCGCGACGGCCTGACAGCCATTTCTCCCGCCATCACGGACGCCTACCGGCCTATCCACCGCAATTTCATCGTTTATGACCTGATCTTCGTCGGCATTTTCCTGACCGAATTTATCGTGCGTTGGGGCTACGCGGTCAAGGCCAGAGTGTACGATCGCTGGTATTTTTATCCGTTCATACATTGGTACGACATCGTCGGCTGTATTCCGGTGGGCAGTTTCCGCTTCCTGCGCATACTGCGGGTGATTTCTATCGTCTATCGCCTGCACCAGTACAAGGTTATCGATGTAACCCAGACCCGGATCTACCAGTTTCTGAATTTCTACTATGACGCGTTCATGGAGGAGCTGTCTGACCGGATCGTTATAAAGGTGCTCTCCGGCGCCCAGGACGAAATCAGAAAAGGCTCGCCCCTGTTCGAGCGTATTCAGAACGACATCCTCTTCCCGAGACGGGAAATGATATCGGACTGGCTATCGCAGCGGGTGGCGGAAGCCGCCCAGGAAGGATACGTACCCAACCGGGGCGCACTGCGCAGCTACCTTGAAAACCGGGTAGACAACGCACTGAAACAGAATCTGGAGCTGTCCCGGCTGAAATATCTGCCGGTAGTGGGGCCAACCATCCAGGAAACCCTGGAAGAATGCGTCGGCGATATTGTCGCCCACGTCATCCATCAGATTCTTGAAGACCTGGCATCGGCGTCTAACCACGCTTTTATCGAAGACATCGTCAATGTCTTTCTGCCGTCGCCGGATGAGAACGAAGAAGAAATCAGAAACGAGGCATTGATCAGCCTGGTCACAGAAATTCTGGAAGCGGTGAAAACCCAGGTCGGGGTCAAACACTGGCGGGAAAACCTGCCCTGAGCCGCACAAACCCGTTATTCAAGAGGTCGCCATGACGCCTTCACAGACGACACATCACTACGCTCCTGCAACCGATCTGGTCGAAGCGTTAAAGAACGGCAGCCTTACCAGCACTGAGCTCACCCAGGCCCTGCTGCAAAGAATCCGCGAGCACAATCCACAGATCAACGCCGTGGTGACCCTGAATGAAGAGGACGCATTGGCCAAAGCGGCCGAGGCCGACGCAAGACTGGCACGCGGAGAAAACACCGGCCCCCTGCACGGCCTGCCACTGACCCTGAAAGACACCTGGGAAGTCGCCGGCATGACTTGCACCGCCGGCGCCCCCGCCCTGCAGAACCACAAACCGAAGCGCCATGCAGACGTTGTGAAACGCCTGGAAGACGCCGGGGCCATCATCCTGGGCAAGACCAACGTGCCCATCTACGCCACCGACCTGCAAAGCTACAACAAGCTCTTCGGCGTTACCCGCAACCCCTTCAACACGGACCACACACCCGGTGGTTCGTCCGGCGGCGCGGCAGCCGCCCTGGCCGCTGGCATGACGCCCCTGGAAGTGGGCAGCGACCTGGCCGGTTCCATCCGCATACCGGCCCATTTCTGCGGCGTTTTCGGCCACAAACCGTCCCGCACACTGGTGTCGTTTCGCGGCCACATACCCGGGCCACCCGGCACCGAATCACAGCCAGACCTGGCCGAAGGTGGCCCCATGGCCCGAACCGCCAGCGACCTGGCGCTTCTGCTTGGGGTAATTGCCGGCCCCGCGGAACGGGAACAGACCAGCTGGCAGCTGGCGATGGCGCCGGCGAAGATTGAATCGCTGGAACAGGCAAGAGTCGGGCTCTGGCTGTCCGACCCGCTCTGCCCCGTTGATGAAGAACTGACCGAAGGCTACCGGCAGCTTGCAGGCAAACTGGAAAACCAGGGCGCGCTGGTGTCTGAAGCCAGACACGAATTGCTGAGTATGGCCCACATCCTGCCAGCCTATTTCAACCTGCTTGGCAGCCTGTTGAGCACGTCACTCAATAAATCCCAGCGTCGGCAAATGAAATGGATCGCCCGTCTGGAAAAATGGCTGCACCTGTTCGGCCCGGTCACCGCTCACATCGGCGAATACGGCCGCGGCGCCAACCAGCCGGTCTATGAATGGATGTCCTGGAGCGAAACCCGCGAGAAAATGCGCGCCCGGGTCACCGAACTGTTCGAAGAGTTTGACGTGCTGCTGACTCCCATCACACCCACTGCTGCGATCCCCCACGATCACAGCAACCCGGTGTTCAAACGCACCATCACCGTTGCCGGCAAACCCCGCGCCTACATGGACCAGTTCTGCTGGATCGCCCTGGCGACCCTGCTGGGACTGCCCGCCACTTCCGTCCCCATCGGCCGCACCAGAAACGGCCTGCCCTTCAGTGTTCAGGTCATTGGCGCGCCGGGTATGGACCTGACCACCATCCGATTTGCAGAGTTGCTGGAAAAACAGGGACTGGCGGGGTTTCAGGTGCCGGAAGGGTTCTGACCTCAATCAGAAGTTTCTGATCTCCGGCAGACCAGACACATCCGGGTTGTAGAGGTAGATCCAGGCCGGACCGAAAGGCGTTTCAAGCTGCCGCCGATCATACTCGCCGGCGCCGGGCGCGTGGGATTTGTAATCCTCCAACTTATCCAGCCTGGCGAAAACCCTGTCCGAAACGTCATAAACCTCCACATTCACCCCCTGGCTCTTGCGAAGCTTGGCGCCGGGGAATGGGCCGATATCGTAAAGGGTAATTTCCCTCACCTGGCAACGTCCTACATAGCGGGCACCCGCCAACACGCCATGATTAGAATGGCCGCGCTTCAGGGTTCCGTACACGCCAACGCGATTGAGCTGTTCGGGCTGCTGGGCTGTCATGGTGCTTATTGCCTTACCGAAAGCGGATTATGAGTTCGCAAAAATGATCAGATTTTATTCAAGTTTCAAGGCCGGTGGCCGATTTACCTGAGTAGTAATTACAGGTACCCAAGCCATGATCACTTCCAGCCAGATCTCCCTTTTTCAGGAAAACACCCGCCAGTTATCGGCTTTTGAACGTACCCAGCTGAGAATCAACCAGCAACCCCCCGCACCGCCTCGGGCCGGTGACAACGCAGCCGGCTCAGAATTGGCCATGGTCCGCCAGGCAGCCTACCGCTTCAGCAGCCAGGAGCAACTGGCATCAAGCAGTCGCAGCACCATTACCGGCAATGACCAGCAGCGTGTATTCACCAGTGCGCAGCTGGCCGAAAAAACCACCGATCTTCTGCTAATGGGGCAGCAGGCGCTGACCGTGAGCCGTGCCGCCCTGGGTGGCGGTGCGGGTGTCGAGGCCAAAGGAAGCCTGACCGTCTCCGCCGGGCGTTATATGTTCTATTCACAGAGCGAATCAAGAAGCATCACATCTACCGGCAGCATCTCTCTGGATAACGGCCAAAGCATAAACTTCACGCTGTCGCTCCGGCAATCCCAGTCGCTGACCTATGAGTACTCGGAGCTGGTCCAGATTCAGGAGCGCCCGATGACCGATCCACTGGTGATCAACTTCGGCAACGCCACCGCGCAACTCACAGACACCCTTTTCGAGTTTGACCTGAACGGCAACGGCGAAACCAATCAGTTCGCTACCCTGGCCAGCGGCAGTGGTTACCTGGTACTGGATCGCAACAACAACGGCAAGGTGGACGATGGCACAGAGCTGTTCGGCCCACAAAGCGGCTCGGGGTTCGGGGAACTTGCCAACTTCGACGACGATGGCAACCGCTGGATCGACGCCAATGACGAGATCTTTTCCGCCCTGTCCGTCTGGACACAGGCCGCCGACGGCTCACAGGCTCTGAAGTCCCTGGAAGAAGTTGGCGTCCAGGCACTGTACGTGGATAAGGCCGAGGGCCGTTTTACCCTCACCAACAACCAGGGCGTCCCACTGGGACAGATCAAGGGTTCCGGAATCTATCTGACCACCGACGGCGAAGTCCGCACGCTTGAAGAAATCGATCTGGCGGCTCAGAACCGGTCGGAAGTGCCAGCGGTGGAAAGCGTTCTCAGCACTAACCAGGGCGAACCAGAGAGCAGCGCCAGCCCTGTCGAAGGCGCTCGCATCGAGGCGATTCGATCGGCACTGGAAAAGTTGAACGAGATTCGCGAAAAGCAGAAGGCGTTTATTGAACAGAGCAGAGAATCAGCCAAGCCCGAATCACCTATTGATGCCTACCTGAAACTTATCGACAAGCTACGCCTGGAACTCCTCAACAGCCAGGACGAGAAGAAACAGGCCGCAAGCCGGTATCTGGAATTTGCCACGCTCTGAGGGCACGGAACCTGGCCTGCCTGCACTTATTTCGTCTTTGCCACGTATAAATTAACTGCGACAACCACTCATTGAATCAAATGGTAACAAACTCTATCTATATTTATGGAGTGAGGTAAACAGAGACAACAACACAAGTGAGGTAAAAAAATGAGCATCAGACAGTTTAACGGTCGCGTATTTTTCCGCGATCGATCCATTCAGCTGAAAATCGGCGGTCCCGTCTGCGACGATGGGCAGCAGACCGTCATCGCAAGAGATGAAAACTCCGCGAGCATTCGCATTATTCGCTGCGATGTGGATTCACTGAGCTTTCAGGAACTCGGGCAGTTAGTGCAGGAAGAGTTTTCCCAGCCTGGCATATCCGCGAACCCCTCAGCGATCGGTTCAACAGACAACGGCGCTCCTAATCACCACTGATTAGGGTCGCACCCTGCTCGTCCCTTCCCGCCCCAACACTTGCGCTTTGGCCCGGTTCAGGTTATCAAGTGGCGTTAGCCGCTCATAACAACGTTTATGGACCACGACTCGCCAATGCCCCTAAAGCCTGATGATTCAATCGATCTCCAGGAACTGATCGAACACGCCCGCCGCAGCGAGCGGATCGCGCGAGCGCTTTTCGATATTGAAGTGGAAGTGATGAACCTGAGCGACAGCGCCACGTTCATTGACCGGCTGACCGGGCTGATTCGAACCCGCTTTGCCCTTGATGAGGTTTGGCTGGTACTGACGGATATCGATAACAACAACCGACTTCGCGTGGCACTCACCGAGCAGGGGGCACTGGTCACCCCGCTGAAAGTCTCGACCGTGGATTTCATTCGCCTGGTGGGCAACACCCGCCGGCCGGAGCTGATCGACCGGCCCCAGCGCTACCGCCAGCTCATTCCCTCAGACATCCGCGAGACGGTCGGCTCCATGGCGCTGCTGCCCCTGATCATGGATGACCGCGTGGTGGGCGGCCTGTTTCTGGGAACCGAGGATGCATCCCGTTACCAGCCGGGCATGGAGGCGTTTTTTCTGGAACAGCTGGCGGTAAAGGTGTCCATCGGACTGACCAGCGTCTGGGCCCGGGAGCAATTGCGGGAACTGGCCACACGCGACCCGCTCACCGGCCTGCGCAACCGCCGCGAGCTGGACGATGCCATCGGCCAGGGCCTCAGCCGCTCGCGCCGTTATGGTCAGACCCTGTCGCTTCTGTTCATCGACTGCGACGACTTCAAACAGGTCAACGACACCCACGGCCGTGACTGCGGCGATGCCTACCTCTGCTTTGTGGCGGAACAGTGCCAGACGCTCTTGCGGGAGGACGATTCCGTCTACCGGTTCGCGGGGGACGAGTTTGTGGTGTTGCTTCCGAACCAGAATCTGGCCTCGGCTATTTTTATTGGCCAGCGCCTGACGGCGCATTTTCAGAAGACACCTTTCTACTGGCAGGGCGAGCAATTGCAGGCAAGCTTCAGCTGGGGCGCGGCAAATTCCGAAGAACCCGGGCTAAATGCACCCGACGCATTACTGCGTGCCGCCGACAAGCGCCTGTACGAGAATAAACGTATCCGAAGAGCCGATTCCGAACGCAATCAGACATCTTCGGTTACACGATAAATTATTCAAAAACAGACCGTTACACCAGCTCCCACGGGCGTAGGGAAATACCGCTATGAGGCTTTATTTCTGTGTTTTATTGATTGCCAGTTTCTGCAACAGCCCATAGTATTCGCCGCATTCGCCACCGCTGACAAAACGTCAATCGGTGCGCAGGGCCCAGACAACTTTGAAGGCTGATTCGATGGAACACTTAAGCGAACTCAACACTGCCGAACCCGAGCACATGTCTTTCGATGCTGTTGAGATCGCGGGCCTGATCGTTCCCCTGCTTTTTGCCATCATGACCATCGTGCTGGTCGCCATGAACCCGGACCCTTCCGGCGTTGCAGACAAGGAATCCAAAGAGCCCGAGCAGCGGCTTGAGCAAATTCATCAGCACCGATAAAGCACGACGATCCGCTTGACGATACCCTTGTCCGACAGCACCGGTAGGTAACTGGCGTTCAGCCAAAGACCCTGCCCCTGCGCATTCAGATTGAAGAACTGCCCTTCCTTCACGTGCCCGGTCACCAGCTCTCGCCAGAAGATGATGTAATCCTCACTTCTGGCGTAGTCGTCTTCACAAAAAACCCGGTGGTGCTTGCCAATTAACTCGTCTGCCTGCTCATAACCGAACAGGTTCAGAAAGGGCCGGCTGACTCGATCGATCAGGCCATCCCGGGTAAGCACCATCAGCGCCGTGTGCTGTTCAATGGCCCGGAAATCCGCCTCCAGCTCATCAATGCGGTTTTCGGCGACTTGCAGCTTCTCCAGCGTGGCCTGAAGTTCCAGCTTCGTTTTGTTGTAAAATGCCAAGACTACTCCTCTTCAGTCGTAAGATGTCGTTTAGACAAATAGTTACGACAACATAGAACATTCTGATTGCTCGGCCGGAAAACACAGGGAAGCCCATGAAACTCGTATCCTTCACGCCCGAAACCAGCGCAAGTGCCTGGCAGCCTATCGGCGACGGCGTAATGGGCGGGCGCTCCAGCGGAGCCATCGCCTGCCCGGAAACCGGCGTCGGTGAATTTCATGGCACCGTCCGGCTCGACAACGGTGGCGGCTTTGCCTCCGTCAAACTGGACTTGCCAGAGGCGGCCGATGCGTCCGGCTGGGCCGGCATCGAATTCCGCGCGTACGGCGATGGCAGAACCTACAAGGTAGGGTTGCGTAACAGCGTCGATCGGCGCGCCATCGTGTACCAGCACAGCTTCACACCGCCCACCGGGGAATGGGGACACATCCGGTTGCCATTCTGCGATTTTATCCCGACCTGGCGCGGCAAGACCGTCACCGAAGCCGCGCCACTGGATGCTCATCAGATCGCGTCGCTGAGCCTGTTTGTCTCCGGGCGTCAGGCCGGGGAGTTTTTGCTCAAGATGGAAGACTGGCAGCTTTTCTGACTGACAAACTGTTGAGCTGGCAAACCTCAATAACAGGAATTGGGCTCTGAATCCGGGTTGATATCTCCACTGACTTCCTCCGGATCAACGCCATGGTGGGTCAGTACTTCCCGAACAAATTTCACCTGGGCCTGAACCCGGTCAGCATCGTCTCCGTACTCGAACTTATTGATTTCCATCGGGTGCGGCATAAAAGTGAAAGCAATTTTAAGCGCCTGGAGAGTATCTTCGTCCGCCATAGCCGGGCTCCGGTTATTGAATGGTCGTTAAAGAACGTATTAGCGTGGAAGAGTCTGACGAAATCCTGATGGCGCATCAAACAAAAGGACAGCAATTATGGAAAATCGCAACGTTCGCTGGGGCATCATCGGTACCGCCGAAATCGCAACCAAGGTGGTTGCCGGCATGCACGATGCCGCCAACGCCGAAGTCGTGGCCGTCGCCAGCCGCGCGCTGGATCGCGCCCAAGCCTGGGCCAAAGAGCACAACGTGCCCCAGGCCTATGGCTCCTACGATGAGCTTCTGGCCGATGACAGCATCGACGCCGTCTACCTTCCGGTACCAACCGCACTCCGTAACGAATGGATCAAAAAGGCCGCCCGCGCCGGCAAGCATGTGTACGCGGAAAAGCCTCTGGCCGACGGTGTGGAAGAAGCCATCGCCGTCTGCAAGGAAAACGGCGTCCAGTTCATGGATGGCACCATGTGGCTACACAGTACCCGCACCAAAGAGCTGGAAAAACACATTGCCAACGGCGACATCGGCGACGTAAAACGCGTCACAAGCGCGTTTACCTTCAAGGCCCCCTCCAAAGAGTGGTACGAAGGCGGCAACGGCCGCACAGACAAGACCCGCGAACCCATGGGCTGTTTTGGTGACCAGGGCTGGTATCCCATCGCCGCCACCATGTGGAGCTTTGGGTACGAACTGCCCGAGCGCGTTCAGATGACCCACGTGTCCAAGAACTCGGTAGACACCATCGTCGCCTGCGGCGGCACTCTATGGTTTTCCAACGGCCGCATGGCCACCTTTGATGCCGGCTGCGAACTCGCCCACCGCTCCCAGTTCGAAACCGTCGGCGACGCCGGCCTGATCCGGGTCAACGACCTGGTCGGCGGCCAGGGCAGAACCGGCAACTTTGCAGCCTATGGTGAAAAATTCACCGGCAGCACCCACTACGTTCTGGGGGATGTCGAAGGCAAAGACACAGAGCTGCAAGTGCCCGCCTGCGACCATGTGGTCAAGCTCGTTGAGCGCTTCTCGAACATTGTGCTCACAGGCAAGCTGGAAGACGAATGGCCCAAGCGCAGCACAGCCTGCCATCGGGTAATGTCCGCGCTGTTCGAATCGGCGGAGTCTGGCCGGGCTGTTTATCTGGCGAACCACTAACCAAGGGCAACGATCAACCGGCCTGGCCTGGTGAGACCAGATGTCTTTTTGCTCGTAAAATCTCGGTACAGAGTCATGAGCACCGAACCATGCCGAGTTTGCAGATCGACCCAAGACACATGAACCAGTTGTCCGCCTCTGGCGTCAGCAAGCGATTCGAACTGGAATTACGCTGCAGCCATGCGGGCGAGACGGGTGCCGTCTGGATTTACCGGGGCATTCTTGCCACTCGCCCGCAAGGGGAACTGCTGACCTTCGCCCATGAACATCTGTCGGGGGAAAGCAAACACCTCCGCTTTTTCGAACAGTTGCGGTGCTGCTATCGGCCGAGTTTTATGTTGCCACTCTGGCGGATTGCAGGTTTTCTGACGGGGTTCCTCCCTGCACTTGCAGGCCGGCAGGCCGTGTTTGCCACCATCGAGGCCGTTGAGACGTTCGTCGATCAGCACTATCAGGAGCAGATTCAGGCCCTGGAGCCTCTCGCACGGCGAGATTCGGAAAAGGCAATCCTGGCAGGCTTTGAAATATGCCGGCTTGACGAGGTTCATCATCGCGACGACGCGAAACAACGCCAATCCGCAAAGCCCAACACCCTGTTGAGATTATGGGTTGCGCTGGTCGGTGCTGGTTCCAGTTCCGCCGTTCGAATCGCCCGATCATTCTAAGAGCAGCTCATGAGCCTGATATCCAAACCGTTTGATGACAGTGGCGTAGAGATGGTTGACGACATCGCCCGATACGGCACGTCAATCTCCAAACGCATAGAGCAGTTTCGACACCGAAGTGGCCAAAAGCGTGGCCAGCGCAGCGACTCTGCCAATCACTACTCCGGCTTTGTGGTTATGCAGGTACTCTGCGACACCGTGTGCGAAATCATCGACACTTCGAAGAACGAGCGCTTGCGCACCGAGTGTGCCCGCGCGGCCAACACCTTCTTCATTGAATCCGCGTTTCCAGATGACCTGACGGATCAGGGACTTGCAGATAATCACCAACCTTCACAAGAGCTTATCCAGGAAGTTAGCTCTATACTCACCGACGACCAGATACTCCCGGCAGACGGCAGTGTTCCGCTTCAGACCTTGTTGCTGGCATTAGTCTGGGCCGCTCTGAGCTTTGCCATGGAGTCATTACCGGCCGACCAGGCTCGCTCTTGGGTCCGCCAGCGCATCATGGACGCGGAGACACCGCCCCCTTACCATTGATTGCCAGACCGGATGATTGATCTCCCCATGACAAAAGTTGCCCTGGTAACCGGCCCAAGCTCCGGAATCGGCTATGAAACCTGCGCCCTGTTTGCTCGGGACGGCTATCGAGTTGTCGCTCTAACGAGAGAGCCCAATGGCGCGAGTGCCGCAGATCTGGAGATAAAGCTGGATCTGGAGTCCTTTGAGCAGATCCAAAGCCTGGCGGACGTTCTGGGAACAGAAATCGCGAACGCCGAACGGGTCGTTCTGGTCAACAACGCCGGTTACGGGCAGTTTGGTGCGGTTCGCGATCTGACTGAATCCATGTGGAAGAAGCAATTCAGCACCCACGTGTTCGGGCCGATCAAACTGGCCTCTGTCTGTTTGGGTTTGTGTGAGCAGCACAATGTGCCCTTGCGCGTTATCGCCGTCAGCTCTGTGTTATCCATCCTGCCCCAGAGCATGAAAGGCGCTTACTGCGCGGCCAAGTCAGCCATGAACGCGGCCCACGACAGCTTCTGGTTTGATGAGCGTGGCAGTGAAAGCCTGGAGAGTGTGTCAATTGTGCTGCCGGGGCCAGTGAAGACCAAGTTCAGAGAACATGCGCTGGCGGCTTTGAAGCCTGTGATTAGTAAAGTCGATCCCGCGAGACAGAAAAAGTATGAACCTACGGAAGCCGCCCTTGCTCCGAACGCCCCCACAAAGCCATTTACAGCGAGTTCCGCGGACGTCGCTGGAAAAATCCATCAGGCTGCGGCTGCGAAGCGACCGAAGCCCCGTTATTTTGTGACTCCGCAGACCCACATTGCTTCACTGATCACGCGCTTTCTTCCCCACTCGGTTCAGCGAATGATCTTCAGGTAAGACCGTTGATAGGCGGCTAGAAAACGCACACATACCAACCTATCCTGATACCAACGTTATGACGATTGGCTTAACGTGCCTGAAATGATTTTCGGAGCCACAAATATGCCAGACAAGCCGGGTGCCGGAACACAAGGGTCTTCAAAATTCCGTGATGGACAATCACAGTCTTACGCAGAGCAGAGCGAGCAGAAGTTCTATGAATTAATAGAAAGCCTCCCGATGATCGCCGTTCAGGGCTATAACAAGAAACGCGAGGTTATCTACTGGAATGACGCAAGCCGACGCCTGTACGGCTATACGCGCGAGGAAGCGCAGGGACAGTTACTGGAAGATTTAATCATCCCCGATCACATGCGTGAAGGTGTTATTCAGGCACACCACAACTGGTTAAGAAATAACGTCAGTATCCCCTCGGAAGAATTGGAGTTGCAACACAAGGAAGGCCACCCGGTTCCGGTCTACTCCAGTCACGTGATGATCAAGCAGGACACCGGTGAGTGCGAAATGTTCTGCATTGATATCAGCCTGGAAGAACAGAAAAAAGCTCGAGAAGAGTTGTACAGAAGAGCCAGCTTTGATGATTTGACCGGATTGCCAAACAGACGCTTGATGGAGACGGAGCTTTCATCACGCCTGGATGCAGCCCAACGGAACGATCATTCTGTCGCTGTGGTTTTCATTGATCTGGACAACTTTAAGCTCATTAACGACACACTTGGCCACCATCAGGGAGACAAGCTCCTCAAAGCGGTTTCAGAAGCTTTCAAGAGAGAAGTCCGCGGCTCCGACCTGCTAAGTCGGTTCGGTGGCGATGAGTTTGTCTTGTTGCTGTTTGATTTCGACGGGCCTGAGGGAGTTCTCGAAATCCTCCGGCGTCTGATTGACACACTCGACCAGGGTTTCATCCTGGAAGGCGACTATTATCCAGTAACGGCCAGTTTTGGTGTCAGTCTGTTTCCAGACAATGGGACAACGGGCGCGGAACTGATGGGGAACGCCGACGCGGCCATGTATCTGGCCAAAGAGAAGGGTAAAAACAGCATCTGTTTTTATACTCCGGATATCAATGATCGCCTTGTTCACTATCAAGATGTTACCGCCCTTCTCCGCAAGGCCATCGAATCAGACAGCCTACAACTGCATTTTCAGCCTCAAATAGATCTGAAGCACGGCGGCACCGACTCCTGTGAAGCTCTCTTGCGTTGCTTTGATGAACATTCACAGCCGGTTCCTCCCGCTGTTTTTATACCCATAGCCGAGAAATCAGGCCTGATTAATCGTGTGGGGGACTGGGTGCTGGAATCCGCCTGCAAGCAGCTCAGTGCCTGGAAAGGCACGGCGCTTGAAAACACCCGCGTAGATATCAATTTGTCGGGCCGGCAGCTCACTAATCCGCATCTGGCAGATCAGATTTTACAAACGCTTGAACGATACAACCTGTCACCCGCGCAATTGGGTGTAGAGCTGACTGAAAATGAAGTTGTTGGCGGCGATGATGGGCAAATAGCTCAGCTGGAAAAACTGAAAGCGTCTGGCGTGCACATCTCTATTGATGATTTCGGCACCGGTTACTCGTCTCTGGTTTATCTGCGCAAGCTCCCCGTATGCGGCATCAAGATAGACAGGAGCTTTCTGCACCATGCCATGGAAAACGAGAGCGACATGGCAATTATGCAGGCCATGATTACCGTGGGACACAGTCTTGGCTTGAGCGTCGTCGTCGAAGGCGTGGAGACCGCTGAACAGCATAAACTCGTGAAAGACGTCGGTTGCGATCTGGCGCAGGGATTTCTCTACGCGAGGCCAATGCCGGCCGACCAAATGCCGGCATTTCTGGCCGGACACACCGCCTGATAGCCTTAACCCGCCAGCATATTCATGATCAGACGGATCATGGTGTCTTTATTTGCAGGGTCGGATTCGGATGGTTCTTGATCACAAAGTACAACAGATGCGCCGCCTTCGACTCCACACTGGGGTAAGCAGGCTCACCGAAGACAGACTGATGAAGGACTCTGAGCTGCCTTGCGCACCAACCTTAAGGCCGCTTCAAGCTCCTGGGCGTTCTCTTCAAAGCGATGGCGGCTAATGGTCCAGCCCTGGGTGAGGTGCTCGCGTAAAATGCGGGTGGCCCATACTCTGAATCTGGTTGCTCGAGCAGAGCTAATTCGATAACCCACAGAAATTACAGCGTCCAAGCTGTAATGTTTCCGCTTGCGCCTTACCTCTCGCCCGCCTTCAGACTGAACTTGTAAGAAATCCTTACAAGTTCCTTCCTCTACCAGCTCACCCTCCGCATAGATATTCTTCAGGTGCATTGTGATGTTCTGGGGCTTTACTCCAAACAACGTGCCCATTTGTGCCTGTGTTAACCATAGAGTTTCTTGAGCCTCATCCAGGCGCACCTCAACTGCATGATCGGCATTTTCATAGATCACAATTGGGGCGGTATTTTCGTCACTCATGCTATCTCTCCATCCTTGAAGTTATAGTTCGATTCGCTGCTTTCATGCTTATCTGATAAAACCCAGCAACGCCCTCGCCACCTCCTCAGGTGCCTCCTCCGGCAGAAAATGCCCGCAGTCCAGCGCCTGGCCTTCCACTTGTTTGGCATAGCCCCGCCATACCTCGAGCACGTCATAAGTGCGGTGAACAAAACCCTGATTTCCCCAGAGTACCAATAAGGGACACTCGATCTTACGGCCCCGGTCCTGCTCATCGTGTTTCAGATCAATGGTGGCCGCTGCCCTGTAATCCTCGCAGGACGCGTGAATCGCCGCCGGTTCGCTGAAACACCGCACATATTCCGCCAACGCATCTGGATCAAACTGTGCTTCGGGCCCGCTCCATCGCTTCAGCTTTTCAGTCAGGTAATACTCGGGATCGCAGCCGATCATCCGCTCCGGTAGCCCGTCCGGCTGAATCAGAAAGAACCAGTGATAGTAGCCGGTCGCAAACTGCTGATCTGTGTGGTTGAACATGTGCAGCGTCGGCGCAATGTCCATGACACAGGCCCGGCTGACCCTTTCCGGATAATCCAGCGCCATCCGGTGAGCCACCCGGGCGCCGCGGTCATGGCCTGCGACCAGAAACTGCTCATGGCCCAGCTCTTTCATCACCTGCGCCATGTCCGAAGCCATGGCCCGCTTTGAATAGGCGCTGTGATCAGGATCGGACGGCGGCCTCTCACTGTCGCCGTAACCCCGAAGGTCGGGGCAGACGATGTGGAAATGGGGTGCCAGGAAAGGAACGACCCGGTGCCACATGACATGGGTCTGCGGATAGCCATGGAGCAACAACAGGGGTTGCCTGCCCTGCCCGCCATGCACCAGATTGATGGCGGCGCCGGATGTTTCAATCCGGGCTTCTTTGAAATTCTCTCCGAAATTCATGCATGCGCTCCCCGCGTGTGATTCGAGTGGCCCGCCCTATCTGATGCCCTGGCCTTTCGAAGCAACTGTAATCCCGGGAGAAATCACACGATGCCTGCCTCACTCAATCCAGAGAATGGTCTTGAGATAAGGCAGTGTCATCAGAACCTCGCGGATAACGCCAGGCCACCAGACGTAGCGGTAACATCATAACCGCCGCCGACAAAGTCTTCATAATCACTGGAATCACGGAAGTTGACCCAGAACTCCAGGGACACCGGGTTCCAGTTATAGCCAATTCCGCCACCGAACATCAGGCCGCTAAAATCGAACTCCTGGCTAAAGCCGCTATATTCCAGTGTTTCATTGAAAAAGCCGAGCGAGCCGTAGGCCTTGAAACCGGTTGTGGCAAGGCCGGTACCTGCGATCAGGCTGCCCTCAATTGCGTTCAGATCCAGATTGGAGTCGGTGTCATGGCTTTGGCTGGCGTAGGTTAGCCGGAAGCCGACGTTGTCATTAACAGCCCCTGTCCCGAGCAACGCAAACCCTGAAAAGTCATCAGACCCCGTTCCAAAACCCGTATCAGTGCGAATGACGGTGGCAAATGAGGCAATGCCGATGGAGAACTGCTTTTCTTCTGCGGAGTCTTCTGCAAAGACAGGTGAGGCAGAGATCGCCAGTACTGAAATCATCGCTGCTTTCTTGAACATGAATACATCCCTTTGCTAATGCAGTTTGTTTGACCGTTTACCGGATTCAAACAGGTTTGTTGTAGCTTGGATAACGGACACGCCAACGCCGCCGAGTGCCAATACTCGCCATTGTTGAAGTAGACAGGCTTATGAAGTGAAGAGGACTTTAACCAGGAAGGCGCCGACATCCACTGTCGCTTAATAAGACATTACATTTCCGTTATGCGTAGGATGATGCGTCAGGTTGATCAAAAGTGAAAGGTTTAGTTTGTAAAATCTTGCGGCTTAGCTTTTGATTTTTCAGTCTATTTGCAGAAGTGAACTATTTTTGAAGCTTACATGGCCTGGCAGATTCAATAACTGCCTGGCGGACGGTCTGCAGGCGGCTTTGGCAATCCGGTTCGGTAAAACGGCGCCGCAGGATGCGCATAAATGCCTACGCCTGCACGGCTTGTCACTGGTCATCACCTTGCCGTACGGTTTGCCAATAACAGCGCAAACCTGAACACATTCCGCAATCAAAGGCATCGTCTTTATGACACTGGAAAAACACGATCTGATTCATGAATTCCCAGACTCAAAAGAAGCCATTCATCAACTGAAAACCACCAACAACCATTTCGCGAAACTGTTTGATGAGTACCATGAGCTGGACCATGCCGTTCACCATTTCGAAGGTGGTGCAGAGAACACCTCTGACGAGCATCTGGAAGATCTCAAGAAGCAGCGCCTGAATCTGAAAGACCGGCTTTCTGGCATGATTCGCGAGCACGAATCATTAGCTGCAAAATAGAAGCAACCCGGCGACGATTCCCCGGGCCCGGGCGGACGCTCTCAGCTCGCGCCGGGGCTCTGCCCCTTTCCGCGAACCCTCCTAAAAAGAATCCAGGCCGCGATTGACCGCATCAATAGCGCCGGCCAGGTACCCCGTAAACTCACGTGACCACTCACTGCCAATGCCGGTTACCCGGTTAGTCCATACCCCTGAGATCGGCGACAAGGCAGGCATCGGGTGATCGCCAGAGGATCTTTGATCCGAGTCGGTGGCGGTGTAAATCTCTCTAGCCCAGTCCTTGATAAATTCTGCCTCTGGTTTGTCCGCTTGCGAACCAAACAGTCGCATAAACTGGGTGCGGCAAGCAGTCATAAGCTCTTCCTCAGAAACACTAGAGCGCACATCAGCAGGCACACCCAGGAAACCAAACAAGGCCGCCTTCCCGCCCGGAGCAGAAGCATCATGGATCTCAACCATTGGCCCAACGGCACTTCGAGCCTCCCCGGATAACCCCTGATCCCGCCAGAAAGGCTGGTCGAACACGGCCATATATTTTGCATGAGGGGCCATCCAGGTATCCGTCCCTCGCCACTGGCTTGCAAGCTCGTCAGGCAAGGCGGGGGAAAACGTAAGCTGAGACTCAACCAATCTAGGCGGCATGGCCAACAACACATGGTCTGCAAAATGGCTAAAGGTTTCTCCTCTCGCATTTTCGCTCACTAACTCCACATGTGGTTCTGACATGCGCAGCTGGCGGACCGCCTGGCCTGTCACTACACGTGCTGAATCAATCCGCCGGTATAAAACATCAATGAGGGCATACATGCCACCGGCGATGCGCATAGACGGCGGAGAATTGACGTACCCACGGGTTCTCTCAGGCGGCTGATTCGATGAACGCTCCAGCAGCATGTCGCCGGTTTCAAATTGCTGGAAGGTCTCCAGTTCAAGATCTTCTACCAGTCGCGCCATATCGGTCTGGAATGCGGGCCAGAACCAGGAGGGCCCGAGATCGAAGCCCCCAACGCCTGACATCGTAGAAGCAATCCGCCCACCAAGAACCTCCCGGGCCTCGAGAATGACATAGTCCTTGATGCCCCTCTTCTCAAGTGAATAAGCGGCGTATAAACCCGCCAGGCCGGCGCCAACAATGGCGATGCGGACGTTTTGCATAAGGGAACTTCCCGTGATGATCGTGTTGTCTCGGTGATATACGGTTCTAAACGCCTAACCATTCAGCCAACTGAAGGTTGATCTTCAACCTCAATCGCTGCTGAAGCATCCCCTCAAAAACGCCTTCCACGGTTCGCTCCTGCCCCAGCAATGGTAGCGAGGCCTCAGCCTCTGAGAAGAACTGCTCCTCACGAGACGTGCCCACAATGGCTTGCTCCCACCAATTTACTACTCGAGGGTGCGCCTCCTTGAGCAGCAAGTCCCCCGGCAGCTTTTCAGACTTGGAGGCATTCGCTGTATGGGTCGCTGGCATCAGATTCCAGAGATCGTTGTTGTTCCATCGCGACCACGGAAAGCAGTGGTCGACGTCAAACCGCTCGGCTTTGAGATTTTTGGCCGTCCACACACACTCCACCCTGCCTGTCTGGAGCTGCTGGTTAATCATTTGGCGAACAACTGACGTATCGCGACGACCTTCAACCCACTGCAAACCACGATGATAGTCATCAATGCGGTAACGCAGATCCCAGCTACCCATCAAATCAATCCATTCATTAACAATCGCAGGCTCAATCCAGCACGCATAGCGACTGAATGCATCCCAGAGAAATGAAGGAACACGGAAGGTACCAAAACGGGAAAGCGTTGCTTTGTCCAAACGCGCTGGTGCCTTCTTGATGGTCATTCTGGCCGAACCGCCCTCGAAGATCGGACGGTTACTGCCGGGCCAGGTCGTAAAATGTGCGGGATTCTTGAGAATGGTCGAGCAAGCATCCCGGATAGCACGAAGGACTACCGGAGCAACATCTGCCGACAGCGCCATACCCACTCTGAAATCCAGAGGCATGAAATTCTGCAGCTTGAAGAAATCCGCGGTGGCAAAGCCATAGCCACGACTACCTGGCGCTTGCCTCAGTTGATGCCGTAGAACCAAGGGGTGATAGAGCATAATCCAGAACAGTCCGACCGCCCCAAGCGGAATATCCACCCAGTCATCAGTACGCTTAAGCGCCAAGCCGGGCGCTCCGTCAGCAATCCGGACAAGGGTTCGCAGCAAACCCAACTTGTAAGTCGAGGACTTATTATCATTAACGATGATGTGACGGATGGTCGGCAATGCACCTGTGCCGTCGTCCGCCAACCGAAATGCCAGGGTCTCCCAGGAAACTTCGTCCCTCTGAAGCTCATCCTTATTGCGCCCAACCGGCAACGGAAGCGGGATCAGTGCCCGGCGCTTGGCAAAACCCTCCAGCTCTTCCCTACTGACATCGTAAAAAAGCCGTTCGCCATCACCGGGCCCATGCCGGAGCGTAATCACCAGCATGCCACCCGGTGCCAAAAGCTCAGTCAGGATTCGAAAAGCACGTTCACGATCAGAGGGCGGGATATGCATCCAGACGGCGGAAACAAGAATGAGATCGAAGCGATAGCTGAGCTGCCGGATCTTACCTAGATCGGGTAACTGATCGTCTACCCAATGAATGCTCTGGCTGCGAGTGGCGTCCTGCCCCAACTCTCGTAAGCCAGCGGCAGGCTCCACCGCGACAACGTCCCAGCCCCGCGCTGAAAGGGCGCTGGCATCGCGACCGCTGCCTGCGCCGACATCCAGAGCAAGGCCTGATTTATCGCCAAGGAAGGAGAGCCAGTCTTGGTGAACCTGTTCGAAGGTAAGCGACTGGTACTGGTCATAGAAAGCTCTGGCCTTCTGGCTGTAGACGTCAGTCACGAGTATCTATTCCACCATGGGATAAAGGCATCAACTCAAAGCGCTCCTGAATTGTCGATCAGCTTATCAAGGAAAGCGCTCTCGGATGAAACTTGCCCTAAATTCAACCTTTGGAGCAGCAGCAGAGACACGAAGAACTATCGCTTCAAACGTATGACACGGTCGCCGCTCCTCCTCGCAATCCTCGAATATGCGGTTTAAAGTGAGGACCATCAAATAATCCATTCATTTCAGTAATTCGGAGTCCATTTGTGAGCAGATTTTGTGGGGACATGGATGCAGAAGCGGTCTTGAAAGCAGCTGAAATATGGAAAAAAGACTCACTTCTCAAAGGCGAATCTGTATTTGGTTTTGGCAAAATCTGGACGCAGGAAAATATCGAAGAGCTGATAACTCACTACGTAGACAACCTCGACGACGGCAGTGGCAACTTTGTCGAGAAGCTAGAAAAGCAACTTGAGCCAGCCAGCGATGATGCGAAAATTCTCTGCGCCGAAATCATGTGGGTCATGCTGCTGTGTCCCAGCAACATTGGTCCTGCTAAAAAGCGGGAAAACGTAGAGATTATTCTATCCTGGGCAGGCAGATCATTACCGGAAAACCGGTCCATTAGTGGCGAAAAAGCTCTAGGAGGCATTGGCAGTGGAGGCACAGCATATAGCAACCTTCGTTGGAAAGAGCTCGTTTACGCTGTTCTTCTGTTCAAGAAGTTTTTGGCCGAGGATCAAAATGGACGTTTAAAGCTCTTGTCCAACGCAGAAGCCTTTGCAAGCTTCTGCGAGCAGATCCCAGAAAATGACAATCGACAGTTTCGCCATATGATCCTGTATTTGTTATTCCCTGATTCTAACGAGAGAATTTTCGGCAATCGGGATCGATTCAAAATACTGCAGAATTTTAAGCTCATCGAACAAAAAGACGCTCGTAAGATGTCAGCTTTTCAGGTTGACCAGAAAATAGCTGAGATTCGAGAAGAACAAGAGGCACAATTCCCCAACACGAAAATTGACTGGTACGTCCCACCGCTGAAAGCGCTTTGGCAAAACACCACAAATTCCGAGGCATCCACGGACCAAACAATCTACCCCACCTTGCTCACCTTTCTCGAACAAGCTCATACAGACGATTTGAGAACGAAAGATTACCCAGGAAAACATGCAGGGCTAACGATGCGGGTAAGCTTTGGCGCAGGCAACCAAGCTCATGTTCCCTGGATCGCCCTCCTCGGTCCTGGCCAGCGCCCCATGAAAGGGATTAATCCCGTTTATCTGTATTTCCGCGCAGAAAAGGTTTTAATTCTTGCCAAGGGCGTCAGTGCCGCAAATCCCCCGGCGATCAATTGGGAAGTCGGAGAAGAAACCCAGACAGTGGATGAGTTTTTTCAAGCCGAGTACCACAAACCTGCCATCCGATATGGCGGTTCCTACGTGCATGCCGTTTATGGTCTCTCAGAACCGCTTGATCAGGAACAAGTCGATTCAGACTTGGCCGAACTCATTGAAGAGTACAACGAAGTTTTAGGCTTGAATCCGCAGGAAGAACCGACCAACGTAATAAGTGAATCCTCGCCGGCGAGATATGAACCCGAACAAGAGAGCCCCCGAACAGTGAGCACTGAGACCGTCATGGCTGATGTGTTCATGAGTCGAGAGCGAATCGATCAGGTTTTAGCCTTACTGCACCGCAAGAAAAACATCGTGCTCCAAGGCCCTCCTGGTGTCGGCAAATCCTTCATCGCAAAGCGCTTCGCCTATGCGTTGATGAAGACGAAGGATCTCAACCGGATCGAAATGATCCAATTTCATCAGTCCTATTCCTATGAAGACTTTGTACAGGGCTATCGCCCCAGTGATGCAGGCTTTGAACTTGAAAATGGACTCTTTCACCAATTTTGCACGAAAGCAGCGGCCGACCCGGAGCGCCCTTACGTCTTCATCATTGATGAAATCAACCGAGGCAATTTAAGCAAAATCTTTGGCGAGCTTTTGCTTTTGATTGAGTCTGATAAGCGAGGGAGAGACTGGCAGGTTCCTCTTACTTACAGCAAAACTCTCAGTGAGCGCTTCTTCATACCTGAAAATCTCTACTTGATCGGACTGATGAATACGGCTGACCGATCGCTGGCAATCGTCGATTATGCGCTGCGCCGCCGGTTCGCGTTTGTGGACCTGCTTCCAGAATACCGAAGCGAGGGATTTGTGCGGGAGTTGAAAGAAGCCGGTGCTGACGACCGCATGATCACAAAAATCACGAACCGCATGATGGCGTTGAATCAAAGGATCTCTCGCGATACCGCCAATTTAGGTCCTGGTTTTTGCATCGGCCACAGTTTCTTCTGCGGGTCGCCGGCAAATGACATTTATGACGATGCTTGGTTCGAGGAAATCGTTCGGTTTGAGATCGCACCCTTGATTTGGGAGTACTGGTTTGACGATCCTGCAACCGCTCAAAACATCGTGGATGAGTTGTTGGCCTAACGATGCCTGCCACCATCCCAATACAAAATCTCTATTACCTACTCTGCTATTCCTGGAACAGGCTGGCTGAGTCAGAGATTGTGAATGTCAGCGGTATCGACTCAACTCAACAAGTCGATCTTTTTGGAATGGTGCTTTTACGTGGGACCCGTCACCTAATACGACGGGGCCTTGAAAGGGGGTATCAGCTTCACTCTGAAACCATTCCCGGTATTCGCGGAAGTATCAACGTTAGCACTACGGCTCGACGGGCGCTCTTAGGCCAGGGATTGGCCCACTGCGAATTCGACGAGCTGACTATAAATACACCTGCAAACCAAATCATCCGCTCTACTATCAGGCACCTGTTAAAAGTCAAAGAGCTGGATAAGATCATCCATAAACAACTCTCAGTACTCGACAAAGAGCTTGAGGGCATTGATGTTCCGCGATTATCTAAGAGGCTATTCCGAACCGTCCAACTTCATAGCAACGCACGCTTCTACCGGTTTGTCCTCAGCATTTGCGAAGTCATCACTGACTCACTGTTAATAAATCAGGAAACAGGCGACCTCCAATTCAGAGACTTTCTGCGCGACGAAAGAGCCATGGCGCGCGTCTTTGAAGAGTTCCTTTTTAATTTCTACCGGACAGAACGGCCAGATCTATCGATTCGCAAAGAGCGGATATCGTGGTCGGCCGAGGCAGATGATCCTTCCCATCTGGCTTACCTTCCCTCTATGGAAACGGACATCTCGATACGCAGCGCTAAGACAACCCTAATAATGGATGCGAAGTACTATCAGAGCACGCTCACCGACTATTACGGCGGACAGCGAGTACATTCGTCCAACCTGTACCAGCTATTTGCTTATCTAAAAAACTTAGAACAAAGAGGTGGGAACGACGCTGCTTCAGAAGGCATGCTGCTCTATCCAGTCGTCGATCAACAGCTGCGGCTTGATTACTCAATTCACGGTCATCGGGTTCGGGTTTGCACGGTGGACCTTTCTCAGGATTGGAAAGCAATCAAGCATGAACTACTCGGATTGTTGGATAGCTCGCAGGGAAGCGTGAGTTTTGGGGCGAGCCACTAATTAATAGCCGTCGACGACCGTTAGGATTCGTATACAATCTCGCCGCCAAAGAAATGACAATTGTCTACGACTTAGCGTCTTGATATATAACGACAATTCCTTTACGTTCGGACATGGCTTATGGGCAGATTTTGGGTCGCGCTTCGCGATCTGTGAAAACATTGCCCGAAGGGATTGCACCTTATGGACGATCTCACGTGTCACATTGACGTTCTGACTGAGCGAAAGAGTGCCCATAAGCCAACTCACATCAAGGGAGGGATATGGGTAGACTAGACGAGCTTCGAGCCGTTAAAACAAAGTCAGAGCTGGCCAAACTACTCGGCATCAAACCCTCCTTTTTAACCTACCAGCTCTACGTAGTCGGTTTGGCTAGCCAATACAAGAACTTCCATATTCCCAAGAAATCTGGTGGTCTACGATCCATCACGGCACCCGATGCCAAGCTAAAATCTATTCAGTCAGCTCTATCCAACCTTCTATTAGATTGTGTTGATGAAATAAATAAAGAGACTTTCCCTCGTTCGGAATTGGCCAACGAAAAAGCGCAACACGCCAAAGTTCTCAAAATAAAGTGCAATAGCGCAAGAACTAAACAGCCGAGCTTATCGCACGGGTTCGAGCGCAAACGATCAATTCTCACGAATGCGATGGTTCATGTAGGCCAAAAAAATGTTTTGAATATCGACTTGCAGGACTTTTTCGCTAGCTTTAATTTTGGCCGAGTCCGAGGTTTCTTCATAAAAAATCGAGAATTTTCGCTCACCCCTGAGATTGCGACCACAATTGCTAAGATTGCTTGCTTTAACAACGAACTGCCTCAGGGTAGTCCCAGCTCCCCAGTTATCACAAACCTAATTACACACTCATTGGACATCAAATTAGCAGGTCTTGCCGAAAAATATTCGTGTCTCTACAGTCGCTACGCTGACGACATAACCTTCTCTACTCGAGAAGAAACATTTCCACATCAAATTATGCGTGAAACACGAGGCGAATACCAACCTGGGAAACGTTTGAGATCTGAGATTCGTCGGTCCGGTTTTACCATCAACAACAAGAAGACTCGAATTCTCTACCGCAGCTCGCGACAGGATGTAACTGGCTTGGTGGTGAACCAAAAACCTAGTGTAAAAAAAGAATATTGGCGGACAGCTCGAGCTCAATGTCACTCATTATTTCGAACTGGAAAGTTTACCAAATCAACCGATGGGCAAATATTCGAAGGAAACATCAATGAATTAGAGGGCCAACTCAATTTCATTGATCAAGTTGACCACTATAACCGCCTACGACAAAAACCCGCATTAAATCCACGATATCATCTCAAAAAAGATGAACTTTCGAAAAATAAAGACTCGAAAAAGAAGCGGCAATACTTACTGAACAGTCGAGAAAAAACCTTTAGCAAGTTTCTTTTTTACAGGATTTTTTACGCAAACACCAAAACAACAATTCTTACTGAAGGGAAAACAGACAACACCTACCTTAAATCTGCTATTCGAGAGTTGAGTCACTCGTATCCATCGCTGGCCAAGCCGAACCCCTACGAGTTGCAGTGTCAATTTCTAAATTACTCAGAAAGAACAAAATTCCTTCTGGAACTCCACGGTGGCGGCGATTACTTTAAGAGTTTCGTGGAGAGCTATTTGGAGAAATTCAGAGGTTTTACTGCGCCGAAGCCCAACCATCCGGTTATAATTTTTGTGGACAATGACAAAGGCCCTCAGGAACTCATCAGCAGAATTAAGGGCCTGAAAGGAGTCCAAATCCACCCGATCCACCTGGATATTCAGAAAGACATCAGACAGGCCGAATTTTTGCACCTGAGAGCCAATCTCTATCTCATCCTTACTCCTCAAACCTCAAGCCTTGGAGAAACGGATATTGAATATTTTTTTAAGGATAAAGACAGGCTGAGGCAACACAACGGGAAGTCCTTTAACACAGTAAAGAAACGCGACGAGGCGAAAGACCTCTCCAAAGCGGCTTTTGCCCAACACATCGTTAAGTCCCAGAAAAAGTCCATCGACTTTTCAGACTTCACTCTGTTACTGGACAGAATTGTTGCCGTTCAAAATCACTATGACTCCATAAAATAGATGTTCGGCCTGCTTACTATGAATTTACCCGTCTTTTTCTATGCCGATCTTACTCTTCTTTGTTTGCTTACCTGATATTTCACGCTCATTTTTTATATGCTCCAACAGCGCCTCCGCGCTGTTCTCACCGCTGATCAGATCCGGGTTGTCCTTGCGCCATTGCTCGGTAAGCTCGCCCCGGAAGGCTTTGGCCAGGATTGACTGGGTGAGGTTGTTGACGCGACTCAGGGCATTGTTAACCTGTTGTTCGATTCGGCCGGCGTGGGCGAAGAGTTGGTCTACTCGGCGGACGATCTCGGTTTGTTCTTCCGGAGAAGGTACGGGCAGCACAAAACCTTTCAGAATTTTCGCGGGTAATTGGGGCTGTGCAGATCCTGTGCTCTGATCTTCGATATATTTCCTGAACAACGGTGAAGCAATCAGAGTCTTAAAGTAGTCGTTGGAAAAATTAGCCTGCTTTTTTCTAAGGACCAACATCCCGGAATTTATCCGAACAACATAAAATGGGACTTTTTCATCAAAGGAAGCTATATGACCGAGAGTGCCTCGAGTCGTGATGACCAAGTCTCCCCTGGTTAAGCGCCCTTTTCGCAACATTTGGTCCTTTTCTTTTGAGATGAATACCTGTTCCTTGAAATCGAAACCGAATGGGCGAACGTTTTTAGTCGACAGAAATAGGCAATATCCTGAGTTCAAATACTCATGCTTTTTCGGGTAGTTAGGGCCTCTGTCCCCATCAATACATTCAAAGCATTCTTCGAGTTTTTTTGACTGCCAAGGCTCTATCTCCGCCGTCAACCGCCCACTCACCGCTGCAGCCAACACGGACTGGCGGAAGCGCTTTAGGATTTGCGGGATGCGCTCGAGTCGGGCTTTGGTGTTTTCCACCTGGGCCAGCAGGGTATCGAGTTTGTCGGCGATGACTTTTTGTTCGGCGAGGGGGGGGACGGGGAATTCGTAAGCCTTCAGAACGGTCTGGCTAATATTTTGCTGAGCCCCTCCTTTTCCAGCCAAGAGCAACTTAGCCCTTTGACTGAGCAAGTAGAAAAAAACAAACTTCAAATCAGCGAAAGATGGGTTCACAGCGCACGACGCAATCGCCTGGTTAGTCGAACACTCCATTCCGGTAACCCCAAGCTTGCCAATGGAACCATACATTGCGATAAGCAACGTTCCTTTACCGACGAGCTTTGCCGAGCTGTTTTTCAGCCCTGCCTCCGTAATTGTGTTTTTTGAAGTCGTAACGACAGAGTCATTTAAGTCGCCAATGACTAACCATGGGATGGATCCGCCGTAGTACTGAGGGTTAGTTCTTTTAGGCGTTCCACCGCTCCCCCAGGCACCAATTTCGCCAAGCGATGATTCACCCCATGTCTTTGGGTAAAAACACGGAGACATCACCTTACCTCTCCTAAAACTTCCCTCAGTAGCAACTGCTGCCCATCAGCTTCTTCTTCAGCCCCCAATTCCCGCATCAACGAATCGAGCTCTCCCAGCGCCTGCACCAGCTCACCCATCGCTTCGCCGGCCAACACACTCGGCTCCGGCAAGTTAGCAGCATCCACGCTATCACTGTCTTTCAGCCAAGAAATATCCAGCGAGTCGCCCTTGTGTTCAGCGATCCACTTGCGCGAGAAACAACGCCAGCGGCTGTGCACCATGCGCTCATCCACGCCCTGATTCTCGTCCGTCGCTTTGGTTTCTTCCGGCAGATCTATGTCTTCAGAATGAAAACTCCATTCGCCTTCCTTTCGAGGGCTCTGGCCGTCGGGATCTTCGCCGTAGACAGTCTCAAAGGGTTTTAGGTGTTGCTCCCCAAAAGGCGTGCGCTTACCAAAGCTGGGCATGTTGGTGCGTAAGTCGTAGACCCAAACGTTTTCGGTGCAGTTTTCTTCCTGCTGTTTGTTGGTCGGGCTGCCTTTGGTGAAGAACAGCACGTTGGTCTTCACGCCCTGGGCGTAGAAGATACCCGTGGGCAGGCGCAGGATGGTGTGCAGGTTGCACTTGTGCATTAGATCCCGGCGCACATCGGTGCCGACACCGGCCTCAAAAAACACGTTGTCCGGCAGCACCACGGCGGCGCGACCGCCGGGCCTAAGGTTGCGATAGATGTGCTGCAAAAACGCCAGCTGCTTGTTGCTGGTTTTGTAGGTAAGGTCGTCCCTGGTAATGCTTGCGTCGCCGCCCTTGGAGGTGCCAAATGGCGGATTCGCCAGGATCACATCGGCCCTCGGCAAACTAGCACCAGTCTGGCCTAGAGCGTTCCCAAGGTGAACGACCCCTTCGTCGTCCCCTTCCATGCCGTGCAGCAGACAATTCATCAGCGCCAGGCGGCGAGTGCCAGGGACCAGCTCAATGCCGACAAAGGCCTTGTTGCGCTGAAAGCTTTGTTGCTGCGCATTTAAGTCAAACAGCTCATCCGTTTGCTGTTTGATGTATCGGTCAGCTTCGATCAAAAAGC
This sequence comes from Marinobacter halotolerans, assembly GCF_008795985.1. NCBI lineage: Bacteria > Pseudomonadati > Pseudomonadota > Gammaproteobacteria > Pseudomonadales > Marinobacteraceae > Marinobacter > Marinobacter halotolerans. The sequence goes on along the minus strand of NZ_VMHP01000002.1, from coordinate 364,543 downwards.
CTGCCGTTCCCGCGGCTGGGTCCTGAATGACTTCCCCGGCCTGCGGCTTCAAACAGCGAACCATGGTGGAAATCAGTGCGCGAGGCGTGAAGTACTGACCAGCCCCGGACTTGGTTTCGTTAGCATTTTTCTCAAGCAGGCCCTCGTAAAGGTCGCCCAAACCGTCCTGCTGCGCATTGAACCAGTCGATCTGATCAAGGGCCTTAATCATCTGTTCCAAATGACGGGGCTCGCGCAGACGGGTTTGAGCGTCGGCATAGACGGCGCTGATCAGTGGATCATCATGCACAATGTTACCGTCGCCGTCCTTGCCTGTGGAGAGGCTCAGCAGGATACGCTTGTAGTCGTTCAGCAGGTTTATGCCGGATTTGGTGTTCAGGTCCGTCCAGCGGCAGCCCTCGGGCAATGGGTGTTTCTTGAGGGTGCCGGCCTCGGTGTTCTCGTGGACCATCTTGATGAACAACAACATGACCAATTCGGTTACGTAATCCGAATAGTTAATGCCGTCGTCCCGCAGGACGTCACAGAGGTTCCAAAGTTTTTGGACGATGTCGTTATTGGTCATGCTTTTTCCTGTAGGGGCAAGGCTGAAAATTCGCTTATCTCAGGGATCGTTTTTTAGGCGCTTTCGCGCGGCCACATTGCGTCGCCCAGTTCTTCTAACACCGTATCTAACTGATCGCCTAAGACTTTGTCTAGCTGCCTAGCACCGCCTTGAAATGCTGGCAGCTGGTTGACGGTTTCACGGTCGATAATCACTTCATGTGTTAGCTGTTTGGCCAGGCGACCCAACCATTTTCGCTGAGCGGGAGTCCAGTTGTGTTGGGTATGAATTCGGTCCATAGCTTCTGCCACACGTTGCTCAAACGGCTTCAAGGGTTCGCCCAACGCTGCGCGACGGATGTGGCCGATGATGCTGGCTGCAATGTCTTTATTGGTCTGATTGCGCACAGCACTTTGCAGCTTTGCTTCTGAATAGCCGTGATTATCCAGCAGCAACTTTACTTCCCGAAGCTGTTCGCGCGTGAGGTCGCGGGGCTTGTTAACCACCACAGACAATGCCACTGACTGGTTCATCTGTTCGCGGACGAATTGGTTGAAGCTATCCAGGTAGTCCTCAGGCTTGTCATGAGGTCCGTAGCTCTGGGTACGCTCCCGGATTTCGTCTTCGTGTTCCGAGATCAGGGGCATGTACTCACTGCCTGCCAGTGACTTCACTTCGGCTAACTGATCCATCAGGCCGCCGTGCTCACGGATGAACTCAGATGCCTGGCGAGGGCCCAGTTTATGAAGGTGGTGGTGCAAGGATTTTGGCTCCACGCCCCAAGTCTGATGCAGCTCTTCGAGTTTGTGTTTCAGCTCAGGCTTTGTTTCGGCTTTGTTGTCCGCCTTTCGTAAAACCCGCATCAGCTTTTGGCTAAGCTGGCTGAGCACGGCGTCGGCTTGGGTTTCACCTTCTTGCTCACCGGGGCTGCTGAGGGCGGCCTCAAGCTGGCGGTCGTCCGTTAGTTCATCAACCAGCTGCTCTAGGGTGATATTTGGGTCCCGCACCAGGGGCTTCATGGTACTCACATCCTGAAGCGCGGCGTAAATGTCCACGGGGTCATAGATGCGAAAAACGGTCTTGCCAATCTCGTCGCAACGGCGGGTCGCGCGGCCAATCATTTGCTCGTAGAGAATACGGGAGCGTACCCGGCGCATGAAGACCAGGTTGCAGATTTTGGGTACGTCGATACCAGTGGTCAACAAGTCTACGGTAATGGCGACGTTGGGGTAACGCTCGTTCTTGTAGCGGCGAATAAGCTGCCCCACTTTATCGCTTTGGCCGGTGATTTTGGCGACGGCCGCTTCGTTATAATCGCCGTTGTAGAGTTCCTTGAACGCATCATCCAGTAACCGTTTCACCATATCCGCGTGCAGATCCGTCGCACAGAAGATCATGGTCTTCTCGTCGCCGAATGGGTCCAGTTCATGAACCAGTTGTTCACAGATCACGCGGTTGAAGTTTTCGTTGATGACGCGTCGGTTGAAGGTGTCTACCTCGAAGTTCAATTCGTCTTCCAGCTCTGTGGTATCCACCTCGCCGGTTTTCGTGTTGATAACTTCGACGGGTTTGCCCTTCTCAAACTGAATGCCATTTTGGGTGAGCAGGGTTTCATAACGAATAGGCGGTTCGTGGTCGATGAGCCAGTCGTCCGCGACCGCTTCCCGGTAGGAATAGGTGTACACGGGTTTGCCGAAAATTTCGCTGGTGTGCTTGGCTGGCGTCGCCGTCAGGCCTATCTTCACAGCATCAAAATAGTCCAGGACGCGCCGATAGCTGGAGATATACTGGCTGGTATCACGGGTTGCCAGTTCGCCCTCGGTCATCTCCTGATCCAGTGTATACCCCCGGTGAGCTTCGTCGATGATGATGCAGTCGAACTGATCAATGGGCGGTGGCTCGTCGCTCATGAAGATGCGCTTCACCATGGCCTGAACAGTGGCAACTTGCACCCGGGTTTCGGCCTCTGCCGCCATGTCCCCTAGTTCGGCAACATTGTAGATTTTGCTCAGGGTATGGCTTTGTTCCAAGGGCGCTTCATTGAACGCATCAATGGCTTGCTGGCCCAGCGCGGTTCGATCTACCAGGAATAGAATCCGCCGGAACCGTTCGGTTTTCAGGAACCGGTACATCAACCCGATGATGGTGCGAGTCTTACCGGTACCAGTGGCCATCGCTAACAAGGCCGAGCGGACACCCTGCGCCAACGCATGTTCCGTCGCTTTGATCGCGCTCTGCTGATAGTCCCTCAGTTTGAGGTAACCGAAAGGTTCGTCTTTCAGCAGTTTTTCGGCGTTTTCCTTATCCCGCTCCAGGAGGTCCAGCAACCCACCGGGGGTATGGAAGCTTGGTAGAGCTCGACGGGTGTTACTGCTGTCGCGAACGTCTCGAAACCAGGTACCTGATTGCTCAGCAAGCTGCGGGATATAGGGGCGGCCATTGCAGGAATAGACGAAAGGCACCATGTAGTGCCCTTGCTCATCCGCAGGCCATGCAATGGTCCTGCCGTTTAATTCCCACGCACCGATAATCGGCTGCTCTACTTTCAAGCCCTTGCTGTAACGCTCGGCCTGTCCGATTTTGCCTGCGACGTTGGTGTTTTCTTTCTTGGCTTCGACCACCGCAATGGGCGTTAGCCCGGCGAAAAGCAGGTAATCAGCGCGGCCTTTCTCACCGTTGTGATTGGTGGGCCATTCCGCAATCGCCCGATAAGTGCCTTTTTCTGGCCTTGCACCCTTCTGATAGGTGAGTTCCTGGCTATCCGCCTCCCAGCCTGCCTCAACGAGTTGCTGGTCGATAAGAATGCGGGTGAGCTCTTCATTCAAAACCAGGGTGTCGCTCGCCGCCTTGGTTTGCTTGGCCACCTCTTGGCGCTGTTCTTTGACCGAATCCTCGCCCTGCTCGCTCAGCTGATCTTGCAGCGCTTTTATTTTCTTCTCGTAGTCTTTTTGCTGCTGCTCGAGAATTTGCTCATGGGCCTGCGCCTGTTCGGTCAGAGCGCGAGACTCTTTATCCATCTCCAAAGCCAGTGCTTCGTATTCTGCTTTCTCTTTTTCAATGAGCTGGCTCAGTTGCTGGCTGCTGTCCAGCTCCATGTTTGCCTGCTGAAGCTCGTGACGGAGTTTTTCGATATCCCCATGGAGCTGTCGCAATTCAGCACTGGGGTCAGGCGGTGGAATAAAGGGACCAGGCTTGAAGCTTGCACCTGCTTTACCGAAGGAGCGGTGGAACCAGATGGCCAATTCTCGCGCCAGCTTGAGACCATCCATTGCTTCTTTATGGCGGGTGCGAAATTGGTGAGTAGCTTTGTTGCCCTCAATTCGCAGGGTATGAAAAAGCTCTTTTACCTGGGGCTCAAGCCGAAGCTCACGATTCAGTCGGTAAAGCAGGTCGGACTGACTGGTTTGCTCATCGAAGTCGATACCGGACCGGGCGGCTAAATGCTGGGCTAAAGCCTCACCTAGTTGGCGAAGTTTGATCAGGGTGGAGTTTGGGTCGCTGGAGAATACCTGTTCGGCCGCACCCGCCAGATCTGCAAACAGCGGATCGTGTTCGGCGAGAAAACCAAAGTTGGGTGACGCTTGTTCCGTTTTATTATTCAACGTATCCCTCGAGAGCAACAGCTTGAAGAGACAATAGCAGACTCAAGAAAGGTTCAAAAACAAAGCCCCATTATGAATGGCCCCAATCCGGGGCCATTCAGGAAGGTAAAAGCTCTAGAACCTGAACTCAGGCCCCACCGAGAACACATTGATATCCGTTTCCCCGGTTTCGTCTTCATCCCCGACGTTCACCAGAAAATCCCAGTCTGCGCGGAGCCTAACCTGTTCCGATAGCTCAAAGCTCATGCCCAGGCCGGTTCTGAAACCGACGCCGGTACTGGTATCGCTGCTTGTGGCCGTCTGGAAGCCATTGCTGGCGGCAGCTTCGACGTTCAGGCGCCAGTACATCAGCCCGGCTTTGGTGAAGATCCGGAATGGCCCGGATTCGGGCATGCCCAACTGCAGGGTGGTATCGATAAAATGGCCGTTTACGGCGGCGGCAAAGCCTATACCGCTGATCACGCCTGATGCTTCAACATCGTCAACATAGCGGTAACCGAATTCGAGGTTGGCGAAATTGCTCAGCTCGCTGCCGCCATGGATGCGGAAGGTTGGTGCACTGTCATCGCAGCTGGATTCGCCGCCGCCACAGAAATCTTCAACAGTCGCCTGGCCGCCGGAAATGCCGAAATAGCCCGGGTTGGCGCTGACCGCGAAAGCGGGTGTGCTGGCGATAGCCGCGATGGAAAGCAGCAGTGCGTTTTTATTCAGGTTCATAATGCGTCCTTTTTTGATGGAAACTTCCAGGTGGCCATTCCGTCCACAGTGCGTAGGATAGAGACATAAAACCCAATTAAACAGAGCACTGATCACAGAGCCAACCAGCCCATGCCCTACCCCATAGAACAAAAACTCGTCATCGCCGTGGCTTCCAGCGCCCTGTTCGATCTGAAGGAGTCAGACCGCGTGTTCCGTCAGGAGGGAGAGCAGGCCTACCGGCAATATCAGGAAGCCCATCTGCACGAGCCCCTGGGCAAGGGTGTGGCGTTTCCGTTTGTGCGGCGGTTTCTGAGCATCAACCGGAAGTTTCCGGAGAAATGCCCGGTGGAGGTGGTGTTGCTGTCCCGGAACTCGGCCATCACCGGCAAGCGAGTGTTCCATTCCATCCACCATCACGGCTTGGGTATCTCCCGCGCGGCGTTTCTGGAGGGCAAGTCGCCCTACTCCTACATTCCGGCGTTCAATGCGTCGCTGTTTCTGTCTGCCAATGAATCCGATGTGTCCCGGGCGATCGACTATGGCTATCCGGCGGGTACTGTCTTACCCAGTAAGGTGGTGGATGATGAGGCTGACCAGGAGCTGCGCATCGCGTTCGACTTCGATGGCGTGATTGCAGACGATGCGTCGGAGCGGGTGTACAAGGGCGGCTCCCTGAAGGATTTTCAGGCCCATGAAACTTCCCGTTCCCACATTCCCCACAGCCCCGGCCCGCTGGCGGATCTGTTCCAGAAGATCTCTCACCTGCAGAAACTGGAAGACCAGGCGGTGGCGGACGATCCGGATTACCGGCGGGTGTTACGAACCGCCATTGTCACGGCCCGGAACGCGCCGTCCCACGAGCGGGTGATAACGACCCTGGAGCACTGGGGCGTGAATGCCAATGAGGTGTTCTTTCTGGGAGGCATGAAGAAGGACAGGATTCTGAATGTGCTGAAGCCGCACATGTTCTTCGATGACCAGCGGTCGCATCTGGAATCGGATGCGGGGGATATTCCGCTTGTGCATATTCCGTTCGGGGTTTCTAATTTGTAACTGTCCACCGGGGTCAGTCCATTCGTGAGTCTAAGCCAGAAAACGACAAACGTGATTCAGCCCAAATCTCCGCATAGTTTTCATCAAATGCCAGGAACACACCTTGATCCGGAAAGCCTGCATAAGAAGCGAGGTTCACCGGGATATCCAGAGGCGCGTCAGTCTCAAACCGAAGAGCATTACCGAGGAAGATGCTCATGAATCGACGGACATTCTGACTGTCTTTCGGTAACTTCCATAACCTGGGAAGTAACTCATCCCACCAGCATAAGGAATAGATAGCGATGGCATTCCAGTCAGGTGACGCGGTCACTATGACGGGGCTTTCGAAAAGCGTCTCGGATGCGAGTGAAAACCGTCTGATGGTGGGGCGATCGAGTAACATTCTTTGGTTCTGGGCAAGTTGGGGCCGGCGGCAGTCCATCCGGAACGCACTGCCAACTCTCCAGAATGGATTGGTTTCTGACATTGGTCTCTTTCCTATCTATCCAGTTCGTAGAGAGAGTACGACCACGCCACGACAGTTGGTGTCGCCAGCTCGCCCGTGGTCGCGGGACACTAGATATAAATTACCTCGAGATCTCCCAGAATCCTGCTGGCAGCTTCATAGTCTTTGGTGAGTTGATCGGCGGTTTCGACAAGAGCTCCGATACGCCCGTCTATTTCTTCAACAGTCTGTTTACGTGCATTCTGAATGAGTTCCCGGGACTCCGTCAGAACGGCAGTTGTCAGGAGGTGGGTAGCCTCTTCAACAGCCTGCTGCACTTGCAGCCGTTGTCTACGCTCTGCACTATTGAGCTGGTCCTGTTCGGATGAAGCCGACCAGACTTCGTAGATCGAAACGCCAGCAGTAATAAACCAGCCTGCTTTCTGTGCCCATTTGCCAAGGGTTTTTTCCCATCTGCCCTTAACACCCGGTAGTTTCAACTTTCGCAAAGCCAACAGGCCTTTTTTGATCGCTTCCTGATCAAGGCTTTTAACGCCGTTCAACACTGCCCGCTCTGCTGCCTCACTCATCCTGGATGTCGAATCTTTATCATTCGGCAGATCAAAATTAGCCGATGGCGAAATCGATCCAAGCTCTTCGATAATGATGTCAGTGCGCTGCTTCAGGAAATCTGCTGTGGACTGGGCCAATTCATTCCCCAGGCTCTGCATGTCCGCATTCAGATCAAAATTTGAAGACGCGTTGCCCATGGCGCCCGCGACCCGGGGTTTCAGACCAACAGCCTCACCGCGAATATGGTTAGCGACTTGCGCGTCCAACAAGTCGAATTGCCGTATGGTTTCTTCCCGCTCGTATTTGAGGCTTTCCAGCTCCTGATTATCAGGCGAGCCCATCTCTTGCTCAATCCCGGTAGTCAGTGGAGCCCCGATGCACTGACTTACATGTTTTTTAAGCCTGTCCAGGTACCCTTTTTCGTTATCAAAACGGCGCAGCCAACCCATAAAAGCATCTTCAAAGTCGTATATGCCGGAGTGCTCTGCCAGCCGCTCTGAATCTTTGAGGCTTGCAGTCCATGCAGTTCTCACGTTGACAGGAACCACCGAAATTTCCGCTACCCGGGACAGATCCGTGCCACGGGTTTGTGCATAATCAGCAATAATATTGTTCAGCCGTTGCAGGGCATTCGACAGCTCATCCGCCTGGAGCTGGTGATTGAAGACAATAAAGATCTCCTTATCACGTTCCAGTAAATCGAACATTCGCTCGTAAATATCCTTTACGTCCTGATCACCTTCCCGAATGACAAAAAGGATCAGTTCGGAACGGTCTATCTCAGACGTAGTCACCTGTTCATGTTCAATCGGTGCGTTGACTCCGGGGGTATCCAGCAGGCGACAATTATTCCATTCATAGTGAGCAGCCGCTGTAGTCTTCGGAATATCTCCGACTTCTGCCACCTCTTCACCCAGAAGAACGTTAATCAGACTGCTTTTCCCTGCATTGTAGCTACCGAAAATCATCACCTGTAGCAGGGACTCCGAGCGCCTACCTTCATACTCGTCCCTGAGTCCCTGCACCTGATCCTTGCCCAGATACGGACCAGACATATTCAGAAGCAGTTCTGCCTGGCGATCGACTTGTTCAATTGCTTTCATCGCTAAATTCCTTCCTGACACGGTCCAGATTATTATTGAAACTTCTGATCTGTTTCCGAATTGCAGCTGCCCTGCCTTTCATTTCATCAAGTGTTTCATCCCAAGGCGCCATGGCTCGATCAATGATCTTCGGCAATTTCCTGTCCAGTTTCTCCAGCGTCTGTTCGACGGCTTTTGTCGCATCCACCCCAACGGTTTCGGTGACCCGTTCGGTCTCCACAAGGAGGCTTCCTCCGGCATCTCCCAACAAACCGCCGAGATATCCGCCAAGCGCAGAGCCCCAAGGACCACCAAAGTAAAAGCCAATGGCACCGCCGGCGACAGCTAACGCAGATGAAGCGGTCGCCTGCATGGCCTTACCCGTGATCTGCTGATACTCAATGTTAACGTCCTGGAATTCACCAATGTCCTTCTCGTCGATTTTGACGATGATCTGCCGGGCCTCACCTGCAAATTTCTCGATTGTTTGTTGAAGCTCCACAGTAAGACGCTGAACAACCAGCTCATTGATCCGTTGCGCAAGCGCTCCGCGATCCTTATCCTGCTTCAGCTCTTCAGCCCAGTCGGTAACCCGGTCTGTAAGTTCCTGTCGAAGCTTGCTTAGAATTTCCTGGCGTCGCATGGTTAGTGATGCTGACTCTTCCTCAATCAGCGCCTCAAAATCATCCAGTTGGGGGACAAGAGTGGTTTGAATGGTCTCCAGTACCGACTGATCGAGATAGTTGACGATTTGTTGCCGGGCCTTGCGTGGCTTGTAAACCGCCGCATCGGTTGCCAGAGAAGCCATTGCGTCGAAGGTTGCCGCCAGACCGCTTTCTTCGAAATCTTGTTCGCGCCTGCCTGACTTCTGAAAGGCAAAAACAGAAATGGATATCGGTTGACGAACCTCTGTCTCTCCTTTCAGCTTTGCCTGCGCACGCTTGAGCACATCTTCCTCTTGCGCCTGACGATTAGTGCGGCTTTTATTGACTAGAGTAGTGACTATCTCACCGTTCTCCTCATCGTCGTCGGGGAAATCACTTCTGGTTATGATGGGAAGTAATGGCTTACCCGATTGCAGCTCCCTGGACAGATCATTCAATTCAAGTGTCTGTCCGGGTGAAAGCGAAGGCGTCAGCCAGAGCACAGCGTCTGCGCTGTCGGTGAACCGCCGGGTCAAGTCACCGTTCTCCTCTGTCACCGAGTGAAGGCCCGGTGAATCCAGCAACACCAGCTTCCCGCCTAACTCAACGCCCTGTATTCTTGCGGTTGTCTCAACCGTGCCTTCCTTGAATGGCTCGTTGGTGGATTGCACCCTTCCGTCCTGAAGAAAGAAATAACGAACCTGGTCAGGTGGAAAAGTCGACGCAATAAAATTACCGAACGCGCTCTTCCCCGCATTTACTTTTCCAAACACCAGAAAAATGATCTTGTCGGAAAAGTGGTCGGAAAATTCTTTCGTAACCTTGGTGGCATCCCAATCCTCAGCCCACCGGGCAATCATTGATGTCAATCCGCGATCAATCGCAACCCCTGCTGTTGTTAGAGGATTGTCTCCTGCGCCCCTGACAGATTGGCCGGTGACGGCCTCGACGTTCTCCACGAAGTCATTACGTAGCCCGATCAGGGCATCCTCATCATCACTGATTCGTGCAAAATCATCCGCAAATGTAGAAACCGCGGTGATCAGATTATCGGAACTGCGCATCGATATCCTCCAGTGTCAGCCATGCGTCCTCCAGGTCGCTCAACTCTTCATCAAGCTCCGCCAGTTTTGTAACACTCTCCTGGTATAACCCACTTTTTTCTAGCAATTCGGGATCCTTGCCGGTTTTGGGACCATAAGCTTTGGCCGCGCCAGTAAAGCCTTCAAGCATGTCCTTGATCGATCCGTTTACCTTTTTAGTAATGAGGTAAGGAATCAAAGCCTTTTCATCGGCGACCTGGTACTTTTTGGCAAGATTCTTAAGCAGTTTATTGGTGTATTTCACACATTCAGCTTTTGATACGCGCTCGATTTCTTTGCTGCGCTCACGATCCTGCTCACGGGTTTTGGCCCCGGCTGACTTGGTCTTGGAACTTGATGATGAGCTGCCACTGTCTGACGCAACGACTGCTGTCACCGCTGCAGCAGCCGCAACAACGGCCCCGCCGATTAACCACGGTATAGGCATGAGTTATCTCCTTTAACTGGCGTCCAGTGATTTGGCTCGCTGATGGATCTTGGTTCGTGCCGCCCCAACATCCGCCCAGAACTTCGCCTTGAATTTTTTGTGTTTGTCTTCAGCGCTGGCAATGGCCATTTCTTTATCCTTGATAAGGTCTGATAACTCCAATCGGGCTTTGCGAATCAGCCTGAGCGCCTCTTTCCGGCGGAGCTCACCAACCCCGGCTTTCAGCTGTTCCAGGTAGCTCTTTACCTCGGAGATACCGCTTCGCTTGATGAGGGCGTTTTTTCCATCCTTCACCCACAGGTTGTAATCCTTTGCGGCAGTTTGCAGGATGGTTAGATCCGGGAAGTCTCGTCTTATCAACTCCAGCGTCTGCTCGATCTCCTGTTGGTTTTTCCTGTCAATATTCGTGAGTACCAGAAGGGTTTTCTGACGATAATTGTTGTCCCGGCGCATCAGTGATTTGAACAGCGTCAGTTCGCTGTCATCCAGTTCTCCGGCATCGACACTGTGTACCAGACAAAGAATGTCGGCTTTCGATCGGACAGCGTCGTGGGCTTTGCGGTCATCTTCGCCATCCACGTCCGCGTCCAGCCCTGGAGTGTCAATCCAGACAATCCCGTTAGCCTCGAACTCAGTGACGTCCACGGTCTCACGCTTATCAGCGACTTTGAATTTTTCTTCCCCGACCAGAGCATTCAACAAGCTGCTTTTGCCATGGTTGTACTTCCCGTAAACAGCGACCTTTGGAAGGTCGTCGCTGTTCATCAACATCGCCAGTCGTTTAAAGTTTGATTTTGAACCTGGAAGGGTGTTGGTCAGTATTTCGGGGACCGTTTTCCATTTATTTTTCATACAAATACCCTGAAGGTCGGCGACATACCTGCCGCCTCTTGAAGCTGATTGCACACGTCGGCGTTCAGGTGATAGAAGTCGTCCAGTGTCATTTGATCTGAGGCAAACACCCTGAAGCCCTCATCAATCCGGCAGGCCAAAGGCCTGGTTTCGTATACCGTGCAGCCCGATGCGGTACTAAAATTGACACAGGTTCCATCGCCACGGTCCAGATGCCCGAGAGCCGATACCTCAGCCAACTGCTGGCAACAAAGGCCACACCCGGTACAAGGGAAGCTCATAAATGAATAAGTGCCTCACCCTGGATAAACAATGACAGGATGCTCTTGGCCCACTCTTTATAGACAATGGCAAGGTTCGGATTCAGTTCAAAGAAAGCGACAATATCGTCCAGGGTCTTTTGCTCCGAATGGTGCAGATGTCCATCTGAAAAGATCAGAGCCATAATCTCCAGAAGCACAATCTTCTGATGGCTTTCTGACTTAAATGCTGAAAGCACTTCTGTGAAGTTGAATTCTTCATGTTTATAGTCAACGTCATCAATCTGCATTTCCATGCAATATTTATCGATAATTCTTCGCTCTTCCCGAGAGAACGATTCATCAGCATGAGCAATATGATGGGCAAGAAAGAGAAAGGCTTCTTTTTCCGCAAGTGACAGTCGATTCAGGAACATAGAAGGGTAAATCCTTTGATTTTTATTAGAGAATCTTCGATAGCTGTCTAACCGGATTACATGTAGCCAAAGTATCAGAAAGGATTGAACACTCGCGTAAACATTTGTTGAGTTTGGTATAGCAACTGCTTCTGAAACAGGCAGTTTTAGCCTTTGCAAACGCAAAAAAGGCAGACCAGCTTTCGCCAATCTGCCTTTCCTGAATATGGTAGCGGGGAGCGGACGCGCTCAAGCGTTCGCGGCGCCAACAATGCGGCACGCAAGTGCCCATAAAAAGTTGGCGACTCAAAAGCCCCCGCTAGAAAGCAAAAAGCCAGTCCTATTGGACTGGCTTTTTTCAATAATGGTAGCGGGGGCTGGATTCGAACCAACGACCTCCGGGTTATGAGCCCGACGAGCTACCAGACTGCTCTACCCCGCATCAATGTGCTGCGCATGATAAGGATCGGGGTGGTGCTTGTCAAAGGAAACCACAGAAAACTTCCGGTTTTCCGGAAACTTACCGCTCCGCTATTTACCTTACCGTTCCACAATCGCAGTCACACCCTGCCCCCCGGCAGCACAGATGGAAATTAGACCGCGGCCCTTGCCGTTTTGTTCCAGGATTTTGGCCATTGTGGCCAGAATTCTTCCACCGGTGGCGGCGAAGGGGTGGCCGGTGGCCAGGCTGCTGCCTTTGATGTTCATCTTGTTGCGGTCGATGCTGCCCAGGGGTTTGTCCAGGCCCAGCCGGTCTTTGCAAAAGGTGGGGTCTTCCCAGGCTTTGAGGGTAGACAACACCTGCGCCGCGAAGGCTTCGTGGATTTCGTAGAAGTCGAAATCCTGCAGGGTCAGGCCGGCTTTCTCCAGCATTCTGGGTACGGCGTAGGCCGGGGCCATCAGCAGGCCTTCTTTCTTGTCGACAAAATCTACGGCGGCCACTTCGCTGAAGGTCAGGTAGGCCTTTATTTCCTTATTGTTGGCCTTCGCCCATTCTTCGCTGGCCAGCAGCACGCAGGATGCACCGTCGGTCAGCGCGGTGCTGTTGGCGGCGGTCATGGTGCCCTTTTCCCGGTCAAAGGCGGGCTTGAGGGTGGCCAGCTTTTCCAGGGTGGTGTCCGGGCGCAGGATGTTGTCTTTGGTCAGGCCGGCCAGCGGGGTCATCAGGTCGTCGAAGAAGCCTTCATCGTAAGCTGCGGCCAGTTTCTGATGGCTTTCGTAGGCCAGTTTGTCCTGCTCATCCCTGGGGATATCCCATTCATGGGCGGTGATCTGGCAGTGGCCGCCCATGGACAGGCCGGTTCTGGGTTCGCCGTTTTCTGGAATGGAAGGCGCCAGATGTTTCGGGCGGAAGCGGGAAATCGCTTTCAGGCGCTCGCCGGCGGTCTTGGCACGGTTCAGGTCCAGCAGGATCTCCCGCAGGCCTTCGCTGACGCCGATGGGCGCATCGGAGGTGGTGTCTGTGCCGCCGGCGATGCCGCAGTCAATCTGGCCCAGGGCAATCTTGTTGGCCACCAGTATGGCCGCTTCCAGGCCGGTGCCGCAGGCCTGCTGGATGTCATAGGCGGGGGTTTCCGGGGCCAGGCCGCTGCTGAGTACGCATTCGCGGGTCAGGTTGAAGTCGCGGGAATGCTTGATGACAGCGCCAGCCACCACCTCACCCATGCGCTGGCCCTGTAGCCCGAAACGGTCCACCAGGCCGCGCAGGCTGGAAGTGAGCAGCTCCTGATTGCTGACCTTGCTGTAGGCCGTGTTTGAGCGGGCAAAGGGAAGGCGGTTGCCACCGATAATCGCGACCCGCCGAACGCCCTGGGTTGATGGAGAGGGCGCTGTAGAGGATGTCGCAGACTTGGGTGTGCTCTTTGTCCGCTTGGCAGTGGACGCGGGAGTTTTCTTTTGAGTGCTTTTCGGAGCCTGTGCCATGATGATGTCCTGTATTTCAAAGTAAACGCGATGGTTTGCAGTCTAGCGCTAACCGGGCCTGGCTCATTGGCAACGCTGACATCTGCCAAAGGGGGTTGAGTCAATTCAAACCGGGGCCATTTCTTTACTATAAGCCCTAATCGCAATTCAGAAGGAAAACGCTATGTCTGATGTCTATCTCAGGTTCGTGAATACCGCTTTTGGCAAAACCGCCGCCCAGTCACTGGGCCTGCCCTCGCCGGTGCCGCTGAAGCGCTGGAAACGCGGCGACCAGCCTTTTATCGAGGGCAATGTCCTGGTCGGCGCGGTAGGCGACAGCAAGGCGGTCAGCCACCTGGGCCTGGCACTTGAGGCCAGCCCGGCCAAAGTCTTCCACGCCAGCAGTATCTCTGTAGATACTCTGAAGGATTCGGCGAAGGTGGGCAACAGGGCTGAACCGCTGTCGCTGGATGACGACATCGAACAGCGTTTCTCGGCCCTGGTGTTCGATGCCACCGGCATGAAAAGCACCGAGGACCTGCGCGCGGTTTACGACTTCTTCCATCCCACCATCAAGAAGCTGGCGGCCCATGGGCGGGTTCTGGTGATTGGGCAGGACCCGGCGAGCTGCCGGGCGCCGGCAAAAGCCGCAGCCCATCAGGCGCTGGAAGGCTTTGTACGCAGCGTGGCCAAGGAAGTGGGTAAGAAAGGCGCCACCGCCAATCTGCTGTTGCAGGCGCCCGGTGGGGAAAAGGCGCTGGATTCCAGCGTTCGGTTTTTCCTGTCAGCCCGTTCGGCTTATGTATCCGGCCAGGTGGCCAAAGTGGGCAAAACCGCCGAGGTTCCACCGGTAGACGCGGCCCGGCCGTTGTCCGGCAAGGTCGCCCTGGTGACCGGTGCGTCCCGCGGTATTGGCGCCTCCATTGCCGAAACCCTGGCCCGGGACGGCGCCACCGTGATCGGCCTGGATATTGCGCCGACCATGCACGAATTGCAGAAGGTCACCGACAGCATCGGCGGCAAGGCGCTGGCCTGTGACATCACTGACGAAAACGCCCCTACCGAGATTGCGGATTTTATCAAGCAGCATTTCGATGGCGTGGACCTGGTGATTCACAACGCCGGTATTACCCGGGACAAGACCCTGGGCAATATGCCGGAGCATTTCTGGGATATGACCATCGCCGTCAACCTGACCGCCGAGGAACACATCGACGAAGAGCTGATGAAGCAGGACCTGCTGAAGGAAAACGGCCGCATTGTGTGTATCTCGTCCATCAGCGGCATTGCCGGTAATTTCGGCCAGACCAACTATTCCGCAGCCAAGAGCGGCGTGATCGGTTACGTGGAGGCGATGGCAAAGCAGGTAAAGAAAGGCGTGACCATTAACGCGGTTGCCCCCGGCTTTATCGAAACCCAGATGACGGCGGCCATGCCGCTGACGATCCGCGAAGCGGGTCGGCGCATGAACAGTCTGTCGCAGGGTGGTTTGCCGGTGGACGTGGCAGAGGCAATTGCGTGGTACTGCCATCCGGAGTCAAACGGCGTAAACGGCAACGTGGTCCGCGTGTGCGGTCAGTCGCTGATTGGTAAGTAAGCCTGAAAATGGTGGGTGGTACTGGGATCGAACCAGTGACCCTCGCCTTGTAAGGGCGATGCTCTCCCAGCTGAGCTAACCACCCGGGAATCTCGAAGAGATGAAAAATGGCGGAGCGGACGGGACTCGAACCCGCGACCCCCGGCGTGACAGGCCGGTATTCTAACCAGCTGAACTACCGCTCCGCGTTGGCCGCCACCTCAGGCGCATTCAAGGGTGTGAATGCTTGGTGACAACGAGGGCGCATTATAAAGAGGCGGCCTGCCATGTCAACGATTTTTATCAAAAAAATCGTTCTGGCCGCTTCTTTACATGGCATCAACCATGGCGTCTTTGCCCTGTGCGGTTTTGCGGTATTCAATGGGTGTCATGCCCGACCAGCGCTTGAACGCCCGGTAGAAAGTACTGGGCTCGGAAAAGCCGGTCAGGTACACAATCTCGTCAATGGATTCATCGGTGGTGGCCAGAAGCTGGCGCGCCAAGCGGTAGCGGAAATCCGCCAGCACCTGGTTAAAGCTGGTTTCCGCCTCGGTCAGCCGGGTACGCAGGGTTCTGGATTTGATGCCCAGACGTTCCGCCACGGCGTCCAGGGTGACTTCACCGCTGTCGAGCAGCTCTGCCACGATGCGCTCCACCTGCCCCACGATGTCTTTTTTCTCGAGCCTGGCGACCTGCTCGCTGGCAAAGCGTTCGTGCAGGTCCAGCAGTTCCGGCTCGGCATGGGGGGATGGGTGATCAAGGAAGCTGGCGGGGAAATACAGCCGGTTTTCCTCAGCGCCGAACACCACGTCACAGCCCAGGACTTCGCGGGCGTGGTCCTCGCCGCGCGAACGCTGGTGTTCAAACTCGATGCGTGAGGGGTAGAAGCGGTCTTCGGTGATGGATTTGAAGAACGTAATCAGGCCCTGCACAAAGCATTCATTGAAATGCTGAAGGCGGCTGACTTCATCAGAGGCGGCATCAAGCACCATGCAGGCCTCGTCCCCCTCGATGAAAAAGTCGGTTCTTGCGGCGTCGCTGAGCAAGCGCTGGTAGTTCTGGGCCCGACGAAGGCCTTCACCAAAGGTGGGGCTGCTGAGGAAAAGATATTCCAGCACCTGGCCATTGTAGGCCGGCAACAGCTGGCCAAGATGCAGGCCGATGTCTTCATCTCCGGAGACGTCCTCAACGACCTGCCAGAAATACAGCTGCGCGCTGTGGGGTGTTCGTAACTGCTCGGTGTATACGTAGGACTCGTCCACCCCCAGCCTGGCAAAGATGGCGTCGGTGTCGATGCCCTTCTTTTTCATGGCTCGGTAGATCAGGCGCAGCATGACGCCGGCGTCGCGAAGTTCCTGCATAGCTTCCCGCTTTATAGTTGTTGATGAATCGGCTTGGCCGGCATAACGCAGTGCTGGTGAGGCCAGGTCAATGCTCACGCTGGCCGGGTTTGCCAAACTGTGAGACCGTTGAACTTATTAGAGCATATCAGGCCACACTCGCACAGGTGTATCAGGAGCTGTAACAAAATGACTCATAACGCAAAATACCATAACCGGCCGCCCGGGCTGCTCGCCATGTACAGCAAAGCCCTGCTACCGAAGGGCAAACAAAAGGGCGGCTCTACCACCCTTCCGGATGTGTCGGCGCAGCTGATTGGTGTGTCCACTGGAGGCGCGGATCTGGAGCGGTACCGCAAGGTGTGTGGGTTTATGCGGAACCGCGCAGTACCCGCCACCTGGCCCCATGTGCTGGCTTTTCCCCTGCATCTTAAGGTGCTGACGGATTCCCGCGTGCCCTTCCCCCTGCTTGGTCTGGTGCACCTGCGCAACCGCATTGTGCAGCATCGCCCTATTGGTGAGGGCGAGACCCTGGATCTGGATGTCCGTCTGGGCGAGGCCAAAAAGACCTCCAAAGGTGTGGAATTTGACCTGATCACCGAGGCCCGGTCAGCAGGTCGCCTGGTGTGGGAGGAGAGCAGCACCACGCTGTTCCGTCAGCCCGAGGCCAGCAGTGGTAAAACCCGCAAGGCACCGCCGGAACTGGAGACCTTCGCCAATACCCTGGACATCACGGTGCCGGAATCCACCGGCCGAAAATATGCCGCGGCGTCCGGGGACCGCAACCCGATTCACCTTTATCCGCTTACCGCAAAACTGTTCGGGTTTCCGCGGGCCATAGCCCACGGTATGTGGAGCAAGGCCCGGGTGCTGAGCCTGCTGGAGCAGCAGCGGGACTGGAAAGGCGGCGCTTTCAGCATCGACTGTGATTTCAAGAAGCCGCTCTTCCTGCCGGGCAGCGCGCTGCTGAACTGGCAGGCCCGGACGTCGGGGCTGGATTATCAGTTGCTGAATGGCAAGGGCAACGCGCCGCATCTCAGCGGCCGCGTAGAGTGGCTTGATCAGGCCTGAGCAGAGCCTTCAGCCTGGTTAGAGCCTTCAGCCTGGTTAGAGCCTTCAGCCTGATCAACGCTCTCAACGTCAACGCCGGCAACCGGCAAGGTAAAGTAGAAGCAGGCGCCCCGGAATTCGGGGCGCCGGTAGCCAATTTCGCCGCCCTGGGCCTGAATCAGTGAGCGACAGGTAGGCAGGCCGATGCCCATGCCTTCGTCTTTGGTGGTGAAAAACGGCAGAAACAGTTTGGCCTCGTTTTCTTCAGACAGCCCGGTGCCGGAATCGGTCACTTCCACCCGCGCGAACCGGCTGTCTGCCATGGTGACGCTGACCCTGACCGGGTCGGTGGAATCGGCACTGCGTGTGGCTTCCAGGGCGTTTCGGATCAGGTTCAGTGCCACCTGCTGCACCTGCACCGGGTCGGCGTAGACGTCCTGCACATCGTCCGCCACCGTCACTTCTACTCCACCATCGTTGTTGCGGATATCCACTTCGGCAAACTGCCGCGTGTCTTCCAGCAGCGCGGCCAGCGACAGCACTTCCTTGCCGGCGGCGGGTTTTTTCATGAAGCGGCGGATACGGCGAATCACTTCGCTGGCGCGGTGGGACTGAGCCTCGATCTTTTCCAGGGTTTCCGCCAGCAGGGTAAGGTCCGGTTCGTCCTTGGACATCACACGCTTGGCCACCCGGGCGTAATTGGTGATGGCGGTCAGGGGCTGGTTGACCTCGTGGGCGACGCCTGCAGCCATTTCCCCCATGGTGGTCATGCGGGACACATGGGCCAGCTGGTCCCGCTGTTCCTGAACCAGGTCCCGGGCTTCTTCCAGGGCCTGTTCGTTTTCCAGTTCTGTGGTGATGTCCCGAAAGACCACAACGGCGCCGTGAAGCTCGTCACCGTCCCATTTGGGGGTGGAGCAGTATTGCGCGGGGAAGCGTGTACCATCGGCGCGGAACAGCTCCACGCCCCGCTGGTTCTCAGGCAGGCCCTGGCAACAGGTGGCATGGGCGGGCAGATCTTCCAGGTTGTGGTCGGGCTTGCCGAAGTGCAATTCGAAAAAGTTCTTGCCGATCAGCTCGCCAGCGGTACTGCGCACAATCATGGCGGCAGCCGGGTTGGCAAACACGATACGGCCTTCGTTATCCAGGCCGTAAATGCCCTCGCTAATGGAGTTCAGAATCCTTGCCTGGTCATTCTCGAGCTGGCGGTTGCGGGCCAGCAGCTCGCGCTCCAGACGAATTACCCGCGCGTGGGTTTTTACCCGGGCAATCACTTCCTGCGCCTGGAAAGGCTTGGAGATGTAGTCGGCACCGCCCAGTGAAAAGCCTCGCACCTTTGCGTCCACGTCATCCAGCGCGGACAGGAACACCACGGCGCAGTCCGCTGTTACCGGATCAGCTTTCAGTCGCTGGCACACCTGATAGCCGTCAAGTTCCGGCATCATGATGTCCAGCAGGATCACCTCGGGGGTGTGGCGATGGGCAAGCTCCAGTGCTTTCTCGCCCTCGTTGGCAATGAGCAGGCGGTAACCCTTGTCTTTCAGGGTTTCATAGAGCACTTTGAGGTTCTGGGGGTTGTCGTCAACAAGCAGAACCGTTACGTCTGTTGTCTCCTGGACAGCATCTGTCATATAAGCCTTGCCGGTTGCGTAGATAGGTTCATCATGCCGCCGGGTTTAACGCGCGTCGATAAGGTCCTTTACTGACAGGATCATGCGCACAAGGTGTGCCAGTGAGTGGGTTCCCATCTTGTGCATCACGCGGGACCGGTGAATTTCCACCGTGCGCTGGCTGATTTCCAGCTCGATGGCGATGACCTTGTTGGCCTGGCCTTCAATCATGCGGTCCATGATTTCATGCTCTCGCGGGGTCAGGGTTTTTACCCGGCGAAGGATTTCCTGCTTCTCCCCCAGGGTCTTGCGCTGTTCTTCGTCCTGTTGCAGCGCCGCCTCGATTTTTTCCAGCAGGGCCTCTTCACGGTAGGGCTTCTGGATAAAATCAACGGCGCCCTCTTTCATCGCGTCCACTGCCATGGGCACGTCGCCGTGGCCGGTGACGAAAATGATGGGCAGGATGGAGTGCCGGTCATTGAGTTTTTTCTGCAGCTCCATGCCGTCCATACCGGGCATGCGGATGTCCAGCACGATACAGCCCGTCATGGACTCCGAATAGTCTTTCAGAAAAGCATTGGCGTTTTCGTAGGTTTTGACGGATTTGCCATCAGATTTCAGCAGCAGCTCAAGGGAGTCCCGCACTGCTTCGTCGTCTTCCACCACGTAAACTGTTTGCTGACTGTCCGCCATGGGTTTTGCCTCTCCTGTTGGTTAACGCCAATACATTTCTTAATGAATAGACGAGTCCCTTTAATGTATCGAAGGATCCTTGGAATCGTCCCGTGCATGTTCCTGCCGCTCGTGTTCCCGCATTTTTTCTAGCCGCTGCTGAATCATGCCAAATACGCTCTGTTTCGGATACCGGCCTTTTTCGTCCGCCTTGCCCGCGGGTTTACCAAGAAGCAGTGTGATGGCTTCTTCGGCCCGGGTCACGGCGTAAACCGAGAACTGGCTGTTGCGCGCCGCCTGAACCACTTCGTCGTTCAGCATCAGGTTCTGCACGTTGGTGGCAGGGATAATCACACCCTGGGAACCGGTCAGCCCTCCCGTCAGCTTACAGGTGGCGAAAAATCCCTCAACCTTTTCGTTCACGCCGCCGATGGGCTGAACCTCGCCAAACTGGTTTACCGAGCCGGTCAGCGCCAGATCCTGACGTACCGGCAGCCCGGACAGGGACGACACCAGGGCGCACAATTCCGCCAGGGAGGCGCTGTCGCCGTCCACTTCACCGTAGTTCTGCTCCATGGTCAGGCTGGCTGAAAGATGCATGGGGTCGGTCACCGCGAAATGGGCCGACAGCCAGGCGCTGAGAATCATCACACCCTTGGAATGCAGGTTGCCACCCAGCTTCACGTCCCGCTCGATATCCATCACGGCACCATCTCCATAATAGCAGGTGGCGGTGATGCGGTTGGACAGCCCGAATTCATAACCGCCGGTCGATAACACCGACAGGCCGTTCACCTGGCCGACACAGGTGCCGGATGTGGATACCAGCGTGGTGCCGTCGCGGATGGAATCGTAGAAATGGTCCCGTATCCGGCTGCTGCGGTATTCGGCACTTTCCAGCGCCTGATCCACATGTGTGTTGCTGATCATTTTGGCGCCGGCCTGCCGCGCCCAGTAGTCGGATTCCCGCAGCAGGTTGGCGATGTCCGCCGCATGCAAGGACAGCCGATCCTGGTGTTCCGCCATGCGCGCGCTGTGCTCGATAATCCGCGCCACCGCACGATTGTTGCAGTGCAGCAGTTTCTTTTCGTTCACCAGGCTGGCAATGAATTTGGCGTACAGCACCTGGCTTTCATCGGTTCGCATCATTTCGTTTTCGAAATCCGCCGTCACCCGGAACAGCTCGGCGAACTCGGAATCGTATTCCTGCAGCAGCATCCAGGTTTCCCGGTCGCCAAACAGCACGATTTTCACATCCAGCGGGATTTCTTCCGGTTCCAGGGAAATGGTGCCGGACAGCGTCAGTTCCCGCTCCAGGGAGTTGATCTGCAGTGAGCGGGAGCGCAGCGCCCGCTTAAGGCCATCCCACACGAAAGGCTGCTCCAGCACCTTGATGGCGTCCATCAGCAGGTAGCCGCCATTGGCCCGGTGAATGCTGCCTGGGCGAATCAGGGAAAAATCCGTGAACACTGTGCCTTTGAAGGTAACGTTTTCCACATAGCCGAACAGGTTGTGGTAGGTGGGATTGTCTTCCACCACCACCGGCACGTCCTCGCTTTTCTGGTGCACCAGCACGTTGACCAGGTAACGGCGCGGGGTTTTCTTGTCCAGCGAGGCGTAGGCGATGGCGGCCTGTTCCTCGTTTTCCTCCAGGAAGATGTCGAGGCTTTCCGACAGATCGGCACGCACACCCTTGAGGTAGCTCACCACGTCCGCCTGGTCGCTATATTTGGCAATCAGTTCATCAATCTGGTCGCCAGAGATGCTCTCCAGCGTCTCTTCGTTCAGTGCATGCTGAGCTTCCGCGTATTCCTGCTCCCAGTCGGCGACCTTGCGCAGCGTCTGGCGAAGCTTCTTTTCCAGCTTATTGATCTCGGTTTCAAATTTTTCCCGCTGGGCTTCAGTCAGTGCCTGGAAGGATTCCGCCGTATGGGGCTCGTCGCCGTTCATGGCCACCAGGCGATAGCCGCCCGGTGTGGTGATGTTCAGGCTGACCTTTTTGCGCCGGGCCTGGGCTGCCACCTTTTCCAGTTCATCTTCCTGCTTCTTGGCAAAGCCGCTTTTCAGCAGCTCGGCCCGCTCCAGGAAGCTGTCGCTATCAAACGTCTGAGGCACCATCTTCATCAGGCGGGTCATCAGTTTGTCCATGTCCTGCTTGAGCTCGTTGCCCTTACCCGCTGGCAGCTTCAGCACCCGGGGTACCCGGGGTTCCTCAAAGTTGGCCACGTAGCACCAGTCGTGGATCTGGTGCTCCAGGTCGGCGTGGTGCTTGAGATAGCGCAGCATCATGGTGCTTTTGCCGAGGCCGGGACGACCCACCGCATACACGTTATAACCGCCGTGGGGCATGGCCAGCGCAAAACGAACCGCCGACTGGGCCCGGTTCTGGCCCACGATTTCAGCAAGCGGCTCAAGCTGGCGGGTGGTTTTGAACGGCAAGTCCTTCAACACACAGACTTTGTATAACTGGTTCAGAGGCAGTGACTTCAAGATGGGGTCCTGTAGCGATTGAAAACCAAACGTTAATGGCCGGCCATTGTAGAATCTGGGGCGGGCCCTGTCGCGCTCTTGCTAAAGAATCCGGCAAATCTGCCGATATTCTGATCAATCACCCATGATTCACAGCAGCAAGGAAAACTCAGGGAACACTGGAATATGGATATTTATCGCAACCAGCCACACGGCATCAGCGTGATGGAGGCCATCCGTAAACAGGGCACCCAGCGCACACCCGCGGCGGAGGCATCAGCAGCGCCACCGCGCAAACCCACAAACGACCGGCGCCTGCAACCGGATCGCCGCCGTGCCCAGAAAGAATTCCAGGGGCCGGACCGGCGCAAGCGCCCAAGCCGTCGCAGCCCGGGCCTTCTGCATCCGCGCACCCGGAAACCCGCTCCGACTGAAGACCGCCGGGGACGTTTACTGAGCACCCGAGCCTAGGCTCCGGGCGTAGCTCTGCTCGTCGTGTCGCGTTAATGGCGACTTTTTGATCAGTGATAACCCTGTCACAATTTAGCGAATGGTCATTTTTCAGGCAGTTCTTTGCCGACTAGACTTCGTGTCCCCCACCAGGAAAGTGGGACAACAATAAGTACACTCAGTAATGGATGGATACCAACGAATGACGAGTGATTCCGTAGACCGCCGAATAAAAGACCGTTACGCCGCCAACTGCCTGAAGGTTGAGCTGCAGGAGCGTGGCTTTTTTGGTCGTGGGAAGAATTCAACCTCGGTGACCTGCCTGGACATGAACCGCTATGGCATGGCCGTGCTATGCCCGCGCCCCGTTGAGCCCGGCGCCCGGCTGTACCTGAACTTTGACGGCAAATACATTCGCGAATCCCGCGTGGCCGCCCGGGTGGTGACCTGCCAGCCCTTCCAGACCGGTTACCGCGTCAGCATCCAGTTCAGCTACTGTTTCGAGAAAAAAGGCTATTCCCGCACCGTGGATAATGCCCTGTGCCGCATTGAAGGCTTCTATAACCGGTTTGCCGGCTGATATTCAGCCGTAAACAGCGGCTATACTGAGCAGACTTTCCAGCTTCAGGAGGCCTGCCGGCTATGGCATTCAACATCGTTTTCCCCCTCTTTCCCGGCGTTACCCAGCTTGATTTTACCGGCACCGCCCAGATGCTGACCTACGTGCCGGATGTGCAGCTTTGCGTGGTGTCTGAAAACGCCGAACCCGTTCAGACCGATTGCGGATTCAGCATCCTTCCCGAATTCAGCTTCGACAACTGCCCACCGGCAGACATGATCTGCATACCCGGCGGGCCCGGCGTGTTTGAAGCCATCAATCACCAGCCACTGATTGATTTTGTGGCCAGACATTGCCAAGGCGCGACCTACATTACCTCGGTCTGTACCGGGGCTTTCATACTGGGGGCAGCGGGCATGCTCGAGGGAAAGCGGGCAACGACCCACTGGGGTTATACCGGGGCCCTTAAGGTCTGCGGTGCGGAATTTACCGAAGGCCGGGTGGTGGTGGATGGCAACCTGATTACCGCCGGCGGTGTTACCTCCGGCATTGATTTCAGCCTGACGGTTATTGCGGAAGTCTGGGGTGAAACCCTGGCCCGCTCGATTCAACTGAGAATGGAATACAACCCGCACCCGCCCTTCAAGGGTGGCCACCCTTCAACGGCCGGGGCAGAAATACTGTCGGAGGTTCAGCCGTTTTACGACAAGGCGCTGGCAAAGGTATTGGGTGCTCTGGCAAAACGGCAGGAAAGCAGCTGAAACCGTCGGTATCAGAAAAGCCCGGCGTCCAGGCTGGCCGCCAGATACATCCCCAGTTCCTGGCACTGGCCTTCAAATTCATCCCGGTATTCACCGCGACAGATGAGCGGCTCCTGTACCAGGCGCCAGCGTAAACCCGTGGTGATGGTTTCAATGGCCCGATTGGTACCCGTGCCATCATGGCCGGCGCGGATGTAGTAGGCGAAAGGCAGGCCCTGGGTTTCTTCCAGAACCGAATAATAGGTGCGGTCGAAAAAGTCTTTCAACGCGCCGCTCATGTATCCCAGGTTTTCAGTGGTACCCAGGATAATGGCATCACAGGCAAGGACGTCGTTCGGGCCGGCATCCAGCGGAGCCATCACTTTCACCCGAACGTTTTCAATGTCTTCATGACATGCCCCCCGCTCAACCGCCTCACGGAGTTTCAGCGTGTTGGCGGAGGGTGCATGAGCAACAATCAGTAAGGTCTTAGAGGAGCTCACCATTGGCTTCTTCCGCTTTTTCCTCTGCTGCCGCCTCTTTCTTGGCGGGCTTGGGCATCAGCTTGTCGCGGACAGCGGTTTCAATCTCGTTGGCAATATCCGGGTTCTCTTCCAGGAACTTGCAGGCGTTGGCCTTGCCCTGGCCGATCTTGTCGCCCTTGTAGGCGTACCAGGCGCCGGCCTTGTCCACAAACCCTTCTTTAACACCCATATCGACCACTTCGGCCATATGGTAGATACCCTTGCCGTACATGATCTGGAACTCAGCCTGTTTGAAAGGCGGGGCCACCTTGTTCTTGACCACTTTCACGCGGGTTTCGTTGCCGATCACTTCGTCGCCGTCTTTCACCGCACCGATGCGGCGGATGTCCAGGCGTACGGAGCAGTAGAACTTCAGGGCGTTACCACCGGTGGTGGTTTCCGGGCTGCCGAACATCACACCGATCTTCATACGGATCTGGTTGATGAACACCAGCAGGCAGTTGGCGTGCTTCACGTTACCGGTCAGCTTGCGCAGCGCCTGGGACATCAGGCGTGCCTGCAGGCCAACGTGGCTGTCGCCCATTTCGCCTTCGATTTCGGCTTTTGGCGTCAGTGCGGCTACGGAGTCCACGATAATGACGTCAACAGCGTTGGAACGCACGAGCATGTCGCAGATTTCCAGTGCCTGCTCGCCGGTGTCCGGCTGGGAAACCAGCAGCTCGTCCACGTCAACGCCCAGCTTTTCGGCGTAGACCGGGTCCAATGCGTGCTCGGCGTCCACAAACGCACAGGTTTTGCCGGCCTTCTGGGCTTCGGCAATCACTTGCAGCGTCAGGGTTGTTTTACCGGAGCTTTCCGGGCCGTAGATCTCGCAGATGCGCCCGTATGGAAGGCCGCCAATGCCCAGTGCAACGTCCAGCCCCAGCGAGCCGGTGGAAACAGCGGGAATCGCTTCCCGGGGCTGATCGCCCATTTTCATCACGGCGCCTTTACCGAACTGACGTTCGATCTGGCTGAGCGCTGCGCCCAATGCTTTTTTGCGGTTGTCTTCCATTATTTCACGCCTCTGTCACCAGTTTCCTGTATATTTGAACAGTATTAAAACACAAGCCGAACTCAAGACCAAGCCCTGCTGATCATCTGTTTTCGAGATAACTCTGTACGCCCTGCAACGCAAACAGGACCGCCTTGCGGCGAACGGTATCGCGATCCCCGCTGAAGTGCTCAACCACCGCTTCGGTATCGGTTTGGGAGAGCCCCCAGGCAAACCAGACGGTGCCCACCGGCTTGTCCTTCGATCCGCCATCGGGGCCGGCAATGCCGCTGATAGACACCGCCACATCTGCGCCGGTTGTTGCCAGAGCCCCGGCGACCATCTCCCTCACCACCGGTTCACTTACAGCGCCATAGTCCTGAAGTGAGGTCTCGGTAACACCCAAAAGGTCTCGCTTGGCCGAGTTGCTGTAACTCACGATACCGGCAAGCATATAAGCGGAGGACCCGGCCCGGTCGGTCAGTACTTTTGCCACCCAGCCACCGGTGCAGCTCTCCGCCGTGGCAATCGTCTGTTTCCGTGCCAGCAGCAGGCTGGCAAGGTTTTCCCCTGCTTCGGTCAGGGCTTCATCTGTTACGGAGTCGTTTAGTGACATAATGGCCCCCTCGTTTCATCCTGGGCTGTATTTTCTTACAATCCATGCCTTCACCAAATGCCATAGATCCGGAACCCTCCATGTCAGCAGCCCAGACCGATCTTTCCCAGCACACGCCAATGATGAGGCAATACCTCAGAATCAAGGGCGAGCACCCGAATGAACTGGTGTTCTACCGCATGGGGGATTTCTACGAGCTGTTCTACGACGACGCCCGCAAAGCCGCCGAGCTTATGGACATTACTCTGACGGCCCGCGGACAGTCCGGCGGCAGCCCGATTCCCATGGCCGGTATCCCTTATCATTCCGCTGAGGGTTACATTGCACGTCTGGTTCGGGCTGGTCAATCCATCGCCATCTGCGAACAGATTGGCGACCCGGCCACCAGTAAAGGCCCGGTGGATCGGCAGGTGGTGCGCATCGTCACACCCGGTACGCTGAGCGACGACGCCTTTCTGGAAGACCGCCGCGACAACCTGCTGGTGGCCATCTACAACCGCCAGGAAAAGTTCGGGTTTTCCTCCCTGGATATTTCCAGCGGCCGCTTTGCGGTATCGGAACTGGACGACCTGGAAAGCCTTCAGGGCGAGCTGCAGAGGCTTCGGCCGGCCGAAATCCTGATCAGCGAGGATTTCCCCTTCCAGGAAGTACTGGATGGCTATACCGGTATCCGCCGCCAGGGCCCCTGGCTGTTCGAATCCGATACCGCCCATCGGGTGCTGACCCAGCAGCTGCAGGTAAAGGATCTGACCGGTTTTGGCTGTGAGGACATGTCCCTGGCCATCTGCGCCGCCGGGTGCCTGCTGCAGTACGCCAAGGAAACCCAACGCACCGCCCTGCCCCACATCCGTAAACTCAGCCGCGAGCGCCGGGAAGAGGCGGTGATCCTGGATGCTGCCAGCCGCCGCAATCTGGAAATCGACATCAATCTGATGGGCGGCACCCAGCACACGTTGGCCTGGGTGATGGACCGCACGGCCACTTCCATGGGCGGGCGACAACTGCGGCGCTGGCTGAACCGGCCACTGCGGGACGTTTCTGTTGTCGAGCAACGCCAGCAGGCCGTATCGGCGCTGCTGGACGGCTTCCACTACGAGCCGGTCCACGACCTGCTCAAAGCCGTGGGGGATATTGAACGGGTACTGGCGCGGGTGGCCCTGCGCTCTGCACGGCCCCGGGATCTGTCGCGGCTGCGGGACGCCTTCCACGCCCTGCCGGACCTACAGAAGGTGCTGACACCGGTCAATTCCCACCTGATCGTGAAACTGGCCACCACTATTGGCGAATACCCGGAACTGGCGGACCTGCTGGAGCGGGGGATCGTCGATAATCCCCCGGTGGTTATCCGCGACGGCGGGGTGATCCGCGAGGGCTTCGATGCGGAACTGGATGACCTGCGCAACATCAGTGAGAACGCTGGCCAGTTTCTACTGGATGTGGAAACCCGGGAGCGGGAGCGCACCGGAATCAGCACGTTAAAAGTCGGCTACAACCGGATTCACGGCTATTACATTGAGATCAGCCGGGCCCAGGCCGAGGAGGCCCCGGTGGATTATATCCGCCGCCAGACCCTGAAAAACGCCGAGCGCTTTATCACCCCGGAGCTCAAGGAATTTGAAGACAAGGCCCTGAGCGCCAAGAGCCGGTCTCTGGCCCGGGAAAAAGCCCTGTATGACGAGGTACTGGAAACCGTCGCTGCCGAGCTGGCCCCGCTGCAGGACGCCGCCCAGGCCCTGGCGGAACTGGATGTGCTTAGCAATTTCGCCGAACGAGCCACCAGCCTGCGCTTCAACCCGCCGGAATTCAGCGAATCCCCGGGCTTTGATATTGAGCAGGGTCGTCACCCGGTAGTGGAGCAGTTGCTGAGCGATCCCTACGTGCCCAACGACCTGCTGATGGACGACCAGCGGCGAATGCTGGTGATCACCGGCCCCAACATGGGCGGTAAGTCCACCTACATGCGCCAGGCCGCGCTGATTGCCCTACTGGCCTACACCGGCAGCTTCGTGCCCGCCAACCGCGTGGTGATCGGCCCGCTGGATCGGATCTTCACCCGTATGGGGTCATCCGATGACATCGCCGGCGGACGTTCGACCTTCATGGTGGAAATGACCGAAACCGCCAACATCCTGCATAACGCCACCGAACACAGCCTGGTGCTGATGGACGAAGTCGGGCGAGGCACCAGCACCTTTGATGGCTTGTCGCTGGCCTGGGCCACGGCGGAGCATCTGGCAAAACACATTCGCTGTTATACGTTGTTTGCCACCCACTATTTCGAACTGACCCAGCTGGCCGACGAACTGACCCACGCGGTTAATGTGCACCTGACCGCCACCGAGCACGACGACACTATCGTGTTCCTGCACAACGTTCACGACGGGCCCGCCAGCCAGAGCTACGGCCTTCAGGTGGCAAAACTGGCTGGCGTTCCCCAGGACGTGATCCGCCACGCCAAGGCCCAGCTTGCCCATCTGGAAGGCAGTGCCGAGCCCGTTGCCCCGATGATAGCCCGGCCGGAACCGACTGCGCCTTCTGCTTCGGGATCATCAAAAGCCGCCCAGGCGAGCGCGTTTCAGGGGGATATGTTTTCGTCCATGGAGCCCAGCAAGGTCGAAGAAGCCCTGTCGGAGATGGACCTGGACGGCCTTACCCCGAGAGAGGCATTGAACCGGCTCTATGAACTGCGGGATATTATGGCCAGAAGATAAGCCCCACGGGACACTATCGCTTGCGCCCCTGCGGGGGCCTCCCTACAATATCGCGCACTAATTCTTATACCGATGAGATTGACTACCGGACCAGGGGACTGCTCATGACCTTTGTCGTTACTGATAACTGCATTAAGTGCAAATACACCGATTGCGTGGAAGTCTGCCCTGTGGACTGCTTCTACGAAGGCCCCAACTTTCTGGTGATCGACCCGGACGAGTGCATCGACTGCGCCCTGTGCGAGCCGGAATGCCCCGCCGAGGCCATATTCTCGGAAGATGAGCTGCCCGCCGGTCAGGAACAGTTTATCGAGATCAACGCAGACCTTGCCGCAAAATGGGAAAACATCACCGAGAAGAAAGACCCGCTGCCGGATGCGGAAGAGTGGGATGGCAAGCCGGACAAACTGCAGTATCTGGAAAGGTAGCTCCGTAATGGCCGGCAGCAGAGACGCCCTGCTGCCGGCCATCAGCGTTGTCTACTGAGTGGTTTCCAAGCCGAAATTAATGCTTGTTTCGTATTCGTAGCTGCAGACAGTGCCATCACCGTTACAGCCATTATCGGTATCAAAGCCGCCGATCAGCGCATCGCGAATCGTTATCGCGCCGCCGCCATTAGCCACGGTTACATCAAAAACATCCCCGCCAGGCAAATTTACAGTCACGATGTTGCCAGTCTGGCTCCAGGTGCCAGTGACAGACCCGGTATCAGTTATAGTCAGTCCGATATCCGAATCACTGTTCACCCAGAACTCCACCTCACTTCCGTCCAGAGTCAACGTGAGAGTGCCGTCCCCAGCGAAGGCCAAAGTGTGCGAAGCCTTGTACATGCCAATTCGTGCGAACCCCTGTTGAACCGAACTGCCACCGGATGGGCCAGACTCCTGACTTTCCGGTGATTGCGCTGGATCTACGGCTTTTTGTGCTCCAAGAATGAACAGGAGTTGCTCGAAAGCATAGGTCCTGTCGGAAACACTGGAGTTTTCCAGTGCCGCTACCTGATTGTTCAAGGCGTCAATCTGGGCTGCGTTGTCATTAATAGCCGTGATCAGTGCCTGGAAGTTTGCGTCCACTTCGGCGGCATTCGCCGGTGTGTTGGCGGTCGGCGCCGAATAGCCCGTAACGCTTGCAGCGGAAGCTGAGACCGACAACGCCATCGCGGTGAGGCCGGTTAGGATCAGTTTTTTCATGATGATTACCTCTTTTATTAACGTCATAACCAATGGCCTCACTGCCAGTTGGCTTCATTCCAATTGAATTGGTCCCACACCGCCGGGGTGCTGACCGACTGTTCGACGAAGCTGATATCCACGGTGCAATCAGCACTTACGGCAGCAAGCGTATAGATCGAGCCGCTAAGAGTGCCACCACAGCTGCCCGTCACCGCGTCGATCTCAAAGCCTTCGTCCGCTGTAATGGATATTTCGGGCTGCTCTCCGGCCAATGCCTCAACCGATAGCGGGCTCGCGCTGCCGTTAGCGCCAGGATTCACTGTCACTGAGTAGATAGATTCGAATACAGCAGTCACGGTGCAGGCCTGGGTCACAGGTGCAGTGGTGTAGCTTGGTGGAGAACCTGCGTCCAGGGCGCCGCCACATCCTGAAACCGCACCGAGCGCCGCCCCGGAATCAGGCGTCAGATCAAACGTTGCAGTAGCATTTTCGTTAACCACGCGGGATGTCGGGCTCACTGTGCCTGGCCCCGAGCGCTGAGCAGTAACCGTATAGGTAGGAACTGCTGCGAAGCTGGCAGTGATGGTGCAATCCGCCGTAACAGCCCCAGAGGTATATTCGTTGCCCGTCAGGCTACCTGTGCCACACCCGGATACACCGAGCAGGTTATAGCCGCTGTTCGCCGTTGCGGTGACAGTCACTGAGTCTCCATAGAGGGCAGTCAGCGGTCCTGAAACATCGAAGCTACCGCCAATTGTCGGGTTCAGCGCCAGGCTCACCGTACGCTGTTGCCGCTCGTATACCGGCGTCACCGTACAGTCTGCGATAACCGGGCCGGTTGTGTATTGCGCACCGCCCAGAGACCCACTGCAACCGGACACTGAAACCAGATCGAAACCTTCATTCGCCGTAAAGTCGATGACCTGGACGTCCTGAAAAAGAACTGTCGCGGAGGTCAAAGAGGCCGAGCCGCCTGTTGCTGGTTCCACGGTCACTGTGTATGGGATTTTATCGAAGGCAAAACTAACGCCACATGCGGCCAACACTGGGTCCGTTGTGAAGACACCACCACTGATTTCCCCGCTGCACCCGGAACGAGCTCCAACCTGATAGCCTGTTGCTGGCGCAATAGTGAATTGGGCCGTGTCACCCTCGAACACAACCACCTCGGCAGGGGCTATTGAACCCAGGCCAGAAGATACTGAACCTGCAATGGTATAAGACACCAAGCTGTCAAAGGAGCCGCTACTGTCAGAGGCTATGTAGGTGTTCAGAGAGTTCGAGTAATCCGCGACTCCAATGGTGGTTGGCAAACTGGTGGTCTCATCAATGGACACCGGATTTGTGCCTACCTGGCCATTGAGAGTGCCGTCTGACGCGTCCTCAGCAAACGCAAGCACCGTCGCCAGCGGATCCGTTGACGGGCTTTGATCTGCAGCCAACTGCGACAGACCGCCCAGTGCAGCTGCGTATTTAACGCTTTCGGGAGAACTGCTTGTCGGATCAGGCTGGTCGGTCAGAGGATCAAAACCGGTACCGAAAACCTGTTGCACCTTGGTCACACCATCGGCGATACCATCGTTTACAGAGGCTGTCGGATTATCCTGAAGATACTGGCGTGCGGCACGCACAACCGATTCGGACAAGGGGCTGACTGCCGCCGAAGTCGCTCCCTCGCTGAGGAAGGAACTCAGTTCCGCAGAACCAACGTCGATATTTCCTCCTGTCGCTTCGTCGGTATAGCTACCTCCGGTCGCGATAACCAGTAGTGGGCGGGGAACTGAATCAGGTATCTCGACAGACCAGGAGCCGTCGGCATTGGTGGTGATGGGGCCTGCAACGGGTGGGCTGATTGCGCCACCCCCATCATCCATTTTAAAGACGTTAACGGTAGCACCACCGACAGGCCCTTTGACCACTGCGCCGGAAATGGTTGTTGAAGCTATTTCCTCCGGAGAAGAGCTGGAACTTCCCCCGCCGCAACCACCCAGAACCACCGTCAACGCCATGAGCAACCATAGGTGCTTCATGGGCATTTCCCTTTTTGTATAAAAGTTTCATTTCGTCGAACCCTCGTGCTCGGACCGACACATCGACGCGCAATCATCTATCACTTAGAACTACATAATGATTGCAACTACATGAATATAGACAAGGGAATTAAAAAAAGGCAATGAAGGTAAATAAATTTCGCGTTTTAAAGCTGTTTCACGATGCCAACCAAGTACAGCTATTCTTGAGCCAGCCTGACTCCAATTGCGATGAAAACGCCGCCAGTGGCGACATTGAGAAGGCGGGTTAGCTTATGGTTGAGCCGCAACTGTTGAGATTGAATGACCATTGCCGCCACCACACACTGCCAGACCATCGCCAGCACAAAGTGAAGCCCGGCCAGAACCATTGACTGAGCAAACGCAGGACCTGCAGGGTCGATAAACTGCGGTAACAGCGCCATGTAGAACAGAGCCGTTTTCGGGTTAAGCAGATTTGAAAGCACACCTTCACGGAAGGAAGCACCGCGGGAAGCCGGCATTTGCCGGGCCTGTGCCTCGGCGGGAGCCAGCGCCTGTGCATTGGCTCTACGGGCGAAGGCCTGTCGCAGGGACATAACCCCAAGCCAGATTAGATAGCAGGCGCCCGCCCACTTGAGCGCGGTGAACGCCCAGGCGGTTTCCACCAGCAGAATCGAGATACCCAGAGCCGACAGGGCCGCGTGCAGAAACAGCCCGCAGCAGATGCCCAGGCTGGTCATGGCACCGTCGCCGAAGCCACCACGGCCGGTGTTGCGCATCACCAGCAGGGTGTCCACGCCCGGCGTCACGGTCAGCAGAGTGATGGCCGCCAGGTAGGCCCAGAGCAGCTCAACGGGTATCCACATTCCGACTCAGGCTCCTTGTGAAAGAAGTTTCTTCGCCGCGGCCGAGTTGTAGAAGGGAGTCAGACGACGACGAATCAAAGCCTCAAGGTAGCCTTCCTCGCGCAGCACGTCTATTACGGGTAGCGCGTAACCGTCGATTTCCGCCATCACCAGCTCGCGGTTCACGCCCACATCGTTGAGCAGATCCATCAGCGGCCGGTCGCCATAAAGCTCGAACAGGTGGGTCACAACCGCTTCCACGCAACCCTCGAAATAGGGGGTTTTACGGAACTGCAGCCAGAATTCGTATCCCAGAACCACGAACTCCTGAAGCTGGATATCCCCCAGGCCCTCCTGAAGCTCGGCAACGGTCCGGTCTTCCAGCGAGACCCAGACGGCCATTACGCTGTCACGCAGTTCATCGTCGGTCAGGGACTTGTGCAGGAACTGCTCGCTGCGGGCGATCAGGCCCGGCAGGCTGTCCGACAGCCAGGCTTTGAACCGCCGCTCAAAGGACTCATCCAGCCCCGGCACCGCCCGGTTAGCCATGCGCTTGCCGAATTTCATCATGGAGCCCACGCCGGGCACGTTTTTGGTCAGCAGGTTGTCTTCGTACAGGTAGTTCACCACGCCCTGATAGACCAGGTTGGACACCAGCTCCTGGTAGACCGGGTGTTCCATGATTTCGCTGATCACCCGCTGGCGCTGCTGTTTCAGCTCCAGTGCTTCTTCCAGAAACCCGGTAGCCTGCTCGCGGGTGATGATCTCGCTCAGTGTGGTGGTTTTCTGGACCGGCGCATTCAGCACCTCGGTGGCCATCTCGGCGGCCATTTCGGGTATGCCCGGGTCCAGTTCCATGTTCATTACGACGCGATGGATCAGGCCCATCACCTGCTCGGCCGAGGTAATGCGCCCCAGGGTGATGTGGCTGGCGTAGTCGAAGAGTTCATCCACTTCCCGTGACAGAAAGCGGCGCAGTTTTGCGCCCTTCAGTGACGAAAGCTCGTGTTTGACGTGCTGCTGCAGCAGCGCGTCGGCAAGATCGGTACTGGCCGTGGTCATAGTCGGTATCCAGATAGAGTTGGCGTGAGTTTACAGGCCCCGGAAATATCAAACCGAGGCTAACACCCCATCCGGTTAAAAACCTTTGCCCTGGAAGCAGAAATCTGAAGAACGGCGGCCAACAGCCGCCTTACTGGAAGTCCGAAAACTGATGGGGCTCTGCCGCCAGGGCAAGACAAAGGCTGCCGGGGCCCACATAAATGCTGCTGGTAATTCCCATCTGGGACAGCAACAACTCGACGCCTGCCGCCTCGCAGGCATCGCGGAGCCGGTTCAGGCCGGGCAGCTCTTCGATTTCGGTCCAGTTCATACCGCAGGACAGACAAACATAGGGCGTCAGCAGCCCCGCCTCGACGCGGCCAATGGCATAGTTCATGACCTTCTCGACAGAGGCATCAAAGCTGCGGGTTTTCGCCACCGGCTTGCCATCAGTGCCCTGGCCGAACACCACCGGGGTAATATTCAGCGCCTTGCCAAGAAACGCCCCGAACGCGGAGATGCTCTTGTCGCCCCGGCGCCGGGCCCGTTCGCGGATATAGTGCAGATCCCGGGGAATCACGCAGGTGTAGATCTTGCCGGTGAATTCCTCCACTTCGTTGCGCAGGGCATTCTTGGACAGTTTCTGGTCGATCAGCTTGAGGGTGTGGGCCGCCAGCAGGCCCTGCCCCGCGAAAATCTGTTTGCTGTCAATCACCCGCATGGAGAATTTGCCTTCGCGACCAGCGGCCTTGCGGGCCTCCTGATAGTGGCTCATCACGCTGTTCATGGCTTCCGTGGCATTCTGGAAGATCAGGCTCCGGCTGCGGGCGACGGTTTCGCAAAAGGCCACATCGTATTCGGTGACGATCTTTTCCATGAACAGATCGTGAATCTGCTCGGGGGTAAAGGCCTGGGTTTCGGCATGGTGGCCTTTTTGCAGCAGCCCGCTCTGGTAAAACTCCTGGGTGCGGACGGGGTCGTGCTCGTCGATGTAGGTCTGGCCATCTATCACGGCGGTGACCGGCAGCACGAACAGATCGTTCTTCCGGGAGAATTCATAGGGAAGATCGCAAGCGGAATCGACAATCAAACCAACGCGCATAGGTGCCTCCAAAGACACAGGGGGCTGCTGCGCCCCCTGAACTGATCGTTATTGTTGTATTAAGGCTACTGTTTTAACTCAAGATCGCCCAGATTTTTATCGATCAGGTCACGATTATCGTGTTGCCAGGGATGAAAGCCTCTTTTGAAGTACCCGAGGAAGCCGGGCAGGCACTTCCTGATTACCCCCGGCCGGCCCCACAGGAAATTCATGCCGCTCGCCCAGGTGGTCAGGCTCCAGAGTTTGCCGTCGGCCTTGAGCAATGCGCAGGTATTCAGGAAGGTGAACTTGAAAAAATTCCAGCTCACAAAAAGGAACACAATGCGGCGCAACTTTTCATCACCCACGCAGTGCTGATACACGTCAAACGCCACGGATTTGTGCTCGGTTTCCTCGATGGCGTGCCAGCGCCATAGTCGGGACATTTCCGGCGTTGCCCCCGCCATCCACTCCGGGTGTTCCAGAATCGCGTTGGCTAACACCGCGGTATAGTGCTCGGCACCACAGGTGCCAGCCAGCTGGCGGCTTGGCGGTAACTTGCCCACCCAGGCCATGTGCTTGCGGAAACGCTGGTCGATGGCGTCGATGTCGTAACCGCGGGCTTTCAGCGCGTCGTTGTACTGTTTGTGTTCACGGCTGTGCAGGGCTTCCTGCCCGATAAACCCGCGAATCTCCTTGCTGAGCTTGGAGTCATCCACCTTGTCCCGGTAAAGGCGAACGGCATTGATGAACTGTTGCTCACCGTCCGGGAACTGAAGTGACAGTGCATTGAAAAAAGCGGTGCGGAACACGTCGCCCCCGTGCCAGAGGGTTTCAAGATCACGGTCCACATTGAAATGCATATGACGCGGCGCAACGGACACGCCGGAAGGGGTTGAGCTGATGGTCATGGCAGCCTCCTGTTTTTTATGATTATGGAGCCCTGTTACAGCTGTGCTCAGCTTACAACTGTTTTCAATAGAAGTGGAAGCCAGGAGCCATTGCGCCGGAAAGTTTGTCACTTAATGACATCTTTGTTCAGAATAGGCGCCTTACCGATGCCCGGAGAACGTCCCATGCCCTACCCCATCTATC
Source organism: Marinobacter halotolerans (assembly GCF_008795985.1). NCBI lineage: Bacteria > Pseudomonadati > Pseudomonadota > Gammaproteobacteria > Pseudomonadales > Marinobacteraceae > Marinobacter > Marinobacter halotolerans. The sequence goes on along the minus strand of NZ_VMHP01000002.1, from coordinate 328,423 downwards.
AGGTGGATGCCTTTACCGACCGGCTGTTTGGCGGCAACCCGGCCGCTGTTATGCCGCTGGAATCAGACCTGCCGGACGACACCCTGCTGGCGCTGGCCGTCGAAAACAATCTGTCGGAAACGGCCTTTTTCACCGCCTTACCGGAAGGGAATGATGCCGATTTCCGGATTCGCTGGTTCACCCCCGGCACCGAAGTGCCGCTCTGCGGACACGCCACCCTCGCCACCGCCTGGGTTATTTTCAACCGCCTGGACTGGCCCGCGGATTCCCTGCGCTTCCAGTCGAAAAGCGGTTTGTTGGGCGTGAGCAGAGGCAAGGATGGCTGGCTGACACTGGACTTCCCCAATCTGCCCTGCGAAGAACGGCCGACGCCGTCTGCCATCACGGAAGCGCTTGAAAGCGCGCCGGAAACCGCCTTTTTCGTGCCCAACGACACCAACTACATGGTGGTGCTGGCAGACGAGGCCGCGGTCAGGGCTGCAGAGCCGGACATGCGGACCCTGAAAAGCCTGGGCAACCAGGGGCTGATCATTACCGCCCCGGGACAGGACTGCGATTTCGTCAGCCGTTATTTCGCCCCGGGCGCCGGCATTGACGAGGACCCGGTCACCGGCTCCATTCACAGCGTTCTGGTGCCCTACTGGGCGGAAAGACTGGGCAAAACCCGCTTTGACGCTCGCCAGGTTTCACGCCGGGGCGGCCGGCTGCGCTGCGAACTGAAGGGCGACCGGGTCGCCATAGCGGGCCAGGCCGTACTCTACATGGAAGGTAACGTTTACCTGCCATGAGCCAGACACCATCAGGTAACGACTACGACGTTATTATCATCGGCGCCGGCGCCGCCGGGCTGATGTGCGCGGCCACCGCCGGCTACCGTGGCCGCCGGGTGCTGGTGCTGGATCACGCCAACAAACCGGGCAAGAAGATCCTGATGTCCGGCGGTGGCCGTTGCAATTTCACCAACCTGAACAGCACGCCGGCCAACTTTCTGTCGGACAACCCCAGCTACTGTATTTCCGCGCTCAAACGCTACACAGCCCAGGATTTTCTGGAACTGGTGGAACGCCACGGCATCGAGCATGAAGAGAAGGCAGCGGGGCAGCTGTTCTGCAAAGACAGCGCCAAGGACATTCTCAACATGCTGCTGACCGAATGTGATTGGGCAGGTGCCGAAGTCCGCATGAAGACGAGCGTTGAGGCCGTGCATGAAGCGGACAGCGGCTACCGCCTGGAAAGCACAGCCGGGCAACTCTGGTGCGAATCCCTGGTGATTGCCTCCGGCGGGCTTTCAATTCCGACCATGGGCGCAAGCGGTTTCGGCTATGACGTTGCCCGGCAGTTCGGGCTAAGGCTTCTACCCACCCGGGCAGGACTGGTGCCGTTTACCCTGCAGCCACAACTGAAAGAAAAGCTGGAACCGATTTCCGGCGTCAGCTGCCCGGTGGATGTGCACTGCAACCAGGCGCACTTTCTGGAACCCATGCTAGTGACCCACCGAGGCCTGAGCGGGCCGTCCATGTTGCAGATTTCCAGCTATTGGTCACCGGGGGATGCCCTGTCGGTCAACGTTCTGCCCGGTCAGAACGCCCGGGAAGACCTCTACGCCCTGCGCAAACAAAAACCCCAGTCCACCATCGCCCAGTATCTGATGCAGCACCTGCCAAAGCGATTTGCCCAGGCCTTCAACGATCTCAACGGCTGGAGCGGCCCGCTGCAGGGTTATAAAAATGCGGATCTTGATACCGCGGCTGACATCCTCAGCCGCTGGCAGATCAAACCGTCGGGAACCGAGGGTTACCGGACAGCAGAAGTCACGCTCGGCGGTGTCGACACCCGCCAGCTGTCATCGAAAACCATGGCCGCGCTGGAAAAACCCAATCTGTATTTCATCGGCGAAGTCGTGGACGTCACCGGCCACCTGGGTGGCCATAATTTTCAGTGGGCCTGGGCGTCGGGTGTAGCGGCGGGAAATGATGCGTGAATGCCGAAGTTTACATGTTTCACGGGAATGTCATATTTCACAATGTAAATTGTGGTTCAATGACCGGCCGACAGATGGAGCACGCCATGAGAATCGTCGCTTTTTACAGTCCGAAAGGCGGAGTTGGGAAAACAGCCTCGGCCGTCAACATCGCCTATCTGGCCAATGCTGGCAATTGCTCTACTCTGCTTTGGGACCTTGACCCGCAGGGCGCCGCGAGCTTCTATCTTTCCGGTGCCTCCCGTACCAAAGGCAGGAAGATCTCCAAGTTGCTGGACGGCCGGCTTCCGATCGCAGATTTTATTGAAGAAAACGTCTACCCGAACCTGGACCTGCTGCCGTCTCACCCCAGTTTCCGGAACTTCGATATCAAGCTGGAAGATGACGACCGGACAAACCCCCTGAAAACCATACTGGGCCCCTTGTCGGAAGACACCAGTCTGGTGGTGCTTGACTGCCCACCCGGTCAGTCGCGCCTGACGGAACAGGTCCTGAAAATTGCCGACCTGGTGTACGTGCCGCTGGTACCCACCTGGCTTTCCCTGAACAGCTGGTATCAATTCCAGGATCTGGTCAAGGACAAGAAACTCGGCCTCAAAAAACTGCGGCCGTTTTTCACCCTGGTGGATCGGCGCAAGAAGCTTCACAGGGAACTGACAGAAAAGAGCGCCGAACTTTTCGACCGGCCCTCGAAGGCGATGATTCCCTATTCCAGCGCCGTTGAACGTATGGGCGAGGAGGGGCTTCCCCTGGAAGTGCTCAGCCCCCGTTCCACTCCAGCGGCAGCCTACCGCCAGCTCTGGTCTGAGATGAAGGCCGAACTCTGGGGCAAGAACACCAGAGCCAAATAGTCAGTTTACAGGCCGTTAAGGGCCAGATGGATGGCTATGGCCGCCATCATAGCGCCAATGGTGCCGTCGATTACCCGCCAGGCTTTAGGCTTTGCCAGCCAGGGTGAAAGCGCAGCCCCACTGAACGCCACCAGGCCAAACCAGAGCACCGAGGCGCTGCTGGCCCCCGCGACAAAGCCAAAGGCACTGGATTGCTGCGCCCCGATGGCCGGAATCAGCAGCAGGGTGTCGAGATACACCTGGGGATTAAGCAGGGTCACTGCCAGGGTTGTCAGGATCACCGCCCGCGAGCTGGATGCCGCCTTGGTGTTCGCGTCCAGCGCGTCGCGACCTTTGGCCACACGGGCGAAGGCCAGCGCCGCCAGCCAGCCCAGAAACACTACTCCCATCCACCGCAGTATTTCCAGCGCTTCCGGCACTGCCATCAATGCTGCATTGACGCCGAACATGCCCGCCGTGAATAGCAGGATGTCCGCACTCATGCAGATGCCGGCGCATTTCCAGTGGTGCTCGCGGCGAATAGCCTGGCCCAGGATGTAGGCGTTCTGAGCGCCGATCGCGACGATGATGCCGCCACATACAATCAGCCCGGTGAGATAACTTGTCAGCATGATGCACTCCTGAATATTGGCTGCAAGCTTACCCATCTGGCGCTATACTTAAAAATCATACTCTTAATGCCCTATAAGTTTTTCTTATGCTGGACTACAAACTGCTTCAGGCGCTGGCATCAGTCATTGAGAACGGCGGTTTCGAGCGCGCTGGTGAAGCCCTGGGCCTTACCCAGTCGGCGGTATCCCAGCGCATCAAATCTCTGGAGGTCAGGCTGGGCCAGCCGTTGCTGACCCGCCATCCGGAGCTGAAGGCTACCCCCGCCGGACAGAAGCTGTTGAACCATTTCCAGCAGGTTCAATTGCTGGAGCGGGATCTGCACACCGCCATCCCCACCCTGACGGAAGAGTCATCGCGATTGCGGATTGCCATCAATGCCGACAGCGTTGCCACCTGGTGGGCTGCGGCCGTGGGTGAATTCTGCACCCGCGAGGGACTCCTGCTGGATCTGGTGATCGAAGATCAGGACGTGGGACTCAAACGGATGCGCGAAGGCGACGTCGCCGCCTGCCTGTGTAGCAGCAGCCAGCCCATTGCCGGTGCCCGGGCGGTTCCCGTTACCGAGGTCAGCTACTGGCCGCTGGCGACTGGTGGCTACCGGCAACGTTATTTCCCGGAGGGTCTAACGCCGGAAGCCTTTGCCTCAGCACCCGCCATCATCTTTGGCCCCAACGACCAGTTGCAGCATCGCTTTCTGGCGGATTGCGGCTACCAGGGGCGCTTTCCCTTTCATCTTTGCCCTTCTTCCGAGGGATTCGTGCAGATGGCCCGTGCCGGCATCGGTTACGGCATGATTCCACAAATGCAGGCGCAGCCGTGGATAGATTCCGGCGAGCTGATCAACCTGGCACCGGGCCATGAGCTTACGGTTCCCCTGTACTGGCATTTCTGGCGCCACAGTGGCGAATTACTCCAGCGTCTGACCCGGATTCTTGAGGGGAACAGGCAGCCGATTTGAGATTGCCGACGAGCCTTGGTAAATTAGCCGCTCGTTGGGGAGTAGCCTGCTTCCGGTTACCGGAAGAGTCCGTGTCAACATAATTGGCCACATGCCATGGTACGGACACCTCTCGGTTGGCGAGACCATCGATGTATCCATGCCTGATGGTCAGGCGCGTGGATATATCGTGGTTTCAAATTGCCTGACCGGAGCTAGCCTGATGAACCTGTTTGCCCTTCTCCTGCTTGCCCTGGCCATGTCCACGGATGCCTTTGCCGCCGCGATTGGTAAAGGAGCCAGCCAGAAGTACCCGCGTTTTTCAGATGCCCTCAAACTGGGTCTTATCTTCGGCACGATCGAGGCGATCACTCCTCTGATTGGCTGGCTCATCGGCAAATCGGCGGCGGCCCATGTGGAAGCCTGGGATCACTGGATTGCATTCACGCTTCTGGTCGCCCTTGGCCTGCACATGATCTATGAGGGCATGAAGCCAGTCTCGGAAGACGAAGAACAGCCCAACGGCCAATCCTTTCTTAAAATTGCGTTGACCGCCGTTGGCACCAGCATCGACGCCATGGCAGTGGGCGTGGGGCTGGCCTTTATCAACGTCAATATCCTGCTGGCCGCTGGGCTGATTGGCCTGGCCACCACCATCATGGTGACGCTGGGCGTGATGCTCGGGCGGATCGTAGGGTCGGTTCTGGGACATCGGGCGGAAATCTTTGGCGGCCTGACCCTGATCGGCGTTGGCGGGTGGATACTGACAAGCCACCTATAACCGGCTTCCTTCAACCGCCTACATGGCGCGGCGGAAGGTCAGGTTGTAACGACAGGCGCCGGTCAGGGGATGCTCCACGGATTTTAGTGTCAGCACCCCGTGGTACCGCAGCCGTGATGTACCACCCCACACCACCACGTCTCCATGCTCCAGCGGTACTTTCTGTGGGCGGTCGCTGCGCCGGTTACCGCCGAACTGGAACACAATCGGCGCGCCCAGAGACACCGACACGATAGGCTGGGTGAAATCCGTTTCGTCCTTGTCCTGGTGCAACCCCATTTTTGCCCCCGGCAGATACTGGTTGATCAGGCCGGCGTCCGGCTGAAAGTTCAGATAGCCGGCCTGCGCCGCTGCCTGTCGGGCCAGATTGCTTAATGCGTCCGGCATTGGCGGCCAGGGCTTATCCGTCAGCGGGTCGGTCTGCTGATAGCGATAGCCCTGGCGATCGGTTACCCAGCCCCAGGTGCCGCAGCAGGCCATGGCAGCGGACATGGTGTGGCCGCCAGGTGTTTTCATCTGGCGCAGGGGGGCTTGCCCGGTTACCTGGTTGATGGCGTTCAGTAAATCCGGCGCCATGGCCCGTGCAAATCGCCTGAGTACAACTGCACCATCACCCAGGGACTCGACCCAGGGCGCTTCCGATTCGTCAAAAAGATCTGATGTCATGGGTTCAGTCTACCCTCCCGGGAACGGCCTATCGAGGTCATCTACGCTGGGCGATCTTGCATCCGATCATTCAGTCTCAGGCCAATCGGCGCTATGCTGTGAAGTTATTCATCTGATATTTCACCCATTATAAGGAACCCTACATGTTCGGCCTGTTTATTGGCGGTTTGATCGGCTACCTGTTCGGGCGCTTGCCGGGACTTCTGATTGGCGCAGCCGCGGGCGCATTTCTGACCCGCTACATCAAATACCGGCTGTGGCAAAAAATCAGTAACGTGCAGACCGGGTTTCTGGAATCTGTGTTCGCGGTAATGGGCGCGCTCTGTAAAGCGGACGGTGTGGTCACCCGTGACGAAATCCAGGTTGCGGAGCGCCTGTTCCAGCAGTTCCGCCTCACAGACGAGAGCCGGGACAAAGCCAAGGCAGCCTTTAATCGCGGCAAAGCCGATGATTTTGACCTGGACGCCGAGCTACAGCATTTCCTGAGAATCAGCGGTCGCCAACCGGCGCTGCTGCAGATGTTCCTGCAGGTGCAGGTCTCTGCCGTGGCCGCCGATGGCGTGGTTCATCCGGCCGAACATGAAATGCTGCTTCGAATTGCCCGCGGGCTTGGCCTGCCGGAATCCCAGGTAGACCAGCTGGAAGCCATGCTGAGAGGGTCCCAGGGCGGCCAGGCCGGTTCTGCGCAGCGCTCAACGGCCAGTCAGCTGGAAGACGCCTACAAGGTACTGGGAGTCTCTTCCTCGGATAGCGACGACCACATTAAGAAGGTCTACCGCAAACTGATGAGTGAGAACCACCCGGACAAACTGGCCGGGCGGGGCCTGCCAGATAGCATGCGGGAAATGGCCGAACAGAAAACGCGGGAAATCAGTAACGCCTATGATGTGATCAAGACCGCAAGACAGAAAGCCTAGCCCCCGGGGCGAGGCTAGATCCAGCGCGGAACGCGGCGGCGATAGCTTTCGTAGGCGTCGCCGAAGATATCTGACAGCGCGCGCTCTTCCACCCGGGCCTGACGCATCAGCACCACAACCCCGGTCACCAGACAGACCAGGGAGAATACCGAGGGCAATGCCAGAAAAAAGCCCAGTTGCCCCAGCATGACCGACATGAAAACCGGGTTGCGGCTGCGGCTGTAGGGGCCGCCGGTCAGCAAGTGCTGGCCCTGGCTGTGGTCAACGCCAGAACGCCACTGCTCATGCATATAGGCCTGAAAGTAATTGACCAGGCCGAAAGCAGTAATCAGGCAGGCCATACCCGCAACCAGCACGGGCCAGTGATAAAGCGCCGGAAAGACTCCGAACCAACCGTCAATGTCGACAAAGATGCGGGCAACGACGGCGGCGAGAATCAGGGTGCGGAAAACATTGAACAGCTGCCGGTGCCACCAGCCCGCTGACCGACGCTCGCCATAATGGATGTAGGAAAAACCATTGCGCGCATAGAGGCCCAGGCTGCGAGCGGTGAACTGAACACCGATCATCAGGAAAAATATTCCGAGAAAGTGGCGCACCAGGGGCTCGGCAAACGCGTCGATTGATGATTCAAACATTAAATTCACTAGTAATTCTGACTATAGCTTTCTTAAGCTTATCGCCTGATACAAAGGATTAAAACCGTAAGGAATTTTTTCATGACTCCGGGCCATCCCCGCTTTCACACCTTCTGCGACGATGTACTGGGACAACACGACGCAACCGCTCTTGCAGGCATGCTGGGCAGGCGCGAATGCTCCCGGAGCGAACTGATCAATGCCAGCCTTGACCGGGCCAGATATGCCCAGCCGGTCATCGGCGGCTTCGCTACACCCATACCACATGACGCTGAGGCAATTGCCGGCCATTCAGGGCAACACCACGCCCATCCAGACGTCGTATTTTCAGGTGTTCCAACCTTGATCAAGGACAACACCGACCTTGAGAAGTTCCCCACCGGGCATGGCACAGCAGCAATGGAACCATACATCGCGGCCAGAACCAGCCCGTTTGCAGAGCTGCTGTTGGCCCAGGGCCTGGTCTGTATCGGTAAAAGCACACTGCCTGAATTCGGGTTCAATGCGACCACCGAACCGGCCCACGGCGAACCCACCCGCAACCCCTGGAACACGGCATTCTCCTCCGGCGCATCGTCAGGCGGGTCGGCGGCGCTGGTTGCGGCGGGCGTTGTCCCCATTGCCCATGCCAACGATGGCGGCGGGTCTATTCGCATCCCCGCCGCCTGCTGCGGCCTGGTGGGTCTTAAACCCTCACGCGGCCGGCTGATCGATAACGACGCGGCCAAATCCCTGCCCATCAACATCGTCACCGATGGCGTGGTGACCCGGAGCGTGCGGGATACTGCCAACTTCTATGCTGGTGCAGAGCGCTATTATCGCAACCCGAAACTGCCTGCCATTGGCAAGGTGGAGGCCCCACCGGAAAGGGCAATGAAAATCGGGCTGGTTTTCGATTCAATCAACGGCCACCCGACGGATTCAGACACCCATCAGGCCGTGGCGTCCGTGGCAAAAAGCCTGGAAGGCATGGGGCACCACCTGGAACCGATGCCGGTCCCCGTACCAGAAACCTTCCCTGCCGATTTTGCCCTTTACTGGGGAATGCTGGCGTTTGGGGTGCGCAGTAACGGCAAGCGCCTGATTGGCCCGGGCTTTGACAAAAGCAAAGTGGATGGTCTGACTGAAGGGCTTTACCGGCTCTTCAAGAAACAGTTCTACCGCCTGCCCGCTGCACTCTGGCGCCTCAAACGTTCCTACCATGACTACGCAAAAGCCGTTGCCGGCTTCGATGCAGTACTGACGCCGGTCGTTGGCCACACCACGCCGGAGATTGGCTACCTCAGCCCCAACGTGCCTTTCGATGAACTGTTCGAACGGTTATTCCGGTATGTCAGCTTCACGCCCCTGGCCAACACCAGCGGTGCGCCTGCCATTACCCTGCCCGGCGGCCTGACGGAACAGAATCTGCCCATTGGGGTTCAACTGATGGGCCGTCATGGTGGTGAAAGAACGCTGCTGGAGCTGGCATTTGCACTGGAGGCACTGGAGACGACTCGGTTACGGCCCGCACCCTTGGCTTCGTAAAGCGCTTCGTCAGCCCTGGTAAATATCTCCTTGGTGGCATCCGCCCGGGACGGCGTTACCGTGCAGATCCCGATACTGACAGTCAGATGCAGAATCTCCTCGGACACGCGAAAGCCGGTTTCTTCAATCTTCCTCCGGATCTTCTCCGCGACCCGCATAGCGCCCTCATTCGGGGTATCGGGCAGCAGCACAACAAACTCCTCGCCGCCGTAGCGGGCTGCAAAGTCCTGGGGACGTGTGACAAACTCACCAATGCAGCCAGCCACCATCTGCAGGCAGTCGTCGCCCACCAGGTGGCCATAGGTATCGTTGAACTTCTTGAAATGATCAATATCCAGAATCAGCAAGGACAGGGGCTGGCCGAAGCGGAACGCCTTGACCACTGTGGATTTAAATACCCGGTCGAAATGCCCACGGTTCTTCAGGCCGGTGAGCGAATCGGTGGCACTGAGCTCCATCAGTTTTATATTCAGGGATTCAAGGTCGTGGGTGCGTTGCTGGACACGCTTTTCGAGCATGGTGTTGGCTTCCTGCTGAACGTGCAGCGATTTGGCCTGGGCGATCCTGGCCTTGCGCTCTTCGGCCAGCAGTTTCTGCTGGGCTTCAAAGGCCCGCCGTTTTTCCTGGTTCAGCCTGTCCGCCAGCGCGACCGACAGCAGAATGACTCCGATCGCCGATCCTACCTGGGTGGCATTCTCGGTCAGGAAATTCCGGGGCAGAAGCGTGAACTTGCTGAGCGCCAGGACAATGCCGCCGAACAGCATGAAAAACCAGGCTATGGCGTAATACCGGGCTGCCGGATCGTTTTTCAGCCAGCGCACCACGCCAATCACCAGCATCGCGCTGCACCCAAGCCCCGCGACGACAATGGTGGGTAACACCATCTGGGCATAGGGTACGAACACACCAGCAGCGGCAAGTGCCCCGGCCATGGCCATCAACGCGACCACCACCCGGTTCAGAATCGGGTGAATTTCACGGCGCACAGTCAGGAAACGCAGAGTGAAGGCACCACCAAAAAAGACCGCCAGATTGAGGAAAACGATGATCGCCCGGTCGTTCCACCAGGTCGCATCAGGCCAGAGATACTGGAAACTGACCCCATGCAGGCTGGCCAGAAACAGCGGCATGGCGGCGATATAGCCCACATAAAAGAGAAAACTCCGCTCGCCCACCGCGCGGTAGACAAACAGGTTATACAGGATCATCACCAGCACGATGCCGTAATAGATGCCTTCGAAAAGATTGCGGGACTGCGCCGAGCCAAAAAATGCGGCCTGATCCCAGAGGATCAGTGGCACCTGCATCGAGCTCGTCGTGTCCACGCGCAGATAAACCGTTTGCAGGCCTTCGGGAGGCAACGTCAGGGGAATAAGGAAGTTACGGTGAAGAACCGGCCTCTCGGAGAAGGGTTTCTCGTCACCGAGCATGAGGCTTTGCACCATCCGGTCATCGGACAGTACATAGACCTCAATATGGTCCAGAACCGGATAGGCAATCTCAAGCAACGGGGACTGAGGTTCAGCGAGCGGGTTACTTAACTGGAACCGGAACCAGTAAACCTGGTCGCCATAACCGAAGCTGATGCTCTCGCCACCATCCGCCTGCCACTGGCTGTCGTCGAGGGCAATAACCTCCTGCACAGACGCCCGGGCATCAGGCTCTTGCCAGTAATCAACCTGGCCCGCCAGGTCAAGCCGTTCCGTTGTTTCCGACCAGACCGCAACATCCGCCAGAGCCAAAGCGGGCAACAGTATTACCAGACTCAACAGCAAACGCTTCCAGATCTGCACCAGTAATTCCTTCTTTGGAACTAAAAGTATGAACTTCAATTCATATTTGGTACCAATTATGCGATAGAAATCGCTTTTCCGCCTGTGCCGATGAAAAATAACGCAATTTGCCAACAGAAGTTCACAATTCGGTGGCGCTGCTGTTTCGCCATCCCGAAATTCGCTGGCCCACACGGGCACCCAATACCAGCAATGCCGGCGTCAGAAACAGGGTCAGGATAGTGGCAAACGCCAACCCACCGGCGATGGCACTGGAAAGCTGCGTCCACCACTGGGTTGAGGGCGAACCGATGCCCAGTGATGGCGTCAGCATATCCACGTTAACGCCAAACACCATGGGCATCAGGCCCAGAATGGTAGTCACCGCGGTGAGCAGCACCGGTCGCATACGCAGGCAGCCGGTTTCGAGGGCCGCGTGATAGGCAGCCAGCCCACTGGTCCGCATTTCGTTGTAGGTGTCGATCAGAATGATGTTGTTGTTCACCACAATGCCCGCCAGGGCAATGATGCCCATACCCACCATCACAATGCCGAATGACTGGGCGTTCAGCAGCAGCCCCAGCAGCACGCCAGCGGTAGACAGTACAATGGCGGAGAGGATCAGCAGGGTCTGGTAAAGCGAATTGAACTGGGTGACCAGAATAAGCAGCATCAAACCAATGGCCACCAGGAACGCCGACGTCAGGAAATTCGCCGCCTGCTGCTGGTCAGCATTTTCGCCTGCAAAGCTGATGGCCACGCCCTCAGGCGTCTCCGGCATTCTTTCCTGCAGTGCTTTCAGCAATGCCGCCGCCTGGCTACCCGGTGCCACATCCGATTTGATGGTAACGGTGCGCTGGCCATCGACCCGCACAATGCTGCCCACCTTGTCGCCCGGTTCCAGTTCGACAAACTGCGATAGCGCCACCTGGCCACGGGCGGTATTGATGGTCTGGCGCTGGAACTGATCCAGTTCCCGCCAGTTATTGGGCACGCGGACCACAATATCCACTTCGTCGCGGACATCTTCCGGGCGATAGGTGGCCAGCACAAGGCCATTGGTCACCAGACGCACGGCGCTGCCTACGCCCAGTACATCGGTACCGAATCGTGCAGCGGCCGCACGGTCTACGTTCAGGCGCCACTCAATGCCCGGCAGGCTGCGGTCGTCCTCGACATCTACAAAGCCGTCCATGGTGTCCATTTCCGACCTGATCCGGTCCACGTAGTCGTTGAGCCCGGCACTGTCACGGCTGCTGACCTGCAACTCAATGGGCTTGCCATCCGCCGGACCGCCTTCCTGCTTACGGAATTCCAGTTCGATGCCCGGTATGTCGGCGGTACGGTCGCGCAGTTCTTCCAGAATCAGATTGGCCGGGCGGCGCTCGTCCCAGTCGGTGAACTGGAACTGCAGCACCCCGATCACGTCCGGCGCCATGCGATTGCCCGCCGCGACCATGGAACGCGCATACAGGGCTTTCACTTCCGGCATGCCGCGCAATTGATATTCCACTTCCCGGACGATTTCGTCCCGTTCCCAGACCGACAGATCGCCCCGCGCCCTGACCTGAACCTGTGCCGAATCCGGCTCCACGCTGGGGAAGAACTCGACGCCATAATTGAATTTTGCGTAGGCGCCGTAGATGACGGCCACCACAGCGAGAACACCAAACAGAGTCAGCCATGGTGCCGACAGCAGCCGTGCCAGAACCGAACGATAGGCTTTGCCCATGGGCCCGGTGTGCTGGCTCTGCTTCGCGCGTTTACCGCCAGCGAGGCTGCCGAGCACCGGAAGAAATACCAGCGCCATGGCCAGGGAGGCCGCCAGACAAATGATGACCGTCATCGGCAGAAATTTCATGAATTCGCCCACAACCCCGGGCCAGAAAAGCAGGGGCATGAAGACCACCAGGGTGGTGGCGGTCGAGGCAATGATTGGCCAGGCCATTCTGGAGGCAGCCCCACCCCAGGCCGTTTTCACCGGCTGGCCTTCCGACAGATTCCGGTCGGCCAGCTCGGAGACCACAATGGCCCCGTCCACGAGCATGCCGGCCACCAGAATAAGGCTGAAAAGCACGACGATATTGAGGGTCAGCCCCATCGCCCAGATCACCAGAATGCCAGTCAGGAACGCGCCCGGAATGGTCAGACCCACCAGCAAGGCGGATCGTGGGCCCATGGCAGCGATGATCAGCACCACCACCAGCACAATGGCTGTCAGCACGTTGTTCAGCAGGTCACCCAGAATGTCCCGGACCTCGCCGGACTGATCCATGATGTAACGTACTTCCAGTTCATCCGGCAGCTGGCTGTCTGCGTCGCTGATCAGGCCCTTTACCTTCTCCACGGTTTCAATGATGTTCGCCCCGGCGCGCTTGGACACTTCCAGCACCAGTGCCGGCTCGCCGTTGATTCGGGCAAAGCCGGTGGGGTCCTTGAAAGTACGTTGCAGCATGGCCACGTCGCCGAAGGTCACCACTGTGTCGCCATCCACCTTGATGGGCATGGTCATCACGTCTTCGACGGTTTCGATCACGCCGGGCACCTTGATGGTCATCCTGCCGGCGCCGGTGTCCAGGCTGCCTGCGGCGACCAGCTGGTTATTGCGGGTTACCAGTTGGCCCAGGGTGTCGTAGTCGACGCCGTAGCTTTCCAGTACCTGGGGGTCCACCACCACTTCCAACAGGTCTTCCCGGTCACCGCCGATATCCACTTCCAGTACTTCCGGTATGCCCTCAATGGCATCCTGCAGGCGCCGGGCAATGGTCACCAGTTCGCGCTCTGACAGCGGGCCGGAAAGCCCCACCGACAAAACCGGGAAAAGCGAGACGTTTATCTCGTTCACCCGGGGCTCGTCGGCTTCCTGCGGCAGTTTGCTGCGGGCAGTGTCCACCTTTTCGCGAACGTCCTGCAGCGCCTTGTCCGGGTTGAAGCCGGCGTCGAACTCCAGCATTACCGAGGCATGTCCTTCAGACGCGGTGGACCGCATCTCCTTGATCCCTTCAAGGGAGCGCAGCTCCTGTTCCATGGGCCGGATCAGCAGACGCTCGGAATCCTCCGGGCTGATGCCGTCCAGAGTCATGGACACGTAGATCATCGGGATGGTGACGTCGGGGTTGGCTTCCTTGGGAATGGCCTGGAAGGCGGCAATACCGCCGATAATCAGGAACAGCAGAGTCAGGAAGGCGGTACGACTGCGGTCAAGGGCCGCAAAAATGATCCGGCGCATGTGGCTCAGCCCCGCTCGGTATCAGCAGAGACCGGGCGAACCTTCTGCCCAAGGGACACAAAACCCGCGCCGCGGGTAATCAGGCGTATTTCAGAGGGCAGGCCCGTTACCCAGGCGCCTTCCGTGGTAACACTCAGCAGACTGACCCTGGTGAAAATCACTTCGTTGTCATCGTTGACGTGGCGGATACCCGGGCGACCGTCGTCCCCAAGCCTGAGGTAGGCTGGCGATACAAACATGGCCTGCACTTCCGGCAGGGCAACGCGCAGTGTGGCACTGCCACCGGCAATCCGTTTGCGGTCGGGATTCTCCACGGCAATCTCGACGGCAAAGCTGCGGGTCTGGGCGTCGGCGGCACTGGCGATGAAGCGGACTTCTCCCTCAAGGGTGTCGCCATCCAGTGTCTCAACGATGACCGGCTGGCCTTCCGCCACCTTGCTGACGGACTGCTGGGGTACCTGGCTGGTCGCTTTCAGTCGGTCAATCCGTACCAGTTCAAACATGGGTGAACCGACCTGTACCAGGTCACCTTCCTGAACAGACTTGTGGTTGATGGTGCCGGCAAAGGGCGCCCTGGGGGTCAGGTGATCAATGGCCAGCTGTGCCTCTGCCAATTCTGCCCTGGCGGTGGCCATCTCGCTTTGGAGGGCCAGAACTTCCGATTCGGAAATCAGATCCTGCCTCCGCAACCGATTGGCCGCAGCCAGATCCGCCTCAAGCTTTCGAAGGCGGGCCTGCCAGCGTGTAACGGCGGCCTGCCGGCCATCCTCTGACAGCGTCGCCATCACCTGGCCGGCCTCGACCGAATCCCCAAGCTCCACGTTCAGAGACTCCACGGTTCCCGGCACCCGCGCCGCAACGGTGACTGACTGCCAGGGCTCGATCTGTCCCTGCAGAAGCAGACCGGGCTGATACAACTGCGTCTGTCTCTGCGCTACCTGCACCGCTGGCAATTCCGTGTCGGTGGACTGCGCCGCGTCCGGCGCCTGCTGTTTGGCCACTTTCACCTCACCGGTTGCCATCCAAACGATCAGGGCGATTAACAGTAAAAGAGACAGCCCGATGGATCCCAGCTTTGCTTTGGTCATGACTTGCTCACACACAGGAAGAGAAAAAAGGTTGCAAACGGCTAAAAACGTGGGGTAGATTCTACACTTAAATCAAATACAGATTCAGAGTCGTTGCCCATTTTATGAATCTCATTTCAGTGATTGTCCTAGTGAAGCTTGTCCTGGTGGTCGTGGTGCCATCCGGGGGCTTGCGCGTGGACAGCCGAGTGAGATAGCAACAGCTCGACAGAACACCCAAAGCCCCCGGCACCGAAAGGTCCCGGGGGCTTTTTTTTGCCCCGTAAAAAAGACGAAAAAGGACTCCAGAACATGAACGGCGCAGAGCACATTCTCGAAGCATTCCATCGTCACCAGATCGACACGGTTTTCGGTTATCCCGGCGGCTGCATTATGCCGCTATACGACGCGCTGGTGGATGCCCCGGAAGTGGAACATGTGCTCTGCCGTCATGAACAGGGCTGCGCCCTGGCAGCAGACGGCTATGCCAGGGCCAGTGGCAGGCTGGGGGTGTGTATCGCCACGTCCGGCCCCGGTGCCACCAACCTGATCACCGGCGTTGCCAACGCCCACCGGGATTCCATTCCCATGCTGGTGATCACCGGCCAGGTGCCTTCGGGCCTGATCGGCACCGACGCCTTCCAGGAAACCGACGTACTGGGCATGACCCTGGGCATCGTTAAGCACAGCTACCTGATCGACGATGCGGACAGCCTGCCCTCGATCATGGAAGAGGCGATCGAGCTGGCCCAGAACGGTCGGCCCGGCCCGGTCTGGATTGATATTCCCAAGGATCTGTTGCTGACTGACGTGGCCGATGCGCCCTTCCCTCAACCTGAGCCGCGTGAAACGGCTGCGACGGACCTGACGGACGTTCTGGCGATGCTGCACGCTGCCCGCAAGCCTCTGCTCTACAGTGGCGGCGGCATCAGCCTGGCCCATGCAGAGGACAGTTTCCGGGCCTTCGCCGACTCCTCTGCGTTGCCGGCGGTTGTGACTCTGAAGGGCATCGGCAACCCCGGCAAATATAATCCCTACAACCTCGGCATGCTGGGCATGCACGGCTCCCGGGCGGCCAACAGGGCCGTCGACGAATGCGACCTGTTGCTGGTCATCGGCGCCCGCCTGGACGATCGTGCCACCGGCAAACTGGACGGCTTTGCCCCCAACGCCAGGATGATCCACATTGATGCCGACGCCGCCGAAATCAACAAGCTGCGCAATGCCGACCTGGCCATCCGCGGTGATCTGAACGCCATCCTGAAATCAATGGCTGACGCATTGCAGGCCGAACCACTGGCCATCAGGGACTGGCAGAAACAGTGCCGCACCTGGTATACCACCGGCGGGTTCCACGCGGCGGACAATGAAGAACCCCTGGCACCGATTACCGGCCCGGCCTTTGTCCGCCAGCTCTCCCGGATTGCCCCGGATGACACGGTCATCGCCTGCGACGTTGGCCAGCACCAGATGTGGGTGGCCCAGCACTACGACTTCGATCACCCGCGCCACCATCTTACCAGCGGCGGCCTGGGCACCATGGGCTTCGGCCTGCCCGCAGCCATCGGCGCCCAATTTGCGGATCGCAACAACACCGTCATCAACGTCACCGGGGATGGCTCGTTCATGATGAACGCTCAGGAACTGGCTACCATCCGCCGTTACAACCTGCCGGTAAAACTGATCGTCATGGACAACCAGTGCCTGGGCATGGTCCGCCAGCAGCAGGAGCTGTTCTACAACAACCGGGAAAGTCAGATAAACCTGGACGACAACCCCGACTTCGTGGCCATGGCCCGGGCCTTCGATATCCCGGCACTGAAGATCGAACGCACCGACCAGATCCGCCGTGGCATCGAGACCATTCTCGCCTACAACGGCCCCATGCTGTTGCATGTTGCCGTCGATCGGGAAGACAACGTCTGGCCTATTGTCCGGCCTGGCGCCACAAACACCGACATGATCGATGAATCCAGACGTACCAGCCGACCTATCAAGGAGCAGATCGCATGAAGCCCCAATGCCAATCGGACAGCCGGCCCGGGCAGTCCCCGGCCAGCCACACCCTCAACTGCCGCATGGACTCGGAAGCAGCGGCACTGGAGCGGCTCTGCCAGGTGATTCGTATCCGCGGCTTTCGCATTGCCCGCATGGCGGTCGAAAGCGTCGGCGACCAACTCGATATCGAGCTGACGCTGGAGGGCACGCGACCCATCGGCATGCTGCAATCCCAACTCGAAAAACTGCACACCGTGGCCAGCGTCGCCTTGCCCGGAGGTTCAGGTCGAGTCGGGAGCAGCCTCGGCTTTGGCTCGGATCTCGTCGGTTAGGATGT
This sequence comes from Marinobacter halotolerans, assembly GCF_008795985.1. Taxonomy (NCBI): domain Bacteria; kingdom Pseudomonadati; phylum Pseudomonadota; class Gammaproteobacteria; order Pseudomonadales; family Marinobacteraceae; genus Marinobacter; species Marinobacter halotolerans. Next base: position 311,110 of record NZ_VMHP01000002.1, on the reverse strand, counting down.
GTGTCAGTCCGCCACATTCCACCATCGGGTCATCGCAGTTGACGATGATGTCGCCGCGGCTCAGCACATAGCTTTTGCCGGTGATGTTGTTTTCCACCACCTGATGGGCGCCTTCCTGACGCACCCCGGTGAACTCGCCGATGAATTTGGTTTTTCGTAGAGAAACCGTTTCCAGGCGATCACCGGGGTTGATCAGGCCCTCGTAGTGCATCAGGGCAAGTCTTGCGGACGTGCCCGTGCCCGTTGTGCTGCGGCAGATCACTCCCGGGTGAACGTAGGTCGCAGACCGGGAGCGGTAGGAGTGATCGGACAACTGCTCAACAGGCCCCATAAAATGAAGAAATGGCAACGGCCCGACATCGCCCAGCGTGTAATGGGAAAAACCGCGCTCAGCCTTTATGGCTTCAACAATATGATAGGCGCAGTCGCTGAGCCTGCGCTCTTCCTCCAGCGTCAGCGAGAATCCCAGGCTGGTTGCATCCACCAGCGCGTAGAAACCACCACTGTAGGCCACGCTGTAGGTCACATCACCCACAGACGGAACATGAATAGTGGCCTGATAGGTATCGATATAGCTGGGTAGCCCGCCGCAGGTGACGGCTTCCACCACATTATCGCGCACCAATGCATCAATATTGACGAGACCTGCGGGAGCCTCCAGCACGAAGCTCTGCCAACCTTCACGCTTGGGCACAATACCCGCTTCCAGCACGGCAGTAGCCGTGCAAATAGTGTTCGAGCCGGAATATATCGGATACCCCATCACTTCCATGATGATGTATCCGGCTACGGCTTCCGGGTCAGTTGCCGGCACCAGCAGGTCAACGGACATTTCCGGCAGACCATAGGGTTCTTCCAGCAACAACCTGCGCAGACCGTCGGCCTCATCCCGCAGATATTCCATCTGGGCCCGCACGGTCGATCCCGGAAGCTCGCATATGCCACCGGTCACGATACGGCTTACATCCCCGCCGGCGTGGGTATCCATCAACTGCAGCGTCAATTCAGGTTTCATCAATTTGCCTCCGGGCTGGCTGACAACGCAAACGGAGCACCATGCTCTTCCCACTGGGCGTCCGGAACAATCACGATCTTGCCCAGGTAGTTGCTGTTACGGTCAACAAAGTAGCGCTCGGCCTCGTGCAACTTCGACAGCGGGAAAGCCGCATGCAATACCGGCCTGAGCTGCCCGCCGCGAATCCATGCGATCAGCTGTTCTGCTTCTTCCCGGGTACCGTGGGACACACCGAAAATCTGCACCTGATAAAGGTAAACACGGGTCCACATGATTTCGCTGAGGTTGCCCGCGCTGGCCCCGGCAATACTGAGGCGGGGATAGTCTGCGCGATCTTTCATATTGAAGATCATGGCGTCGATGAACGCGTTGGTCATTTCGCCGCCGGCCAGATCCATGACTGCGTCAAACGGATGGCCGCCAGTCACTTTTTTGGCCCGCTCGGTAAAGCTGCCCATGCTCGATCGGTCCAGCACCGCTTCCGCACCCAGTGCCAGTAGTGCCTCCGCTTTGTCGGCCTGACTCAACGCATAGGGCGTGGCGCCCATGATGCGGCACAGCTGAATCAGCGCAGTGCCCACGCCGCCGCTGGCACCGGTCACCAGAATGCGCTCGCCAGCCTTGACCCGGGCAGAGGTCAGCATATGCAGGGCAGTCTGATAGGAGCACATGCCCATGGCGGCCAGTTCGGCGTCCGCCAGGTCGGAATTATCAACGTGATGAAACTGATCAGAAGGCACGGCGATGTATTCGGCAAAACCGCCATCAGCACCGTGCCCGTAGTAGTCTGGTGTGAGGTTGATGTCCCGGCGTTCGTCGGCGTATAGATTGAAATCCAGCAGTCCACGCTCGCCGATTCGAGCTTCATCAACGCCGGCACCCACGGCCGCGACATGGCCGACGACGTCCGCACCCTGGATACGCGGAAAGGTCAGTGTGGGTGAACCACCCATCTGGAAGGACGTCACCTCGCCCTTGTCTTTGGTGGGATAGAGCCCTTCCCGGGCCTTGCGGTCAGTGTTGTTTTTGGCGGTGGCCGTCACCCGGACCAGCACCTCGCCCGGTCCTGGTTCCGGAGTCGGCGTGGTCTGCGAATACTGCAGTTTTTCAACACCACCGTGGCCGGTCAGTAACATGGCGTGCATGGTCTTGGGTATCATTGGATAGCCCTCCTTGTCTCCACTGTATCCAGTCAGAATAGGTCAGATAGGTCTCTATGTCAGGATGGCGGCTTTTGTTGATGTCGGTAACCGGATACTCTGGGAAAAATTCTGTCAGAGTTGTTTTATGGCCAGCTACACGATCGATATAGACGAAACCTTCCTGCTTCCCTGTCATCAGGTCTTTGCCCTTTTTGCCGATCACGAACAGTTTGGCAGATTGCTGGGCGCGCCGGCCCGGCGGATTCGGGACAGTGATCAGGCCGACCCCAACGGCATCGGTTCAGTTCGCAAAATCGGCATCGGCCCTCTTGGCGTGGAGGAAACCATTACCGGCTTCGAACCGGAAGCACTGATTGAATACGCCATTACCAGCATCAGCCCGCTGAAAAACCATTACGGGCGTATCCGTTTTCAGAGCCCGTCTGAAAACGAGACCCGTGTGCACTACACGGTGTATTTCGAAGATGCCATTCCCATGACCGGCGCACTGGTCCGGTCGGCGCTCCACCAGGCGCTTCGCCGGGGCATGCGTCGTGTGCCCAAGATGGTCAAATAAGGCTGTCACCGCTTCCGGTTGTTGAGTAAAATCGCCGTTTTCGGAAAAACAGGATTGAGGCAGTAGCATGGGCAGAGCCTATCAGAACCGCAAAGACTCCATGGCCAAGACGGCCGCCGCCAAGACCAAGGTGTACAGCAAATACGGACGGGAAATCTACGTCAGCGCCAAGTCCGGCGGCCCTGACCCGGAAGCAAACCTGTCACTGCGCGGCCTGATCGACCGCGCCAAGAAAGACCAGGTGCCCGCACACGTTATTGAAAAAGCCATTGAAAAAGCCAAAGGCGGCGCCGGAGAGGATTTTTCCCCCGCCCGCTACGAGGGTTTCGGCCCCGGCAACTGTATGGCCATTATTGATTGCCTGACCGACAACCCCAACCGCACCTTCGGCGATGTACGCCTGGCCTTCACCAAAACCAAGTGCAAGATCGGCACCCAGGGCAGCGTCAGTCACATGTTTGACCACTGCGCCATCTTCGGATTCCCGGGTGAAGACGAGGAAGCCGTACTTGAAGCCCTGATGGAAGCGGATGTGGACGTCACCGATATTGAATGCGAAGACGGCATGATTACCGTATTCGCGCCCCATACCGAATACGCCAAGGCCAAGCAGGCTCTTCAGGACGCTTTCGAGGGCATCGAATTCGAGGTGGATGACATCCAGTTCCTGCCGCAGACCACCACAAAGATCGAAGGCGAGGACGTGGAGTTGTTCGAGAAATTCATGGACATGCTGAACGATCTGGACGATGTTCAGAACGTCTACCACAACGCCGTATTCGAGGATCAATAACCACCATGAAACCGGCCCGCCTGGTCATCCTGAAAACCGGTAACACCCTGCCACCGATCCGCGATGCCTTTGGCGATTTCGACCGCTGGTTTCTGAACGGCCTTTCGGAAGAACTGGACCGCCAGGTGGTGGACATAACCTGCGAACCTCTGCCCGGTGAGCCGGGTGACTGGGACGGCATCGTGGTGACCGGGTCCCCGGCCATGGTCAGTGATCGGGCGCCCTGGAGCGAGTCCGCCGCGGCCTGGCTGGCCGGGGCGGTTGAAGCAGGCGTACCGGTGCTGGGCGTTTGCTATGGCCATCAGTTGCTGGCCCACGCCATGGGCGGAAAGGTCGGCTATCACCCGGACGGCCGCGAGAGCGGTACCTTCCCGGTCAACCTTCATGAAACTGCGAAGGATGACCCCCTGTTCAATGCATTGCCCGCCGCCTTCAAGGCCCAGCTGACCCACCGCCAGTCGGTTCTGGAGCTACCTCGCAATGCTGTGCTATTGGCCAGCAATGACTTCGAGCCCCATCAGGCGTTTCGCATGGGCACTTGTGCCTGGGGCGTGCAGTTTCATCCGGAATTTACCGCTGACATCATGCGGGCCTACCTGAAGGCGCAGACCCCGGATCTGGTGAAGGAGGGGCTGTCACCGGAGGCTCTTACAGACCAGGTCGACGACGCGCCCCACGCTTCTTCCCTGCTGCAGCGTTTCTGCGACCTGGTGTTACAGAACCGCTAGTCCAGAATATAGGCCGTCTTCTCCATCGCGTTTTCATCCTCGTCAACAAAGCGGAATTCGTTCCAGCCGATGCGCACGATATCGTTGCTGTTCAGGCGCTGGCGTTCGCTGATGCGAAGGTCGTTCACGAAGGTGCCGTTGGTGCTGTTGTTGTCGGTAATGTAGTAATCCACCGTGCCTTCCAGGTAGGCGTTGGGGACACTTTCAATCACGGCATGATGGCCGCTGACGGAAATCTCGTCGATCCGGATATCATTGTCACCGCGACGCCCCAGCCTGACTTCGGGCTGGTCAATTTCAAAGGTGGTGACCACCACACTGTCTACCAGTTGCGAAAGTGACGCCATTCCCTTATTTCCTCCAGCTTGATCTGATTCAGTTTGTTGATAGCAGGACCACAGACACATTATCTTTTGCCTGTCTCTCGAGGCTCGCTGTGATCAATGATTTCACCGCGGCCTCGACCGAATCCGCAGCAGACAGGATGTCCAGCCATACCCCTTCGTCCAGCGCATCGGTCAGACCATCGGAACAGAGCAGCAGCTGATCGCCCGACTCCAGCGTCAGCTCGCTGAATGTAGGCGTAATATCCGCCGCGCCCAGCGCCCGGGTCAGCACGTTGCGAAACGGCACATTGGGCACGTCGCGCTCGCGGATACTGCCATCTTCCAGCATGTTCTGGACCACCGTGTCGTCCCGCGTCAGGCATTCCAGACGGCCCTGTCTCAACAGGTAACATCGGGAATCGCCGATATGGGCCAGCAGCGCCCGATCACCCGACACCCAGGCCAGCACAATGGTGGTGCCCATTTTGGCTAGCTCCGGCTCCTGCGCTTTGCGGGCATCAATGCGCTCGCTGGCCAGGTTCAGGGCTGACTGCACCAGGGATTCACGGCTTTCAATGGAAGCAGAGTCTCCCAGGGTCGGACACAGCACCTCCGTCAGGGTATCCACGGCGATGGCGCTTGCCACCTCACCACCCTGGTAACCCCCCATGCCATCCGCAACGACCAGCAGCGCCTCTGAGGAGCCGTCATTGAGACACCAGTCGATCGCATCCTGGTTGGATTTGCGCACGGCGCCGATATCGGTCTGACCGGAGATCAGAAGCTCCATCAGGACACCTCCTCTGCGTCACGGGCGGCCTGTCGCTTCAACGCCTCAGCCATGGTGGCGGCATTGGCGAAGCGTTTCTCCGGCTCCCGCTGGATGGCTTTGTTGATCAGCCGCACCACGCCATTGGGCAGATCCTTGTTGAACTCCCGAACGCTGCGCGGGCGCTTGTTCAGAATCTGGTAGGTCAGCGCCGCCAGGGTATCCCCCTGATAGGGCGTCTCGCCTGTGACCAGTTTGTACAGGGTAACACCCAGACTGTAGGTGTCTGACGCGCCGGTCACCTTCTGGCCTTTCAGCTGTTCCGGCGACATATAAAGCGGGCTGCCCATCACGCTGCCGGTGCGGGTGCGGGAGTCATCGGAAATCTTGGCGATGCCGAAATCGGTAATCTTGATGTCCCCGTTGTCTGGGTTATAGATGATATTGCCGGGCTTGATATCCCGATGAATGATGTTCTGGCTGTGGGCATAACCCAGGGCCTCGGCCACGCGGGCGACAATCTTTAGTACCGTGCCGATAGGCAATAGCCGGTCTGGACGACAGAAATCGCTGAGTGGCTGGCCATGGGCATAGTCCATGGCAATAAACGCCAGGTCTGCCTCTTCACCCACATCATAGACCGTCACAATTGCCGGATGGTTCAGGCGCCCGGCTGCTTCCGCCTCGCGGAAAAAACGGGATTTGAGGTCATTCAGTTCGGACGGGTCAAAAGCCTGGTAGCTGAGGGTTTTGATGGCTACTGTGCGGGCAATTTTCGGGTCCTTACCCAGATACACCACGCCCATGGCGCCCCGGCCGATTTCCCGCTCGATTTCATAGCGCCCGAGCGTGGGACGGCTGAGACTCTGCTCGGGCAGGACCAGGGTTCGGGTGCTGTCGAATCCGGAAGCGCTGACACGGGTTGCCTCGTTAGCCATGGACTCCAGTGCCGCAAGACGTTTGGCGGCGTCCCGATAGTTACGCCGGCTGGCCAGAATCTGCCGGAATGTATTGCAGGCTTTATCGTACTGCCGTTTGCGTTCCTGCTGGATGGCAATGTCGTACTGCAGCTCTAAGGTGTGCTCGTCCGGGGGACACTCGGCCAGGACTTCCAGTGCATCGTCTGGCTGGCCCTGGCGCAGAAGCAGTTTGCCCAGGCGGGTGCGGGCATCCACGACATTATCGGTGAGCGATACGATAACCCGATGAGGCTGGAGCCAGAACAGCATCACCAGATAGCCTGCAAGCAGCAAGGTCACGACTTCCCCCAGGGGTAGCCAGGCGTTCTGATAGAACATCAAAGCGGCCTGCAAAACCACAAGAGCGCCGGATACCAGCAGAACCACAGGAAGCGAGACTGCGGCCCCCAGGCGCGGCACGCCAAGTACCAGAAACATCGCAACCGCCATCAGCCCGCCTCGAACCGCTGCGGGCGACCAGGCCGGCTCGTCCAGAGCACGGGCACTGATTGCAGCGTTGAGAGCATCGGGGGGCATAACGGCAAAGGAGGCGCCTTCTGCAGTGACGGAAGCCGTGCCAAACGCACTGAACAGGAGACGATCTACATAGCTGAGCAGCGACAGGGATTCACCGGCAAAGGCGAACACCACCGCTGCGATAACCACAAGCAGCCTGAGGCTGAAAATTCTCTGCAAAACAAAGCGCAAGGGGTTCACACGGGTCAAGCCTGGGTCCTTGTAAACTGACAGTCTAGAAATTGTCGGGGCCCGGCGATAGAAGAGGTCGAAGGTTTTTTGTAAGTGTTTGTTCGATTGGGACTGGCTTCACGGGGCCACAAACGCCTGGCGCGCAGAATCCGGTCAATAACGTTCAGGTAAGGGACTTGATGCCTCGCGTTACGTATAGTGCTGAATTGGAAAGGAAACTGATATAGAAACAGGGAAATCTTCGATGACGATCAAGTTGCTGTTGGCACTTCTGATACTGGCGATTACCGGAACCGGCCTGTATCACGCCTTCAAACCCCTACCCCCGGGCATTGCCTATAAAGGTAAGACCTACCCTTTGATAAAACCCCGGCTATTGATCGACCAGACGCTTCACCACGGTGACTATGGCAACGGCGGCCCCCGGCTGGATCACGAGATCTTCGATGAAGCCCTGGCGATGGTGCGCTCGGCCAGGCGTTTTATTCTGGTGGATATGTTCCTGTACAACAGCACCAGCGCCAGGGGCGAAGACAGCGCAGACCGTCCGCTTGCGAAAGAGCTCACCGACGCGCTGATACGCCAGCGCGAGAACTTCCCGGAACTGCAGGTGGTGGTGATAACCGACCCTATCAACACCCTTTACGGCGGCCTTCTGTCTGAAAACTTCCAGCGCCTTGAGGCAGCCGGCATTTCCGTTGTCCAGACCAGGCTGACAGCACTGAGGGACAGCAACCCGCTCTGGTCCGGTATCTGGCGGCTTTGCTGCCAGTGGCTGGGTAATTCCGCGGAATCCGGCTGGCTGCCCAACCCTATAGGCAACCAACCGGTGACGCTGCGCAGTTATCTCAGCCTGCTGAATTTCAAGGCCAATCATCGCAAAGTGCTGGTGACCGAGGGAGACACAGGATTCCGGGCGCTGGTGTCATCGGCCAACCCTCACGATGGCAGCAGCCGCCACAGCAACATCGGGCTGAGTTTCGCGGGTCCGGCCGTTGCCGACCTGCTGCGAAGTGAGCGGGCCGTACTTGCCTTCTCTGACGCACCGACCAGTGCCGTGGACGACGCCCTGGGCCGGATTCCCGAGGCTGCACCGGCGGAAGAAGCGCGAATACGAGTCCTGACCGAATCGGCCATCCGGGACGCCGCTCTGGAAATGATCACGTCCGCCGAACCCGGGGATCAGCTTGATATAGCCATGTTCTATCTGTCTCACCGGGACATCGTACTGGCTCTGGTCAAGGCCCACCGCCGGGGCGTTGCTGTCAGGGTGCTGCTGGACGCCAACCAGGACGCCTTCGGTCGGAAGAAAAACGGCATCCCCAATCGTCAGACCGCCATGGAGCTAACCAACAACGGGGTGTCTGTTCGCTGGTGCAACACCCACGGCGAACAGTGCCACAGCAAGCTGCTGTTAAGGCAGGACAAAAACGGTCGGGCGCAGATGCTACTGGGCTCCGCCAACTTTACCCGACGCAATCTGGATGACCTGAATCTGGAAACCGATGTGCTTGTGCTGGCCTATCGGGGCCATTCCAGCATTGCCAAAGCGAATACTTTTTTCGAGGAGCAGTGGCAGAGCGGCCCAGGAAACCCGGCCGTGATGAGCCTGCCCTATCGGGCCTGGGCCGATCATTCCAGACTGCGCTACTGGCAGTATCGGTTCATGGAAGCAACCGGGCTGTCTACGTTCTGAGCGGCTTGGTAAAAATCGCGACATCCTTGGCCGGCACGTCCATATGCCAGCCGTGGCGGTCGGCCAGCCACTTTAGCGTGGCCTCTTTATAGAAAACTACATGGGTCGGGTCACGCCGGTAATGCCAGTTGGCAAAGCGGGCATCGTCGGTCTGGAAACAGGTCATCACCCCCAGGTAGCCGCCGGGGCGGATCAGCGAATCCAGCAGCCGGAATACGGCCGCCGGATGGTAAAGATGTTCGATGACCTCGGTACAGGTGACGAAATCATAGCGGCTTGCAAGCGCGCTCTGGTCGCGACTGAAATAGGGATCGTAAAGCGCCACTTTCATACCCGCAGCCTCCAACATCCGGGCGAGGGCTGGCCCCGGACCACAACCGAAGTCCAGGCCCGATGAGCCGGCAGGCAGGCGCTCCAGAAGAGGTTCCGAGAGGCGAGACAGGAAGCGGCGGTAGCCCGGGTCGTCCGGATTATTGTCGTGCAGGGTATAGACAGCCTTTTCCCGGGCGCTGTCCAACCGGTTTTCCGGGGCCATCAGGGTAGCCAGGCAGACCGGACAACGAAGGTAGCGGAATTCTTTGACGACCTGGAATTCCTCGGGCGCGGCCTGTTCGCAGACCGGGCAGGTATCTCTCAAATGGCACCCACCAGAACGGCAACAAGCACCGCCACAGCCAGCAGAAACCCGATCGCATAGCGTTCAACCCGGCTTCCGGAGGGAGCGCTGGCAGAGGTTTCCTCCGGGCGGCTTGCTTCATACTCGGCAACCAGGTCCCGTGCCAGCGGATAATCCTCGTCCTGCACGTGGACATTGGTAAAACCGGCAGCACCGATTTCACCCATGGCACCCTGCAGATAGTGCCCGCCAACGTGGGATTCGATACCGCGGGCGTTCAGCATCCCGGACACAATGTGGGCTTCGGCAATGTCGCGGGCACGATAGGCAATCAGCATGACAGGCCTCCCGGGTTCAGACTTTCACCTTGCCACGCAAGGCCTTGGTCTTCCCTTTCTGGGTTTTGTGGTCCACACGTCGCCGCTGGGAACCTTTGGTGGGCCGGGTCGGCCGACGGGCTTTTTGCAGACGGGTCGCGCCCTGAATCAGCTCTTTCAGTCGCTCGAGAGCATCCTCGCGATTCAGTTCCAGGGTGCGATATTTCTGGGCTTTGATCACCACCACCCCCTCTTTGCTGATGCGCTGATCCGACAGCTTCATAAGTCGTTCTTTGTAGAAAGGGGGCAGGCTTGAGTTTGGGATATCAAAGCGCAGGTGCACGGCAGACGCCACTTTGTTGACGTTCTGGCCGCCGGCACCCTGCGCCCTGATCTGCGACAAATCAATTTCCCAGTCGCCAAGGGTCACCGAGTCGGAAACTCGCAACATAGTTCATTCCATTATCAACGCTGTACCACAACTGTATAGCGTTGACTTCCGGCGGACCACCCTCAATCGTGGGGAATGGGGTCCGGACTGCGATCCCATCCGACCAGCCCAAGGGTAGCAACCACACCAATCAACAAACCAATCCAGGGCTCGAAGAAGGCCAGTGACGCACCGATCAGAACCACCGTACCCCGGGAAGCGTTGCTGCGCGGAATCGACATGGCGATGTAGGCACAGGCAAAGCCAGTGAGCACCAGCGTCAATGACAGTGCAATGCCCAGCAGCGGCTTGAGACCGGTCAGCAGTGGCAGCAGGAAGTAGATGAACGGCAGCCCCATCAGATAGTAGGACGCCAGGCCACTGTGAAGGCTGCCCATGGCTGCCGGCCCTTGCTTCCAGCGCTGCACCACAATCACGTGCACGCCGGTCCAGACCGCACCCTGGGTGGGGAAGAACGGCGCCACTATCGCCATCACGCCATTGCGAATGGCGAGTGAGAAGTGGGTGCGATTCAGGTTGATGTCGATGTGCTCATCCTTGCGGACAGCCATGCCGTCCCGAAGCACTTCGTTGCCGGTGACAATGTCGCCGAACAGGATGATGTAGGCGATCAGCGCCAGAGGCACACTCTGGGCCACCATTTCCATAGAGGGCCAGCCATTCACCAATGGCGATGCCTTGGCGAACGCCTCGCCCAGAGGCGGAATCATGAAGCCCCACTGGATATCGAAACTCACTTCGCCCACCAGCGGCCCCACCAGTGCCGCAATCAGAAAACCGGGCAACAGCCCCAGGGCACCCAGAGTCATGAAGAACCGGCTGCGTTCCTTGAGCTTCTGCATAGGAAGGGAAAAGGTGAACACCAGACAGACGGCACAGGCCAGAGTAGTCGCGATGGGCTGCTCCAGCAAAAACTTGTCTGCATCATCAATGAAGACGCGTTTGAGGGCGGCGATTGCAGCACCGAGGATGATTCCGGCTTTGAGGGTCTCCGGCAGCCAGATAACAAATCGTCGCCCCAGCCCGGTGATGCCCAATAAAAACACCAGCGTTGTAAACACGAGCGTAAGGGCAGTCATGGCCTGAAAACGGCTGGACGGATCCTCATAGCCACCGATCACAAACGCAAGGATCAGCGGCAGAGCGGGCGTAATCCAGCCACCGGCGTAGGGTTCGCCAAACACGATGACTGCCGAGGCAATCAGAAAGGCATGGATCATTGAGAGGGCAACGGCTTCTTCAAAACTGAAACCGAAGTAAGCGATCATCACAGGAACCAATGCCAGGCCGGTCGCGGCTGACACCATTAGCCCCTGAAGAAACTCCGACCAGCAGAGCTTTGAGTGATAAAACGGCAATCGGAAGGTAAACGGGCCCCAACGCCAGCCCGGGAGTTCTTTGCGCTCAGTCATTCAGGATCACCACTGCTTGTTATCGTTTTAGTGACCTGATTATGGAAACGGTTCGGCTATTCCGCGAATCAATTTTTCTGATTTATGTGAATAAACAACAGTAATTCAGCTTCCCGATTGCTGATTACCCCATATTTTCGCCACCGCACTGTCGCTTCCCAGGGTGGCGACCACTGCGCAGACCAGGCTGATGGCAAAAAACACGATAATGGGGAACAGCGCTCCCAGCGTGCCGTATATCAGAGCAAAAAAGAGCGTGGCCATGGACAGCACGAAAAACAGGAACCCCACGGCAAACAGTATTTTCCGGTGGGAGGGGCGGTAACCCTCGGCGGACTGGGCATCACTGCCATTCTCGAAGAAATACAGAATGGGCCAGAACACCTTTCTGAAAAAATCTCTGTTCACACCGTGCCTCTCAAATTATCTGACAATCTATTGAACACCGAACCAGTGGGGGTGGCGCCGCAGGCTGTACAGCGCGATCATATCGTACACACCATGCCAGACCATCACCAGAAGCAGGCTGTCTGTCAGCCAGTAGGTAACACCCAACACAAGTCCAAGCCCTGTCGCCATTACGAAATAGGTAAACGAAAGGTAGTGAACCAGGCCGAACAGCATGGATGCCAGCACAATGGCCACAGCATCGTTCAGGTGCCAAGCGAGCCAGCCCTGCACAGCCCCGCGAAACAGCAACTCCTCACCCACCCCGGCCAGCACGGAAAGCCCCGCAAGAACGGGCCAGGAATAATCGTTCGCAAAGGTTTGTAGCTGGCGCATATGGCCTGACAGGGAATCACGGATACGCCCTGGCGCACGGGCCAGGGCGCTTAGCAGTACATAGGTGGCAAGACTGCCGCCAATGCCCCAGGCCACAGCGCTCGCCCAGCCCAGACCAGCAGACAGGCTACCAATGCCCATCAACCAGACGGCAAGCCAGCCAATCAGCGCGATAGCGCCTTGAAAGCCCAGGGCCGCGACAGTCGAGATCCGGTTAGCTTGCCGGGACATAGGCGTACCGGCGCATCACCAGGGTAACTCTTCGCCGTTGCTGTGCCAGAAGGAGCCGGTGTTCTCCAGGTTCAGCCCGTCGATCCGTTCCGCCAGCCCTTTTGCCGATTCCTCCGGTGAAATCAGCCCGCCGAAATTCACCATACGGGTCTGGACATAACCCGGGTGAAGCTGCGCCACTGCAATCCCGCGGGGCTTCAGGTCCATCGCAAGAGACTTGCCAAAGGCGTTCAGGGCTGCCTTGGACGCCCGATAGCCATAGCGCCCGCCGGAATCATTGTCGGCAATGGATCCCATGCGGCTGGTGATGTTGGCGATTTTGCCGCCTTCCGGAATACGAGGCGCAAGAGCTTCGGCAACACGAAGCGGAGCATAGGCGTTGATTTCCATCTGGGTACGGATGGAATCAAAATCGATACTGCCCAACTTTTCGTCCTGCAGCAGGCCGGCATTGTTGATCAGCAGATCAATCGTTGTTCCCTTCAGCTGACTGACCAAAGACTGCACATTGTCGTCAATGGTGACGTCGATACCCTCAATAACGGTGTCTGCAACGGCATCGAGTTCATCAGAAGTTTGACGGCATACCCCGATAATGGCGAACCCACGGTCTGCAAACTGGCGGGCCAGTTCGAGGCCGATTCCACGATTGGCGCCGGTGATCACAGCGGTCTTTTTCTCTGACATAGCGTTTGCACCCTCTATCAAATTGGTGGCTGAAGGTTTCAATTGAAGCTTCCTCTATGGTGACGGGCAGGACCAATTAAAACCAGCGGTGCGAGGAAAAGACTTTTCAACCGGAACATGCATAGAATGAAGCCAGATTCATATCACGGAGCAGTTTGATGAGCGAACACGCCTACCGCGTAGTGATTTTCGGTGCAGGCAGTATCGGGTGTTATATCGGTGGACGGCTTTTGGCGGCTGGCGCCGATGTCACTATGGTCGGCCGCCCCCGAATGCAGGCCGTCTTCAAAGAGCATCCGCTAAAAGTCACTGATTACGAAGGTTTCAGCGCCGAGCATTCTGTTCCTGAGACCCGGTATGTCTCCTCGGCCGATGTGGCAGCAGGCGCCGATCTGGTGCTGGTCTGCGTGAAGTCTGCGGCCACGCGAGAGGCCGGCCAGACCCTGGCACCGTTCGTACGCGCCGGTGTGCCGGTCATCAGCCTGCAGAATGGTATATCGAACGCGTCGGAACTCCAGAAGTCCATGCCCAATGCCACCGTGCTTGCCGGCATGGTGCCGTTCAACGTCTTGCAACAGGCGCCCGGGCATTTCCACCAGGGCACCGAAGGGCATCTGATGGCGGCAGAAAACCAAATATTGCAGGCCGCCCTACCCTGGTTCGACAAAGCCGGCCTGCCTCTTGAGCTTCGGCCCGATATCGAATCAGTGATGTGGTCAAAGCTTCTGCTAAACCTGAACAACCCGGTAAATGCTCTGTCGGGGGTTCCCTTGCTGGAAGAGCTTTCCCAGAGAGATTACCGGCTGGTGCTGGCCATGGCCCAGAAAGAAACGCTTCAGTTGCTGAAACAGGCCGGCATTCCCACTATAAACCTGACCGGCCTGCCCACCCGACTGATCCCGGTTCTGATGTCGGCGCCAAACTGGGTGTTCACCCGCGTCGCAAAAAAGATGCTGACCATTGACCCGGTAGCACGCTCTTCGATGTGGGAAGACCTCCAGGCCGGTCGTCCGACGGAGGTGGACTGGATCAACGGCGAAGTGGTGCGGCTGGCCGAATCGCTGGGTGCCCAAGCGCCGGTAAATCAGAAGCTCGTGGACTTAATGCACCAACAGGAAAAAGACCCCAGGCCCTGGGGCCCGGAGTCTCTTTTGAAAGCTATAGAACAGGCCTGACTTCTGAGGCCAGGCCTGCTCAGGGCGATTAGACTCTGCGGCGGCGCAGGGTCAGAAGACCCGCAAGACCCAAGCCCATCAACGCAAGCGAGCCCGGTTCAGGAACTTCAACACGGTCCTCAACACGGAACGATGTGGTTATGTTGAAATTCGACTGGGTGGTGTGGCGCTCAGCGAAAAAGATATCGAGATCGTAGGCAGTATTTTCGGCCAGCCCCAGGCCCACCAGGTCAGCGCCGGTGATGGTTTTGCTGACGGGAGCGTGAACGCCCCCAAGGTCCATGACCAGCGTGCCGTTAATGAATACCCACAGGTCATCGTCACCGGTAAAATTGAAGGAGTCAGTGGACTTAAAAGACGTAGTGCCGCCCAGCTTCATGGTGAAGTGGTAGTTATGGCTGTTGCCTTCGTTGCCGAAAAGCTCGTTATCAATGGGGAAAAACGAAGAATCATTGAACGCAAACAAACCAGAACCGGGGGCTGTCTCACCCAGATTCAAGCTGATTGCCTTGGAGCCCGCCGTGTCTTGCCACCAGTTATTGAACGTCGCGCTGCTATCAACAGCACCACCACTACCGGGAACGTAGACAGGATTACCATCGGCGCCCAGGGTGCTTTCAACCATACCGGTAGTCAGCCCGCTGATGCCGTCCTGAAAATCGGGGTCTTCAATTTTCTTGTCAAAGATCGTTCCAGAAAGCGTCAGCCCACCAAAGGCGGGACCCGCTGCAATCAGCGTGGCAATGCCTGCCGCCAGAATTGTTTTTCTCATGATTCTTCTCTCCTTGATTTCACCGGCACCGATTCTGGGCAGGTTGGATGCTCTTTTAGCAGCATGTCCCGTGCCAACCCACAGAACTGTCAAGATTTCAAACCGCTAGCTCAGAAAACACACTCACAACATAGACATTGTGTAAAATTTCCAGACACTTTAGCCCGCCTTTCCTCGACAAAATGGCGCGATGTTCAAACAGCAACTAGATTTTCATTTCTGACAGGTGACCCACTAACGGGTTTGCAGCCGTAGCGTTTCTATGTACGAGGAATCGTTTCCGATAAAGGAAAGCTATAGCAACAGTCACTAAATCTTAATTGTGACAATGGATAACCATTGCTATAACTGTAAGATCTCAGTGGTCATTGGCCCGACGTGATGTCCAGATGCATCACCGCTCCCGTCACTGGCCCGACCTCAAAACCCAAGTCTGAGATAAGTAGTTCACAACAAACCAGTCATGATCGGAGAGAGATATGGGCGAGAATAACAGCGCGGGCGGTGGAAAGTGCCCGGTAATGCACGGTTCGCACACCCAAGAGCACGGGAACGTAAAGGCCTGGTGGCCTGAAAACCTGAACCTCGACATTCTTCATCAGCACGACGCCAAGACCAACCCGATGGGCGAAGATTTTGACTACCGTGAAGAAGTCAAAAAACTGGACTACGAAGCGCTGGAAAAGGACATGCACGCGCTGATGACTGACAGCCAGGAATGGTGGCCCGCTGACTGGGGTCACTACGGCGGCCTGATGATCCGTCTGGCGTGGCATGCGGCGGGTACCTACCGCCTGGCTGATGGCCGTGGTGGTGCCGGCACCGGCAACCAGCGTTTCGCTCCGCTAAACTCCTGGCCAGACAACGGCAACCTGGACAAAGCCCGTCGCCTGCTGTGGCCGTTGAAGAAAAAATACGGCAACAAGATCAGCTGGGCCGACCTGTTCATTCTGGCTGGTAACGTTGCGTACGAGTCCATGGGTTTCAAAACCTTTGGCTTCTCTTACGGCCGTGCGGACATCTGGCACCCGGAAGAGGACATCTACTGGGGTGCGGAAAAAGAATGGCTGGCCCCCTCAGATAGTCGCTACGAAGACGTCACCAAGCCCGATACCATGGAAAACCCGCTGGCTGCCGTCCAGATGGGCCTGATCTATGTGAACCCGGAAGGTGTTAACGGTAACCCTGATCCTCAGGCAACGGCTGAACAGGTGCGCACCACTTTCGCCCGTATGGCGATGAACGACGAAGAGACGGCTGCCCTGACAGCCGGCGGTCATACCGTCGGTAAGGCACACGGTAACGGCGATGCGGACGCTCTTGGTCCGGAGCCGGAAGGCGCAGACGTGGAAACCCAGGGCTTCGGCTGGATGAACCCCAATCTGGATGGCAAAGCCACCAATGCGGTGACCTCCGGTATCGAAGGCGCCTGGACCACCAACCCGACCAAATTCGACATGGGTTACTTCGATCTGCTGTTTGGCTACGAGTGGAAGCTCACCAAGAGCCCGGCCGGTGCCAACCAGTATGAGCCGATCGACATTAAAGAAGAGCACATGCCGGTTGATCCTACGGACATGAAGACCCGTGTCCGGCCGATGATGACCGACGCCGACATGGCGATGAAAGTTGACCCGAAGTACCGCGCGATCTGCGAGAAGTTCATGGCGGATCCGGCATACTTCCAGGATTGCTTCGCCCGCGCCTGGTTCAAGCTGACTCACCGTGATATGGGCCCGAAATCCCGTTACATCGGCCCGGGTGTACCCGATGAAGACCTGATCTGGCAGGATCCCGTTCCCCAGGGCGAGACCAACTACATCGAGGAAGTGGTCAAGGAGAAAATCGAGGAAGCCGGCCTGAGCCTGAACGAGCTGATCACCACCGCCTGGGATAGTGCTCGTACTTACCGCGGTTCCGATATGCGTGGTGGCGCCAATGGTGCGCGCATCCGTCTGGCACCGCAGAAAGACTGGGAAGGCAACGAGCCAGGCCGCCTGGCCAAAGTGTTGAAGGTGTACGAAAAGATTTCTGCCGAGACCGGCGCCAGCATTGCTGACGTCATCGTTCTGGGCGGTAACCTGGGCGTCGAGAAGGCTGCCGAGGCTGCCGGCCATGACGTACACGTGCCCTTTCACAAAGGCCGTGGTGACGCCACTGACGCGCAAACTGATGCAGAGTCTTTCGAGCCTATGGAGCCCCTGGCCGATGGTTTCCGTAACTGGCAGAAGAAGGACTATGTGGTCAAGCCGGAAGAAATGCTTCTGGACCGCGCCCAGCTGATGGGCCTGACCGCGCCTGAAATGACTGTCTTGCTCGGTGGTATGCGGGTGCTGGGCACCAACTATGGTGACACCAAGCACGGCGTGTTCACGGATCGCGTTGGCCAACTGACCAACGACTTCTTTGTGAACCTCACCGACATGGCGAACCGTTGGGAGCCCACGGGCAAAAACTCGTACAACATCGTGGATCGTAAGAGCGGCAACACCAAGTTCACCGCGACCCGTGTTGATCTGGTGTTTGGTTCCAACTCCATCCTTCGTGCCTACGCGGAGGTTTATGCCCAGGACGACAACGAAGAGAAGTTTGTAAAAGACTTCGTTGCAGCCTGGACCAAGGTGATGAACGCAGATCGCTTTGATCTGAAGTAATCACTCTGCAAGTAAGAGAAGGCGTGGCCGGCAACGGTCACGCCTTTTTTTCTGCTTCCGGTGGCGTCCAGACGGGCACATCTTCCTGTTTTGGCTCATCCCAGTCTTTCTGCATCACCGAACTCAGAGCCTCTTCCAGCTTCATAAACAGTTCGCCGTAACGCGGACTGAAACTGATGCCCTCTTCCAGTTCCCGCCAGGCATCGTATAGCTCATCTTCGTGGGCCGCCTCGTTTTCATAAAACGCCCAGGTCATCTGTTTGGCACGCAGTGGATGCACCCCCATGGCCGTTAATGCATGGCCGCCCAGTTCCAGGGCCGAATGATAGGTTTCGCTGACCACATCATCGGCGCCGGCTTCCCTCAGTTCGTAGCCGTGACCACGGTCAAACGCCCGGGCCAATACCCAGACGCCTGGATAGAGCTTTTTCACATGCTCGACCATTCTGGTTGAGCGGTCACGGTCATCAATGGCGACCACCAGTAACCTTGCCTCGCTGATTCCTGCAGTTTCCAGCAATTCAGGCCGGCTGGCGTCGCCAAAATAACTTTTGATATTGATACGACGGACGTTGTCGATCTGCTGGATTTCGTGATCGAGCACCACAATCGGGATGTTGTTGGCACGCAGAAGCCGGCAGACTATCTGACCGAATCGACCCACACCTGCGACAATGACCGGTGCGGTTTCCTCTATGAGATCGGCTTCCCTCTCATCATTTTTCCTGCGCCGGTAACGGGGCAGTACAACCTGGTCGTAAATAATGAACAGCAGCGGCGTAAGGAACATGGACAGCGCCACAACCAACGACAGAATCTGGGCAAGGTCAGCCGGTATCACGCTGTTCTGCTGGCTGTAAGTCAAAAGCACAAAACCGAATTCACCGGCCTGGGCCAGCCCCAGCGTGAACAGCCAACCGTTACTGCCCTTGATGCGAAAAATGAGAGCCAGAACAAGAAGGATCAGCGCCTTCACCAGCAGAACGGCTGCCGCAAGGGAAAGCACCAGCGCCCACTCGTCCGCTAAAACCTGAAAGTTGATACCGGCTCCGACAGTGATAAAAAACAGCCCGAGCAAAAGCCCCTTGAACGGCTCAAGGTTGGCTTCAAGCTCATGACGGAATTCACTGTTGGCCAACACGACGCCCGCCAGGAAAGCGCCCAATGCAGGCGACAGATCCACCAGACTCATCAATGCGGAAATGCCGATGACCAGCATCAGGGCCGTCGCAGTAAAGACTTCCCGCAACCCAGAATTGACCACATACCGGAAGAGCGGACGGCTCAGGAAGTAACCGCCCACGATAACCAGCGCAATGGCAATGACAACAACAACGCCGTGCGCCCATGCAGGAAGGTCTGCGACAAGACTGAGCTCAGAGTGCTCCGCCGCTGCGGCAGAACTGCCATCCATCAATTCAGGCAGCGCCAGCAAGGGAATGATGGCGAGCATGGGAATAACGGCAATGTCCTGGAAAAGCAGCACCGAAAACGCGCTTCGCCCACCTTCTGTTTTCGCCAGACCTTTTTCATTCAGTGTCTGAAGCACTATCGCTGTTGAAGACAAAGCGAACACAAACCCGACGGTCAGCGCCGTTTGCCATACCAGACCCAGCCAGAGTGCCACCAGGGTTCCGGCCGCCGCGGTCAATAACACCTGCAATCCACCCAGACCAAGCAGCCTTATGCGCATGGCCCAGAGTGCTTTCGGGTCCAGCTCCATACCCACCAGAAACAGCATCATCACAACGCCGAATTCTGCGAAATGCTGAATGGTGGTGGTTTCCTGGCCAACCAGCCCGGTAGCGGGCCCAATGACGACACCGGCAACCAGATAACCGAGTACCGACCCGAGCCCGAAACGCTTCGCCATTGGCACAGCAATAACCGCAGCGGCCAGATAGATGAATGCCTGAACAAAATAAGCTGTCACTGGGCAGCTCCTCGAAGGTGGGTCGAATTATTCAGTCGTTCTTTAATGCATAGCCAACGGCAAGATCCACGTGCAGTTCGGTGGTGTCGTAGAGGGCCGCATTGGTGTCCTCTGGCGCAATCAACAGTCCAATTTCTGTGCAGCCCAGAATGATGCCCTGCGCGCCGCGCGCGCGAAGTTCCTCAATAATACCCAGAAACTGATCTCTGGACCCGGGTTCAACAACACCAAGACACAGCTCTTCAAAAATCACCCGGTGGATCTGCTCACGCTCCGATTCCTCAGGCACCAGCACACGGAGCCCTTTTGATGCCAGCCGTTCGATACAGAAATCCTGCTCCATGGTGAATCTGGTACCCAGAAGGCCAACACAATCCAGTCCGTCGGCTATCACCGAATCACCAACAGCGTCCATGATATGCAGTAGCGGTATGTCAATACTCGCAGCCACCTGTGGAGCCACTTTGTGCATGGTATTGGTACAAATCAGCAGGCAATCCGCCCCCGCCTTTTCAAGCGAGCGGGCCGCTTCTGACAGAATGTCGGCTGCCCTGTCCCAGTCGCCGCTTTTTTGCAGGGCCTCTATCTCGGCAAAATCCACGCTGTAGAGCAGCAATCGTGCAGAATGAAGGCCACCAAGGCGTTCCCGCACTGCTTCGTTGAGTAGTCGGTAGTAGGACTGGGTGGATTCCCAGCTCATTCCACCCAAAAGCCCGATGGTTTTCATTGCAACTCCTTCTGTCCGATTACCGCCAGGATGCGCGCCCCATGGAAACATAATGAAACGAACCCGCCCGTTTGCCTTGCGTTATATTATGGCTACCCTGATCCTGTATCCCGATCACATTAACAAGGATTTCCACGTTTGAGCCTATCCGCTAATCCTGCTTTAGCCAATGCGTCAATGCAATTTGACGCCGCCATTGCCGAATTCGCCCGCGCCCGCCGGTCTGATAACAGGGCCTCAAGCATGGGGTTGCTGGAACGAGCGCGTCAGCTGATGACCATGCCCGGCGGTTTTGATGTGCTCTATCGCCGTATTGCCACCCTGGAGGCCGCCGGCATATTCGGGACCAGCGACTGGTCGCGGCCTGCGCTGTTAAAACCGGTGCTGGCCAAGCAGTCACTCAGGGCATCAGGCGCCGTCACGACCATTGTGGAATGCATCAGCGAGCTGCGCATGCTGGCGGTGGTCCGTGGCGACTATTTCCATCCCGGCATTTCAGCGGAACAGGCTTCACACTTTCTGACCCAGGTGATGGCCCTGAATCTGGATCTGCTATCCGGCACCCTGTCCGAAGCAGACCGGGAACGGCCCAAACAACTGGGTGAGATTGTGCAGTCGCTTTACCAGTACCTGGTGGACCATCTGGGCTATGCCAGCCTGCTGGATAGCCTGGTGGACGAGGTATGGCGCCTGCTGGAGCAGCGACCGGTTCAGGTGGACAGCATCCGTGAAATGATCGGGCAGATTGCCACATGTCTTTACGACCCGACGCTGGATACCTCGGGCAATGAGGATGCGGCCCGGCTGGTGCGCACGCTTTTCGGACCGACTCCCGGCAGCAAAGAAGATCCCGGCCTGGCCGACTATCTGGACAGACTGGGCGAAATGGACGAGAAATCCCTGGCAAGGGAGGCGTCCAGCTTCGCCGACACCATGCACGACACCGGCCTGGCCTCGCCCTATCACGCCGTCTTCATCCGTTTTCTGCGGGAACGGGGTAATGACGACCTCCTGCCCGAGGCACTGGGCCTGACCATGACCGGACGGGACGACCTGGTCTGCTACACGCAGCTGGTCAAGAAGCTGATCGATGAAGCCATCCATCCGGAGACCTGCCAGGCCGTCTATGGCCTGACCATGATGCTGGAACGGGGCTCTCTGTTCACACCAGCGGTTGCCCAGGCGCTCTGGAGACAGATCGAACTACGGGTCTCGGACGAAAACCGGGAGCTGATACGCTCGGTGTTTGGTGATGCCCACCGTCCCCGGGTGTTTCTGCTGGCGGGCGTGCTGAATCTGCTGGGGCAGCCTCTTGGGGTTGGCCAGGGCAATAACCCCAGCTGCCAGTCCGCCATTGGCCTGTCGCTCTGGGCTGATCACGAAGCCGATTATCTGCTGCAGCTTCTGGCCTGGGCCGCGCGGGATAACGAAATCCTGATACGGTTCGAGGGCGAAGAAGTGTCTTCCAAGGATCTGGAAGCCGGACTGGTGACCGAAAACCCGGTGGACGTCGACCCGGTCTCACTGATCCTGATTCCCCACCTTGACCGGATTTACGGGGAAATGTGGCGCCGATGCAGCGATCGGGACGACGACGCTCACCGCTGGATCAACCCCGAGTTTTACGGCTGGTGGGTCAACCACGGCTTCAAGGTGGTCAGCGACGTGACCACCGGGGAAATCACGGATTATGATGGGTTCATCCGGCATTTCTACGCCAGCTATCACCCCTTCTACAACGACAACATGCCGCTGATTCACCCACAGCCCGCCGGCATCGCCGTCACCGACAGCGCCGCCCGTTTCGTCGGGCGTCATGCCATTGTGATCCAGCGCGTCTGCCTCAGCCCCGATAACGAGATGCGGGTGTATTTCTTCAACCCCAACAACGACAGTGGCCAGGACTGGGGCCAGGGCATTAACTGCTCAACCCGGGGCCATGGAGAAATTCGCGGGGAAGCCTCCCTGCCGATTACCGAGTTCGCCTCACGGCTTTACGCATTCCACTACGACAAACTCGAGCTGGGCGATATTGACGCTATACCAGAAGACGAGATCGAGCGGGTTTCAAAGTTGGCGTTCGACAGCTGGGCATCAGAAGAAAACTGATGCAAAAAAAACAGCGGTCGAATTGACCGCTGTTTTGTTCAGATCAACACCCCGGATCAGAGCGTTGTGATTCTGGTATCGCTGGCCGAAGGCTCGGCAATTGTGTCAGCGTTGGTAAACGGTGAACCGTCATTCGGGAAGAGCATCTGCAGATATTCCGCCAGGGCGTCCTGCTCGGTGCCGGTATCCGCAAAGTTGGCAGCGCCGGGGTCGTCCGCGCTCATATCCACACTGGTGGCAACGGTTGCGTCAAGAACCAGGTCTGCTCTGTTGGTCTGAGGGATCGGATAACCATCACCGCCGTCAGCCAGGAAGCTCAGGGTGGCAAGACGGAAAGGACCGACAGCCTGCACCAAACCGGAAGCGACGACCACTGTCGCACCAACACTCAATTCCATCACACGGTTGCCTGCCGCGGCATCCGGATCATAGGTGAAGCTCATGCCCCCGATTTGAGGGAAGGCGCCTGCACCAACCGTGGTGATGGCATGCTCGACAATGTCCTTCAGTTCCTGTGCCGTCACATCGACCAGCGCCAGGTTGTTGTTGAAAGCCAGCGAACTCTGAATATCAAACTGGGAAATATCGCCGTTTTCCTTGCCCGCCGCCGGGAATGCCTCCGGGGGGAAATATTCCAGATCAGCCACGTCAGTCGAGCCCGCCGGGAAGGCGAAACTGCCGATATCAGCGCGGATGCCGCCGCCATTCTTGATAGAGATTTCGACGGTTGCGTCGTACTGCTGTGCGTACCAGAGGTTGGCATCTGCCGTGAGATTACCCAGATTGGTTTCTTCAGATCGCACGGATGAGCGCTGACCGTTCAGGTAGACCGACGTGTTGCCGAGAATCGTGCTCTCCTGGGCAATCAGCACGTCGTTGACGGCGTCGACGATGTTATCCACGGTGTTATTGGCACTGCCACCGACAGCGGCCACCGTTTCCTGCTCCGCCGAATAGACACCATTGACCAGCGGATTCAGGCTGTTCAGACGTACCCGCCCTTCGCCGTCGAATTCCACCAGCAACCGCCCCAGATACTTGTAGTCGCCATCGACATTGACCAGCAGAACGGGCTCGTTCTTCGCGCTGTTATACAGCAACGGATAGGTGTCCGCTGCGGTATCACCGGCAAGCAGCCGGTCATTGTAATCCGCAAGCAGTGTGTTCGATCCGCCCGCAACAATGATATCTACGTCCTCCAGCAGGCCAGCCAACTGTTTTTCCACGGAAATCTGTTGCATATGGGCCAGCAGGATAATCTTGTCGATGCCCGCATTCGTCAGCTCATCGACAGACGCCTGGATTTCAACGGCCAGTCCGGAAACGCTGTCATTGGCTGGTAAAACCGCGATGTCCCCGGTGGATGTGATGTTTTCCAGGGTGGGTGTGGAAGCACCGACGATACCGATGGGCTCGCCATTAACCGTTACCACTGTATGAGCCGCAAGGCTGTTGGTAATCGCGCTGGCTTCCTGGCCATCTGCAACCACCAGAGGGCTGACATTGGCGTCGGTGGAAAAATCCAGGTTGGCGCTCAGATAGGGGAACTGTGCTCCCGGCCAATTCCCATCCGCGGAAATCAGCCCGGCGAAAGCACTGGTTCCACTGTCCAGATCGTGATTACCCACGGCGGACACTTCCAGCCCCATGGCATTCAGAAACGCAATATCCGCACGGCCATCCCCCGGGGTGGCGACGCCGGTTACCGCAGCGAAGGAATCGTCGCTTGAGGCGGTGTAACGTGAACCGGGGATGTAATTGTCGCCAGAGCTGACAAACAAGGTTCTGTCCGGGTACTGCTTGCGCAGCCCGTCAACAATGGCCGCCATGGGACCGACATTGGCCAGGGCGTCCACATTTGAACCATCCATATCGGCCAGGTGCAGAAGCTGAAGTTCGAACGTCTCATCTCCGTTGACCTGTTCGGGGACTAACCCGATCCGGAATGCTGGATCGGGCGAGGAAGTGACTCTATCAGTTCAGTGCTTATGCTCTGTCGGATCCATGTCCATCGTCTGTAGTTCAACTTCCACAGGCCCGGCACCATCGAAGGTCAGGGTCATGGGAACAGTTTCACCGCTGGTGATGGCGCCGGTCAGACCTTCCAGCATGAGGTGGTAGCCACTCGGCTCCAACAGCACGGTCTCACCGGCGGGAATCGGGAGTCCATCAGGCACCGGCTTCATGGTCATCATGTCGTTCTTCATGCTGCTCTGATGAATGGACACGGCTTTGGCTTTAGGCGTTTTACCGCCGGTGAAGGTAACTTCCGTTTTTCCGTTATTGGAAATGGCCATATAGCCCACTCCAATAGAAACCGCGGGAGGCGTCGGGCGGGTCCACGGATGGGTAACGGTGATGTCACCCTCGCTGATGGAATGGGCAGATACAGGGAGTGCAGCGACACCGATAAGTGCTGCTGCAACCAGGTTTCTGAAGCTTGTCATGGCGTCTCGCTGTCGGGTTTCTGTTGTCACGGCATCATGGTTTTGCCAGCGCCTGAATCAGCGCTCCCAGAAATCGGGAGGCTTCACCGCCGGTGGCCGCCCGATGGTCAAAGGTAACGGACAAGGGCAACACGCGGCGCACGGCAGGTTTTCCCTTGCGGGCAACCACCTTCTCACGGATGGAACCGGCCCCAATAATAGCGACTTGCGGCGGTGACACAATAGGATTGGCGTACTGGCCGGTCATGGTACCGAAGTTCGACAGGGTGATGGTGGCTCCCTGCATTTCGGCGGGCGGGATCTTGCGGGTTGCGACCGCGTCCCTCAGATTCTGCAGCCCTTTGCGCAGATCAGCCATGGTGCGGTGGTTTACATCCCTCAGCACCGGCACAAACAGCCCTTCCGGCGTGTCCACAGCTATGCCGATATGCACTTCGTCCTTCAGGCGTCGGCTGAGGGTCTCGCCGTCGAACCAGCTGTTCATCACCGGCGAGGTCTCACAGGCGCTGGCAATGCCCTGCACCAGTCGCATGGTGATGTCGGTTCCGGGTTTCCAGTCGCCAATATCCACATCCTCGAAAATCGACACCGGTACCACTTGAGCGTGGGAAGCTGCCATGTTCTTGGCCATGGTACGGCGGGTACCGCGCAGGGATTCCGCGTCGGGCAACGACCGCGTCCGGTAGCTCGCCCGGTTGGCCCGCGCCCGCTTGCTGGATTCGGCGGCACCGACGATGAAGCTGTCTTTGCGGGTTCCGGTATCAGCTTTTTTCAATTCACCGACGACGGTACCACTGTCGTCGTCTTCACCTTCGTAGGCCATCAGGGGTTCACCGGTATGGATTATGTCCCCTGCCTCACCGAACAGCCTGGCGACCGTTCCGGCGTCGGGCGATGGCACTTCCACAATCGCTTTGGCGGTTTCAACGCTGACCAGTACCTGGTCCACCTCCACCGTATCCCCGACCTTCACATGCCATTCAACGATTTCAGCCTCTGGCAGACCCTCGCCCAGATCGGGCAGTTTGAAATGTTTCATAACGCCATGACCCTCCTGGCCGCCTCTACAATGTCGTCCACCTGCGGCAGATAGGCCTGCTCGTTACGATAATAGGGCATCACCGTGTCGTAGCCGGTCACCCTGGCCACCGGCGCCTTCAGCTCGAGATAAGCGCCCTCGGCAATAGACGCGGCCACTTCCGCCCCCACGCCACCGTTGCGACAGGCCTCGTGCACAATCACAGCCCGCCCGGTCTTGGTCACCGAACAAAGCAGCGTTTCCCGGTCGAGCGGGCTGATGGTGCCTACATCAATCACTTCGGCCGACACGGACTGCTCGGTTAGCCGATCCGCCGCTTGCAAGGTTTCCATAATGGAAGCGCCCCAACTGATCAGCGTCACGTCGCTGCCTTCACGCAGGGTGAAGCAGGTATCCAGAGGAATGGCTTCACCGTTGTTCTCCACACTCTGGGTCACCGCGCGGTAGATTCGCTTGGGCTCGAGAAAGATCACCGGGTCCGGATTGCGAATCGCCGCCAGAAGCTGGCCGTAGGCTCGCTGGGGTGAACTGGGGATCACCACGCGCAGCCCCGGAATGTGGGCGAAGAGTGCTTCGGTGCTTTCCGAATGATGCTCCGGGGCGTGAATCCCGCCGCCAAAGGGCGCCCGATACACCAGCGGACAGTGCAAGCGGCCCCGGGTGCGGTTCCGCATTCGCGCGGCGTGGCTGATGATCTGCTCCATCCCCGAATAGATGAACCCCATAAACTGGAATTCGGCAACCGGCCTGAGCCCTTGGGTCGCCATGCCAATGGCCGTGCCGGCAATCAGATTTTCCGCCAGCGGGGTATCCATCACCCGCTTGAAGCCAAACCGTTCTTTGAGCCCCGCTGTGGCTCGGAAAACGCCGCCGTTGGTGGCGATATCCTCCCCCAGCACCACCACCGACTCGTCCTGTTCCATTTCCCAGGCCAGAGCCATGTTGATCGCTTCCACCAGGGTAACGTCGCGGCTGTCTGAAGTACTCATAGCGCACCTCCCCGGTATTTGGCAGCAATCCGCTCGCGCTGTTGCTTCATCGCCTCGGGCAGGGTTTCGAACAGATAATCCATCATCGCCGTGGGCGGCTCGGCTTCGGTGGCAAGATAGGCATCCACGGCTTCGTCGACGGTTTTCCGGCAGTCAGCCTGCAGGCTTTGTTCTTTCTCCGGCGTCCAGAATCCGGCCTTGTGAAGGTAATTCTGCAGGCGCTTGATGCCGTCTTTCTCCCACGCCTGTTTCAGATCGTCGGACGAGCGATAACGGGTGGCGTCATCAGCGGTCGTATGATCACCCAGGCGATAGGTCATCGCTTCAATCACCGCGCCGCCTTTCCCCGCCCGTGCCCGTTCCAGCGCATTGTCCAGCGCCTCGGTCACGGCAAAATAATCGTTGCCGTCCACAATATGCCCGGGCAAGCCTGCACCAATCGCCTTCTGGGCAATGGTCTCCGCCCCGGTCTGAATACTACGGGGTGTGGAAATGGCCCACTGATTGTTTATCACCATAAACACCACCGGCAGATGCCAGGCACCGGCCAGGTTGATGCTCTCGGTAAAATCCCCCTTGGAGGTGCCCCCGTCGCCGATGCAACACACCACAGCCCGGGCCTCGTCACGGATTCGCATCGCGGCGCCAACACCGACCGCATGACAGCACTGGGTAGCGATGGGTACCGAAATCGGCAGGTCATGCGGGCAGTCTTTCCAGGCGCTGCCGCGCTCATCTCCGCCCCAATAAAGGAGCAATTCGGTCAGCGATACGCCTCGCAGAATGTGGGTCGCCTGGTCACGATAATAGGGCACAAACACATCGTCTTTTGACATGCTTTGACCAATGGCAGTACCAATCACTTCGTGGCCCAGCACAGACGGATACGTACCGCATTTCCCCGTGCGTTGCAGTGCGATGGCTTTGGAATCGAAGGTGCGGGTCAGCACCATGTTGCGGTAGGCGGCCAGCACCCGTTCGGTGTCTTCAGCCTGTGGTGGCAGGTCGCCCAGCGGCGCCCCCTGATCGTCCAGATAGCAGGTGCTATCCACACGAAACTCGTGGATTGTCTTCATCCCATTCTCCCCGCCCTGCCCTTGGGTAAAAGGTCCTGCTGCGTTCCTGGAGGCCCGCTTGTGGCAGACGTACCGGCAGCATCAAGGCTGATCGTTTTGTTGTTGAGCGTGGGTCTCACGCTGTCGGGATCATCAGAGAACACCAAGGTGCCCTGATTATTATTTAGTCGATCCGGAGCAATTCATCAACACGACTTTGCCTCTGGGGAACTTAACGGGCATTTGAATGACAACAGAGTAATTCTGCTGCCATGCACCGGAAACGCTGGCTTCCTATACTGGTACTTTCGACAATCCGCGAACCCATCGCACAGGAGCGAATCATGAACGTCATGTCAGTGCTGAATCAGGTCATGAAGCAGGCCCAAAGCGGCCAATATAAAGGGGCTGACAGTTCAGGCTCGGGCATTGATATGAAAAGCCTGCTTGGCGGTGGCGCACTTGGTCTGATGGTAGGCTCCAAGCGCGGTCGGAAGATGGGCGGCAAAGCGTTGAAATATGGCGCCGTGGCGGGAGTGGGCGTACTCGCCTGGAAGGCCTACCAGAGCTACCAGGCGGGCAACCAGAATGCTCAAGGCGGAGCTTACGCTCCGTCATCCCAGGGTCAACCACTGGAACAGCTCCAGGGACAGGAACAGGAAAGACGGGGGCTGGAGATCCTGCAAGCCATGATCATGGCCGCCCGCGCCGACGGCCACATCGATGGCGACGAGCGTGCGCTACTGACCCGGGAAATCGAAAACCTGAGACCGGACGACGAACTTCATGCCTGGATCCAGCAACAGTTCGACGCCCCGCTGGACGCGCGGACCCTGGCCCGCAGCGCTGACTCACCCCAGGCAAGCCGGGAGATCTACATCGTCAGCGCTGCGATTATCGACGACCAGAACCCCATGGAACGCGCCTGGCTGGATCAGCTCGCCAGCGCCCTGAATCTAGAACCAGCCCTTACCCGCGAGCTGGAACAACAGGTCCAGGCCGCAGCTGGCTGAGCCGGATTAACGCCCCGGCATCACCCGCGCCAGGATGGTGGGATTCTCAGTCAATGGCCTGGCGAGGATCACGCCCTCATTCGAGGATGGGTAGATGCCGGTCAAAGCCGTGGTGTTCACCTGATGAGACACCAGAATCACCGGTGCTCCGTCCTCAAGGGTGTTCACGTTCGTGATGGTCTGACGGGTCTGCTCTGACGCACTGCTACGATCCCGGAAGAACGAATTCAGGGACGGCCACTCGGTGACCTTACCCATATCCATTTCTGTCGCGGTATCCATACATCGACACCACTGGCTACTGAATACCCGCGCTTCGGTAATGCCGTGTTCAGCCAGAAACGGCTTCCAGGACCGGGCCTGCTCGCGCCCGGCATCATTCAGGTTCCGCTGCGTGCTGCAGTCACCCAACTCAAAGTTGGCAGGATCACCCGTTCCCGGTGCCAAGGCATGGCGCATCATTAAAATCGCGTCCCCGTTACGCAGGGCTTCCCAGGCGGCAGCCTCGTTCGCCTGACTCACGCGCGGCGCCACAAAACTCGTGCTTATAACGAACAGTAAGACCGCTGCTAAAACAATCCGAGCTTTCATTTTCAATGTCCTCCAAGCGGGGCCAACCCGCACTTCCGCGGAGCTATCTCCGGATCCTGTCCCAACCTTGCAAGCCCGCTCAATCTGCAGGCCTTCTAACAAATACGCGGATTCCAATTGGCAGGCTCACAACGACAACAGGTAAACTGCCCAAAATAGGATTTCATGAAGGAACCACTATGCCAATCTGGGTCGACGCCGACGCCTGCCCCGTTCCCATCCGGGAGATAATCTGCCGCGCCGCCGCCCGCTGGCAGATCGACACCACATTCATCGCCAACCACGTTATCACCCTGCCCCCCAGCCCCTACATCAAACGCCGTCAGGTGCCCCAGGGCTTTGACGTCGCCGACAACGAAATCATGGACCAGATGCACGAAGGCGACCTTGTTATCACCCAGGACATTCCCCTGGCCGCCGAAGCCATCGAAAAAGGCGCCGACGTCTTCAACCCGCGGGGACAGGCCTTCACCAAAGAAAATATCCGCCAGCGCCTGGCCATGCGCAACTTCATGGAAGAAATGCGCAGCGCCGGCCAGGTTACCGGCGGGCCAGCGCCCTTCAGCCAGACCGACCGCAAGGAATTTGCCGACAAACTGGACCGCTGGCTGCAACGCAACCAGAAACGCTGAATGACCGGGGCTCAGAGCCCTTTCATGATAATGATTCTCTTTTAATTGATCTTCGAAGCAGCTACCCTTTGCTTCTTTTTTAAGGGCCGCCCCCTTGCGGCCCCCCTTTACGATCACCGTCAAGAGCGCCCCATGACCAGCGACGAATACCAAGCCACCAGCAGTTTCTCCGCCCTGGCCCGCCTTCTGAAATACGCTCGAGGATATCGCCGACAGATCATCGCGGCCACCACCTGCTCGATCATCAACAAACTGTTCGATATCGCGCCGGAAATCCTGATCGGTGTGGCCATCGACGTGGTGGTCAACCAGGAAGAAAGCTTTGTCGCCGGGCTCGGCTTCGAGACCGCCCAGGAGCAAATCACCATTCTGGCGGTGCTCACCTTTTTCATCTGGGCCGGCGAATCCCTGTTTGAATACCTGTTCCAGATTCTCTGGCGCAATCTGGCCCAGCGGCTGCAGTCGGATCTCAGGCAGGATGCCTACGAACACGCCCAGCGCCTGGACATGAGCTTCTTCGAAGCCCGCAGCTCCGGCCAGCTGGTGGCCACCATGAACGACGACGTTAACCAGCTTGAACGCTTCCTGGACGGCGGTGCCAACGCCATGATCCAGGTGGTGGTCACCGTGGTCGCCGTGGGCGCGGTGTTCTTTGTACTTTCACCACTGATCGCCCTGCTGGCCTTTACCCCGATTCCGCTGATTATCTGGGGCGCTTTCTACTTCCAACGCAAGGCCGGGCCACTGTATGCAGATGTACGGGAAAAAGTTGGTGACCTTTCCAGCCGGCTGGCCAATAACCTGGGCGGCATTGCCACCATCAAGAGCTTCACCGCCGAGCAGCGGGAAGCGGAGCGCCTGAAGGCAAGCAGCGAGGCCTATGTGGAGGCCAATCGCCGGGCTATCCGCATTAGCTCCGCCTTCATTCCGATTATTCGCATGGCCATTCTCGCCGGTTTCCTCGCCACCTTTACGGTAGGCGGGATGATGGCGCTGAAGGGTGAACTCAACGTCGGCGCCTACGGCGTACTGGTGTTTCTGACCCAGCGCCTGCTCTGGCCCCTGACCGGCCTGGCCGAGGTGATCGACCTGTTCGAGCGCGCAATGGCCAGCACACGGCGTATTCTCGACCTTCTGGCCGAGCCCGTGCATGTTCGGGACGAAGGCAGCAAGGCGCTGCAGTCACCGGTAAAGGGCATGGTCGAGCTGGACAACGTCAGCTTCCACTATGCATCCAGCGGTGCCGGCATCAGCAATATCAGCCTGACGGTTCCGGCCGGCAACACCCTGGCGCTGGTCGGCGCGACCGGTTCCGGCAAGTCCACGCTGATCAAACTGCTACTGCGGTTCTATGACCCCGGCCAGGGCGAAATCCGGATTGACGGCCAGCCCATTCGGGACGTCACCCTCAATTCCCTGCGCGGCGCCATCGGGCTGGTCAGCCAGGATGTTTACCTGTTCGAGGGTAGCATTCGCGAAAACCTGGCGTACGGCAATCCCGCTGCCTCGGATGCCGAGATCATTGAAGCGGCGAAAACAGCGGAAGCCTGGTCCTTCATTGAAGCCCTTCCGGAAGGATTGGAAACGCCGGTGGGCGAACGCGGAATCCGGTTGTCCGGTGGCCAGCGCCAGCGGCTGTCCCTGGCCCGAGCCCTGCTGAAGGACCCGCCCATTCTGGTGCTGGATGAGGCCACCAGCGCCGTGGACAATGAGACCGAAGCCGCCATTCAGCGCTCGTTGAAACGCATCGGTCATAACCGCACCGTGATCATGATCGCCCACCGTTTGTCCACCATCGTGGAGGCCGACACCATTGCGGTGGTCGAAGGCGGCAAGGTGATTGAAAAGGGAACCCACCAGGAACTGCTTGAACAGGACGGAGCCTATACCGCCCAGTGGCGGGTGCAGACCGGGCAGGTCTGATTTAAGGCCAGCTAATCAATATATTGATAGTGATTCGCATTTAGATTATCCTGCGGGCCTCAGTTTTTCTGGAGCCCGCATGCCTGCTTTCTTCGACGTATCCAACCTGAATGTGCAGATCGGTGACAACGCTATCCTCAGCGATATCAGCCTTGGCTTTCATGAGGGCGAGGTCACTGGACTGCTCGGCCATAATGGCTCCGGTAAATCCACCCTGCTAAAGGTTTTGGCCAGGCAGCTTGCCCCCTCCTCCGGCGACACAAGGCTGGACGGCAAACCCTTCCAGACCACCGGCGCGCGGGAATTTGCCCGCAAAGTGGGCTACCTGCCTCAACATCCCCCTGGTACTGATGGCCTGACGGTGCGTGAGCTGGTTGCACTGGGGCGCTATCCCTGGCGGGGCCCACTGGGTCGCTACAACACCGAAGACCATCAACTGATAGACCAGGCCATAGACGATACCGACCTGGCTCCCTTTCGCCACCGCTCGGTGGACACATTGTCCGGGGGCGAGCGCCAGCGAGCCTGGATTGCCATGCTACTGGCCCAGCAGACCCGGTGTTTATTGCTGGACGAGCCTATTTCCGCTCTGGACGTTAAACATCAGGTTGAGACGCTGCGCCTGGTTCATCGCCTTGCCGCGGAACGGGAACTCACGGTCATCGTGGTGCTGCATGATGTGGATCTGGCGGCACGTTTCTGTGACCGTCTGGTGGCCCTGAAATCCGGCCGGCTGATCGCCGATGGCAGCCCCCGGGATATCATGGACACCCGGACTCTGGAAACCATTTACAGTGTGCCCATGGGTGTCATGGAGCGGGCGCCCGGGCAGTGGGTTTCCTATGTTCACTAAGGGCCCGCTGGCGCGCCTGTTGACCATCATCCTTGCGCTCATTGTGCTGCCGGCCATTGCCCTGGCAGACACCTGGCAGCACGAACAGGGCACGCTGACTCTCGACAAAACACCAAAGCGGGTGGTCACCCTGAACTGGGCTGCAACCGAGGCGCTGCTGCTACTTGGCGTGGAACCGGTCGGCGTAGCAGACAGGGACGGCTACAGAGTATGGGTAAAAGAACCGGAGCTGCCTGAAGGGGTTGCCAATGTGGGCGCCCGGGTTGCCCCGAGCCTTGAGGCCATCGCCCAGCTTGAACCGGACCTGATTGTGACCAGCTCGGAAATGGCACCCGCCGCCAGGCTTCTTCAGCGCATCGCCCCAACCTATGTTGTGAGCGTCTACAAACAGGACAGCCAACCGTTCGCAAAAGCCAGTGAAATGCTGACGACACTGGGCGACATGCTGAATCGGGAAGCACAGGCGGAATCGGTGCTCAGGGATATCGAGCAGACCCTCGAAACCCAGAAACGCCGGCTGGAGCAAGCGGGGCTGACTGAACAACCCGTCGCTCTGGTCAATTTTCTGGACGACCGCCACGTTCGGATCTATGCGCCCAACGGACTCTACCAGAGAACACTGACAGCGCTGGGTCTGGAGAACGCCTGGCCTCACCAGGGTAATTACTGGGGGTTCTCGGTGGTCGGGCTGGAGGCCATTGCACCCTACCCCGACAGCCGCATTGTGGTGATCGAGCCTACCCTGCCAGGCCTGGCAGAGACACTGTCCGCCAGCCCGTTCTGGACCTACCTGCCGCCGGTTCAGCGCGAACAGATTTACCGGATTGAACCTGTCTGGCCCTTTGGCGGCGTTTTCCCCGTCAAGAGACTGGCAACCCTGCTGACAGACAGTCTGCTGGCCGGAGGCTCCGATAATGTCCGGTGAATACTCTGCTGAACCTACCACAATATCAGCGCCACCAGCCTTGCCTGCGGCCTTACCTTTGGCAGCCGGCTTACTCTGGCTCGGCGCTTTGCTGGCCAGCGCCGCGCCCTGGATCGGCGAGCTTGAGCCGGCGCGTCTGTTGGCTACGTTCTGGACCTTCAATGAAGACAATTACCGGTCGGTGCTGGCCCATTTCAGCTGGGCGCCACGAGTATCCATCGCGATTCTTATCGGTTGTGGCCTGGGGCTGGCCGGCGCGGTAACGCAGCAGATACTGGGCAACCCCCTGGCCTCCCCGACCACACTGGGAGTGGAAGCCGGTGGCCAGTTCGGCGTCACGCTGGCTACGCTGTTTTTCCCGGGGCTGTTGGCCTTCAGCCCCGACCTGGTCGCCGTTGCCGGCGGCCTGCTGGCCATCGGGCTGGTCATCGCGCTGACCTGGCGCCTTGGATTTTCCCCGGTCACGGTGATTCTGGCCGGCCTGGTGATCACCTTTTTTATGGGGGCGGTCAACATGGCCTTCCTGCTGCTAAAGGGAGAATGGCTCGGTAACCTGTTCATCTGGGGTGCCGGCTCCCTGGTTCAGAATAACTGGCAGCCATTCATGGAACTCTGGCCAAGGGTTCTGGTGATTGCCGCGTTAATGCTACTGCTGATGCGCCCGCTGCAAGTCATGCAGCTGGGGCAGACCTCGGCCAGTTCGCTGGGGGCAAAGGTGGGACTGATTCGGGTGCTGGCACTGCTGCTGGTGGTACTGATGACGGCAACGGTGGTCAGCCGGGTCGGCGTGGTGGCCTTTATCGGTCTTGCGGCACCGGTCCTGGCCCGCTTGCTGGGTGCCCGGACCCTGACGTCACGCCTACTCTGGGGCACACTGCTGGGCGGTGGCCTGCTGCTTCTGGCTGATACCCTGGCTCACTGGGCGTCCACCTGGGGCGACGGTTCACTGGTGCCCACCGGCACCACAACTGCCCTGATCGGCGGCCCGATAATCCTGATGGCGCTGCAGGGTTTCAAAAACAGTCATCACATGCCGGGGCAGGAATCCAGCCCAGCCGGCTTCCTGCCTTCACGTCGGCCGGTCACCGTGATCGCGGGGACTCTGGCTGCGCTGCTGCTGGTTACCATGGTTATTTCCATGGGTTGGTCTCCGGGACTGGAAGGCTGGAACTGGACTACCCTCACGCAATGGGATGAAGCATGGATATGGCGCGGACCAAGAATGCTGGCGGCCATTCTGGCCGGCGTAGCGCTGGGGCTAGCCGGTACGCTGATCCAGCGGATGACCGGCAATGCCATGGCCAGCCCCGAAATGTTGGGGATCAGTGGTGGTGCGGCCGTCGTCATGGTGCTGATCGTTCTGTCAGGAGTTGATCTAGGTCGCGCCGGGCAACTCGGCGGGGCGACGCTTGGTGCGGCTGCCGCATTGGGGCTGCTGATTCTGCTGGCCCGGAAACACAACTTCGCCGGCAATCAGCTGCTGCTGGGCGGCCTAGCACTTTACGTCTTCATGGACGCCGGCCTGCGACTGGTGATGGCCTCCGGCGGCACCGTCGCCTCGCAACTGCTCAACTGGATGTATGGCTCAACCTGGCTGGTCTCCGAAACCGAAGCAATGAGCCTGATGGTGCTGATTCTCGCCATCACTGCCACCCTGGTGCTGGTGCTGAGGCCACTGACGATTCTTCCCCTCGGTGATACGTCGGCTTCTTCACTAGGTCTGCCGGTGGTAAAGGCTCGGATTCTGCTGTTGCTGCTTGCCGCACTGCTTACCGCATCTGCAACCGTGGTGATCGGGCCTTTAAGCTTTGTCGGCCTGATCGCCCCGCACCTGGCACGGGTACTGGGCCAGCAAACCATTGGCCGGCAACTGATCGTTGCGGCCCTCGCCGGCGGGCTGTTGCTGGGCCTGGCCGATTATATTTCCCGGGTTGTCATTTATCCGGCACAGCTTCCCGCCGGGCTGCTGGCGGCGTTGGTGGGTGGCCTCTACTTCCTCTGGGGGCTCAGCCGTCATGGCCGTGCCTGAGCCTTTGTCGACCGGAACCTGCCAGAGGGGCTAAACCACGGCATTCTTTATTGCAAATACGAATACTTATCATTACTATACGCGCATTCAATCCATTAACCTTCGAGTTCAAGGTAACGAAGTAATGCGCCCCTTTCTGACAGCCAGCTTTGCCCTCACTGCGACCCTCGGCCTGCCCCTTCAGGCCCAGGAAACCCTCAGCCCCCTGGACGTAACCACCAACGCCTACCAGGACCCGACCGGCCCCGTGGACGGTTATGTCGCCAAGAACAGCCGCAGCGCGACCAAAACCTCCACGCCCATTACCGAAACCCCGCAGTCCATCTCTGTGGTCACCGCCGATCAGATGGATGACCAGGGCGTAACCAGCGTGCAGGAAGCGTTGCGATATACTGTGGGCGTTGGCGCCGAACAGTATGGGCTGGACAGCCGCGGGGACTGGCAATCAGTCCGCGGCGGCGACCCTGTTATTTTTCTTGATGGCCTGAAAAAAACCTTCGGGTTCTACCAGAGCCCTCGGACCGAGCCGTTCCTACTGGAACGGATTGAGGTTGTCCGGGGCCCTTCGTCCGTCCTGTATGGTCAGGGTAACGTTGGCGGCATTATCAACCTGGTAAGCAAACGCCCCCAGGAAGAGCAGAAGACCCAGCTTGAGCTGCAGCTCGGAAACAATGCCAGGAAGCAGGCAGCAATTGATACAACCGGAGCTCTGACCGACGATGGTTCTCTACTATACCGGTTTATTGCGGTTGGCCGTGACAGCGATACCCAGGTCAACAAGGTTGAGGACAACCGGGTTGTTCTTGCGCCCTCAATCACCTGGCGCCCCAACGATCGGACTGAGTGGACCCTGATGGCGCTGCATCAGAAGGATCGAACCGGCACGACGGCGCAGTTCCTGCCAATTGAAGGCACCCTGAAACCCTCGCCTTACGGGCTGCCGCAGATTCCCATAGATCTGTTTATCAGTGAGCCGGACTTCGACCGGTATAACACCGAGGAAACCGCCGTTACCTCGCTGCTCAGCCACAACCTGAACGCGACCTGGACTCTGCGCCAGAACCTTCGCTACTCGGAAAGCGAAGTGGACTACCAGTCCATTTATCCCCAGTTCACCCCGGAATTGCAGCCCAACGGTGACATTGCGCGGGTGGCCTATGCCAACAAACCCAACCTTGATTCGCTGACGGCCGATCATCAGGCAGAAGCGCTCTTCACCACCGGCAATGTGGACCACACCTTTCTGGCGGGCTGGGACTATCAGCATGCCGTCAGTGATGGACGCTCAGCCTATAAGAAAAACGTGGGCGATCTTAACGTTTTCGATCCCGTCTACGGCAACTACACCCCACTGACCGCCAGCGATTTCAGTGACAAACCGGAAAACACGGTCATCCAGAGCGGCTTCTATGCCCAGAACCAAATGACTATCAATGATCGCTGGATTGCGGTGCTGGGTCTTCGTTACGACAACGCAAAAAACAAGACCGAAGGCGGCAGAACCTTCACCGATGAACAAACCAGCGGCCGTGTCGGCCTGATGTACCAGTTCGCTTCCGGACTGACACCCTTTATCAGCTACTCCGAGTCTTTCCAGCCAATTACGGGCCTGGACAATAACGGCGATCCCTGGGAGCCGTTGAAAGGCGAACAGGTGGAAGTGGGCGCAAAATACCAGCCCAGCGGCTCAGATAGCCTCTACACGGCAACCATCTACGATCTGCGGGAGAAAAACCGGCGCGCCCCTGACCCGAACAATCCGAACAATCAGATCCAGAACGGCGAAACCAGCGCCCGGGGCGTCGAGCTGGAAGCCAAGGTTGAAGTCACTGCAAGCTGGGATCTGATCGCCAACTACGCTTACACCGACACAGAGGTCAAGGAAGGCACCAACGAAGGTGCACGTCTGGCTGCCATTCCGGAGCAGACGGCCTCGATCTGGACGCAGCACGATCTGACCGCTGCAGGCCTGCCAGGCCTTCGGGTCGGGACCGGTCTGCGCTACCAGGGCGAAAGCTGGGGCGGCGCCGATGAAATCCGCACACCATCCCAGACCCTTTGGGACGCCATGGTCGCCTACGGTATTAACCGCTGGGAACTGGCAGTGAATGTGAACAACATTACCGACGAAACCTACTTCAGCTCCTGTCTGGCTCGGGGTGACTGCTTCATCGGCAGCAAACGAACCGTTATCGGCACTCTGAGTTACGAGTTCTGATCGATCAGCTGAAGTCTGGCATAGCCACCCTCTGATGGGTGGCTATGCTAACCCTCCCCGAACTGCAGTCGGTACTCCCGCGGCGTCATCCCGATCCATCGTTTGAAAACCGACCGAAAACTGCCCGGATCGCTGAACCCGCAATTGGCCGCAACAAGACTGATGGGTTGCCGCGTTCTGGCCAACTCATTTAACGCCAGTTGAAGCTGGTGCTCCTGGCAAAGCAATCGGTAACGGGTATTGGCCTCGTTCAGCCGTCGACGCAAGGTTCGAGAACTCATGGCCAAACGCTCTGCCATGGCGTCCAGGGTCGGGAGCGGCAACCTCTGATCCCGGCCAAGTTCGTTGCGCACCAGCCAGGCAATGTCGCCACTTTCCACCTGGGCAACGCGCTCGATTTCTTGCTCAAACACCGCCCTGGCCTGCAATTCCGCCACTCGATTAGCCAGTGGCAGAGCGCGCTCCATGTCTTCAACCGCCACCCACAAAACCGTTTTCGCCGCGTCAAATTCAACCGGGCAGTGACAGTATCGCTGGTAGGCTCCGTGATGACTCGGAGGCGGATAGTGAAGCGCAACGCGCTGGAACCTGAAAGCTCGACCCAACAGGTCACTGATCTGGCTCTGAAGTGTTCCCAGAAGCATTTCGTAAGCAAACGAAGGATTCACCGGGAACGTCATGTCAGTTCTCGGTGTTACGGTGATGCAGACGGACTGCCCCTCAACTTCAGGGTGGAGATTGAATCGACTGCGCAGCAGTGTGCGATAGGTGTTGGCCGTTTCCAGAGCCGCGCCCAGCGAGCGGGCGCAGATCAATGCCATCGCCAGCATGCCCCAGCGCGAAAGGTTCAGAGAAAGACCAAAATGCAGTCCCACCTCCGGCCGCTCAACCAGCCGATAGACATTGCGGTAAACGATATCGAACTGGTTTGAGGACACTAGCGTATCCGGCCGACCGATTGCTTCCTCGTCCAGCCCGGTCCCCAGCAACCACTGCCCTGGCGAAAAGCCCTGCGCGCGCATATATCGACGAATCAGGAACAGCTCGGCTGCCGGAAAAATGGTTTGATTCTCGAAATCTGACACAGTGTTTCCCCGCATTCGATAGCCAGAGTGGCCATTAATCAATGGTAAAACGGCCAATATTATTCATTATTATGGCCTTTATCGCCACTTCACTCTACCTTTAGCTCACCAACACCCATGTGCACGCTTCGGCTTTCCAGCCGCGTTAAAACCGAGTCTCAGGAGAACAATAGATGACGGATACAGACGTCGGTGCAAACCGGTCCGAACAACAGCAGATTGATGAGATCTGCCAGGTTATCCGCCAAAGCGGCGAGGACATTCGGAGCCAGTATCCCTGGATGCGAAACAAGAACGCCGTGGGGCTGGGCATCTTCCTGTTTGCCGTAACCGGCATCGTCGCCAGTGGCTGGGCCTATTGGGTCGGTGCCATCAGCGCCTGGCTTTGCATTCCGCTGGTCGCTTTTCTGACCTCGCTACTGCACGAACTGGAACATGACCTGATCCACAAGCAGTACTTCAAAAACAATAAGCCCATCCATAACGGGATGCTGCTGGTATGCTGGGCTCTGAGGCCAGGCACCATCAACCCCTGGATTCGTCGTCAGCTGCACTTCCTGCATCATAAAAAGTCCGGCACTGCCGAAGATCGCGAAGAGCAAGGCATCGGCAACGGTCAGCCCTACGGTAACTGGCTGCGCTGGCT
The DNA here is from genome assembly GCF_008795985.1 of Marinobacter halotolerans. Lineage (NCBI taxonomy): Bacteria > Pseudomonadati > Pseudomonadota > Gammaproteobacteria > Pseudomonadales > Marinobacteraceae > Marinobacter > Marinobacter halotolerans. The sequence goes on along the minus strand of NZ_VMHP01000002.1, from coordinate 271,085 downwards.
GGTCATGTACGACACGCTTGTGGGAAACATTACCCGCGCGCTGGTGGCCGCGCCCAAAGGCAAAAAGCTGCACTTCGTATTACGCATTCTGGCGGCCAACTTTCCCTTCGCGGTTGCCTGCGCCCTCACCTGGTATGGCTTTCTGGCCTTCCATCTGATCGACGGCATGGCCGCCGCAGCCGGCGCGCCGATCGCGTGGTCCGCGACAACCGAAAGCATCATGGCGTACGTCAATAATGTGGTCGTCGTCCTGATCGCCCCATTTTACCTGCGCTCTTTCTGCCTGAACTTCATCAGCTCCAGCATGCATTACTATGGCGACGTGGATTCACTGCTGAAACAGACTCAGGTCTTGAATGCCTGGTTCCTGTGGCCCTTCCAGCTGTTCTGTTTCAACTTCGGAAGCACCCACGCTATCCATCATTTTGTCGTGGGCGAACCGTTCTACATCCGCCAACTAACAGCTGCGAAAGCGCACCGGGTGATGCGGGCAAACGGGGTTCGGTTCAACGATCTTGGCACCTTCTCGCGGACCAACCGTTTTGGTCCGCCGGTCATCCAGTCTCGAACTGCGAGTCTATAATGGTTTAGAGTAAATTATTTGGCAGACTGGTAGGGAGACAACCATGTTCATCTTCAGGACGCTGATTCTTCTGGCAGGGGTGGCCTTCGGCTCGTACGCCCTGGCCCAGCAGACATTTTCATCGGACCTTGCCGATTTCCGCCTGCAAACCGTCGCCGAAGGCCTGAACCACCCCTGGAGCCTGGCCTTTCTGCCTGATGGTTCAAAACTGATCACCGAGCGGGCCGGGCAACTAAGGCTGATCAAAAACGGCAAACTGCAGCCCGAACCGATCCCCGGTGTGCCTGAGCTGGTTGTTGCCGGCCAGGGCGGCCTGCTGGATGTGCTGCTGCACCCGGAGTTTGCCGACAATCGCCTGCTTTTTCTCAGTTATGCCCATGGCAACTCTGAAGGCATGACCACCCGGGTGGCCAGGGCCCGTTTTGACGGTGAACGACTACAGGACGTTGAGGTTATTTTTGAAGCCTTGCCCCGCAGCGGCACCAGCCGGCACTTTGCCGGACGCATGGAGTTCGACAGCGACGGCAACCTCTACATTTCGGTGGGCGACCGGGGCGATAAACCACGGGCCCAGGACACCCGCGACGACGCGGGCGGCGTCCACCGGCTGACGATCAACGGCGAACCGGCGCCGGGAAACCCGTTCCTGACTGATGATTCAGTGAACGACACCTTTTTCACCTATGGCAATCGCAACATCCAGGGCATGACCCGGCATCCACAGACCGGTGAGATCTGGACCCATGAACATGGTCCCCGTGGCGGGGATGAAGTGAACGTCCTCAAGGCAGGCGCAAATTACGGCTGGCCCAAAGTCACCTATGGCATAGGCTACAGCGGCATCCCGATTTCAGACAAAACCACCATGCCGGGGATAACTGACCCGCTGCATTATTGGGACCCGTCCATCGCACCCTCCGGCATCGCGTTCTACACCGGTGATCTGTTTCCTGAATGGCAGGGCGACGTGTTTGTCGGGGCGCTGAAAATGCGAAAGCTGGTGAGATTGCGGTTTGATAACAAGGACGTGGTGCAGGAGGAAGACCTGCTGCCGGACCTGAACGAGCGTATCCGCGCGGTCAATATGGGACCGGACGGGGCACTTTGGCTGCTGACGGATTCCAGCAAAGGCAAGGTATACCGGATGGTGCCGGCCAAGTGATCCCCGGCCGGGCCTCGCCCCTAATGGGGATCGTTGGTTCTCTCGGTCTTCTCGAACTGCGGAATCTGGTCGGTAATTTCGAACCAGTCAGACTTTGAGCCGACGAACACGTGCTGGGCCGGGCCCTTGCCCAGCGGCTCGTTAATGACGCCGACCCGCAGGCGAAGAATGCCCGGGATGGCGTCCACCCGGCTGTATAGCTGGCTGCCGCAATTCTGGCAGAAGGCCCGGTATTTGCCCGGACGCGATTCGTACTCCCGGATACTTTCCTCACCGGTGATGAACCGGAAACGGATTTTCTGTACCGGCGCACTGGCCGAGAATGCACTTCCGTGGGCACGACGGCACTGACTGCAGTGGCACAGGGCAATCGGACCCAGCGGTCCGTCGTATTCAAAGCTGACGCTGCCACAAAGGCACTGCCCGGTCATCATATAGCCACCCTGTTCTAACGCTGCGAATTCACAAGCCGCACATGATAACGGCGGGCCACTTGAAGAACCAGGCAGCCGCGTCCACTTATGGTTATACAACGGGCTTGCAGAGGAGACGAAAATGACAGAGAGCGCACTTCCAAGAATTGGCATGGGCACCTTTCGTCTGAAAGGCAACGAAGCCAGGGACGCCGTAAAAAGCGCACTATCCCTGGGCTATCGCCATATCGATACCGCCCAGATGTACGAGAACGAATCCGAGGTGGGTGATGGCATCACTTCCAGCGGCATTCCCCGCCGCGAGGTCTTCCTCACCACCAAGATCTGGCATGACCAGCTCGCCAAACACGATCTGATCAACAGTCTGCAGGAGAGCCTCAGGCGGCTGAAAACCGACCATGTGGACCTCACGTTGATTCACTGGCCATCGCCGGATGATGAAGTGCCGATGGAGGAATACCTGGGCGCCCTTCGAGACGCCCAGCGAGAGGGTCTGACGACGCATATCGGCATATCGAACTTTACCTGTACCCAAATGGACCAGGCCATAAGCATTCTTGGTGAGAACGCCATCATGACCAACCAGGTGGAAGTGCATCCGTTTCTGGCCAACCGAAAGGTCGTGGACCACGCGCAAAAGCTGGGCATCACCGTCACCGGCTATATGCCGCTTGCCGTGGGCAAAGTTATGGAAGATCAGACACTGATCCAGATTGCGGAGGCCCGCAACCTGACCCCGGCACAGGTTGCACTTGCCTGGGTAGCTTCGCGGGGCATTGTGGTGATTCCATCGTCAACACGGCCCAGCCACCAGAAGGCAAACCTGGACGCCCTTGATGTGGAGCTTACGCCGGAGGAAATCGCCCGGATCGACGCTCTGGACCGCAACGAGCGCATTGCTAACCCGAGCTTCGCGCCGACCTGGGACTGAGCCATAAACCGGTAACGGCCAGCAAAAGCGTGGCCAGAGGAAACAGTAGTAGCCACCAGGTCTGCAGTACCCAGAAGATGGCGGCGCTGAAAAGGCACCACAGCACTGGAATGATCAGATAGATCCAACGCCAGGGACCCTGCAGCAGCCCCGCCACCAGCACACTAGTAGCGGTGGTGGTGCCTGGCGCCAGGGCAAAGACTGCCAGCGCCTGCCACTGGCCGGTTTCGACAACCGTCAGCCATGGCAGGCCAAGCGAAGCCAGAAGCCAGAACGCGGTCATCAGCGCAATTTGCCGACTCGACCGGGAGAATGCGCCACTGACCGCCAACAGCGCAAGCAAACCACCCTGGGCGACAAACGCCCAGCCAAACCAGGCCGCCGGCCAGTTGATCGGGCCAAAATAGCCCACCAGAAAGCCATAGCCGCTGGAGAACCAGGCCGCCGCGACCAGCAGCATGGCCAGACGTCCGGTCCACCATTGGCGGTTCATTAGCAGCGCCGGCACGGCAAGACCCACCAGCAGCGCCAAGACCGGATACGGCCATAAGTCCTGATTAATCCTGATGAACAGCCTCAAGAACACCTGGGGTCCGAACATCACAAAATCCTGCAGGGAATAGCTCAGCCAGAGGCCGGGATTCACAGCGACCTCACGTAGTCCGCCATCTGCTGTCGTTGGGCGGGGGATGGCAGATCGCCATACATGGCGCCCATATTTTCTTTCATGTGCTGGATGCTGGTTGTCGCGGGAATAGCGCAGGTGACCGCCGGATGGGAGATGATAAATTTCAGAAAGAACTCAGCCCAGTTCTTAACGCCGGCCTCAGCAGCCCAGTCCGGCAGCGGCTCCGACTGGAAACGCGAAAACAGCGAACCACCCCGGAACGGCCGGTTCACGATCACCGCAATGCCCCGTTCCCGGGCCAGGGGCAGCAGCCGTTCCTCGGCTTCCCGGTCCAGCACGTTATAAGTCAGTTGGACGAAATCAATCGGCTCCTGCTCCATAATCTGGGCAAACTCACGATGTCGACGGCCGTGGGAAGTGGTGATGCCGATGTAACGCACCTCGCCCTCGGCCTTCATGGCTTTCAGGGTTTCCAGGTGACCCTGCCAGGCCACCAGGTTGTGCACCTGAAGCAGATCAAAACGTTCCACGCCCCAGCGTTGAAGCGACCGGGCGGCTGCCTCGCGGGTTTCGGATTCATCCCCGGTCCAGATTTTTGTTGCCGCAAATATCTTGTCATGGGCATTGAGCGTATCCAGGGCCTGCCCAACCACATCCGACGCCGTCCCATACATCGGTGAGCCATCCACCACGGAGCCGCCCCACTGGAAAAAGGTTTTCAGTACCTGGGTCCGCTGCGCCACCAGTTGCGGATCGCCACCGACGTTGAACGTAATCCAGGTGCCCATGCCAATGGCCGGAATGGACTCGCCGGTACCCGCAATCTTGCGGGTAATCGGAGACGAGCCGGGCATTTCCGGGGCATTTGCAAACAACAAGGGTGAGTTCAGTGCCAGCCCGGTCAGACCGGCACCCAGAAGAAAACTACGTCTGTTCAGACCCATTGTTTTGCCTCCTTCGCGGATATGCTGCCTGGACGAATGGTGGACAGTAACGAGCCTGACAGCCCCGGGGCGTAATCAGTTCCCGTAGCGGGAATTCAGGTACTCCAGAATCCTGGCCGACTCGAAAAGCTTTTCCCCGGTGTTGGGGTCTTCCAGATAAGGCACCTGCACCCGCTTGTGTACCTGGAAAAACTCATCCCGCTTGCCCCCTGGCACCGGCGTATAGGGCCCCGGCTTTATCCGCTGCCTTGCCGGCCCCACCTCGGTCCAGTGTTCTTTGCCTAGATTATGCAAAGTATAGGGAATTTCCAGCTCACAAAGCCGTTCCCGCACCAGGCGGGAATAGGGGCTGCCCTCAAAGCTCCACAGGTGTAGCGGCTGCCCTACCGCCTTCGCCGGGTGGGCCCGCTGTCCCCGCATGGCACTGACCGCCGAAGCGATTGAACCCAGCACACTCTGATGAACTTTCGAACGATAGTATTTCGGCACCGGCCGGTTTGCATAGGTCTTGAACAGATAGGCGACGATATCCGCTGACTCGTAAAGCACAGCCCCCGTATTTTCGTCGGACAACAACGGAACCTGCTGCTTACCGCCCAGCGCCTCGGCTTCACTGCGAAACTTGCGGCCGCCTTTTGGGCAGGGACGAATCTCGACATCCAGATGCAAAGCCGTCAGCGCTTCGCGAACCCGCCGACAGTATGGGCAGGCTTCCATATCGTAAAGCACCAGAGGCTTTTCGGGCTGCGCCACCGGCCGCACTACAAGGCACCCCCGCCAGGCAGTCAACGAGGAAGTGGTAACCGAACCCAGTACATTCAGGTTATGGGTGATTGCTTTGATCATTAATGAATCCTTTTGAAACAGTCCTTTCGCATCCGCGATGCTTGAAACGCTGAACATCGATACTTACACAGGGTAACAAAACGGCAATAAAAACAGCGGCACTACTGGCATTTTTTAACGTCATGTAGAGCCAAATCACATAGTAGCCTGAACCAATATGGGCTATTGTTAACGTACATCGAAACACCGAGTCAGCGCCGCATGATGCCATCAGTCTTCAGACAAGAGAACACGGACAACCGGAAGTCCGGAAGCCTCGCCGTCAGGCCATCCCTGAAGGCAATGCTTGCGGGTCTATCGCTGGCACTGGTTATGTCCTTAGCTGCTGCCCCGGTCAGCGCGGACGAAAGTGCCGAAAGTACGGGCACTTCCGGCAAACCCATAGACACCTGGACAAGCCAGATGCGGGACTATGCCGAGAACTCGCTTAACAGCGAGGAAGCACTCAGCATGGCCGCGATTCCCCTAAACGGCCCCGGCATCGAGCAATACATCAACGCCGATCAGCTGATGAGCCCCGGTTCGATCATGAAGCTGGTGACCACATACGCCGCATTGGAACTGCTGGGCCCCAGTTACCGCTGGGATACACGTTTCCTCACTGACGGAACTCTCACTGGCGACACCCTGGAAGGTGATCTTTATGTCGACATGGGGGGCGACCCGAAGCTAACCATCGAGCGGCTCTGGACCCTGCTGAGCGAGCTTCAGGGCATGGGTATCAGCACCATCAAGGGTGACCTGGTGCTGGACGGCGATGTATTCCAGCTAACAGACGAACAGCCCGTCTTCAAAGACAACGGCGACAACCCCCACGCGCCCTTTCTGGTGCAGCCGTCGCCCTATCTGAGCAACCTCAACCTGATCCACTTCCAGGTGCGGTCTGACGAGCGGGGCACCCAGGCCTGGAGCACGCCTGCGCTGAAACAGATCGTGATTGATAATCGCGTAACCTCCAGCGCCGAAGCCCCCTGCCCGGCCCGCCGCTATTTTGAATGGGAACCGGTATTCCACGACGATGGCCGGGTCACCGTCCGGGTTAACGGCGATCTGCCCAGAGGCTGTCGTACCTCAGGCTATCTGTCGCTGCTTCCTCAGGAAGAATACACCGCGTCGATGATTCGCTCGCTGCTTGCCGATCTGGACATTGAACTGACCGGCAGGGACCGCCTGGGGAAAACACCGGAAGAGGCCCGCCTGCTGCTGACCACTACGTCCCCGGATCTGGCCTCCATGGTGCGGGACATTAACAAGTGGAGCAGCAATGTCATGGCCCGCCAGCTGCTGCTGACCATCGGCGCGGAATATCGGGCCGACGAAGAGCAGAGCGACCGTGTCACCGGCGTACGAATCATCACCGAGTGGCTGGAATCAAAAGGCGTCAACACCGCTGGTATGGTCATTGAAAACGGCGCCGGGCTGACGCGCGAGGGTCGCATCAGTGCCCGTCAGGGCGCACAGATTCTGCAGCTGGCATGGAACAGCCGTTTCTCGGCAGACCTGTTAACCTCCCTGCCACTGATCGGCCTGGACGGCACCATGGCCCGCCGACTCAGAAACACCGGCATGGACGGCGAAGGCCGGATCAAGACCGGTTACCTGGAAGGGGTACGCTCCATTGCCGGCTTTACCCGTGATGGCAACAACACCACCTGGGCAGTAGTTGGCATGGTCAACAACGATCCGGCCTGGAACGGCCAGGCGGTGCTGGACCGGGTGCTGTATTCGCTTCATTTCAGGCCGCCGACGGGCACGACCCTGTCGCGGGCGACTCCAGCCAATCCGGATACATCGATTCAATAAAAACGCCCCGTCGAGACGGGGCGTTTTTATTTTCAGGCAATCAATCGATAACCAATTCCGTCAAGGACGAAGATCGTCCAAAAGCAACGCATCCAGAGTGCCATCGCTTGCGCCGATTGCGATCGCCGTCTTCACATCACCCGCAGCAAGACTCAATCCGGGGACTGAAATCGCCGGTGTGGTTGTACCGTCGGGCGAGATGGTCACATCATAGGAGGCCGGAGGAAGGCTGGTGTAGCCCGTATCCTGACCAATTACGACATCTCCAAAGGTGTCATCACCGACAACCGGAGCCTGACCAGCCGGAAGCACAAAAATGTCCACTGGCTGCGCGCCAGGCGCCGCTGCCGCATGCACGAGCCTTACGTCGGCCTGGGTGTCGTCTGAAGCAGACCGGCGATCACCCAATACAATCAGCTGGGTATCGGAAAGATTGTTGGAGTCTCCGGCAGCAATGACCGTGTAGGATTCGCCACGTTCGACAGTCAGTGTATCCGACAGACTGGCCAGGGCGTTTCCAACACCCTGTCCTGCCGGCGCAACCGCAACGTCACGATCTCCCGCCGGTACCACGAGGTAGCCAGAGACGTTGGTGTACATGAAATTACTCGCCACCGCATCCCCGTCCACAAATACGTCGACGGCCACATCCTCGACTCCATGAACAACACGCACTTCCGCGGTGTTATCCAGCACTGCTGTGACGGCCGGATTCGCCTCGGCCCAGATCAACAGACTCACAGGGGAAACACCCTTGACACTGTTCACGGCGACTGCGGTTACGTCGCTGCTGATGGGCAGGGTCCCCGAGTCATACACGACGTCCGTCCCTGCAGCTGGAGTAATCCTTACTTGGTAGTCGCCCGCCGGCTGATTTCCCAGGGTTGCGTTGGTGCCAAACGGGACATCGTCCAACGGTGTTGTACCCGGTAATGGGTCACCGGCAGCGGTGATATAGATATCCACGTCACCTGCGGAAGGAGAGGCATGCACCACGGTAACATCGGCCGTGCCGTTTGCCCGGCGATCCGTATCGTTCAAAGCCACCAAATCAAGATTTGCTACAACGTCCTGGGCGATAATCGAATAGGATTCACCGTCCTGAACATCAAAGGTCTCGCTCAGCACCTCGCTGCCACCGACCAGAATACTGACCTCGCGGGCGCCTGCAGGCACTTCAAGATAGCCTGTTCCCTGCTGGAATTCGACGCTGGTCAGCACAACATCACCATCTATCGCCACATCAACAGCCGGCGCGTCCGGCGAAGCATGTAGCACTCTTACATTGGCTGTAGGGCCCTTCGGGGCAACACCATCACTATCGCTACATCCGGCCACCAGAAAACTTCCGGCCAAAGCTATGGCTACTGCAAAATTTATTTTCATGTTATCCGCTCCTGAATTGCAGAGGTTGATTACCAGGGTTAAATGGTTCGAACCTGCACAATGTCAGTCCCTGAATTGTGCGCATTTGCAAATACGGGGGTCGCGGATAATCAGATTTACAGTATTTTACAGTTCAGTTTACAGTTGTTAGCCCAGCCCCGTACCTCTTGAAGCCTGTCGCCTCTCGGTCCGCATCTGATCAATAGGCGCAGTCGTATAAAATGGCTAAGCTTGTCAACGAGCACATCATGGAATGTTCGACAGCCGTTTTGGCCGACTCAGGTGAGTAACCAAATAAATTATGAAATTTCTATTGCTTTCGTTACCGGGCAGACTAAAAGCGGTCGCCGTGCTTGCGGGCCTGGCGCTGCTGCTGACAGGTTGCAGCTCGACAAAACTGGCCTACCAATACGCCGACTGGGGCATTGTCTGGTGGGTGGATGATTACATCCCCATGACCGACCAGCAGGAAGCCCAACTGGAACGGGATGTACGGAATATTCGGGACTGGCATTGCAGTACCCAGTTGCCCAGATACTCAGATTGGCTTACTGAGCTGAAGCAGGATGTCCGGTCCGGCGACCTGGATCAGGCCACCGTTGCCCATCATCAGGAACAGCTGTTCTCCTTTTTTCCGCCTCTGATGGACCGGGCCAAACCCGCTGCCACCCGCCTGCTCTCCAGCCTTTCCGACGAACAGGTAAAGGCCCTTGCGGACAATATGGCTGAAAGTCAGGCTGAGTTGGAGGAGGAGTTTCTGGCGGAAAACCCGGAACAGACCCGGCAAGCCAGGGCCGAACGAACCCGGGAAAGGGTCGAGCGCTGGCTGGGCGAATTGAACGAACAGCAAGTCGAAACTGTGCAGCAGTGGTCAGACGCCCGGGGCAAACAGACCGAAATCTGGCTGGAGGGCCGCCGGAACTGGCAAACGGCACTTCTGGATGCCCTGGAGCAAAGAAATCAGGACGATTTCGGAGAGAAAGTCGACTACCTCATCGACAACAATGACGTGGTGCGCGGCCCCAGGTATCAGGCAATGATGGCCGAGAGCCGCGAGGCCATGGCCTCGCTGATGACGTCTCTCCTGCAGGAGGCGGACCCGGACCAGTTAGATTTCCTGCTGGAGCGGGCCTCTTCCCTGCGGGGTGACTTCAACACTCTCGCCTGCACCGGCGAGAGCACCGCCGGCCAGGTCAGCCAGTACTGACCGATCAGATGGTCAGATAACCACCATCCACGTTGATGCAGGCGCCGGTGGTGTAACTGGACGCGCCCGATGCCAGATAAAGCACCGTGCCAGCCATTTCATCCGGATCCGCTACGCGCTTCATCGGAATATGGGCCATGGCCTGTTTCTTGATAGCTTCGTTGCTTGTCAGGGCACTGGCAAACTTGGTGTCGGTCAGGCCCGGCAAGAGCGCATTCACCCGAACCTTCTGCTGGCCCAGTTCCATGGCGAAAGAGCGGGTCATGGAAATCACCGCCGCCTTGGTCACCGAATAGATGCCCTGGTAATGCCCGGGGTTCACGCCGTTTACGGACGCGACGTTGATGATGGAACCGCCGCCGGCCTTTTTCATCAGCTGCGCGCCACGGGCACACATGAAGAAATAGCCGCGAATATTCACGTCTACTGTCTTGTGATAGGCACCCAGATCGGTGTCCTCAATCGGCCCGAAGTAAGGGTTCGCTGCGGCGTTGTTCACTAGCACGTCGAGCTTGCCGTGGGTAGTTTCGATGTGTTTCCAGATGTCTTCGATCTGATCCATCTCGCCGATATGGCAGGCGTAGGCTTCGGCACTGCCGCCATCATCACGGATGCTGCTGGCAACCGCTTCACAGCCATCGATTTTACGGCTGCTGACGATTACATGGGCGCCGTAAGCGGCCAGGGTGCGGGCAATACTCTCGCCGATACCACGGCTGGCGCCGGTAATCAGGGCGACTTTGCCACTCATATCAAACAGGTCTGGTTTGCTCATGCTGTCCCTCAGTTATTGAACGGTTTCGGTGGTTAGCGAAAGGTCACCAGGGAGGGGTCTTCCGCCTCCAGATGACTGTAGTTGTTAAACACGGCCAGGGTCCGGCGCGGGCCGGAATACAGCACACGGGATACACTGGAATTGGCGATCACGCTGTTCATTTCCAGGGTCTTACGGTCGCTCAACTGCAACAGGTGCTGGGCAATCACTGCAATCGGACCACCGGAGGTGGACACCAGCACGTCGCCGCCATCCACGTACTCAATCAGTTCATCGAGGGCAGCTAGAACCCGGGCACGGAAATGCGGCCATGTTTCCGCATACTCGTCATCATGCTCGCCACCCACCCAACGACCCATGGCCTTCTCGAATGCCTGCTGGAAGGCACTTGCGGGTTTGGGGAAAGCCGCCAGATCCCGCGCCATTTTCTCCCGGTCGGCCCACTCCGGGCGATAACGCTCCACCACCTGGGTGTGATCAAACTCGTTAAACCCCTCGACCGACTGCATGTTCGGCAGCGACTCACCAAAACCACTTGTAATGGCTTCAACCGTTTCCCGGTGGCGCTCCATATTGCCGCCGAACACCGCCGCCGGCGTTACCTTGTTCTTTAGCCAGCGCCCGAGAGCCCGGCCCTGCTCCCAGCCTTTCGACGAAAGCTGGTCGTAGTTCTCCTTGCCGAAGCTGGCCTGGCCATGGCGGATCAGATAAATCGTCGCCATTACAGATCGCTCGCTTCAATCAATCGCTGGCACCGCTTCTCCAGGTAGTTGGCGGCATGGCCAAAGGCGGCAAAGCGTTTGTCTTTGGTCTGGCCGTGATAGAAGCGGTAGTAGATCTGCTGAACAATCACGGCCAGCCGGAACAGGCCGTAGATTTCGTAGAAGTCGAAGTTGTCGATTTTCAGCCCGGATTTCTCGGCGTAGTAAGCGACCACTTCCTTGCGGGACAGCATGCCCGGCTGGTGGGTGGGCTGGCGACGCAGCATCTGGAAGGGGCCTTCATCGTCCGCCTGAATCCAGTAAGCCAGGCTGTTGCCCAGGTCCATCAGCGGGTCGCCAATGGTGGCCATTTCCCAGTCCAGAACGCCGACCACTTCAAACGGGTTGTCCGGATTGAGCACCACATTGTCGAACCGGAAGTCGTTGTGGATCACCACCTGGGCGATATCATCAGGCATCTTGTCGTTGAGCCAGCCCATCACCTGCTCGAAATCACCCACATCGTCGGTTTTGGCCTTGCGGAAACGGTCACTCCAGCCGCGAATCTGCCGCTCAACATAGCCGGCGCCCTTGCCCAGTTCATCCAGTCCCGCGCCTTTGGCATCTACCTGGTGTAGGTCCACCAGTTTGTCGATAACGTTCAGGCACAGCTTGCGGGTGTCGGCTTCGCTGAGTTCCAGATCCTTGGGGAAATCCTGTCGCAGGATGATGCCTTTCAGCCGCTCCATGACGTAAAAATCGCAGCCCAGAACGTTATGATCGTCGCAGATGGCGATAATGTTGGGCACGTAGGGATAGACCGGTTTGAGCGCCCGCATGACCTTGGCTTCCCGCAGCATGTCATGGGCGGATTTGGCGATGTGCCCAAAAGGCGGGCGCCGCAACACGTAGGAGCGATCGCCGTAATCCACCTGATAGGTCAGGTTAGAGGCGCCACCGGGGTACTGTTTGATCGCCGGGCTGCCTTCCAGGTCGGGAATGGCCTGTTTCATAAAGCGGTCAACGGCGGCCACATCCAGCTCTTCGCCTTCGCGAATATCGACCGCCTGATCAATCTGAGTCATTCAGGACTCTCCTCTTTTCTTGCTTTTTATCCGGTGTGGGCCAGATAGAAGTTAAGCAGCACCGCCCATCTTTTTCATCCAGCGCTCGCTCTCCTTTTGCATCAGCCAGTCAAACGCCTTGGGTACGTGGCGTTTGAGCAACCACATACGGCGCTCTTTGACGTGCGGTAAAACCCAGAAGTCACCGTTTGCAACGGCCCGGAAAACATCGTCAGCGACGTCCTCGGCGGTGACGCCAGAACGCTTCATCAGTTTATTGATATTCTGCTGAACACCGGGAATGTCAGTGCGCATGGTGCTGGTTAGGTTGGTCTGGAAAAACGCAGGGCAAACGCAGCTGACGTGAATACCACTGTGGCGAAGTTCCTGACTCAGTGTTTCCGACAGCGCGATAACACCGGCTTTGGATACGTTGTAGCTGTTCATCAGCGGCGCCAGCATCAGCCCCGCCATGGAGGCAACGTTCACAAATGCACCAGCGCCCTGCTTCTTGAACTGCGGCGTGAAGGCTTTGCAACCCCGAACGACCCCCAGCACATTGATGTCCATGATCCATTCCCAATCGGCCATGGTGGTGTCTTCGATGGAACCCGCCGAGGCGACACCAGCGTTGTTCACCACCACATCAATGCCACCCCATTTATTGGTCAGGTCTTCACAGATCTTCTCCAGATCCGTCAGTCGGCGCACATCGCAATCAACATAGTAGCCTTCACCACCAGCCTTGTTCAGCTCCTGCTCAACCAGAGCACCCTGGTCCGGGTTGATATCCCCGATACAGACTTTTGCGCCCTCTTTCGCATAACGCAATGCAATTGCCCGGCCCAGGCCGCTAGCCCCGCCGGTGATAAATACTCGCTGTGTCATTCTGGTTCTTTCCTCGTTTGAGACTTTTGAGTTCGCGTTCTTTTGGCTCTGGTGGAAGAGCTGCTGCCAGACATATCAGTCAGCTGTTCCGGACACATCAAAAGCCAAACCATCCCGCCGGCGACCTCCACTGTGTAAAAGCCTATGGGCAATACGCTCAGCTCCGATACTTAGCCAGCTCAAGGCGAGCAACCATAGCCCGGTGAACCTCGTCCGGGCCATCGGCCAGCCGTAGAACCCGAGCATAGGCAAACAGTTGGGTCAGCGGGAAGTCGTCGTCGCTGACACCTGCACCACCGTGAATCTGAATGGCATCATCCACGATCTGCTGAAGCATCTTCGGAATCACCGCCTTGATCATAGAAACTTCCTGCAGGGCACCGGAAATACCCTTGGTGTCCAGCGCCCAGGCGCATTTCAGCGTCAGCAGGCGCGCCTGTTCAATATTCATTCGGGCATTGGCGATGATGTCCGGGTTGCCACCAAGCTTGGCAATCGGGCGGCCAAAGGCCTCTCGGCTGGTAGCGCGTTTGATCAGCAGCTCCAGCGTGCGTTCGGCGGCGCCGATGGCACGCATGCAATGGTGAACGCGGCCCGGGCCGAGGCGGCCCTGGGCGATTTCGAAGCCGCGGCCGGGGCCTGCGATAAAGGCGCTCTTCGGCAGGCGAACGTTGTCGAAGGCAACTACGCCGTGGCCGTAGGGCTCGTCATACGCGCCGAACACCGGCAGCATGCGCTCAACCTTGACGCCCGGGGTGTCCAGGGGCACAAGTACCATGGAATGGCGCCGATGCTTATGGGCATCCGGGTCGGTCAGGCCCATAAAGATGGCGACCTTGCAGTCCGGATGGCCGACGCCTGTACTCCACCACTTACGACCATTCAGGACTACCTCGTCTCCTTCCACAACTGCAGTTGCTTCCATGTTAGTGGCGTCGGAAGAGGCCACCGCAGGCTCGGTCATGCAAAAGGCGGAGCGTACCTCACCGCTTTGCAGTTTCGGCAGCCACTCGGCCTTTTGCTCTTCCGAGCCGTAATGGATAAGCACTTCCATATTGCCGGTGTCTGGCGCGTTGCAGTTGAAGATTTCCGGAGCGATGAAGCTTCGGCCGGTTTCTTCGGCAATCAGGGCGTAATCGGAGTTCAGCAAGCCGCAGCCATTCTTCTCATCCGGGAAGAACATGTTCCAGAGGCCTTCAGCTTTCGCCTTGGCTTTCAGCTCTTTGATAACAGGCAGCACCACCCAGCGATTTTCCTGGGCCATCAGCTCACGATGGTATTCCTCCTCAATGGGGAAAATCTCTTTCTCCATAAAGGCTTTCACACGCTTCAGGTAGTCCTGGCCTTTCTCGGAAATGGTAAAGTCCATCGCGGTATCCTCTTGCTCGGATCAATAGATTGATCAACAGTTTGATCGATATGGAATCAGTCTAGATTTGTCGATACTATTACGCGACTGAATTTTTCTTATCGTTTCACATAAGCAATGCTTATTAACAGGAGAAACCGGGGATGGCCCTCAACCGGCTGGATCTGAACCTGCTGCACGTTTTTGACACTATCTATCGAGAAGGCAGCCTTACCCGTGCAGCGAAAGCTCTGCATCTGACCCAGCCTGCGGTCAGCCATTCCCTGTCGCGGCTGCGGGAACATTTTGATGACCCGCTGTTCAGTCGCCAGGGGAATCAGATGGTGCCCACTCCCCTGGCCCGGCGATTCCTGGAATCCATGCGGCCGGGGCTGACCCAGATCCAGAGCGCGGTGAATCAGTTTCACGCATTCGACCCCGCCAGTCAGCGCAAGACCTATTCCCTGGCACTAAGGGATGTTCTGGAGTCCACTTTTCTACCTCAACTGATCAGCCGCCTGGAAGGTTACCCTGAGCTTGAGATCAGCAGCCAGCGCATCCCCAGAAGAGATATGGAAACCCAGCTTGCAGCAGGCAAGCTGGATTTTGCCGTGGACGTGCTGTTACCGGTGAGCAATCAGACCGCGCACGAGCGGCTGCGGAAAGATAGACTGGTTGTGCTGGCCCGGGCAGATCACTGGCTGGCGAAGGAATCCATGACCATGGATCGCTATCTGGAAGCAAAACATGTGCTGGTGTCTTCTCGCAGCGAAGGACCGGGTATTGAGGATTTCGAGCTGTCGAGATTCGGGGTGCAACGGCAGATACGACTGCGGTGCCAGCACTACTACGCCGCCTGCCGTGTGGTGGAAAATTCGGACCTGCTGCTGACCATGCCCGAGACCTACGCCAGGATTATTGCCGAGCGGGCCGACATTGCCATTCTCACGCCGCCGGCGGACCTGCCCGCCATTGATGTGCATCTTTACTGGCACAAGGCCTACGAGCGGGAGCCGGCGCTGATCTGGTTCCGGGAACTGTTGCGGGAGATTGCCTGAGCCTGTTTCGGGCTCAGTAGGCGCCAACGAGCTTGAGAAAGCCCATAAACCCGGTGGCCGTTAATAGCAGCGACGCGACGACAACCCCCAGCCCCCAGAAGATGGCAGCACCGTCCGACACCGGCGCATCATGGCCGCGCAGGGTTCGGTAGAAGGCATAAGGGCCAAGCACGAAAGCGCCAGCCACAAACAGCACCAGCCCTACACTGATTCCGGCAAAGGTCCAGGTGGCCAGCACTGTGGTACGGTCGGCCAGTTGATCGGTCACACCATGGCGTTGCAGAAACTGCTTGCAGAAAAACCACACCAGCCCGTACAGCACCACAACAAAGACAAGGCCGCCGACAACAGTGATCAAACGATAGAACAAACGGCTTTCCTCAATTCATAGAAGGATTGAATCAATCCGGGAAATAGGGCTCTGGAAGCATCTGGAAACCGGGCTTGGCAAACAGATAGCCCTGAAACAGGGAAATCCCCTGAGACCGCAGCCAGAAATACTCTTCTTCCGTTTCCACTCCCTCAGCCAGTACTTTACCACCCAACTGGCTCATCATGGTCATAATGCCGGCAACCACCGCCTGCTTGTTTGGCACCCGGTGAATATCCCGGATCAGGCCCATGTCCAGTTTGAGAATATCCGGCGGGCTGGCAATCAGGATGTTGTAGCGAGAATAGCCGGTTCCAAAATCGTCAAGCGCCGTTTTGAAGCCCATCTGCTGATAGGACTTGATGATGTTGACCAGATGATCCAGTGAATCCAGGTCTTCTGTCTCGATTAGCTCAAAGATGATTTTGCGGGTATCAAACTTTGCCGCCTGCGCTGCGGCCAGAGTCGTGCGGATGCAGTACTCCGGGTTGTAGACCGCGTTGGGCATGAAGTTGATGCTGAGCATGGCCTGCATATCAAGGCGGGCTGCAAGTTTTACCGCCTTCACCCGACAGATCTGGTCAAAGGAATATCGGTTCTTTGAGTTGACCTGGGAAAGTACACTCCAGGCGCTTTCCCCTTCCGGCCCGCGAACCAGAGCTTCGTAGGCATAGACGGATTTGTTGTCGGCATCTACGATGGGCTGGAATGCGAAAGTGAAAGAAAAATCCAGCCCTTCACCACAAGCGCACTGATCACAGTTTGATTCGTCAAACAGCTTTTCCGGGAATACAGCATTTGTTTCTGACACTTGAACTCCGGTTCAATTTCATCTTCGACTGAATACGATTCAGGTCTTTCGAATGCAACTATAGACACTAAATACAGATCGTAAAATGCCAATCGTGTTAAATCGTGTGGAAACCGAATCTCACAGGACTACACTGAATCACACAATCAGGTTTACGACAGAATCAACGTAAAGGAGTAGCAGGTATGGCAAAGAATTTCCGCATTGCGGTCACACCCGGGGACGGCATCGGCCCTGAAGTTGTCGCAGAGGCGGTACGCTGCCTGGAACTGCTCACATCCCGACACAAGCTGCCGCTGCAGTGGACAAACCTGCCCTGGCCTTCCCACGCTTGGCATGAAAAGCACGGCGAGTCCATGCCGGAAGGCGCGCTGGACCAGCTCAGGGCCTATGACGCCATCCTGCTGGGCGCACTGGGCGACCCCGGCCCGGTTTCCAACCCGAACCGTTACTTGCTACCAGACAGCATTTCCCTGGCGCCGCTGCTGGACATGCGCAAAGGGTTCGACCAGTGGGTGTGCGAGCGCCCGGCGCGCCTTCTGCCAGGTGCGAGGCAATACCTGGCGGACGAGCGGGCAAAAGATATCGATATGCTGGTTATCCGTGAAAACAGCGAGGGTGAATATGTCGGCCAGGGTGGGCGCCTGCGCAAGGGCAAGCCGGACGAAGTGGCCACTCAAATGGAAGTCTTCACCCGCAAAGCCACTGACCGGATTATCCGTTACGGCTTCGAGCAGGCCAGAAGACGCGCCAAAGAGCGCGCAGAGGCGGGCACCCCTCGCCAGTTCAAAACCCTGGACGGCAAAACCTGTGAAAGCCAGGTGTGCGTGATCACCAAACGCAACGCTCTGCGTTACTGGGGTGATATGTACTCCGAAGCCTTCGAGGAAATGGCAAAAGAGTACCCGGACGTGGCCACCCACCATGAACTGGTGGACGCTGCCTGCATGAAATTCGTGCAGGCGCCCTGGACCTTTGACGTGGTGGTGGCCAGCAACCTGCAGGGCGATATTCTGACAGATCTGGCGGCAGTGCTATCCGGTGGTATGGGTGTGGCGCCATCATGCAACCTGAACCCGGACGACCCAGATATGCCCTCCATGTTCGAGCCCACCCACGGCAGTGCTCCGGACATCGCCGGCGAAGGCCTGGCAGACCCCACTGCCATGTTGTTCACCACCGCCCGCATGCTGGACTGGCTTGGCCGCCAGGACCCCACAATAAAGGCCGCAGGGGAGGCTCTGTTTGATGCGGTGGCCGCGGATCTGGCGGAGAACTCGGGGAAGCGTCGTGGAACCCGTGAGATCGGCGATGCAATCTGCGAAAGACTGAACGGGGCCGGGTAACGGCTACTCGGCCATTATGAACTCAATGCGACCCGGTGCCACCCGGATATCCAGTGGCACCATGCCGAACATGCGCTGGGTCGCGTTGCCTTCATCCAGCCGGTACACCGGCATGGTTTCCAGCATCTGGGCAACCACTCGCATCACGTTATCCGTCACCGGCTTGAGATCGCCCTTGAAAAAGGTCGACTCAATGCGGCTGTCCAGCAATTGCAGCCGACGAAGATAGATGGCCTTTTCCTCGCTGTCATAGACCGGCGCGCCCTCAACCTTGAGGTAGATGTCCACCGGCAGCTTCATCATAAGGGCGTTGAGCGATACCTGCCCGGTCAGATCAATCACTGCAACATCCCGCCCGTCCGGTCCCAACGTTATATCTGCATTGCTCAGGGACAGTCCCAGCGGCGAACCATTCTCCAACTGCTGCCGATCAAACTCGGCGACGGCGTCCTGCAAATAACCTTCAATGGTTCCCTCTGATACCGAGTAGGGGGAGAAGCTGGCGCAGCCGCTTGCCACAGCAGCGATGAACACTGATGCGAAAAGCAGGCGCCATTTACGGAATTGTTCAGTCATTTTCGGCCCAGACGTTTACGGTAGGAACCAGGTCTTCATCCAGCACCACGTGAACCACGATGGGCTGGCAGCAGACCTGGCAGTCTTCGACGTATTCCTGATCCGGCACTGATGGGTCCACACTGATATCCAGCATTTCCCAGCAATAAGGGCACTGCACCACTACCGAATCAAGCGCCGACATGGTTAGAACTGCTGCTTCGCCATCCAGGGGATGACGCGGTCAAAGGCTTCCTCCAGCTTCTCGCAGGTGGTGGAGAAACTGATTCTGACAGCATTGGTGCAGTGCTCACCAAAGGCATCCCCCGGCACCATACAGACTCCGGTTTCCTTCAGCATGCGCAGGCAGACATCCGAACCATCCACATGGGGTGGCAGGTCTGGAAACGCGAAGAAAGCACCACCGGGCTTGTAACCGGTCATATAGGGCGTCTGCTCGATCAACTCTACCGTTTTATCCCGACGCTCGCGGTAGATCTGGTTCATGTCCGTGACACACTGCTGGTCACCGGTCAGTGCCGCCACGCCGGCGAACTGGGATGGCGTGTTGGCCACAGACGTGGTGAACATGTGAAAGCGCCGAAGGGATTTGATCGCCGCCTGGCTGGAGATCACCCAGCCGACCCGCAGACCGGCCATACTGTAAGTCTTGGAGAAACTGCTCATGCACATGACGTTGTCCAGGTCCATGGAGCAGCTCAGCACGCTGGCGAAATCATCGTCGTCAAATACCAGGTGGTCATACACTTCATCGGCATAGACCTGAATGCCCCGATAGGCACACTCTTCCATAATGGTCTCTACCGTGCTGCGCGGGTAAACCGCCCCGGTGGGGTTGTTGGGGTTATTCAGGATCAACGCAAAGGTGCGAGAACCCATGGCGCGGATGACATCATCCGGATCCAGCTGGTGGTTGTTCTCCGCACGGGTCGGCACAAACTTCACCTCGCCGCCGTTCATCCGGATCAAAGGCGCATAAAGCAGGAAGGACGGGTCGGTGACAATAAACTGGCGGCCCGGTGCAGATGTGGCGGAAATGGCCAGGTACATGGCTTCTGTTGCACCACTGGTCACCAGAATGTTGTCGCGGGTCAGCTTGCGGTTGTATCGCTTGCTGTAGTAGTCCCGCAACGCAACCAGCAACTCCGGCAAACCGGCGTCCATGGTGTAACCGGTCTGCCCTGCCTTCAGCGCGTCAACATAGGCGTCGATCACGTGGGGTGGAGTGGGCAAATCCGGCTGACCGATGGAAAGATGAATGACATCCTTCATGGTCGCCGCCAGGTTCACCATCCGGCGAATACCGGGAACCGGGACCGCCTGCATGGCAGGATTCCAGCTCGCCTTGGTCTTGCGGTATTTCACTTTCCGCGGCGTCGCCTGATTGGTTTCTTTATTGACGGTTCCGGCCATAAATAACACCCCTTGGGCAGGAATTGGAATAATGAGTCTACTGGCAGGTTAGCCAGTATGATCAGGCCGTACAAGAGATAAAGACCGAAAGATTCCGGTGAGTGGAAAAACCTCTGCAAAAACCGTCAGACCGGGTCTCAGACCTTAGGCTAAGAGGGCTTTTATAAGCTCCCTTCCAGTTGACCCCTGCATGGGTAGATACCAGACTGTAGGCTTGATGCGAGCCGCATTCACAGGGGAGGACAGATGACTCAAAACACCAAGCCGGTTGTAACCGTTCTGACAGCACCCGGGGAACAGGAGCCACCCGGAATGGATGCGCTCAAGGCACGCGCCGAAGTCCGCTTCGCCTGGGACGAGGCCACGCTGAATGACACACTGCCCGGCACCAACGTGATGATGGTGACGGACTTCCGTACCGAGGCTCTGGCTGCGGCCTGGCCCTCCGCTGACAAACTGGAATGGATTCATGCCACCAGTGCCGGCGTAGACGCACTGATGTTTCCGGATCTCATCGAGGGCAATGTCACCGTTACCAATGCCCGGGGCATCTTCGACCGCACCATCGCGGAGTATGTGTTGTGCACTATTCTGATGTTTGCCAAGGACTTCCCGAAATCACTGCGACTTCAGGCTGAGCACAAATGGCAGCACCGGGACACCGAGCGGGCGGAAGGTCAGACCGTTCTGATAGTGGGAGCCGGCTCCATCGGCGGGCAGATCGCCAGGCTGTGTAAAGCCGCCGGCCTCAAACCCCACGGCATTGCCCGCACGCCCCGACACGACGAAAACTTTGTGGCGGTTCACGGCAACGACGACCTCACCGAGCAGCTTGGACTGGCGGATTTCGTTGTTATTGCTGCGCCGCTGACCCCACAGACCGAAGGCCTGTTTGATGCCAAAGCCTTCAGCGCCATGAAAAAGTCCGCGCGGCTGATCAACATCGGCCGTGGCCCGGTGGTAAAAACCGACGATCTGGTGAAGGCACTGAACAACGGCGACATTGCCGGTGCCGGCCTGGACGTTTTCGAAGAAGAACCCCTGCCCGCCGATCACCCACTCTGGGATATGGAGAACGTGATCATGACGGCCCATATGTCCGGCGATTTCATCGGCTGGAAGCGGGCGTTGACCGACCAGTTCCTGGACAACCTGGACCGCTGGCACAAAGGCCAGGAACTGTTCAATCTGGTGGACAAGAAACTGGGATATGCAAGCAAGGGCTGACGCGCCCTTGCTCTAGCCCGCCTTGTACTGCTGCTGTAAAGGCAGCAGATCTACCACTCGGTCAGGCCTGTTCGGGTCCACCAGCTCCGTGGCCGACTGGTAAACCCGTGGCGTTGAATACAGCAGCTTCAGCGCGGTGCCGTGGGGAATGGCCACATAGCGTTCCGGGTAGTTAGCCTCCAACCATTTCCGCATCCGCGGCGCCTTGTTGGACGCCATTTTCGGAAAGAAATGGTGCTCCACATGATGGCTGAAGCGGAAATGCAGACGGTCCAGTAGCGGCCGACTCCGCAGGCTCATGGAGTTATCCAGCGGATTATTGGTCGCCGTTTGTGGCCGCAGGAAATGGTTCGTCAGTATGTAGCCCTGCCCCAGCGCGTTCGCCACCATGAACGGAACCACAACCGTAAAGACCGCCAGCGGCCCCGATACGATCGCCAGTATTGCCCATCCGCCCACGCACATCAGTGACTGAAGAATCGCCTTGCGCCGATTGAATCCCTGGAACTGTTTGCGCTTTCTGGCCTGAAGCCAGAGCACCAGTTGAGCGTGGAAGGTGAACGAATAGAACAGGAAAAGGTAGCTGTACCAGGTGCCTGAACCCGGCGCCAGAAGTGTGAACTTTTTCTGTTTCGGGTCAGCCTGGTACCGGCGCATAGTGCCGAAACTGTCCGGATCGGCGTCGCCCATATTGGTGTTGCCGTGATGGACCACGTTATGCCACTTGCGCCAGAACTCCGGCGGCACAACAAAAGGACCAAACCCCAGCCAGCCAAAGAAATTCTGCCAGCGCTTGCTCATGCCAAGGGCACCGTGCAACACCTCGTGCGCCAGAAACGCCTGACAGCCGATGGTATGCCCCACCAGCACTGCCAGCGCCAGATTCCAGTACCAGGCCAGGCCCGCCGTGAGTATGGTCGTCAGACCACCCCAGGTAAGAAGCTGAAGTGGTAGAAACCAGACAACCCGCCGGGTCTGCGGCTGAAAGGTGTCCGCCGGCAATTCCTTTCGCATCCGGTCCCTGATGGCACGCTCGTCCGGCGCACCGAATGTCGCCACCGTCGGCTCAGGTTGTAAAGCAGCGTTCATGATTATTCCATCCAATATATTTCAGAGTACATATGTGCGCTGAATTTATAGGATGACTGACAATAATACAATGACTTTCATTGCCGTATAGAAAATTAATTTATAGTTTTGAGTACAACTGTAGTTACTTTCCTTTAGCCTTTGGAAATCGCCATAATGTGCGTACTGCCATTGGTCATTCACAAACCGGAGTTAAACTTGAAGTCGCTGATCCTCGCTTTGCTGGCCGTGTTACTCCTGACCGGCTGCCAGGAATCCCCCACCGGCCGGAACAGACTGGCGCTGGTTCCCGAAAACGTTCTGGCCGACATGGCCCAGGACAGCTTTGAGCAGATGAAACAGCAGAACCCCGTCATCTCCGAGCCTGCGATCAACCGCCGGGTCCAGTGCATTACCCGGGAGCTTATAAAAGCCGCGGAAGCCCAATATCCCGGTGCGCCCTTGCCGGAATCCTGGCAGGTGGCGGTTTTCGATAATCCCGCCCCCAACGCCTTCGCTCTGCCGGGCGGTCAGATCGGGGTGCATTCAGGGCTGCTTCGGCTGGCGGAAAACGAAGCCCAGCTGGCGACAGTCATTGGTCACGAGATTGCCCATGTGATGGCCGGTCACGGCAATGAACGCCTGACCCAGCAGATGGGCGTTGAGGCGGTGATGATGGTGGTGGGGCTGTTCGCCGAAAGTGAAATTGCCGAAGACAAGATCCAGCAGGCGTTGGGCATCGGCGCGCAACTGGGGATTACCCTGCCTTTCAGCCGGGCCCATGAAGAAGAAGCTGATCTGATGGGACTGAAAATCATGGCCCGGGCCGGCTTCGACCCGGGTCAGAGTGTAAAGCTATGGCAGAACATGGCTCAGGCTTCCGGCTCGCAGCCGATGGAGTTTCTGTCGACCCATCCCAACCACGACAGCCGGATTGAATCCCTGAAAAACCACATGAGTACTGCCAACCAACTGTTTGGCCAGGCGCAGCCGACGAACTGCGGCGCCTGACGGCCAGCCTTATCCTGACAGCGAGGTATCGGAGGGATCGATTTCCATTTGCTGGATGGCGATCACCGCCTGGGTGCGATTGCGTACGCCCAGCTTGCGGAAAACCGCCGTGATGTGAGCCTTGATGGTGGCTTCCGACACATCCAGATCATAGGCAATCTGTTTATTCAGCAGCCCCTCCGCCAACATGCCAAGCACCCGGAACTGCTGGGGCGTCAACGATGCCAGCTTGTCGGAGAAGTCAGTGGTGTCGGACTGCATCCGTTCCAGTTTGTCGGCAACACCATCGGGCAACCAGACATCTCCTTCCAGGACCGCCTGGATTGCCTTGGTGATGGTCGGCAGAGGCGCCGATTTCGGAATGAAACCCGACGCCCCGTAGTCAATCGACCGCCGCATCACCTGCATTTCCTCTGAACCTGAAACCACCACAACCGGCAGCCCCGGGTACTGCCCCCGCATGAAGACAAGCCCGGAGAAGCCGTGGGCGCCCGGCATATTGAGGTCGAGAAGCACCAGGTCTGCATCGGGATGCGACTCAACCGCTGCCTGTAGCGCCTTGATGCTGTCCACTTCCACTGTTTCAGCATCAGGTACCGCCTGACTGACTGCCTGCTTCAGGGCTGCCCGAAACAGGGGATGATCATCAGCGACGATAATGGATTGTGACATTCAGATTTTTCCTCAAGAGTTTTCACGGCCACTGATCAGATCATCAACCACGCCCGGATCCGCGAGTGTGGAGGTATCCCCCAGTTGATCGTGTTCGTTTGACGCAATCTTTCGCAGAATGCGCCGCATAATTTTGCCGGACCGGGTTTTCGGCAGGCCCGGAGCCCACTGGATTACGTCCGGTGACGCGATCGGGCCGATTTCCTGCCGAACCCACTGCACCAGCTCCTTGCGAAGCTCCTCACTGGGTTCCTCACCGTGAACAAGGGTGACATAGACATAGATGCCCTGTCCCTTAATGTCATGAGGATAGCCAACAACCGCCGCCTCGGCGACCTTGTTGTGCGCCACCAGGGCACTTTCGACCTCGGCGGTACCCAGGCGATGGCCTGAGACGTTCAGCACGTCATCTACCCTACCGGTAATCCAGTAATAGCCGTCTTCGTCGCGGCGGGCACCGTCACCGGTAAAGTACATGCCCGGATAGGTACTGAAATAGGTCTGCTTGAAGCGCTCATGGTCGCCGAAAATAGTGCGCATCTGGCCCGGCCAGCTGTCCAGAATGACCAGATTGCCTTCCGCCTTGCCTTCCAGCTGCTTGCCTTCGTTATCTACCAAAGCGGGCTTAACACCAAAAAACGGTTTGGTAGCGGAACCGGGCTTCAGGTCAGTGGCGCCCGGAAGCGGCGAGATCAGGATGCCGCCGGTTTCGGTCTGCCACCAGGTGTCCACAATCGGGCACTTGCTGTTACCAATGACCCGGTGGTACCACTCCCAGGCTTCCGGGTTGATGGGCTCGCCAACCGAACCCATCAGCTTCAGGCTGTCCCGTTTAGTGCCGTCCATACAGTGTTCACCCTCTGCCATCAGCGCACGGATTGCCGTTGGCGCCGTGTAGAGGATATTCACCTGGTGCTTGTCGACTACCTGACCCATCCGTGAGGTATCCGGATAGTTGGGTACGCCCTCGAATAGTACGGTAACCGCGCCATTGGCCAGAGGCCCGTAAAGAATGTAACTGTGGCCGGTCACCCAGCCAAAGTCGGCGGTACACCAATACACATCGTCTTCATGATAGTCGAACACGTATTCGTGGGTCATGGAGGTGAACACCATGTAGCCACCGGTGGTGTGCAGAACACCTTTCGGCGCGCCGGTAGAGCCAGAGGTATACAGCATGAACAGTGGGTCTTCCGCGTTCATAGGCTCGGCCGGGCAGTCGGTGGAGGCGCCTTTCATCAGGTTTTCGTAGTATTCGTCGCGGCCGTCTTTCCAGGGCACGTCAGCGCCGGTGCGCTTGACCACGATAACCGTGTCCACCTTGGCGGCATCTTCTTTGGTCAGCGCAGCGTCCACATTCTTTTTGAGCGGAATCTTGCGACCACCGCGAACACCCTCATCCGCGGTTATTACGAACCGGGACTTGCCGTTGGCAATCCGGGCACCCAGAGCTTCCGGCGAGAAACCGCCGAACACCACCGAGTGGATGGCACCTATGCGGGCACAGGCCAGCATGGCGACGCCGGTTTCCACCACCATGGGCATGTAGATGGTCACCACATCGCCCTTTTTGACACCCTGACTTTTCAGCACATTGGCAAACTTGCAGGTTTCTTCATAAAGCTCGCGATAGGTCACGTGCCGCGAATCAGCGGGGTCGTCGCCTTCAAAGATAATGGCGGTTTTATCACCGCGCTTTTCCAGGTGACGGTCAAGACAGTTTGCCGCAGCGTTCAGCTGGCCGTCTTCAAACCATTTTATGGAGAGGTTGTCGTAATCGTACGTGGTGTTTTTGACTTTGCTGTAGGGCTTGATCCAGTCGATCCGCTTGCCGTGTTCGCCCCAGAAGGTTTCCGGGTCTTCAACCGACTGGCGGTACATTTCTTCATACTGCTCCTGATTGACCAGCGCCCGTTTTGCAACCTCCGGGCTAACCGGATACACCTGTTTAGCAGTCATAGCACTCCCCTTTTCGATTCAGAGTCAAAGTCTGTCGTAATTGTTGATTATTTTTAGTTCTGAGCGTGCGGGCTCGAAGGCCCTGAAGACGGATGACTCTAGTTCAACACGCGCACCAGTGAACAATGAATTAGACTAACGTACTAATGCGCCGACAGTTTTGGTCAGGACCAGAGTAACAGCTTGCGGGATTTCCTTTGCTTCGGGACCTGCTTTAAGGATAGACGCAGTCCCGGAAACAACAAGGCGTTTGCCGGGCAAGATGCCCGGCAAACTCAGTCGAAGGCAGGGCGATTTTCAGGCCGCTTTTTTGCGAGTTTTTGCGGAGCGGAGGCTGTAGACTTTCCGCTCTTTCAGAGCATAGCGATTCAGACCACCGATATGGATCTTTCGCAGATACAGAGACCAGTCAATCTGGCGGGCATCGATCGGGAATAGCAGACGGTCCAGCTCTCCCATTCTCGAGGCCAGCGCCAGCAATGAATCGTTTCTGAAGATGTAGTCAGGCGCTGTGTAGAATCCAAAAATGGTCGCCAGTGAACGACTGGTGTCCAGGTTCTTCAACATTTTCAGCTCCCGGTTCTGGCCCGTCAGCCGCAACGCCCGATCGGCAAAAGAGAGGGGCACGCGAAGTCCTCCGACCACCATATCGAACAGCCGGCGATTGACCGCGAGAAACGGCTTGGTGGGCTTACGGTAAAACAGCTGCTGGTAATCGTCGTGGTGGTGCCTGGCTTCCGCCATGACATGATCAATGAACTCACCCAACGAGAGTGGGTTGGAACTTCCGCTGCAGCACTGGTAGATGCGCCGTTTACCGGGGACCGCCAGCGCTTCTGCCATAGACAGGATGATGCCGTTGGCGACCAGGTCCACCGGTATCACATCAATGATGCCGCTGCGCTTGCCCGGGAACAACGACACTTTCTCGCGGGCATAGGCAAGGATGATGGCATCGGCCACCTTGACGCCCTCAATCCAGCCCGGCGCCGGCTCTTCCAGGGCGCTCTCGATAATCGACGGGCGCAGGATGGTCAGTGACCGGCCGGCCAGCGCCTTCATCAACAACTGCTCGCCCAGCCACTTGGTAAAGGTGTAGGTATCACTCCAGCCATATTGGTTGGCCTCACGGATACCCAGTTCCACCAGCTTTTTCTCCAGAGCCTTCCCGGAATAGCGGGCCCGAACGTCGGCGATCTTGTCCTCCAGCAGATGTACCAACTCTTCAATCTCGTAGTAGCCGTTGGTGCTGCGGGGAATGGCTTCGCCGGCGGGCTTGATGACGGACTCGGTGACCTGGCCGGAATTCTTGCCATTGACGTAGCAGGTGGACACCTGGATGACGGCCATGTCCGGGTTCAGATCGGCCAGAGCTGCCACGTTGTTGAGGCAGAGCGTGTTGATCTGAAGGGCCTTGTCGAGTTCTTCACGAAAATTGACGCTGGCGGCAGAGTTAACAAAGGCGTCAATGTTGCCGGCCAGCTTTTTGAATGCGGCTGTGTCCATTCCAAAGCGGGGTTCGGTAACCTCGCCGGTTATACAATGGATTCGGGAATCCATGAAGGACTCAAAGGCATCGTTATCTTCGTGCCGCAGGCGATCGAAAACAGACGAGGTGGCAATTTCGTTGAGGAAGCGGCTGCGGGCATCACTGTGATTCCGGTTGCCACGGATCAGCAGGTGAATGCCGCCGATCTCCGGTACTGCCCGGATCAGCTTCTCCAGCACAACCTTGCCCAAAAAGCCGGTAGTGCCGGTAATCAGCACGTGTTTACCGCTCAGTTGCTCCAGAACGCCTGAGGCTGATTCCCCAGAGGTGGTCTGTTTATTCGCCATATCGAGAACTCCATCTCATCCAAATGTGTTTGCAGAAGTATTTGTCCGCGACCGTGCTTCAACGACTGCGGGAAAGGTCAACGCCTGTTCATTCCATGAACTGCATTTTGTAGGCCAATTTTTATACAGACATCATTTTTACACAGGTGCCATGACGGCGCGGTGACACACAGCAAAATTACGCTACAAAAATCGTTAATAAAATGACGTATTTCTACAGACATTCCGAAACCGCGCGATATTGCTCAGTTTCGGTCCCTGTCGTCTCTGGAGAGGGATCGCAGAAGCTGATCCAGCGTGATGTCGGAAGGCTGTTCCTTCAGGGCCCTGATCAGGCGGCTCTGCTCGCCAAAGCTGATGCGATCGTAGTAGGGCTCCTGACGCGAGGATGCGGCAGGTGGTGTCGGCGCTGACGCCCTGGCGGCAGCTGAAACCGGCTCGACCTCCCTGGCAAGATGGCGCAGGTGGGTCGCGAACTGGCGGCGCTGATCCTGGTTGAGATTTTCCCACGGCAGAGAGGCCAAACCGGTCTGAAGGATTTCAACCGTGTCCTCATCCATGGTGCGCCCCAAGAGTGCAAAAAACCGGTTAAACGCCTCATAACGCAGCAATGATGCATCGCCACTGGCGGCGATCAATTCGCTCAGATCCCCGATCAGTCTCTGGCAGGCCTGAATATCCGATTCGGCAACCGCCTCGGGCTCGGATGATGTCGGAGCGGACTGGGTGCTTGCTGAAGGCTCCGATCCAGCTGAAGGCTCTGATACAGCTGAAGGCTCTGCCACCTTGCCCTTGCCGGACACCCTGTACCAGTAGGCGGCGACACCTGCCTTCTTGGGAGAGATCTGCCGGAAGCGCACATTCAGCATGTCCGAGAGACTGCGGAACTGGCGGCAGGAGGGATCGGATTCGGGCAGCAGCGCCACAGGACGCTGATTAAGAACAGACTGGCGGAGGGTTTCATCCCGCCAGATACCGCCCAGATAATGCAGCGAAATGCCAAGGTGTCGCTGGGCCGCCCCTTCAAGACGCTGAAAAACGGTTCGCGCCTGACTGGCTCCCTGGGCCATATTCACCAGAATGCTGGGTGTACGGCGGTAGCCTCGGCGAATCAGCAGCTTGATCAGTGAAAACGCATCGGTCAGTGAAGCCGGATCCGGCGTGACCACCACGCAAGCCAGTTCCGCCGCTGCAATCATGTGCATACCAGTGGCCTGAAGGCCGGAGGCGGTATCGGTGATCACATAGTCATAGCGCTTTTCAAGTTGAGACAGTGCCTTCAGCACCCGCAGGCTGTCTGCAGCCTCCATATCAACGCACTGGTCGACCCCGGAGGCGCCGGGAATAATATGAATGCCATATTCCGCCGTCATTATGACGTCTTCCAGCGAACTGGTACCGGCCATCACATCAGCTAGTGTACGTTGCGGGTAGCGCCCCAGCATGATGCTGACATTGGCAAGGTCCGTGTCGCCGTCCAGCAGCAGAACTTTCGACCCGTCGCGGGCCAGAGTCAGTGCGAGGTTCAGCGCCACAGAGGTTTTGCCCACGCCGCCCTTGCCACCGGTAATGGCCAGCGTCCTGGGCTGCCTGCGAGCCTGTGGGGCTGAAGTGCGATCCGTCATGAGTCCCTTTTGATCAGCGAGCGAGTCCATAGCCTTTGCTTTAATAAACCAAACTGGAGTATTCAAAACAGTGTACCCGTAACGATTGAAAGACTGTAGCCAAACGGGCCCCATAAACATTCAAATAAACGGTCGCAAGCGGAAAAAAATACGTGTAAAAAGTTTACATGCGTCACATCCTGGTTAATACTTTGCTCAAAAAACCAGCGCTAACTCTTTAATAATGCGTTTTTTTGACTAATCTCAAAATGATTGGTGATCAATAAACAGTCAGACTTGGCAAAAAGGCCAGGCCAAAGGACAGGCAGGTTTATGGAAATCGCTCCTGACATCCAGCTTCCCAGTTTGCCGGAGGTAACCCTTCGTGCCCTGGAAGCCTGTCATCAGGAGGAAAGTTATCGCACCATCAGCGAAATCGTTTCTGCCGATACGGCCCTGGTATCACGCATTCTGGCTCTGGCCAACTCTTCTCTCTACGGCGCCTATACCCAGATACGATCCATTGATCAGGCGCTACTGCGCCTGGGTACTCACCGTTTTCATACCCTCGTATTGACGGCGGCGCTGCGTCAGATTCTCTACGAACTGGGAGCTGACCAGTGGCAGCAACTGCGGGATTTCTGGCGGCACTCCCTCACTACCGCCATGACCGCACGGGCCCTGGCCACCCTGACCCGCTACCCCGAGCCGGACCAGGCCTTCATGCTGGGCATGTTGCACAACGTTGGTGAGCTGATTGCCCTGAAAACACCGCCGGGCGATATCCAGCAATACTATTTTGACCATCAGTCGGAAATCGCCGCCAAGCTGGTGAGTGACTGGGGCCTTGGCCCCATGGCTTCCGATGCCATGCTTTACCAGCAGGCACTGCCCGCAGACATCCGCGATGCCGGCCACCTGGTGAAGCTGATCAGCCTGGCGACAAGGCTGGCCCAGTCAGATGCCGCCGGGATTGCAGCCGCCGGCACTATTTTCGGACTAAACGAAGAGCTGACCCGGGAAATCAACCGCCGCATTGATCAGGAAGTCGAGGGGGTTGCCAAGTCTCTGGGGATCCCTCTTTCAGCGGATTATGACGCCCGCGCCTCTCATGAGAAACTCAAACAGACGGTTCTGCGCCAGGCCATGGCAACACAGGCCCTTGACCTGTCTCCGCTGCAGGACAGCACCCAGGCATGTCTCGCCGCAACGGTCACCAGCCTGACGCTGATCACCGGCCTGCCCTCACTCTATTTTGGTGGCACGGATAATGAGTTGACCCTGTATTCCGCCAGCAACGGCGAACCCGCAGACCTGAGCGTCAGTGCCAGCCCTGCCAGCAGCCTGCTGACCGAAGCCTACACAACCATCGCCCCGCTCATTCTGGGCGACCGGGAGCCCAGCGTTCTCGACCGCCAGTTGATGAACCTGTTGCATGCTCCCTCGCTGGTGGCGCTACCGGTAACCGGGGGCGATCGATGCGCCGGCGTGTTCATCATCGGCACCGACACCGAGGGGGCGCAGCAGGCAGAGGAAATCGGCCGGCTATTCTGCTTTCAGCTATCCCGGGTACTGAGCGATCTTCAGGCAGGTGCCGAAAACCGTCAGGACGCCATGACCGACGAACTGGCGCAACAGGCGATCCGCCGTCAGGTTCATGAAGTCAGTAATCCGCTGACCATCATCCGCCAGTATATCTACCAGTTGCGTAACCGACTGGACGACACCGATGTGCACCAGCAACTGGACGTCATCCGTGAAGAACTGGACCGCGCCGGTGACCTGCTGCTACAGATCGGCAAGAGCTGGCACAATCCGAGCGCCGGGCACTCGGAAGACTGCGATCTCAATGAAGAACTCAAGGTTCTGCGGGACCTGCTGGAAGACGGACTGTTCAGCGACGAAAAAAAGACTTTGAGCTTACAACTGTGCGAAGATCCAACAACAATCGCAGCGCCCGCGGCCATTGTCCGACAGATCGTTATCAACCTGGTTCGCAATGCTGCCGAGGCTCTGGACGATATGACAGACGGTGGTAAGGTAAGTATTCGTAGCGTTGCGCCGGTGTGGCAAAGTAATCGCACCTGGGTCGAGCTGGAAGTATCAGATACCGGAGAGGGCCTGTCCCCCGACATACAGAGAAACCTTTTCTCTCCGGTTAAAAGTACCAAAGGCCGGGGCCATGGAGGCCTGGGTCTGAGCGTTGTGAAACAACTTGTGGATGACATGGAGGGCATCGTTAACTGCCGCACAGGAAGTGCGGGAACGGCATTCAGAGTGCTGTTTCCGATGGCAGATAAAAACAAAGTGGCTGAAGAATAGACGACGAGCGAACTGACATGACACCTGTGAGCATCGAGAAGACTCCTGGCGAACGACAGGCAGCACGAATCCTGGTGGTTGATGACGACCCGAGGTTACTCAAAAGCCTGTCCTCACTGCTCACGCAGGAAGGCCATGACGTGACGGAAGCCGAGGGAGGCCGCGCGGCGCTCCGGGTGATCAAGGACCACACCTTCGATCTTGCCATGCTCGACCTTCGCATGCCGGACGTGGACGGCTTTGATGTCATGGAGAAACTCTCTGCGGCCCAGGCTGACTGCGGGGTGATTGTTGTCAGCGGTGAAAGCTCCTTCGCCGCGGTCAGCCGGGCCCTCCGCCGCGGCGCTCTGGACTACATCCGCAAACCCTTTGACCCCGAAGAACTGCTGGCCACCGTACACAATGTTTTGAGTAAGTGTTCGCTGATCCGTGCCCACGAGCACGTCAGCATGCGGCTGGAAAAATCTGAGGAACTGCACCGCTATATCGTTAACAGCTCGCCGGATATCGTGTTCATGCTCGACGAGCGGGGCCGCTTCTGTTTCGTGAACAGCAAGGTCGAAAGCCTGCTTGGATATCAGCAGTCTGAACTTCTGGGGCGGCACTTTCGTCAGATCCTCGACAACCGTGATCTGGCCCGGGGCACCTATGCCCTCACCGGCCCCAATATTTCCGCCCACAACCCCAGAACCCTTGAGGTACGGCTGAAAACCCGTGGCAGCCGCAAGGCCACGCGACACTTTGAGATTACCGCGTTTCCCATATCTCCCGAGACCTGGCCCCAGGACGACGGAGAGATCAGCCACCGCAGCGAAGCGCGCTACTATGGCACCGCCCGGGACGTTACCGAACGCAAGGAGGCCGAGGCCTTTATCAACTTCCAGGCCTACCATGACCTGCTAACTCGACTCCCCAACCGGGCTCTGTTCAAGGACCGTCTGGATCTCGCCATTACCCACGCACGCAGAAGCGAACAGAAACTGGCGGTGATGTTCCTGGACCTGGACCGTTTCA
This sequence comes from Marinobacter halotolerans, assembly GCF_008795985.1. Classification (NCBI taxonomy): domain Bacteria; kingdom Pseudomonadati; phylum Pseudomonadota; class Gammaproteobacteria; order Pseudomonadales; family Marinobacteraceae; genus Marinobacter; species Marinobacter halotolerans. Next base: position 238,098 of record NZ_VMHP01000002.1, on the reverse strand, counting down.
AGGTGATCAACGATACCTTGGGGCATGCCATGGGCGACCGACTCCTTCAGGCAGTCACCCATCGCCTTGAGCAGTGCCTGCGCAAGGGCGACACCCTGTCCCGCTTTGGCGGCGATGAATTCACATTGCTGCTGCCGTCGATCCACAGTCATGAAGACGCCCGCCAGATTTCCAGAAAGCTGATCACCGCCCTGCGCGAGCCGTTCCAGCTCGGCAGTCACGAAGTGTTCGTTGGCGTCAGCATTGGCATTGCCATCTACCCCGAGGCCGGGGATTCCATGGATCAGCTGATTCAGAACGCCGACATCGCCATGTACCACGTCAAGGCGCGGGGAAAGGACGGTTACCGATTCTTCTCAGAGACCATGTCGGTCGATACGGCCGACCGCCTCAACCTGGAGCGGGATCTGCGGCTGGCGCTGGATCGTGATGAACTGCGGGTTTTCTACCAACCCCAGGTGTGCTCCACCACCGATTGCGTAGTCGGTCTGGAAGCTCTGGTGCGCTGGGAACATCCGGAACAGGGCCTGCTCTATCCTCGGGACTTCCTGCCCCTGGCGGAAGAGACCAAACTGATCGGGCGCCTCAGTGAACGGGTTCTGGATATTGCCTGCCGCGACGTTGGTCAGTGGATCCGGGACGGCCACAAGGACCTGCGGCTTGCGGTCAATCTTTCGCCCCTACAGGTTGAACACCCGCGGTTTGTCAGCACCCTGATGGACCAGCTTCGCGTGCATCATTTCCCGCCGTCAAACCTGGAAATCGAGATCACGGAAAACGTGATCATGAAAGACCTGGAGCACATCAGTCAGAAGCTGCGGGAACTCGCTAACCTGGGTGTGCGTATTGCAATTGATGATTTTGGCACCGGCTATTCGTCACTGAACTATATCCACCGCTTGCCCATCCACACCCTCAAGGTGGACCAGTCCTTCGTCAAAGGCATCCGCAGCGGCGAAGACGAGGCCTGTATCGTCAACGCTATTGTTGCCATGGCTCACGGCCTGCGCCTGGAAATTGTGGCCGAAGGCGTGGAAACTGATGAACAGCTGGCCTATCTGAAAAATCTCGGATGCCATCAGGTGCAGGGTTTTTACTACGGCCCGGCCCGGCCGAAAGAGGTCATTGAAAAAATCCTGGGTCAAGTACCCGCCCGCGCTGCTTCTTTCTGAGCGAAATACCCATCAGAACACCCCCGCGTTAGCCCTCTTCCAATGGCTCTGTTTTTCGATAATCCATTGTCGGACAGTCTGATTTAAAATGTTGATCTGGTTTGCAAAATGTTGCCAAGCGTAACTTTGTGTATCCGGAAATGCGCAGTACTGCACACAATTGGACCTGTCACTTCTCTAAGCTCAAATCATTAAGTGCTTTCTCGGGAAATCCCCGAATCGATCTGAACAGGCGGAAGTGGCATGCGCGATAAATACAAATACATCGGACCGGTCTACGATTTTCTCAGCAACCTGTACAGCGGCAAGAACATCCACCGTTGCAAGACCGCCATGCTGGATGTGGAAACCGTCAAACCCGGCGACCGCATTCTCTTCGCCGGGGTAGGCCACGGCCGCGATGCCATTCGCGCCGCGGAGCTCGGCGCCGACGTCACGGTTGTCGACCTGTCGGAAACCATGCTGCGCAAGTTTGGTGATGCCCAGCAGGAGGAAGCGCCGCATCTGACTATCCGTCGCATCCACAGCGACATCATGAAAGTTGACGACTACGACCAGTACGACATGGTGGTGGCCAACTTTTTCCTGAACGTCTTTGACGAGGACATGATGGTGCGGGTTCTGGAACACCTGATCCGCCTGGGCAAGCCAGAGGCACGGATTGTCGTAGGCGACTTCTGCTACCCCACCGGCAATATCGTTGCCCGGATGTTCAAGAAGCTCTACTGGTACATGGCCGTTTTCACTTTCTGGCTGCTGGCCAACAATGCCTTCCACAAGATTTACAACTACCCCGAGCACATGCAGCGCCTTGGCCTGGATGTCACCGAAAAGAAGCATTTCAAACTGCTGAACATGAACTGCTACTGGTCAATTCTCGGGCAAAAGCGGGCCTGATGGCCGAACGACTGGAAGGGCACTAAAACAATAACAGGGGAGAATTCACAATGACGGATCAGATTCTATCGCTGGACGGCATACGATCAACCGACGCAGGTGCGTTTACCCACTCCGAGCGGGTCGGCTACCTGAAAAAGCACGGTCTGCACTCCCAGTCATTCTCTACCCTGCAGCCGGGCATGGCCTATTTCGATGTACCAGGCATCGGCTACATTGCCTACATGCGCAAATGGGGCGGGATTTTTGTTCTGTCGGACCCGGTCGCCGACCCGGAGCAGTTCGAGGTTATCCTGGAGAAATTCCATCAGCGTTTCCCCAACGCCTGCTATATTCAGGTTTCCAAGCCGGTCGTCGACTTTCTCTACCGTCGTTTCGGTCTCTATGGCACCCAGTTCGGCAGCGAATCCCGCATCAATCTGAAAAGCTGGTCGCTGTCAGGCAAGAAAAAGCAGATTCTCAGAACCGCCCTGAACCAGGCCGAAAAAAACGGAATCTCCGTCAAGGAACGCTTCAGTGATGACCACACCCGGGAAATCTCTGACGCGTGGATTCGCACCCGCAAGTGCAAAAGCAAGGAAATCCGCTTTCTGATCCGTCCCATGGAAATGGAATACCGGGAAAACGAGCGCCATTTCTACGCCTACCAGGACGGAAAAGCCGTTGGCTTTATCTACTTCGACCCGATCTATCGCAATAACGAGATCGTCAGCTACGTGCCCAATATTTCCCGGGCCAATGCGGACTTCCGTCAGGGCATTTTCTATACACTGATGGCCCACGCCATGGAAGTATTCCGGGAAGAAGGCGTGCCCTTCCTGGACCTGGGGCTGATCCCCCTGTCGCTGCACTCGGAAACGGAGCACCAGGAAAGCCGTCTGCTGAAAAAGATCATGCACGGGGTGTATGAGAAAGGAAATTTCCTCTACAACTTCAAGGGGCTGGAATTTACCAAGTCACGATTCCGGGGTGAGGTATTCAAGACTTACTGCTGTCATCGCCGTTCGATCCCGGCGCTGGAATTCCTTGCCATGTTCAGGCTGACCCGGCTGATCTGATTCTGCCCTCTGCCGGCCAGTTGCCCAATAACTGGCCGGCCGGCAGCCCCAATTCCTCCAGATATTTCTCCAGCCCCGCCGGCAAACGGCCGGTAAAAAGAACCTGTTCGAAAGGCATCTGGCGTTCGGGTGCGGCCTGATCATCAGGTTCATATCCACCCTGTTCCAGCAGCCAGATCACCCGACGGGCAATGGCGTCGCCGGAATCCACCCAGAACTTCACCTCCGGCAGCAGCTCTTTCAGCAGTGGCGCCACCAGTGGGTAATGGGTGCAGCCCAGAACGACTGTGTCCACCCCTGTATCCCGGAAAGGCTGAAGTCCCTCGCTCAACGCTTCCGAGGGCAGCGTCTCGCCGCAGACCTGACCCTCGATCCAGCACACCAGGTCCGGAAGGCCGATACGCTCGACCAGGCAGTCACTGGCAAAGTCGTCGATCAACCCGGCGAGATACGGCCTGGCAACGGTTGCGGGCGTAGCCAGAATGCCGATACGGCGGTTTAACGATACCCCTGCCGCCGGCTTGATGGCCGGAACCACCCCGATAACCGGGATGTTCGTCATCGACCTGAGCGCAGGAAGCACCACGGTGCTGGCGGTATTGCAGGCCACCACCACCACGTCACAGGGAAAGTCTTCAAGGGCCTGGCGGATGAGCGTCCGACTGCGGTCAACCACCACGGCTTCCGACTGGCCGCCATAGGGAAACCCAGCGCTGTCCGCCAGATAAACCAGACGCACGGATGGCAAAGCCCGGTGGATACAGCCGGCAATGCTTAGCCCGCCGATACCGGAGTCAAATACCAGCACCCGCGGACTGGTCACGAGGATGTCCCCGACGCCAGAATCTCTTCCTCCATGGACCGGATCAGCCGACCCGAAATGGTGGTTACCGGAGGGACCGGCGGCAATTCACCGGGCCGGAACCAGTCCGCCTCGGCCAGCTCATCTTCCTGCAGAACCAGCTCCCCACCGGCGTAGTCGGCAAAGAAACCCAGCATCAGCTGGTGGGGAAACGGCCAGGGCTGGGAATGCTGGTAGCGGATGCCTGTCACGTCCAGCCCAGTTTCTTCTTTCACTTCCCGGGCAACCGCCGCTTCAATACTTTCCCCGGGCTCCACGAAGCCGGCGATCAGGCTGAAAAAGTGCCGCTTGATGCGCGACGAACGGGCCAGCAGCAGGGTATCGCCACGGCGGATCACGACGATGATGCAGGGTGCCAACCGGGGATACCAGGGGATGCTACAGATCTCACACCAACGGGCTCTCTCCCGCGGATGACTCTGGGTGGTAGATCCACAGCGGCCGCAAAACTGGTGATCCCGCCACCACTGCAATACCTGGAACCCGGTACTCAAGAGTTCAGCTGGCGCCTGCTCCGTCAGGATCAGGGCATCGCGAAGGCTCACCAGCTCCGCAGTCTGCGGAAGACCGGCCACTGCCACCTCCGCAGCGAAGACGGGACGATCACTGAATTGCCCTACGTACACCGGCCCCAGAGCGCCGGTTGTCAGGGGCTCAATGGCTTCCCAGCTGTGCAGCCATCCCTCACGGGGACGTGCAATCTGCCCGTCGGCAACCGCCAGGACAAAATCCGAAGCGGCCGGGCTTGCTTCAGACCAACCGGGAGTCCACTGCGTCATAGTCAGAATCCAGAAAAGAATTGGTTTAAAGTCTGAAATGTACCACACACCCGCAGGACAACCGAACGCGAACACGGCTTTCAGCGCTTCTCGCAAGCGAGTAAACTTAGCGCCTGTTTTGGTGAACCGGAGCCATCCTATATGCGATTTTTTCAGGGCCTTTACAGCCTGATCCTGACGTTTCTGCGCAAGATCCTGTTTCTCTGGGTTCGAACAGACGTCAGCGGCGCTGATCCCGAGGCATTGGGAATCGATCCCGACAAACCGGTTTGCTACGTTCTGCAGTACGCGTCCCTGTCCAGCCGCCTGGTGCTGGAGCAGGAAGTGCTTCGCGCGAATCTGCCCGGCGCCGAGTCATCATTGCCGGTCAAAAACGGCCCCAACCATTCGTTTTTCTTTCTCTACGGACGCAGTAACGGGCGCTCGCGGCGTCGGCGCACACCGGTTCAGACCAGCGAATTCAGGGCACTGGTTCACCACGGCCTGGAACACCCGGACCAGGATGTGCAGATCGTACCGGTATCACTGTTCTGGGGGCGCTCGCCGGACAAGGAAAAGTCGCTGGTCAAGCTGGTGCTGTCCGACAGCTGGTCCGTGGCCGGTCGACTGCAGAAGCTGCTGATCATTCTGCTTCACGGGCGCAGCACTTATGTTCAGTTCAACGCGCCCCTGTCTCTGCAACAGGTCGTCTCCGAGTATCGACACAGCCAGGAGCGGGCCAACCGCAAACTGGCCCGAATTCTGCGTACCCACTTCCGCCGGGTTCGCCAGGCGGTTCTGGGCCCGGACCTGTCCCATCGCCGCACTCTGGTGGGCGGCCTGATTCGCACGCCGGCGGTCAAGGAGGCAATCCGGGAGACAGCGATAGAGAAAGACATGAAACCTGAAAAGGTGCGGATGAAAGCGTACAAGTACGCCGACGAAATAGCCGCCAGCATGTCGGTTGTCACCATCCGTTTTCTGGAAGTGGTGCTGTCATGGCTGTGGAACCGCATCTATAAAGGCATTGCCGTTAATAATATCGGCGTGGCAAAGGAAGCCGCTCAGGATAATGCCGTGGTCTATGTGCCCTGCCACCGCTCACACATCGACTATCTGCTGCTGTCCTATGTGCTCTACAAGAACGGCCTGATGCCACCGCACATTGCCGCGGGCATCAACCTGAACATGCCAATCGTCGGGCCCATTCTCCGCCGTGGCGGTGCCTTCTTCATGCGCCGCAGCTTTAAGGACAACCCGCTTTACGCCACCGTGTTCAACGAATATATGCACGTTATGTTCTCCCGCGGCTATTCCGTGGAGTACTTTGTGGAAGGCGGGCGCAGCCGCACCGGGCGCATGCTTCAGCCCCGCCCCGGCATGCTGTCGATGACAGTGCGCAGCTTCCTGCGGGACCATCGCAAACCCATCGTTTTCGTGCCGGTCTACTTCGGGTACGAAAAGGTTATGGAAGGTCGCTCCTACCTGGGTGAGTTGCGGGGCAAGAAAAAGGAAAAAGAGAACATCTTCACCCTGGCCAAAACCGTTCGGAAACTGAGTAACTCCTTCGGACAGGTGGCGGTGAACTTCGGCGAAGCCATCCCACTGGCAGACGTGCTGGACGAGGTGCATCCCAGCTGGCGCCAGGAAGCCTATGGCCCGGAATACCGGCCGCTCTGGTTGAACGAAGTCGTCAGCGAGCTTTCCAGCCGGGTCGCGTCGCATATTAACGCCTCGGTTGCGGTGAACCCCATCGGGCTGACCGCCACGGCGCTGCTGGGCGCAGAACGGCTTGCGATGGACGAGATGCAATTGACACGCCTGATGGACCAGTACGCTGACCTGCTGAGTAGCTACCCTTACGCCGACACAGTAACTCTGCCAGAAGGCAACGGCGAGAGCTGGGTGGCCTACTGCGAGAACATGGGCCTGATCACCCGCAAGCCCCAGAAACTTGGCGACATCATCGCGCTGGAAGGCAGCAACGCCATTCTGATGACCTACTACCGGAACAACATCCAGCACCTGTTTGCGCTGCCGTCGCTGATCGCCAGCCTGTTCGAGAACAAGCAGTCCCTGAGCCGCGAAAAGATCGAGTTCCTGGCCGGGGTCGCCTACCCCTACCTGAAATCCGAGCTGTTCCTCAAATATTCCAATGAAGACATCCCGGAAGTGATCAATAACTGGGTCGACGTGCTGGTACAGAAGGGGCTGCTGTTCGAAGAGGGCAAAGGCATTGTCAGCCGGCCGGAAGAAGGCACCGACGCCATGCTGCGCCTGCGTGTGCTGTCCCGCTTCATTATCCAGACCCTCGAGCGCTACCACATCGCCATTGGCGTGCTGCGCCGGTACGGGTCCGGCAAGGTCACTGCGGAAGAACTGGAAGACCAGTGCACCCTGCTGGCCGAACGCATGTCGATCCTGTTCGGCCTGAACGCGCCGGAGTTCTTCGACAAGACCCTGTTCCGCAACTTTATCAAAAGTCTGCAGAACAACGGCGTCGTCACCAGGGATGAGGACGGGTTGCTCTGCTACAGCGAGGCACTGGATGAAGTGGCGGAAGATGCCCGTCTGGTGCTGAGCGTGGAGAAGCGCCAGGCCATCCAGCAGGTAACCATGCTGGGCGCCTGACCGATTCAGGTGGCGGTCGGCAATGCCTTCAGGGAGTAGACGTCAAAGCGACTGCTCTTGCCTTCTATACGCGCTGTGACTGCCGGGCCGTTCAGCGGCTCGGCCTTGCGGGGGCGCTTGACCACAACTCGGTATCGGGCAACTGCGAGGGCCGCCTCGAGCAGGGCGTCAGAATCGTCATCATCCCCCACCACCTGTCGGAACACCTGCATTTCTTTCTTTACCAGAGCTGATTTGTCCCGGTGGGGAAACATCGGATCCAGATAGACAACATCCACTGAGTCTGCCTCTCGCCTCTGAAGCCATTCGAGGCTGTCTCCGGCTTCAAGGCGCATGCGCCCGACAATATCGGCGCACTGTTCATTCATTGCTGCCCTTGCCAGGCCATCCGCAAGGATCGCGTGAATGACTGGCGAACGCTCAAACAGCGTAACCTGGCACCCCAGTGACGCCAGCACGAAAGCGTCCTGCCCAAGACCGGCGGTGGCGTCAAGGATGTGCAGGGTCTGTCTGGTCTTTTGCAGGCCCACGGCTTTGGCGATCAATTGGCCGGTTCCGCCGCCGTGCTCCCGCCGGTAACCGGCCTTACCGCTGACAAATTCCGCCCGGACCGGGCCAGGAGCGCCCTTGCCGGTCAATTGCAGGGACAGGCCCTGATCATCGGAATAAAGCAGGAGCGAGGCGCTGTTCACCTGTTTTGGTTTCACCTGTCCCAGAAAGGGAACCGCCAGATCCTCCGCCAGCGCCTTCGCCTGCCAGGCATCGCCCAGGGCACTGTGGCCGATGGCCAGACCGGATGGGTCAGGCGTGGAAACCATCAAACGCGGATATCAATGCCGGTAATGAGGCCGTCAGGAGCTTCTGAAGGGGCAGCTACGTTCGCAAACGTAGCCAGAGCGCGGGAGGTATTCAGTGGGACATCATCGGCCCGGAATCGTTCCAGGCGGATATCCTCAGCGGCACGGCGTGCCTCAACCCGACGGTCTGTAGAGTCGGACGGCGAACCGGGGCGGGATTCAACGGCGGCAGGGGATGCATCGGCAAGGTCACGGCGAACGCGGGCCTGGCTGTCGTCCGCGGTCGACGCCGGCGCCCGGGCCACATCACTACGCTCACGGGCGGGCGAGTTATTGCCAGCCTGGTAAGCCAGGTTACTGTTGGGATTAATTCCGCCGATCATCGATGCCACACCGGGTTATCAGTCACAGAATCCAGATTATGGAAGATACCTGAGTGATTTAAAAGCACCTGTTATGAAAGCATTTGTTACAGCAACATCAGGAACAGGATCGCGCCCAGCAGCAGGCGGTAAATCACAAAGGGCAGGAGGCCAAGGCGCTCGAGAAAGGTCAGGAACAGGTGGATGCAGATGACAGCGCTGATAAAAGACAGCCCCGTTCCCAGAGCAATGCCGGCCCAATCGGTGGCCCCACCCTGCTCGATCAACTCAAGGGTTTTCAGCAGCCCTGCGGCAAGAATCAGGGGAATTGAAAGCAGAAATGAAAAACGTGCCGCCGACTCGCGATTAAACCCCAGAAAGAGTGCGGCAGTAATGGTAATGCCGGAACGGGAAGTTCCCGGAATCAGTGCCAGAGCCTGGGCAACACCAATCACGAGAGCATCTTTCAGCCTCAGGCTATCCAGGGACCGGGCACGGCGACCGACCGCGTCTGACCACCACAACACCAGACCAAAGCCCATGGTGGAGGTGGCAATCACGAGCCCCGAGCGCAGTGTGGTTTCAATAACATCGTTAAGAAGGATGCCAGCCAGGCCGGCGGGTATGGTACCTGCAATCACCGCCCAGGCCAGACCGCTATCCGGGCCGATGCGGCGCTGGGTGGTATCCACGAACAAGGCACCGGTAAGCTGGGCCACGGTCTGGCGGAAATACCAGATCACTGCCGCCAGAGTGCCCACATGAACCGCCACGTCGAAAGCCAGCCCCTGATCCGGCCAGCCCAGCAGTTGGGAGGGCAGAATCAGGTGCGCCGAGCTGCTGATGGGCAGAAATTCGGTCACTCCCTGCAGCACTGCAAGCACAATGATTTGCCATAATTCCATGGAGATCAGATCCGTATGGTAGGAAAAGACGGGAAACTCAGCGGCCGGGTAGTTTTTTCCACGCCACTTCATCCCTGATATAGACCGGTTGAGCTTCGGCAGCCGCAACGCCGCCCGTTGCAACAAAGGCCTCGGACGCAAGCTGCGCGACGCGACTGGCCTGGGGAATCAGGCTGTCGTCTACAGAGACCATCGCAGCCACGACGTCAGCCGGAAAATCCTGCTGCAGGGCCCAGCCACTACCTGCACCCCACCAGCGGGTTACATCAGCCGCAAGGGACACGTTTGCGGGCGGGCACACGCGCTCGGCGCCCAGAAGTTCCGGCCGGCCAGAGCGGCACTGGAAACAGGCCCAGTAGACTTCGCCCATGCGGGCATCAAAGGCAACGGCAACACCATCGCCGTCTGCCAGACCAAATCTTTCCACAGCGCCCGCGGCTACAGCCTGGAGTGACGATACCGGCACAACCGGAATCTCGAGCCCGTAAGCCAGCCCCTGGATAACACCGGTGGCAATGCGTACACCAGTAAACGAACCCGGGCCGCAGGCAAAGGCCAGTGCATCAAGATCAGCAGGCGTGATGCCGGCTTCGGTTAACAGCCCCCGGATCATCGGCATCAGCAGACGCGTGTGGCCGCGGGGAGCGATTTCCGAGCGGCCGGTTGCCTGCCCACCACAGATCAGCGCGGCAGAACATCCTTCCGAGGATGTATCGACGGCAAGCAGGTTCACAGGATTACTTCAGTTGCGTCAGAATCTGGTCGCGGATGTCATCCAGGCCGCCCACGCCTTCAACCCGAACGTATTTTGGCGCGCTGGCAGGATCGCTTTTCGCCCAGTCCTGGTAGTAATTGACCAGAGGTGCTGTCTGTTCATGATAGATCTGAAGGCGCTTGCGAACGGTCTCTTCCTTGTCGTCTTCACGCTGCATCAGAGGCTCACCGGTCTGGTCATCCTTACCCTCGGATTTCGGTGGATCGTATTTGACATGATAGATCCGTCCACTGGCTTCATGCACCCGGCGTCCGGACAGACGGCTGACGATCTCTTCATCGTCAACGGCAATTTCGACCACATAGTCGATGGCAATACCCTGATCCTTCAGCGCCTCGGCCTGAGGGATGGTGCGGGGAAATCCGTCCAGCAAAAACCCGTTCTTGCAGTCAGGCTGCTTAACCCGCTCTTCGATCAACGCAATAATGATGTCATCAGAAACCAGACCACCAGAGGCCATCACTTCCTTGACCTGCTTGCCCAGTTCAGACTCGGCCTTGACCGCCGCCCGAAGCATGTCCCCGGTGGAGATCTGGGGAATATCAAAACGCTCGGTAATGAACTGGGCCTGGGTCCCCTTGCCGGCGCCTGGCGCGCCCAACATGATGATTCTCATAGGTATTGCTCCCGTTATAGTCTTTATCGTTAGAAAAGCTGCGGCAAAACCCTCGGGCTTTGCGACATCCTCTCATTCCGGTGCGATTCCGGCAGGGTTCAGATAGGGGGTCTCTGACACCGGTACCTGACAAAGAAAGCCAAGCATTATACGAATTCGCACCCCCCAGAGAAAGTGGACCTCCGTCGTATGGGCAACACAGATACTCATTTCCGGAGTTTGCAACAGGGCGTCAGGATGACAGGGATCGGGCCAGCGCGTCCAGATCCCCGGAAACCTGCTCGACCTCGTCCCGGAGCGTGTCAAGATCCTGCTCCGTCAGGCCGAGCGATTCAGCCAGGGCCGGCAGATCGTCAGGATTGAACTCGTCACCGATGTTGCGCTCTTTCAGCAGCCCATTGGCCAGTTGCACCATAAGCACATACTGCTCGTGCTCACCGTGGTAGTCCGGGTGCTGGTGCATGCCCGCGGCTTTAACGACGGGGTCTGGAAGTTCCCAAAGGCGGTGCAGGATACCGCCAATGGCACCGTGCCCGACCGCCAGCAATTGCTGCCGGTCACCGGCGCCGAATACCTGTTGCTCCAGGGATTGCATGCTGGCTTCGGGGTTGGATTCGCGGAGCTGGTTCAATTCGTCGAATTCGGAGGGGAACAGATGCCCGATCAGCAGAAGTCCGAAATTGTGAAGCAGGCCGCAAAGGTAGGCCAGCCCTTTGTCTTCACCGCAACGTGATGCCAGGCGCTGGCTCAGAAACGCACAGTAGAGTGAATGCCGCCAGAACTCATCCATGCCCAGCATGCCCTTGCGGGGAATCTCGAATGCCCGGACCGACGCAATACCCAAGGCGATGTGAGCCACCCGGTCAAAGCCGAGAACACGGGTCACGGCTTCCTGTACCGAGTTGATCTGGCCGGGATAATTGAACAGCGCCGAACCGGCATAGCGCATGATCTGCGCCGTCATGCTGGGATCAAATTCGATCAGGTCGGCCAGCTCTTTCGCGGATGCCTCGGTGTTGGTCGTCAACCTGAGAATCCTTAGAGCCAGGGCAGGCATGGGCGGCAGTCGGTATAGCTTTTGGAGCTGATCGGCCACTTCCTCGAGAGTCAGGGCATCTCTTTCCCCATTGTTCTGCCCCCGGATCACCACATGCCCGGACGTTGCTCCGCTCAGGGCCCTCGCCAGAGAGGTTCGGTCCAATTCCAAGAGGGCATTATCGGCACCACTCGCCATAACAGCTCTGGAATAACCGAAAACGTCGTCATCAACCACAACCGGAATGTCGTAGGACGCGCCCACCGGTGGGATAAAGCCCGCATCACAGTCCAGGAAGAGCCGGGCCGCCTGGCGCGCGGTCAATGGCTGGAGGCGACGACCCGTGAGCCGGTGCACCAGCTCCGGGTCGATATTGCTGTTGTAGGCGTGCACCACCATCAGCGGACCGTTGATATCAATCATCAGACTGGCCCGAACAAACTCGTCGGGAGATCGCCCGGAGGCGGTCACAGCAGCGTCAAAATTTGCCGCCGGCTCCGTCGGCAGTTCCCGAAAGGGAATGCCTTTGAGGCTCAGAAAACGCTCGAGTCTGGGTGCTATTGGCAAGGAAGCTCTCCTATTCTGCCAGTTCTTTGTTGTTATGCACGCTAACCGGTATTACGCATACCCGCGGAAATGCCTGCCATTGTAACCTTCAGAGCGCGTTCGACCATCTCCGGAACCTGACCCTTACCCTCGCTTTCGCGATCGCGCTTCAACAGCTCAGCCTGCAGATAGTGTAGCGGATCCGTGTAGGGGTTTCGCACCTTCATCGAGTGGGCAAAGACCGGCTCATGCTCAAGCAATGTGTCCTGCTGCTTGAGTTCCAGCAAATGACTAATACATCCGCGCAGGCGCTCCCTCAGATCTTCCCCCAATTTCAGCAGCTGTGGATCATCCGCCAGGGTTTTCTCATAGTGACTGGCGATCCGGAGGTCAGCCTTTGCCAGCACCATCTCCAGCATATCGACATAGGTTTTGAAGAAAGGCCAGTGGTCCATCATCTCCCGGAGTACGGGGACCTTGTCGTTGGCAAAGGCCTCTTTCAGTGCCACATCGCTGCCCAGCCAGCTCGGCAACATCAGCCGCATCTGGGTCCAGGCGAAAATCCAGGGAATGGCCCGCAGGCTCTCCACGCCACCACCGGGCTTTCTGCGGGCGGGCCGGCTACCCAGCGCCAACTTGCCCAGCGCCTGTTCCGGCGTGACCTGGCGGAAATAGGGCACAAAATCGGGGTTTTCCCGCACGACCGAACGGTAGGCATTGAGCGAGCGTTCCGTCAGCCAGTCCATGGCCTCGCGCCACTCCGGTTCAGGGCCACGGGGCGGCGCCAGGGTGGCTTCAATGACTGCCGTGGTATAGAGCGTCAGGCTCTGCTCCGCCAGCCGCGGCAGACCGAACTTGAAGCGGATCATCTCGCCCTGCTCGGTAATTCTGAAACTGCCGTTCACAGAGCCCGGTGGTTGGGAAAGAATGGCCCGGTTGGCTGGGCCGCCGCCCCGGCCGACCGTGCCACCACGACCATGGAACAAGGTAAGGTGGATCCCGTAACGCCCGGCCACCTCGGTAAGCTGCTCCTGGGCCTGATACTGCGCCCAAGCCGCCATCATCTGGCCCGCATCCTTGGACGAGTCCGAATACCCGATCATGACTTCCTGGCTGCCCTTGCAGTATTCCCGGTACCAGTCCACTTCATACAGGGCTGCCATGCTGTCCGGTGCGCCACGCAGATCGTCCAGGGTCTCGAACAGCGGCACAACGCCCATGGGGTGGGTCATACCCGCCTCTCGCAGAAGCAGAATGACGTTCAGCACATCCGAGGGCTTGCTGGCCATGGAAATCACGTAGGAGCCAAGCGCTTCCGGCGTCTGCTTGGCCACCACTTCGCAGGTGGCCAGCACCTCCCTGACTTCCTCCGACGGTGTCCAGTTCCGGGGCACCAGGGGTCGACGACCCTGGAGCTCCTTGACCAGGAACGCCTGGCGCTCGTCCTCGCTCCAGGCCAGGTAGTCACCCAGCCCCAGGTAGTCCACCATTTCCGCCACCGCCTCGGCATGGCGGGAGGATTCCTGCCGGATATCCAGACGGATCAGCGGGAGGCCAAAGGTGTGGGCCCGGCGCAGGGTATCCAGCAGAGGCCCCCTGGCAATGGTTTCCAGACCGCAATCCACCAGTGAGCGATAACACAGCTCAAGGGGACCGGTGAAATCGCTGTTCTCGAACAGGATGCCGGTATCATCCGCGGATTTGCCCTCGATCCGGGCTTCCGCCCAGTCGCGGGTTCTGATGAGTTTCTCGCGCAGGTCTGCCAGGACCTGACGGTAGGGCTCCCGGGAGTCACCGACCACGGCTCTGAGTTCGTCGCTGGCCTGCCACATGGACAGCTCGGCCCGCAGCGACTGAATGTCCCGCAGGTAAAGATCCGCCGCCATCCAGCGGCCCAAAAGAAAGACCTTGCGTGTAACTTCGTGAGTCACGTTGGGGTTGCCATCCCGGTCGCCTCCCATCCAGGACGCAATGCGAATGGGGGTGGCGTCTAGCGGAAGGCCATTGCCAGTGGCCTCGGACAGCGCGCGGTCCAGACTCCTGAGAAACTTGGGCAGCGCGGTCCAGAGACTGTTCTCGATGACGGCAAAGCCCCACTTCGCCTCGTCCACCGCCGTTGGCCGCTCATGCCGGATTTCATCGGTGTGCCAGGCTTCGTTGACCAGCTGTGTCAGACGGTCGGTTATTTCCTCTTTCTCGGTGGGCAGCAGATCCTCGTGATCGAGCCGCGCCAGGCAGTCGGACATTTCATCGTATTTCATGATTAGCGTGCGGCGGGCCACCTCCGTCGGGTGCGCTGTCAGCACGTATTCGATGCGCAACTCCGACACCCGTTTGTGGAGCTCGTCTGGGCTGACACCGCCGTCCATCAACCGGTGAAAAACCTCGCTTAACGACTCCACCATAAGGTCGGACTCGTGGCCCCGTTTGCGGCGGATGCTGTGGTACTGTTCGGCAAGGTTTGCCAGGTTCAGAAACTGGTTGAAAGCGCGGGTAACCGGCAGTAGCTCGTCATCGCCAAGCTTGCCCAGCAGGTTGACCAGGCGCTGTCCGGACCCGCTTTCCTGACGACGGTCTGCCTTGGCGGCAGCACGAACCTCTTCAATCAGGTCGTAGCATTCCTGTCCCGGATGGCGCTGAATACTCTGCCCCAGCAGTTCACCCAGCATTCGAACGTTTTCTCGGAGTTCGGGATGCAGCTCTGTCACAATAGCGTCCTTTTAAATTGACGGAAGCGAAGTAAACTAAGGATACTAATAACGATTAACGCCTTTTGCCGCAAGGAGTATTCATGAAAGTAACCGATCTGCCCAAGCACTGGGAAAGCGAAAAAGAACCGGTTGAACGCAGTCACGACTATAACCTGAGACTCCCACTGGAAGATGCCGCGCGCATTGCCGCCCTTGCGGAACTCTACCCGGACCGCTCAGAGGCGGACATTCTGAATGACATGATTGCGGCAGCGCTGGACGACCTGGTCAGGCTCAGCCCGCTGAAGGACAAACTGGAAAACAAGGATAAATAGAGCGAGGGATGCTCATCGGGGGTGATGTTCAACCACCCCGCAGGAGAAATCAGCGCTGGCCCATTTCAGGCGGCCAGCCGGCCTTCCTCAAGCCACCGATTCGTACTGGCGGGCTTTAAGATCCTGGATGTGCTTCTGGCTCAGGCTGATAAAGCGCGGGGTCATGCCGCTGTCTTCATAGATTTCGAAGCCGTCTTCATCGAACGCCACCACTTTGGAACCCTGGACGTAAGGAAAGCTGGTTTCCAGCTCATCCAGTGCAGCGGAAATCAGATCGCGCATCAGATCCTGTGAGGATTTCATCGGGTAGAGAGCAGCCAGTTTCTCAAGCCGCTTGCGATGCTGGTCGGACAGGTTGGCATAGTAGGCATCGCGGGTCAGGCGCCCTCGTGCATGCTTGTCCCAGTAATTGACCAGATCTTTAATTTTCATGGTGCCGTTACTCCTGCTTTTTTTCTGGTGGCCCACCGGTGCACTAACGGAGTGCATCCTTAACCCAAAGTGTAGACGAAGCGGTCACGCCCGGTGCAGGTATAATGGTAACGGATTGTACTTATCCGTTATTTTTTATCCCTTTTTTGCCCTTTTTGTCAGCCTTTTTCTCAACGCCTTTCACAGCCTGCCAGACGACATCTAGCGCTTCCAGCGTCTCGTCGTCAAAATTGCGACCTTCCTTTTCCAGGTGCTGTTCAATAGCACGAAATCTGGCTTCAAATTTATGATTTGTGCTGTTCAGCGCCTGTTCCGGATTTATCTTCATAAACCGTGCCAGATTAACGCAGACAAACAGCAGATCACCCAGTTCGTCTTCTATCGCCTCCACTTCACCCCGGCCTGAACGAGCGTCATACCAGGCCTCTTTGAGCTCATCGATTTCCTCGTGGAGTTTCTCGAACACCGGCTCGATGTCCGGCCAGTCAAAACCATGATTGGCGGCTCTGCGCTGAAGCTTTTCAGCGCGCACCATGGCAGGGAGGGTTCGGGCGATACCACTGAGCCGGCTATCATCCGCTACGGCCTCTGGTTTGAGCGCTCTTTCCTCGGCCTTGATACGCTCCCAGCTTGCCTTGATCCAGTCTTCACCCGGCCGGTTGCCCGGATCAATGCGGCTATTAAGGGTGCCCTCCGGGAACACGTGGGGATGACGGCGGACCAGCTTTCTGACCAGATTGTCCACCACCGAATCAAAATCAAAGTGATTCTGTTCCTGCCCCATCTGGCTGTAGAAAATCACCTGAAACAGCAGATCTCCCAGTTCATCCTCAAGATGGGGATAGTCTTCCCGATCTATGGCATCAGCCACTTCATGGGCCTCTTCCAGGGTATGGGGCACAATTGTCCGGAAGGTCTGGCGGGTGTCCCAGGGGCAACCGGTGTCAGGGTCCCGCAGGCGGGCCATGAGGTATTTCAGATCGTCGACGGAATAGGTCACGCCCGCCTCCGCCTGACATCAATAATGTTGGGCAGGTTGCGAATCTGGGCCAGCAGGCGCGCCAGTTGCTCGAGGCTGGATATTTCCAGGGTCACGGTCATGGTCGCGGTGTTCTCGTCCTTGTTGGAGATGGTGTTCATGGCCAGCACGTCACTCTTCGACGAGGACAGCACCTGGGTAATATCCCGCAACAGGCCCGAGCGGTCGTAGGCTTCCACCTCTATATCCACCGGATAAACCGCCACCGGTTGCCCGCCCCAGCTGACCTCAATGATCCGATTCGGCTCGAATTCCCTGAGATTGAGGAAGGTAAGGCAGTCCTGCCGGTGTACAGTCACGCCACGACCCACGGTGATGTAGCCACCGATTGGGTCTCCCGGCAGCGGCTTGCAGCATTTGGCCACCTGGGTTTTCAGCTTACCCACACCGCGGATCTGGATATCGGCTTCGGTATCGTAGGGCTTGCGTGGTTTCGAGCTCAGCTTGAGGTCCAGCTGTTCGGACTTGGGCTCCAGCATCTGCTGGGCCACATTCGCCACGTGGGTGGGCCGCAGATCTCCGGCCCCTGTCGCCGCGAACATATCCTCCGCCGCCGGGTAATTCACCTTGCGGGCCAGTTCGTCCAGATCAATGTCGTAGAGCGAGAGCCGCTTGAATTCGTCTTCCAGGATGGCGCGACCATCGGCGATATTCTGCTCGCGATTCTGCTGCTTGAACCAGTGCGTGACTTTTGCCCGGGCCCGGGAGGTCTGGATATAGCCAAGACTGGGGTTGAGCCAGTCACGGCTGGGCGCCTGCTTATTGGACGTAAGGATGGACACCTGGTCGCCCGTGCGCAGCGGATAGGTCAGCGGCACAATGCGGTTATTGACCTTGGCGCCACGGCAGGCATGGCCGATCTCGGTGTGCACCCGATAGGCAAAATCAACCGGCGTTGCACCCTGGGGCAAATCCACCACATGGCCCTCGGGAGTGAACACGTAAACCCGATCTGAACCGATATCCGATTTGAGATGGTCCGCAAGCCCGGAGATATCACCCAGCTCTTCCTGCCACTCAAGCACCTGACGCAGCCAGTTGATCTTGGCGTCGTAACCCACCGACTTGTTGCCCCGGTCCATCCCTTTGTATAACCAATGGGCGCAGACGCCCAGCTCGGCTTCTTCGTGCATGGAACGGGTACGAATCTGCACTTCCATCACCTTGCCCTCGGGTCCGATCACCGCAGTATGCAGCGACTGGTATCCGTTTTCCTTGGGGTTGGCGATGTAGTCGTCGAATTCGTTGGGAATATGACGCCACAGGGTGTGGACAATGCCCAGGGCGGCGTAACAGTCGCGTACCTCCGGCACCAGAATCCGCACCGCACGAACGTCGTAAACCTGCGAGAAATCGATACCCTTACGGCGCATTTTCCGCCAGATGCTGAAAATGTGCTTGGCCCGGCCGGATAGATCCGCCTCGATACCGGAGGCAACCAGCTCTTCCTGGAGCGCAGCAATTACCCGCTTGATGTAATCCTCACGGTCAAGCCGTTTTTCATCCAGCAGCCTGGCAATTTTTTTATAGGCAGTCTCGTGCAGGTAACGGAAAGACAGGTCCTCAAGCTCCCACTTGATATGGCCAATGCCCAACCTGTGCGCCAGGGGCGCGTAGATATCAAAAACTTCCCGCGCCACCCGCATCCGCTTTTCTTCCGGCGCGTTTTTGACGGCACGGATCGCGCAGGTCCGCTCCGCCAGCTTGATCAGCGCCACCCGGACATCGTCAATCATGGTGACCAGCATTTTGCGGACGTTGTCCAGTTGGCCTTCGGTTTGCCCCAGGACATTGCCCTTCAGCGGATGGTGAATGGACGATATGGCCGCCATCTGCTGCACACCGTCGATCAGCCCCGCGATTTCATCACCGAACTCCTTGCGGATGTCCGCCAGTGGAATACGCTCTTCACGCACGGCCCGATACAGAATAGCGGCGACCAGGCTGGCCTGGTCCAGATGCAGCTCTACCAGCACCTGGGCCATTTCGATACCGGTGCGGAAACTGCTGGTGCCGGGGGCCCAGATGCGGTCTTCACGCACCGCCTTCACATCAATTTCGGCAGCCAACTCGCAGGCACGGCGAAACTGATCCGGATTTTCCAGATGGGTCTGGGACTCAATCTGACCAACCCAGCGGTCGATGTCGACCGTGCCATCACCGGAAACCGTATATTCTTCTCGGACTTTGACCATCGTGCTTTTGTTCTTCCCGCTGTCAGTTCCTGCGCTCGAAAAGCGCCATGGACTCCACATGGGTGGTATGTGGGAACATATCCATGACCCCTGCCCGCACCAGTCGATAACCGTTGCGCACCATCACCCCTGCATCCCGGGCCAGCGTGGCCGGATTACAGGACACGTAGACAACACGCCGGGCACCGAATGCCGTCAGGTACTCGCAGACTTCCTGCGCACCGGAACGGGGCGGGTCGATCAGGATCTTGTCGAAACCCTCAACGGCCCAGCTCTGGCGGGTAAAGTCTGCCTGCAGGTCGGCACCGTGAAATTCGAGATTCGACAGCTGATTCAGCTCAGAGTTCTCACGCCCCCGCACGACCATTGACTCATCGCCTTCCACACCAACCACGTGGGCCGCCTTCCGGGCCAATGGCAGTGTAAAATTACCCAGCCCGCAGAACAGGTCCAGCACCCGCTCATCCGGCTGCACATCCAGCCATTCGATCGCCCGGTGAACCATATTGCGATTCAGCTCCGCATTCACCTGGGTGAAGTCCATGGGATGGAACGAAAGCGTAAGGTCGAACTCCTCCAGCCGGTAACTCAGTCGCTCTGGGCCGGATTCCGGCCAGATCCGGTAGACAGTATCCGGGCCTTTCGGCTGAAGATAGATATGCAAATCGTGGGCCTGACCGAAACGGATCAACGCATTGGTGTCGGCTTCACTCAACTCGTCCATGTTCCGGAACACCATGGCCGCGGCGTCATCACCGCAGGCTACTTCCACCTGGGGAACCCGGCGAAAGGCCTCAAGGCTGTGCAGCAGTTCCCTTAACGGCATGATGCGCTCACCGATTCGCGGGTCCAGCACAACACAACGGTCGATGTCGGTGAGAAAACTATTGCGCTTCTCACGGAAGCCCACCAATACCGATTCTCTGGCCGGCACGTATTTCACGCCCAGACGGGCTTTGCGCCGGTATCCCAGGGGCTCGGAACGCATGGGGGACACCCATTCCTCCGGTTCTATGCCTCCAAAATGGGCAAAATGTTCCCGCAGAGTCTGTTCCTTGAACTGAATCTGCGCATCGCCGGCCATATGCTGGAGACTGCAGCCGCCGCAAAGATCCGCAAAATCACAGGGAGGTGTCAGCCGCTGGTCAGAGGATTCCAGAACCTCCAGCGCGCGCAGCTCGTCAAACTTGCTGCGCGAGCCGACAACCTTGGCCATCACCGTCTCGCCCGGCAAGGCCCCATCGACGAACTGGGTCTTGCCGTTATCCCGGGCAATGCCGCGGCCGTCATGGCTGAGAGTTTCTATCGTGCAGCGCACGGGCTCCTGGGGAAGCGGCTTCCTGCGTCGTTTACTCATGAATCAATCTCTTACTGGGTTTCAGGCGGCCGGGAAAACACCGGTAGACAGGTAGCGATCGCCACGGTCACAGATGATGGCAACGATCACGGCGTTTTCAACCTGTTCTGACAATTTAAGGGCAGCCGCAATCGAGCCGCCGGAAGAGACGCCACAGAAAATTCCCTCTTTGCTGGCCAGAGCGCGCATGGTTTCTTCCGCCTCCTCCTGACCGATATCCAGAATCTCGTCAACACGCGTCGCGTCAAAGATCTTTGGAAGATAAGGTTCGGGCCAGCGGCGGATGCCGGGAATCGAGGCGCCGTCTTTGGGCTGCAATCCAATGATGCGGATATCGGGATTGCGCTCCTTGAGATACCGGGACACCCCCATGATTGTGCCAGTCGTTCCCATTGAACTGACAAAATGGGTCACTCTGCCTGAGGTCTGTTCCCAGATTTCCGGGCCGGTGGTGCGGTAGTGGGCAAGCGGGTTGTCCGGGTTGGCAAACTGGTCCAGCACCTTGCCCTTGCCTTCGGACTCCATCTGCTGGGCAAGATCCCGCGCGGTCTCCATGCCTTCTTCCTTGGTGACCGAGATGATCTCGGCGCCGTAAGCGCGCATGGACGCGCGACGCTCCTCGCTCAGGTTCTCCGGCATGATCAGCTTCATGCGATAACCCTTGATGGCAGCCGCCATGGCCAGGGCAATGCCGGTATTACCGCTGGTGGCTTCAATCAGCGTATCCCCGGGATGGATTTCCCCCCGTCGTTCGGCTTCCTGAATCATGCTGATGGCCGGGCGGTCCTTGACCGACCCGGCCGGATTGTTACCTTCAAGTTTGGCCAGAATCACATTACTGGAGTCACCCGGCAACCTCTGGAGGCGGACCAGTGGCGTGTGCCCAACATAATCTTCAATGGTCGGAAACTGCATGCGCTTACCTTCTGGTGATACACTTCGGCCTCGCATGATACGCGCAATGGCCGTGGCCGCCCAATACAGGATATAGCTATATCCATGACTTGGGGCTATAACCGCGAACATCAACACCGTCTCGTCGACGGAAATCAGCTATTCTGACAGGGATGATCGGCTGGCCGGACTTCAGTCCGGGCAAATCAGGAAAACGCTATGCGACGCTGGGGCATTCGCAAAAAAGTACTGGTGGTGACACTCGTCCCCACGCTACTGACCACTTTGATGCTGGGTCTGTTCTTTACCTACAGCTGGGTGAACAACATCGAGAGCCTGCTGAAAGACCGCGGTGAATCCCTGTCGCGTCAACTCTCGGCCGGCTCTGAATACGGCTTGTTTACCGCTAACCGCAGCCTGCTCAGCAGTCTCTCCAATGCCTTGCTGGAAGAGCAGGATGTTCGCTCCATTACCTTTTTCGACAGCGAAGGCAAGCGCCTGCTCCATACCGGCCCCGGTGGTCCGGACGATATCAGCGAACAGGCCCTGGCAAGTCCCGAACCCACGCAGATCACCCGCGAAAACAGTACAGTCTTTGTCAGCCCGGTTCATCTTCAGGACCTGATGATAGAAGGCATGCTCGACCCGGAATCCCGCCAGGCCATGGGCGGGCGGGGCAAGCAGCCGATTGGCTGGGTCATGGTCGAGATGTCCCACGTGCGGACAGAAAAGGAAACCTACAAGGCCCTGCTGATTTCGCTTCTGCTGGTGCTCGGCGGCGTACTGTTAAGCCTGGCTATTGCCCTGCGGTTAAGTCGGGCCTTTACCGACCCGGTGTTCGAGCTGAACGAAGCCGTGGCCAAGCTCAAAGAAGGCAAGCTGGACACCCGTGTATACACCGGGGCCGGCCCGGAATTCGAGCAGCTTGAATCAGGCCTGAACGCCATGGCCGGAGAACTAAGCAAAGCTCAGGCCGAAATGCAGCAGAACATTGACCAGGCCACCGAAGACCTGCGGGAAACACTGGAAACCATCGAAATCCAGAACATCGAACTGGACTTTGCACGCAAGGAAGCTTTGGAGGCCAGCCGCATCAAATCCGAGTTCCTGGCCAATATGTCCCATGAAATACGCACGCCGCTGAACGGCATTATCGGCTTTACCGACCTGTTGCTGAAAAGCCCGCTGCCACGCCAGCAGCGGGACCACCTGAGCACCATCCGCAAATCCTCGGAAATCCTGCTGACCATCATCAACGACATCCTGGACTTCTCCAAGATCGAGGCGGGCAAACTGATTCTGGACCGCATCCCCTTCCAACTGCGGGATATCGTGGAAGAAGTCATGGTGATGCTTGCGCCAGCGGCCCACAGCAAAAACCTGGACCTGGTGCCACTGGTCTACAACGATGTACCGGACAACATGATGGGCGACCCTCTGCGGGTAAAGCAGGTCATCACCAACCTCGTCAACAATGCGATCAAATTTACCCAAACCGGCGAAGTGGTGCTGCGGGCGAGCCTTGAGGAGGAGGACAAGGAATCCAACCGCATCACCCTGCGTCTGAGCATTTCCGATTCCGGCGTGGGGCTGTCCCGGGCCCAGCAGCAATCCCTGTTCAATGCCTTCAGTCAGGCCGATGCCTCAACCGCCCGACAGTACGGAGGAACCGGGCTGGGGCTGGCTATTTCCAAACGCCTGGTGGAAGAAATGGGCGGCAATATCGGCCTTGAAAGTGAGCTTGGAAAAGGCTCGACCTTCTGGTTTACGCTCACTTCGGAGCTGTCCTCTACCGGTGAGCCGGTGTCTCCCAGGGATGCGTTGCGTGGGGAAAGAGTGATCTATATGGATCATCAGAAAACCACGGGACTGGCGGTGGAACATATACTGAGGGACTGGGGCATGACAGTCGACCGCGTGTCATCGCCTGGCGCGCTGCAGGAACAGATTGAAGAAGCCCAGCGGGATCAGGCCGGCTATGCCCTTGCGATTATCGGAATAACCCGCCATCTGCTCAATTCAAGCCAGTACTGCGGCCTGGTACGCACCCTTGAACTGGAACGCGACTGCCGCACCCTGCTGCTGACTCCGACCCTGGACACCCATGACACTCCGCTTTCGGGTCTGGCCAGCGGACACCTGACCAAGCCTGTCTGCCGGGACTCTTTCTACAACGAGCTGCTGCTTCTGATTCACGGCATTACACAGAATCAGCCAACCCTGCCTGAATACGGGCAGGAGCAGCCGCTCCAGCCCAGTGGCTCTGCCAGAGCTCCGCGCATTCTTGCAGTGGACGACAATGAGGCCAACCTGAAGCTGGTGATGACGCTCCTGAACGATTGTAAGGTGCACGCCGAGGGCGCAAGCAGCGGCTTTGAGGCTCTGAGCAAGGCCCGGCAGGGCCCGTTCGATCTGGTGTTCATGGATCTTCAGATGCCAGGCATGGATGGCGTTGAAACCACCGAGCGCCTGCGGGAGATGGACGGCAATCACCAACGCACACCGGTAATTGCGCTGACGGCCCACGCCCTGGCCGATGAACAGGAGCGACTGACTCGCCAGGGCTTTGACGGCTATCTGCCAAAGCCCATCAGCAACACCCAACTGGAACAGACCATCCGGGAATACACCGGCTATGTCTGCCAGCCCGACACGCAGCGCCGCCCCTCTCAGGTTCCGGAACTGACCGAGACCCGTCGCGCGATTCGTCCGTCCACCCGCAAAAAGCAGAAAGACTGCGTCAGCGTAACAGAGAGCATTCAGTTGGCTGCTGGCAAAGCCGACCTGGCGGAAGAACTGTTCAGCATGCTGGTGGAGCAATTGCACACGGATACGGAGCGGGTCGAGGCGCTCTGGTCTGACAACCGGTTAGCGGACCTGCTTGAATGCGTTCACAAGCTGCACGGCGCCGCACGTTACTGCGGTGTTCCGGAGCTGCGGGCCGCAGCCAACCAGTTCGAAACCGCTCTGAAGCAGGAAACGGCTGACAGGGAATACCAGAAAGAACAGCTGCTGGCCGCCATGGAGCGGCTGCTGATCTGGAGTGAGCAGACCGATTGGCAGCGCCTGTTCAGAAACCAGCATCAGGACGCAACCACGGAATAGACGGGTCAGCCAGAGCCGGTTTACTGGTTAGCGCGATGGATGATGTCCTTCATGTCCCGAACAGCTTCTTTCAGACCGACGAACAGCGCCCGGGCAACGATCGCGTGCCCGATATTCAATTCATTAATGCCCGCCAGTGAAGCCACCCGCTCGGTGTTGTGATAATGCAGGCCGTGACCGGCATTTACGATCAATCCTTTTTTACGGGCGTAGGCCAGTGCTTTGGCAATTCGGTCAAACGCCTCATTCTCCGCTGCGGGGGTGTCCGCTTCAGCATACTCTCCGGTGTGCAGTTCGATCACCGGCGCGCCGCAACGCACGGCCGCGTCGATCTGGGCCCGGTCCGGGTCGATAAACAGGGATACTTCGGCGCCAATCCGGGCCATTCTGTCGCAAGCCTCTGCCACCCGGGCCTCCTGGCCTTCCACATCCAACCCGCCCTCGGTGGTCAGTTCTTCCCGTTTCTCCGGAACCAGACACACGCACTCGGGACGGATCTGTTCCGCGAACATGAGCATGGCATCGGTTACCGCCATTTCCAGGTTCATTTTGGTGTTCAGTGTTTCCTTGAGCAGGAACACGTCCCGATCCTGGATATGACGCCGGTCTTCCCGGGGATGGATGGTGATGCCGTCCGCTCCCGCTTCCTCTGCCAGCAACGCCGCCTGGACCGGGTCCGGGTAGCGGGTGCCACGAGCCTGGCGCAGGGTGGCGACATGGTCGATGTTAACACCAAGCAGAACGCGGGCGTTCGTCGGGCTGTTCGAGGCACTAGAGGTCATTGCGGTCTCCTTGAGAGCTGGAAAGATGACTGGAAAATAGCCGGCGACTGTTCAGTTCACGACCCTGCAACAGGAAGTCCACCAACACACGGGTCACCCGTTTGGCCACCCGGCGGCACTCCACTGATTCAAGGTCGCCCGCGGCCAGAGCCCTGAGCGCCTCGCCCGAGAGCCCTTGCAGGCGGGCGGTCTCGGATGGCAATGCAAGAATGCCCTGCTGCGGATCGTAGTAATACTGGCCGTGGTTTACCACTTCTTCATTGGTATCGGTGGTCTGGTCCCAGGCGAAGCTGTAACCCAGCTCGCCGGCAAAGGCCTTTTCAAACCGTCGCAGCACCGGTTCAACGTCCGACACCCGTGACAGATCTTCCAGAAGCTGGATGTAGGCGGCAAACAGCCGGGGATTGGGATCCGCCAGAGGCAGCGTTCGCTGCAGAAGCTCATTGATATACAGACCGCTATAGAGCGCCAGCGTTTTGGTCAACGAGGGGCCTGGACGGACATCCGTCTGGGTCAGGGTCTTGAGATCACTTCGCCCGGTCCAGTCCAGCAGCAGTGGCTGGAAGGGTTGGAGCTGGGCTTTGAGAGGGCTGCGGGCGGAATTGGCGCCGCGGGCAATCACCGTTACTCGGCCCGCGTTGAGCGTAAACAGGTCAACCATCAGGCTGGTTTCGCGGTAAGGCCTGCGATGAAGAACGTACGCCGGCTCCTGCTGAACTGGCCTGCTCATGAATGGCTCAGAAGTCGTTCATTCCGAGGCTTTTAAGCGCCCGGTCACTGTCGGCCCAGCCCCGCTTCACCTTGACCCAGAGGCGCAGCATAACCTTGCCGTCAAACAGCCGCTCCATATCAACCCGGGCTTCCTGGCCGATTCGGCGCAGGCGCTCGCCCTTATCGCCGATAATGATTTTCTTCTGGCCCTCGCGTTCTACCAGAATGAGGGCGGATATGTGCAGGGTTTTCCCATCCTGCCGGAATTCCTCGATCTCGACAGCGACGGAATAAGGCAGCTCGGCGCCCAACTGCCGGGTGATCTTCTCGCGGACCATTTCCGAGGCCATAAAGCGCTCGCTGCGGTCGGTAATCTGATCATCGGGATAGAAATGCACGCTCACGGGCAGAAAACGGGCCACAGTTTCTTCAAGGGGGGCCAGATTCATCTCTTTCAACGCGGATAACGGGATAATTTCGGCAAAATCCCGTTTCTTCGACAACATCTCCAGATGGGGCAACAGTGACTCCCGGCGTTCGATGCGGTCGACCTTGTTAACCGCCAGGATCACCGGGCATGTCAGGCTGCTGAGCTTTTCCAGCACCATCTCGTCGGACGTGGTCCAGGACATCTGATCAACCACAAACACCACCACATCCACGCCCTTGAGCGCAGAGGTGGCTGCCTTGTTCATATACCGGTTCAGTGCCCGTGGTTCTTCTTCGTGCATACCCGGGGTGTCCACGTAAATAGCCTGGGAAAGCCCTTCGGTCTTGATCCCCAACACCTGGTGTCGCGTGGTCTGTGGTTTGCGGGACGTGATGCTCAGCTTCTGGCCCAGGATATGGTTCAGCAAGGTGGACTTGCCCACGTTCGGGCGACCAACAATGGCCACGAATCCGCATCGGCTGTCCGGGTTTTCCGGACGGGTAATATCATTCATCAGTCGTTCTCCACACCCAGTTGTTTTAGGGCGTTGCGGGCGGCTTCCTGTTCGGCAATGCGGCGGCTGCTGCCAACACCGGAGGTTTTACGATCAAGAGACGGCAGTGCGCAGGACACATGAAACGTCTGCGCATGGGCCTCACCGTCGACAGACATCACATCGTACCGGGGCAAGGGGAACTGCCGTGACTGAAGGTATTCCTGCAAACGGGTCTTCGGGTCCTTCTGGGTATCCTGAAGGTCCAGTTTTTTCAGTCGTGGCTCAAACCAGCGCAGAATCTGCTCCCGGCAGGTATGAAAATCACTGTCCAGGTAGATGGCTCCGATGACCGACTCCACGGCATCCGCCAGAATCGACTCCCGCCGGAATCCGCCGCTTTTCAGCTCTCCAGAGCCCAGTCGGAGATACTTGCCCAGTTCGAACTCACGCCCGATTTCCGCCAGCGTCACACCCTTGACCATACGGGCACGCAGACGGCTGAGCTGGCCCTCGCGGGCCTTCTCGAAATGCCGGTAAAGATATTCGGCAATGACCATGTTCACAATAGAATCACCCAGAAATTCCAGGCGCTCGTTGTTCTGGTTGCCGTGGCTGCGATGGGTCAACGCCAGCAACAGTCGTTCCGGCACCTGAAACCGGTAACCCAGTCTACGCTGCAATTCTTCGAGATCAGGTTGGGAATTCACTGGCCGCTCATCTCATACTCGTGCTTGAAATGAACAATTGCATCGACATTGCTGAACAGGTTGGTGCGATAATCGTATTCTACCTTGATGACGGCCACATCGCCCTGTTTCTCGACGGTGATGGCTTCAGCCTCCAGACTGCGGACGTTGTTAACGATCAGCCGTTTGTTGATCAGGCTGCGGATCTGGGCGGGTCCCATCTGGGACAGACCTTCGGTGTCACGAATGCTTTCCACCGCCTCGCTGATGGTTTTATCGTCCAGGTAGGCGGGCCCTAGCTTCAACGCCAGCGTCAGCAGGCCGCCAAAGAAAAGGACCATGATCAGAATAACCAGTGCGGATGCGCCTGATTGCCTGTGCATGGAAGAAAGACTGTTTCGCTTCATATTCGGTATACCCCTGGAGTTCAACGCCATTAATCAATGCCACCTACACGATCAAAGGATGGCAGACTGGTCAGCGATTGCCAGTGCATCCAGATTGCAAATGCCTTGCCCACCACCATCTCATCCGGAACCATGCCCCAGTAGCGACTGTCATTGCTGTTGTCACGGTTATCGCCCATGACAAAGTATTCTTCCTCACCCACAACCCATGTGCCTTCGCCATTACTACCGGTGCGTCCCATGGTGCGGAAAATCATGTGCTCAGTGTCGCCCAGGTACTCACGATACATTTCAACCGGGGGCAGACGGGCCACAAAATCGGTTTCGACCAGCTCGCCGTTCACAAAAAGCTGTTGATCCTGGTAGCGAATACGGTCGCCGGGTACGCCCACCACCCGCTTTATATAGTTGGTATTGCCGTCTTTGGGATAACGGAACACCATCACGTCACCCCGCTCGGGGTCGTCTACTTCCAGGATTTTGGTGCCGGCAACGGGCAGGCGAACGCCATAGGCGAATTTGTTCACCAGAATGAAATCGCCTACCTCAAGCGTTGGCAGCATGGAGCCGGACGGAATCTGGAAAGGTTCGACAAGAAAGGACCTCAACACCAGCACAATGGCCAGCACAGGAAAAAAAGACCGGCTCAGTTCGACCAGATAGGGTTCTTTGGGCTCTTCCAGATCTTCCGCATGGCCCACTTCCGGCTGAGCCGCCAGACGCCGCTTACGAAGCAGGAGGATATCCAGCAGCCAGATAAGACCGGTGGTGAAGGTCAAAACAACCAGGACCAGGGGAAAATTGATATCCATTCAGATGCCTTTTATTTATCCACTTTCAGTACGGCAAGGAATGCTTCCTGCGGCACCTCTACATTGCCCAGCTGTTTCATGCGTTTTTTGCCTTCCTTCTGCTTTTGCAGAAGTTTCTTCTTCCGGCTGACGTCACCGCCATAACATTTCGCCGTTACGTTCTTGCGCAGTGCTTTGACGGTCACCCTTGCAACCACCTGATTCCCAATGGCCGCCTGAATCGCGATATCAAACATCTGCCGGGGAATCAGCTCTTTCATCTTGTCGATCAGGGCTCGCCCGCGATAGTGGGACTGCTCCTTGTGGACAATCAGCGCCAGCGCATCCACCCGCTCTCCGTTAATCAATACGTCCAGACGAACCAGGTTTGACGCCTGGAAACGCACAAAGTGGTAATCCAGTGATGCGAAACCGCGGCTGGCCGACTTGATCCGGTCAAAGAAATCCAGGACGACTTCTGCCATGGGCAGTTCATAGGTCACCTGAACCTGTGTCGACAGGAAGTGCATATTTTTCTGGATACCGCGCTTTTCTTCGCAGAGCGCGATCACATTCCCCAGATGTTCCTGGGGAACCAGAATATTAGCCTCGACGATCGGCTCACGCATTTCCTCGATCGAACCGATATCCGGCAGGCTTGAGGGGTTGGCCACGGTCACGGTCTCACCCTGTTTCGTGACCACTTCATAGATAACTGTTGGCGCGGTCGTGATCAGATCGATGTCGTACTCGCGCTCCAGCCGTTCCTGGATGATCTCCATATGGAGCATGCCAAGAAAACCGCAGCGGAAGCCGAAACCCAGGGCATCCGAACTTTCCGGTTCGAAGAACAGCGATGCATCGTTCAGGGTCAGTTTTTCCAGAGCATCCCGGAAATCGTTGTAGTCGTCAGAGCTGACCGGGAAAAGGCCTGCGTAAACCTGCGGTTTGACCTTCTTGAAGCCGGGCAGGCGCGGGATGTTTTCCCAGTCTTTCTGCTGAACGATAGTGTCGCCCACGGGGGCACCATGAATATCCTTGATACCGGCGATGACAAAGCCCACCTCACCAGCATGGAGGCCGCCGGTCTCCGTGGGTTTAGGGGTAAATATACCCACCTTGTCCGCGGTCCAGCCCTTCTGGGTGGACTTGATTACAATCTTATCGCCTTTCTTGATCGTGCCCTGGGTGACACGCACCAGCGACACCACGCCCAGGTAATTGTCGAACCAGGAGTCAATAATCAGGGCCTGGAGTGGTGCGTCCACTTCGCCGGCCGGCGGCGGAATCCGTCTGATGAGATCTTCCAGCACGTCTTCCACGCCCATGCCGCTTTTCGCACTGCAGCGCACGGCTTCAGTGGCTTCGATACCGATTATGTCTTCAATTTCCTGGGCCACCCGGTCCGGCTCTGCCTGGGGCAGGTCCATCTTGTTCAGAACCGGTACCACCTCCAGGCCCTGCTCAATGGCGGTGTAGCAGTTGGCGACAGACTGTGCCTCGACACCCTGCCCGGCATCCACAACCAGCAGTGCGCCCTCGCAGGCATAAAGCGACCGAGAAACCTCATAGGAAAAGTCGACGTGACCGGGGGTGTCGATAAAATTCAGTTTGTACTCGATACCGTCACGGGCGGTGTAATTGAGCGTGACACTCTGGGCCTTGATGGTGATGCCACGCTCACGCTCAAGATCCATGGAATCAAGAACCTGCTCGTTCATTTCCCGATCTGTCAGGCCGCCACAGAGCTGGATAAAACGGTCCGCCAGCGTGGATTTACCATGGTCAATGTGGGCGATGATGGAAAAGTTACGGATTCGGCTCAGTTCAGTCACAGACAAAGGCTACTCAAGTAGAACGAAGAATTGGGCCGGAAAGGCCACCACCGGGGAGCTTGCCCCCGGGAACGGCGTGATTTTACCGGTAACAGGGCTGCATTGCCATGATCAGGAAATCAGCGGGCTTTCGTACTGCCGGATCAGGAAGCCAATCAGAGCATCCTCGTCCAACGGGTAGCTGAACAGGTTGCCCTGGCACTGGGCACAACCGGCGCCCTGAAGGAATTCGAGCTGCTGCGGTGTTTCTACCCCTTCGGCCACAACGGTCAGGTGCAGCTTGCGCGCCAGCGCGATAACGGCGGATGCCACATCGGTAGCGCTGACATTGTAGGGAATATCGCGGATAAAGCGATGATCAATCTTGATAACGTCCAGAGGCAATTGCTGCAGGGACACCAGGGAACAGGCACCGGTACCGAAATCGTCCAGAATCAGACAGACGCCCAGATCATGCAGGGACGTTAGCAGGTCATGGATGTACCGCGAATCCTCATTCAGCAGTTGTGCCGGCATTTCCAGCTCGAGCCGGTCCGGCGACACGCCGGTTTCCACGATCACCTGGCGAACCATATCCAGGAAGCCGGAATCCATCAGTTGCCGCACCGACAGGTTGACCGCCATCCTCAGAGATTCAAAACCTGCCCTCTCCAGAGCCTGAACCTGAATGCAGGCCTGGCGCAGGGCGAGTTCGCCCAGGCGAATGATCAAGCCGGTCTCTTCCGCCAGACCAATAAACTGCTGAGCGTTCACCAGACCCTTTTCCGGATGATGCCAGCGAAGGAAGGCTTCCACACCGATAACCCGCTGGCTGTCCAGTTCAACCTTGGGCTGGTAGTGCAGCACAAACCGGTCCTCGTCCAGCGCTCTGGCCAATTCCTCCTGCTGCAGCAGACGGCGGGCGGCCTGGGCATTCATCGCCGGCGTGAAGAACTGATAGGCGTTGCGGCCGATGTCCTTTGCCCGGTACATGGCCAGATCGGCGTATTTCATCAAAGTAATCGGATCTTCGCTGTCGTGGGGGATCATGGTGATCCCGATACTGACGGTGACCCCGACCTCGTGGTCGTTCAGCCGAATCCGCTGGCACAACCGGCGCAGGATGGTATCCGCCACTTTGCCAGCGGCATCCGGGCTGCTGATTCTGGAAAGCAGGACAACAAATTCATCGCCACCAAGCCGGGCGACCGAGTCATCTTCCCGCACGCATCCGAGCAGCCACTGGGCCACCTGTTTCAGCAGGTCGTCCCCGGCGTCGTGGCCCAGGGTGTCATTGATGCGCTTGAAGCCATCCAGATCCAGAAACATCAACGCTGCCGGTTCCTGGTTCCGCTTGCTGCGCTGGACCACATGATCCAGACGGTCACGGAACAGCTGGCGATTGGCCAGCCCGGTCAGCGGGTCGTAAAACGCAAGCTGATGCAGTTCCGACTGGGCTGTCTTCAGCTGGGTCAGATCCCGGAGGCTAAGCACCACACCCCGCACACCGGGCACTCTCAGCATGGAGGTAAAGGTGCCTTCCAGGTGGCGCCACTGCCCTTCCCCGTCCACCACCCTGACCTGTAGAGAAGACATCTGTTTGCCGGGCATACGCCTGGCTTTTTCAAATCGCGCCTTCAACTTGGGCCAGTCATCTTCATGGACCTTGGATTTCAGATCCATGCTGGAAACCTGATCCGGATCAAAGCCCAGAATGTCTCGGCTGGAGGGGCTGGCGTATTCGGGCTCGCCGTTTTTCTTCAGCACAAGGGTGACATTGGCTGCCCCTTCGGTGATGGCCCGATAACGGCCCGCACTGTTCTGCGCCATGATCCGGCTGCGGGTCAGGGTCAGCGCAAATCCGAAGAGCAGCAGACTGATCAGCAGACCAGCACTGAGCACAATCGGGGGCCGAGGATCCGCTGCAAGGTAATCAAAGGCCGGCGTCGACCGGGTTTGCAGCAACCAGTCCCGACCGCCGTGGGAAATGGTCTGGCTCATTTCAAAGCTGAAGTCATTGCCAAGGGAGCCAAGATTCGAGCCGTACATCAGCGTCTCCCGGGAGACAACGCCGTTGTCATAGATCTTCACGTCAAGGAAGGGGGAAATCAGACCGACAATACCGTCCAGCAAGGTGTTCATACGGAACGCGCTGAACACAAAACCCGAGAGCATCATCTGCCGCTCAAACCGGCTGTCCGGTGCCACTCCGCCCTGGTAAACCGGGTAATACATCAGAAAACTGGCCTGATCCTCGGCCACTTCCTCCTGAACAAGTACCACCTTGCCGGTCACCTTTGGCCTGGCGCTGTCGCGGGCGGCTTCCATGGCCACCTGGTGTACCGGATCACTGAACGGGTCATAGCCAAGGGCTTTCTGGTTTCGCTCGCTTCCCGGCTCAAGATAGACCATCGGATAGTAATCCGGGCCGCTGCTCAGGGGCCTGACCAGATAATTGTAGATGCCGTTACGACGGGTGGAAGCAATGTGCTCGGCCATCTGCCGCACATCAACCCGTTGGGCATAACCAATCCCCTGAATGCCGGGGTAATAGCGGTTGATATCCACCTTTTCGATATATTCGTGCCATTCATCCCGGCTAACCTCGCCGGCAACGGCAAAAAGACCTGCGCTTCCCGCCAGCACCTGCTCATAATTCAGAAGCCGTTCATCAATGGCCGTTTTAAGCTGTAAAGACTGGGTTTTGAAACGGGCCTGTGTACGGTCATCCACCAGACGGATGGAAACCTCCCACAACAGAAACGTAACGGCAAGCGAGGCGACCAGCAAAAACCAGGCTACCCATGAATAGCGGGGCCTGAGAAGGGTCCGTAGCGGAAATTCCCTGTTGTTCATCATGACCGTCTAGTCCGTTCCCTGAACAGCGTTGTTGTTTGCGGGGATTATAACAAAAGCCCCCGGGCCTGTCGTTTCCATCGACAGCTCCGGGGGCCTTCGGTCATCACTTAAATGAGCAACCTGTCGGTCAGGGTTTCATGACCAGATACAAAGGCCTGCCCTGGCGAACAACCCGGACTGATACCGCGCTGTCGTCAGGTAGTGACTCCACGGCTTGCCGGAAGTCTTCCACCGAACTGACGTTTTTGCGGTTAAGCTCGGTAATCACGTCGCTGGGGCGAATTCCGGCGTCCCGGGCCGGGCCCGGCGCCACACGGGTTACTGCAACACCGCCGGACGACAGCCCCCAGGCATCGACAATATCCTGAGGTACTGGCTCTACCGTCAGCCCAAGTGGCGCGGACGACGGCTGGTTGTTGTCCGGTGACTGGGACTTGCCTGCCACCTCACCCTCTTCTGGCAACTGGCCGATTTCCACTTCCACGGTGATGATGTCGCCATTGCGCATGACTTTCAAAGTCGCCGTCTCGCCCACGGGCGTGCGACCCACCATTGGCGGCAGATCGGAGGAAAGCGTGATCGGCTCACCTTCATACTCAAGCACGATATCGCCCGGCTTCAGCCCTGCAGCCCGGGCCGGAGAATCCATCATGACCTCGGCCACAAGCGCGCCACGCGGCTTGTCCAGACCAAAGGACTGTGCAAGATCCCGGTTCACTTCCTGGATCAGTACGCCAAGCCAGCCTCGGGATACCGAACCTTCATCACGGATCTGGCGGAACACATTCATGGCAGTATCGATGGGAATGGCAAAGGACACGCCCATGAAACCACCGGAGCGGGTGTAGATCTGGGAATTGATCCCGACAACTTCACCGTCCATGTTGAACAGGGGGCCGCCAGAGTTACCGGGATTGATGGCAACGTCCGTCTGTATGAAGGGCACATAGTTCTCGGACGGCAGGGACCGACCCAGGGCGCTCACGATGCCTGAGGTTACCGTGTAGTCAAAGCCGAAGGGCGAGCCAATAGCCAGCACCCACTCGCCCACTTCAAGATCTTCGGACTTGCCGATCTGCACAACCGGCAGGTCTTCCGAGTCTTCAATCTTGAGAACGGCCATATCTGACCGTGGGTCGGTGCCCACAAGCTTGGCGGGCAGTTCACGGCGGTCATTCAACCGTACGATGATCTCATCCGCGCCTTCAACAACATGGTTGTTGGTGAGCACGTAGCCATCACGGGACACGATAAAACCGGACCCCATAGATTGACGAGGGGCCTGCTGACCGGGACCACCGCCACCATAGGGCGACTGGGGACCGCGGAAAAAGTCCTGGAAAAATTCCGGAAGCTGTTCGAACTGACGCTGGTCAAACGGGCTGCCCTGCGCGCCACCGGCGGTTTTGCGCTCTGTAGTGGTACTGATATTCACCACGGCAGCTGAATTGTCCTTAACCAGATCAGTGAAATCGGGCAGGCTGCTGGCCGAAACGGCAGGAGCAAGCACCGCGAATATAAAGACCATCACCAGCATAGACTGGCGGAGAGGGTTAATCGTCTGCATTCCGAACTCCCATTAAACATCGGTATTCAATTTACTGTGTGGGCTGAGGACTTAATTTCAACAGCCTTACCAAAGCTTCATCCTGGCGGCATCTGACTGACGGGCACAATATTGACCAGTGCGGGCTCGAAGCGGGCGCCCACGCGGGACTGGCCAAACCGGGCGAAAACAAACCCGCCGGCCAACCCGCCAATGGCACCGACGATTGCCCCGGTATCCTCAGCCGGAAACCACTGTTGTCCCAGCACTGCGCCCACGACCATCAGCAGCAGCGGCAAGGCATAGACCAGCAACGAGGCCGAGAGCAGCGCCGATTCGGCGATCGCAACAGTGACTTCATCGCCCACCCTGGCACCGAGATGGTTATCAACCAGCACCTGATTTGCCCGGCCGCTGGAGGCACTGGCAAGCACGCGCTGGCCACAGCCGTTACGTACCGAGCAAGACTCACAGGCGCTGGCCCGGATGGTCTGTACCCATGCTTTCTGTCCTTTGAGGGCAATCACTTTTCCCGTCTCCGTGATCACGGCTGAGCGCTCCCGAGAACACCTGAGTCCTCAATGGTTACGGATTGGGCTACCTTTAGCGCCGTTTCCAGCGGCACCTCCCCGATCACGGTCACCAGAAACTCCTGCGGTTTACTTTCCAGCTTCTGCATATAGACCGTGGTAGCGCCAATTTTTGAGGAGCCAGATGGCATTTCAATCCCCGTCGCCGGCTCCACGAACACGGAGAACGATGCCAGTCCATCAGAGAAGGCCACGGCATTTTCACTGCCCGGGACCGTGGCAGCCACCGGCTGAAAACCCGGCGGTTTCCAGCCCAGGGCCCAGCCGTTATTGTTTGTTGCGCCGGCGTCGGGTTCTGAAGACGCCTGTGGTAACAGCGTTCTGCTCACTTCAAGGCCCTCTGACTGAATCCTGAACGCCTGATCCGGCAGACTGTCACTCAGTGTCAGGCTGGTAAAATGAAAGTATTCCAGTACTTGGCCCGAGCCGGACAATACCTTGCCCTTGATGGGCAGGCCCGTTGACTTCTCAAGCCAGAGTTGATGGCTGTATCGAAGGCTGTCGGTGGCATTGAGCATGAGCTTTACGACTTCGTGCCCGGCAATGCGGTCATCCCCGGCAACCTCGGGGCGGTAAAACCGGCCAACCGGCGCAAGCTGACGGGTATAGGCGCCTGCAAACGGCCCCGAAGGCATCACGTGATTCAGCTCCAGGCGGCCCTGCTCCGGCAGGACACACACCACATTCATACCCTTGCGGACAATCTCGCCGGCCTTGCCATCCTGCATCACCAGCCGTTCCTCAACCTGCCCGTTCTGAAAACGATGGGCTATCTGCATGGAGCTGACCTGATCACCCCGGACGTAAACAAACACACCCTGATAGGAGGTTTTCGCCAGCGCCGGCCCCATCCGTTGCAACCAGTATTCCGGATCTCTCGGGCCCTCCGCCGCCGCAAACGCCGGCAATGCAAGAGACGAAAGAAGTGTAAAAAGCAGACATCGGGAAAAGCGCATCAGTTACCGGTCCCCGAGGCACTCACCGCCCGCGCGTACCCAACCGACGCGTGGCTGGCGCCGATACTGTTGTGCTGTGCATGTTTAAGCAGGTAGCGGTTCAATTGTTCACGTTGCTGCTCGTCCAGTCCCTGAAGTGAAAGATCGGGAATCTCTGCGGCCGCAGCTGCCTGCTCTGTTTGAAGAGGATCCGAGTTCCATCCGGCACCGGCGCTGAATCCCACGGCAAGAGCGAGAGCCACCATCGCAGCCGCCGGCCACTTCCAGGTCTGGCGCAATGGAATCTGCATGGGTTTCGGTAATGGACCGGGCGCGCGGCCCTGACCTTCAAGCACATCCCGTACGCCCTCGCTCACATCGATGGAGTCAACGGCCGGATGCCTGTGCTGGATCAAATCACGCACCTGCTGCCAACGCTGGAACTGGGTGCATACTTCATCCTGGTTATCATGGGACAGCAACCGACGAACCGACAGCTCATCAGCCTCATCGTCCATCATTGCTGACAGGGTTTCTTTCAGACGATCATCCATGGGATGCAACCTCTTTAAGTCCGCGTGTCGCTCAGTAACGGGCCCAGGTGCCGGTCAACCGACTCCCGCGCCCTGAATATTCTGGACCTCACCGTGCCGATCGGGCACTCAAGAATCCCGGCAATATCTTCATAACTCAGTCCATCGTATTCGCGCAGCAGGAACGCTGATCTGAGCTCTTCCGGCAAAGCCGCGATAGCAGCTTCCAGCTCCCGCTCCAACTGGTCTCTATGCAACAGCCGATCCGGAGAAGCCGTATCCCGAAGCCGGAAGCCATCCTCAAAATTCTCTGCATCGGCCGCATCAGCGCCACTTTGGGGCCGGCGCGCCCTGGACTCCAGAAAGTTCTTAGCCGTGTTAACGGCGATCCGGTAGAGCCAGGTGTAGAAGGCACTGTCGCCCCTGAAACGGTCAATAGCACGGAACGCCTTAACGAAGGTTTCCTGGGTCAAATCCATCACTTCCGGCTGGTCGTACACATAACGTCCGATGATGGAGGCAACCCTGGACTGGTACTTGACCACCAGCAGATCAAACGCCGACCGGTCACCATGACGAACCTTCCGCACCAGCTGGAGGTCCGTCTGGCTGTCGCTCTGGTCCTCTTTGTACTTTTCAGAATCCGCTGTCATGGACGAAGCGCCCGGCCTCCGATGGGCTCCAGCCGACTGGCCGGAGTAAATGCGACTTGGAGTATTCATGCACCTGCCCAGCGTCCGATTCCGTTTCATGCCGTTTAAACTGCGGCATCCCGTTCGGCCAAATAGACAGCAGGCGCAAAGTTTAGTTCAATACACAACCACATTATGGCCCGCGATAACAACCTGATGCCACACTCCCACGAATTCGATGTACTGATAATTGGCAGCGGCGCAGCAGGGCTGACGGTCGCCCTGAATCTGCCGGCTCACCTTCAGATAGCAGTGATCAGCAAAAGCGACATCAGCAGCGGCGCGACCCTCTGGGCCCAGGGCGGCATTGCAGCGGTGCTGGACGACACCGACTCGCTGGAAAACCACATCACCGATACGCTCAACGCCGGCGGCGGTTTGTGCCATGAAGACGCCGTCAGATTTACCGTGGAGCACGGTCGGGAAAGCATTGACTGGCTGATCGACAGCGGCGTGGATTTCAGCCGCGACGAGCAAGCCCAGTATCACCTGACGCGGGAGGGTGGCCACAGCCACCGTCGGATTATTCATGCCGCCGACGCCACCGGCCACGCCGTGTCAACGACCCTGGCATCCCAGGCGATGGCACGGGAAAACATCCACCTGATGTCTCGCCGGGTAGCGGTGGACCTGATCACCAACCGGAAGCTGGCTCTGCCCGGCAATGCCTGCGTGGGTGCCTACATCCTTAATCTGGAAGACAACCACGTTGAGCTTTTCCGCGCCCGCTTTACCATCATCGCCACCGGCGGCGCCAGCAAGGCCTATCGCTACACCACCAATCCCGATGGTGCTTCCGGCGATGGCATTGCGATGGCCTGGCGCGCGGGTTGCCGGGTCGGGAATATGGAGTTCAACCAGTTCCACCCCACCTGCCTGTATCACCCCCATGCCAAGTCGTTTCTCATAACCGAGGCCGTAAGGGGTGAAGGCGGGGTGTTGCGGCTACCCGGCGGTGAACGCTTTATGGACCGGTTCGATGAACGGGCAGAGCTGGCTCCCCGGGACATTGTTGCCCGGGCCATTGACCACGAGATGAAACGCCTGGGTGCCGACCACCTGTACCTTGATATCAGCCACCAATCCCGGGACTTCATCAAACACCACTTCCCTACCGTCTATGAAAAGTGCCTGACCTTCGGCATCGACATGTCCCGGGAACCGATACCGGTGGTACCGGCTGCCCACTATACCTGCGGCGGTGTTGTAAGCGACGAACGCGCCCGCACTGACATCAATCAGTTGTACGTGGTGGGTGAGGCCGCCTTCACCGGCCTTCATGGCGCCAACCGCATGGCCAGCAATTCCCTCCTGGAGTGTCTTGTATACGGCCGCGCGGCCGCCGCCGACATTACCCGCCGGGAATCCGACATTCCGGCGCCACCGCAGGCGCCGGACTGGGATGAAAGCCAGGTACGGGATTCCGACGAAGACGTGGTAATCTCCCACAACTGGGACGAACTCAGACACTTCATGTGGGATTATGTGGGCATCGTGCGGACCACCAAGCGTCTGCAACGGGCGAAACACCGTATCGACCTGCTGGAGCGGGAAATAGGGGAATTCTATAGCAACTACCGGGTCTCCAATGACCTGCTGGAGCTGAGGAACCTGGTGACCGTTGCCGACCTGATCATCTGCTCGGCCCTGCAGCGCCGTGAAAGCCGGGGCCTGCATTACACTCTGGACTTCCCCGGCCTGCTCAATGAGGCAAAAGACACCATACTGACTCCCTCGACCTACCGGAGCCCCAGGCCCTGATAGTTCAGTCATCGAACATCGACCGCTTAAACGAGAGGCACAATGTCTGATAACGCGTCTGATAACGCCGAATTCAATCGCCTATGGTGGCATAGCCGAAGAGGCATGCTTGAGCTGGACGTTCTGCTCATACCCTTTCTGGAGCAGGCCTACCGCGATCTTCCCGCTGAAGATCAGGCTTGCTACCACAAGCTGATCACCTGCGAAGACAACGATATGTTTGAATGGTTCATGCAACGAAACCGGCCCGATGACCCGGACCTCCAGCGCATCGTTGATATTATTCTCAGCCGTGTCCAGCCGGATTGATATTCCGCTTCGTCCGAGTGGGAGGGTCGGTTGTCTGGCGGCCCTGCCCTGGATGGTACTTTGCGGCTTTATTCTGATCCTTGCCGGAACCCATGGCGTTTCGTTCCTGATGCTGCTGCCAATTGCCCTGGCCGGGGCCCTGTACCAGTGGAACCTCAACGGGCGCCTTTGCCTGGAACGCTCCATCACCCGCCTGACCATCACTGATCAAGGGTTACAGGTGCAACAGCGCAATGGCATGCAGTTCCTTGCCAGCGTCGGGCCACAGAGCAGGCTTTATCCCGCCCTGATAATCTTGAAACTCAATCCTGATGACGCCACATACAAGTCGAGTTCAGTGTTACTGTGGGCCAGAAACGGGCAGTCCGTCGACAGCCCCGGAAACATCGCCGGTGACCTGCACCGCCAGTTGAGAGCCTGGTTGCGTCTGGGGTCCGCGGGCGAGCGTTCCACTCAAAGCCAATAGTTCAGGAGAACGTCATGTCTGACCCGCAAGCTCCGGTCGCCACATTCCCGTTACCGGATGCCTCACGTATCACTGTATCTGACCAGGTGATTGTGCGGGTTTCCGGCGCGGGCACCGACAAGTTCCTGCAAGGGCAGTTCAGCCAGCAGATGGCGGATGTCACCGAGCGGTATTCACCAAGAGCGGCCGCCTGTTCACCAAAGGGGCGCGCCTACTGCCTGACCCGTATGGTCCGGGACGGCGAGGATGTGCTGATGGCATTGCCGGCGTCATTAGCGGAAGACACCATCAGCCATCTGCGCAAATACCTGATGCTGTTTCGCGGCACGTCGATGGAGGTGGATGAGAGCGCGACCCTAATCGGACTGCTGGGCAAGCCGGCGGCCGAAGCAGTCACGGAGGATCCGGTGGGAAAACTGCCGGCTCCGGGAGACTCTCTTGGCTTTCCCGGCGGTCGCCTGATTCGCACCATGGATACCGGTGACGGGCTGATACGTTTTGAACTCTGGCAGACTGGTGAAATGTCCGCCGAGTGTCGGGAAGCGCTGGACGCCCTGAGAGAAGATCAGCCCGTTACCTGGCAAGCATCGGAGATCGCGGCCGGCGTGGCAGCGCTGTCGCCGGACACCCGGGAAAGCTATGTGCCCCAGATGCTGAACTGGCAACATCTCGGTGGCGTGCACTTTAAAAAGGGCTGTTACACCGGTCAGGAAGTCATTGCCCGCATGCATTTTCTTGGTCAGCTCAAGAAGAGCCTGTTCCGCTTGTGGTGCCCTGCTGAAGGCGAGCGGCTGTCGCCCGGCATGGCGCTCGTCAGGAACGACAAGGCGGTGGGCGAGATTGTCAATGCCGTGCAACTGTCTGATGGTCATTCGGAATGTCTTGCGGTGGTAAGACACGATGCCTCAGACTCAGACCTGGCACTCAAACATGCGCCTGGCATACTGCTAAAACAACTCCCGTTGCCTTATGCCGTGCCGGAGCGGGAGCAGCCCGCCGAATCCTGATACATAAGATCACAGGAAGAATCCTCAAAATTTGCTATAACTGACTGCACATCTTAAACATTCGCCCCGACCCTCAATCTCTTCACCGGCCGGGGCGGCCAAGTCTCTAACAATGCGCGGACCGTGACTGACCATGTCGAATATTGTTGAAACAATAAAAACCGATCTGACCAATGCCATCGAAAACGACAAGCTCGTTTTGCCAACCTTGCCCGAGGCGGCTTTGCAGGTGCGGGAAATTGCCGAGAACGAGGATTCGGCAATACTGGATCTGGTCAAGGTTATCAGCAACGACACTGCGCTTTCCGCGCGGATTATCCGGGTCTGTAACAGCCCGCTGTTCCGGGGCAGCCGGGCCATTGAAAACCTGAACATGGCAGTCAGCCGGCTGGGTATGGCCTACACCAGTAACCTGGCCATGGGTCTGGCCATGGAGCAGATGTTCCAGGCCACGTCGGAGATGATAGACAAGCGTCTGCGCGCTACCTGGCAGACCAGTACCGAGGTGGCAGGCGTCTGTCACGTACTGGCCCAGAACTACACCAAGCTGAAGCCTGACCAGGCGACTCTGGCGGGGCTGGTACACCTGATTGGGGTGCTGCCCATTCTGCGCTACGTTGAGGACAGTGATATCCAGATCAGCAGTATCATGCTGGATAATGTGATTGATGAGCTTCACCCGCGTATTGGCGCTGCCATTCTGAAGAAGTGGGATTTCCCCAAGGAGCTACAGAATGTGCCGCTGGAATTTGCCAATTTCCAGCGTGAGGTGCCGTCTGCGGATTACGCTGATCTGGTGATGATCGCCAATTTGCAGTTGATTTCAGGCATGGATCATCCCTGGAACGAGATTGATCGCCATTCGATTTCGGCGTTCGGTCGGCTGGGGCTGGATCCGGAAGCGGATATGAACGAGGAAGAGGACCTGAATGCCCAGATGGAAGCGGCTATGGCGCTTTTGAAGTAAGCGACTCTCGTTAGTTTGGTTGCCTTGGGGGCCTTCCAGCAAGTGGGTCGGCCTTCCCTAACACGCTGTAAATACTTCCATGTACGCTCGGGCTCCGCCATCCATGGCTCCGCACGGTTTGGTAAGGCCAACCCACTTACTGGAGTTCAGGCTTTGCCGTAGCGCTTCAACAGTTCTTGTTTTGATGGCAGCGCCCAATCAATCGGTTGCTTACCTTTCTGTTCGAGCCACTCGTTCGCCTTTGAGAAATGCTTGCTCCCGAAGAAACCGCGATACGCACTCAGAGGTGACGGGTGTGGACCTTCCAGAACCAGGTGTCGGCCGCGGTCGATGCTTTTGCCTTTCTTGCGGGCGTGGCTGCCCCAGAGTAGAAACACCACCCCTTCCCGCTCGCGATTGACCAGGTCGATGACACGGTCCGTGAACGTTTCCCAGCCCTGTCCCTGGTGGGCGCCTGCCTGGCCCTGGACAACGGTCAGTACCGTGTTCAGCAGCAACACGCCCTGCTCTGCCCAGGTTTGCAGGCAGCCGTGATCCGGCGGTGAGAAGCCAACATCTTCCCGCAGTTCTTTGAAGATATTCTGCAGTGACGGGGGGTTCGGAACATGGGGGCGGACGGAGAACGACAGGCCGTGGGCCTGGCCGGGGCCGTGATAGGGGTCCTGGCCGAGGATCACCACGGAAACGTTTTCCAGGGGCGTGCTGTTCAGGGCGTTGAATACGAATCGCCGGGGCGGGAACAGGGTTTTGCCGGTGGCGTCTTCGGCGGCCAGGAATTCCGCCAGTGCCCGCATGTAGGGTTGGCGGAATTCGCCTTCCAGGTTTTCAAGCCACCCGCGGTCTGGCCGCAGGTGGCCTGCCAGCTCGTCCGCGGGGTGCATGATTACTCGGCCTCTTTGGCTTTGGTCTGGTCCGCTTTATGTTCCGGGCGCATGGCGGGGAACAGGATGACGTCGCGGATGGACGGGCTGTCAGTCAGCAGCATGGCCAGGCGGTCGATGCCAATGCCCTCGCCTGCGGTGGGCGGCAGCCCGTATTCCAGGGCCATGACGTAGTCTTCGTCGTAGAACATGGCTTCGTCGTCGCCGGCATCTTTTTCGGCCACCTGCTCACGGAAGCGCTCGGCCTGGTCTTCGGCGTCGTTCAGCTCCGAGAAGCCGTTGGCGATTTCGCGGCCACCCACGAAGAACTCGAATCGCTCGGTCACGAACGGGTCGTTGTCCTTGCAGCGGGCCAGGGGTGACACTTCCTTCGGGTAGTCGGTGATGAAGGTGGGCTGCAGCAGGCGATGCTCGGCGGTCGCTTCGAAGATTTCGATCTGTACCTTGCCACGGCCCCAGCTGTCTTTCAGCTTGATGCCAAGCTCTTCGGCCACCTTGCGGGCGCCGGCGTCGTCGGCCAGTTGCTCGGCACGGATGTCCGGGTTGTAGCGCAGGATGGCGTCGACCACGGTCAGGCGCTCGAAAGGCTTGCCGAAGTCGTACTCCACCGATTCTTCCTCGCCGTTGGCCAGGGTGCGGGTGTTGACCACGGTCGTGGTGCCGAGGACCTTCTGGGCAATGGTGCGCAGCATGTCTTCGGTCAGGTCCATCAGGTCGTTGTAGTCAGCATAGGCCTGGTAGAACTCCACCATGGTGAATTCGGGGTTATGCCGGGTCGACAGACCTTCGTTGCGGAAGTTGCGGTTGATTTCGAAAACACGCTCAAAGCCGCCGACCACCAGGCGCTTCAGGAAAAGTTCCGGGGCGATGCGCAGGTACATATCCATACCCAGCGCGTTGTGGTGGGTCACAAACGGCCGCGCCGTTGCGCCACCGGGGATGACCTGCAGCATGGGTGTCTCCACTTCCATGAAGTCCCGGTCGGTAAAGTACTGGCGCATGGTGTTGATGATTTTTGACCGCGCAAAGAACACACGACGGCTGTCTTCGTTGACCATCAGATCCACATAGCGGTGACGATACCGGGCCTCGGTATCCGTCAGGCCCTTGTGCTTTTCTGGCAGCGGACGCAGGGATTTGGTCAGCAGCACATACTCGTCCATGGTGACGTACAGGTCGCCCTTGCCGGATTTACACAGGATTCCACGTACCCCGACGATGTCCCCCAGATCCCAGTGTTTGGTGTCTTTCTGCACGTCTTTGGTGGCATAGATCTGGATGCGGCCGGTCATGTCCTGAACCACCTTGAACGCCTTGCGGTCGAGCATCATGCGACCGGCAACCGCCACCTGAATGCCCATCTCGGCAAGCTCT
Source organism: Marinobacter halotolerans (assembly GCF_008795985.1). Lineage (NCBI taxonomy): Bacteria > Pseudomonadati > Pseudomonadota > Gammaproteobacteria > Pseudomonadales > Marinobacteraceae > Marinobacter > Marinobacter halotolerans. The sequence continues at coordinate 193,599 of NZ_VMHP01000002.1, read as the reverse complement.
TCCTTGGTCTTGTCACCGTATTTTGCCTGCAGCTCGGCGGCCGAAGCGTCACGACGAAAGGTGTTAGGAAAGGCATTGCCCTGCTCACGCATGTCAGACAGCTTTGCGCGGCGCTCGGCAATCAGCTTGTTGTCCTCTTGCGGTGCGTTCTGTGGGTGGTCAGTCATGTTGGCTCACTAAAATCGGGATTGTTTCGGGAATGTTAAAGCTGTCGGAAATCAAAACGGCCTTGCCGGCGCCGGTTACAGCGCCATCTTCAGACTGGCTTCGATAAACTTGTCGATATCGCCGTCCAGCACGTTCTGGATGTTGCTGGTCTCGACCCGGGTACGCAGGTCCTTGATCCGGCCATCATCCAGCACGTAGGAGCGAATCTGACTGCCCCAGCCAATATCGGCCTTGGCATCTTCGGCCTGCTGCTTCGCCGCGTTACGCTCCTGCATTTCACGTTCATACAGTTTGGCCTTGAGCTGTTTCATGGCCTGATCTTTGTTCTGATGCTGGCTTCGGCCAGCCTGGCAGGCCACCACAATACCGGTCGGGTTGTGGGTCAGGCGCACCGCGGATTCGGTCCGGTTAACGTGCTGACCACCGGCGCCGGACGCCCGGTAAACGTCGACCCGCAGATCGGACGGATCAATGTTGATCTCGAAGCTGTCATCCACTTCCGGCGAAATAAACACCGATGAAAAGGAGGTGTGACGACGATTGCCGGAATCAAACGGCGATTTGCGCACCAGGCGGTGAACGCCGGTTTCCGTGCGCAGCCAGCCGTAGGCATAGTCACCCTGAATATGAACGGTGGCACTCTTGATGCCGGCCACATCCCCTTCCTGAAGCTCGACGATCTCGGATTTGAAGCCGCGGTGCTCGGCCCAGCGCAAATACATGCGCAGTAGCATGTTTGCCCAGTCCTGGGCTTCGGTGCCGCCGGAACCGGCCTGTATGTCCATATAGGCGTTGTTCGAGTCCATCTCGCCGGAGAACATACGGCGGAACTCAAGCTTTTCCAGCTCTTTGTCCAGGCTTTCCAGATCGGCTTCTATTTCCGCAACCGTACCTTCGTCCTCTTCCTCGGCGGCCATTTCAAGCAGGCTGTCTGCGTCGTTCACGCCGGTGGTGAGGTTGTCGATGGTGCGGACAATCAATTCCAGATCGGAGCGTTCCTTACCCAGCGCCTGGGCCCGCTCGGGGTCTTCCCATACTGAGGGTACTTCCAGTTCACGCTCGACTTCGGTCAGTCTTTCACTTCGCTGGTCGTAGTCAAAGATACCCCCTGAGCGCTTCAGTGCGCTCACGAAGCTCTTTTATCTTCGTAACAATGGGATTAATTTCCATGAATGCCTTACTCGCAATTGGGAAATGAGAGCGATCAAAATCAGACGCGAGATTCTACCGGAAATCGGTCATTAAATCAGCCAGTGGTTTTAAGCTTGGTGCAGGCGCCGGGCGGTCACGACCTCCCAACGCCCGAAAGCTAGGAGTTACCGCAAGAGTCCGATCGGCACGGGGGTGGAGGCCCTTTTCTGCAGGGATAAAGGTGTCTGAGCGAAGCGAGTTCTTTTCCCGAAAGAAAAGAGCTTCCACCCTCGTTCCACCCCCCGGACTCCCAGTCCTGAAAGGTCAGCTACTCCAAAGGTTCAAGGTAATCAATCAACAACTGCAGATTGGTCCGGCCACGAAAGGTATTGGCGTCAGGCTTGTAGACCACCCGGGCGCCGGTGCGGGTGTAGTCAGGCACTTCCGGGCCGGTGTTGAAGGCAATGCCGTCGATGATGCCACCCCCGTCTTCCGGTTGCAGCACCAGCTTCAGGTGGTTCTCGCCGACAATGCGCTGGCTGACCACGCGGAAATTGCCGTCAAACAGCGGCTCCGGGAAATGCTGTCCCCAGGGGCCAGCGCGCTTGAGCAGTGTGGCAGTATCCAGATGGAGTTCGTCAGGATTCAGCGGGCCGTCGGTGGTGATGGCCGCTTCCAGGTCTTCCGCTCGCAAGGTATCGCGTACCGCGCGGTCGAAGGCCTCGCTGAAGGCATCCAGATCATCCCGGAGCATGGTCATACCGGCAGCCATGGCATGGCCGCCGTATTTTTTCATCATGCCCGGATGACGAGCATCCACCACCGCCAGCACATCGCGGATATGCAGGCCCGGGATTGACCGCGCCGAGCCCTTGATGTCGATACCATTTTCGTCCGGCGCAAAGGCAATGGTCGGGCGATGGGTCTGCTCCCGGATACGGGCGGCCAGGATACCAATCACGCCTTGGTGCCAGTCCGTATCGAACAGGGCCAGGCCCCATGGCAGCCCCTCAAGATCCAGGGACATGGACGCTAACAGGTCCTGGGCCTGGGCTTTCATGTCTTTTTCGATCGTCCGGCGTTCCCGGTTGAAGGTATCCAGCTCCCGGGCGAGTCTCATGGCTTCATCCCGGCTGTCCGCCAGCAGGCAGGCGATGCCCACGCTCATGTCATCCAGACGCCCGGCGGCGTTGAGACGTGGGCCGACCACAAAGCCCAGATCGGTAGAACTGATTTCCGTGTGGTCTCGGCCGGCGACTTCCAGCAACGCCAGAATCCCGGGCCTGGCTTCTCCCTGTCGGATTCTTCGCAGGCCCTGCTCGACAAAAATCCGGTTGTTATGGTCCAGCGGCACCACATCGGCCACGGTGCCCAGGGCCACCAGGTCCAGCAGGCTGCCCAGATTGGGTTCCGGCACCGGTAGCTTATCCAGTTCCCGCAGATGTTTGCGCAGTGCGGTCAGCACGTAAAACATCACGCCAACGCCGGCGGCGTGTTTGCTCAGAAAGGGACAGCCGGGCTGGTTCGGATTAACGATGGCGTCGGCATCCGGCAGCACCTCCCCCGCCAGGTGATGATCGGTGACCACCACATTGATGCCCAGATCCTTTGCCGCCCGCACCCCTTCTATAGCGGCAATGCCGTTATCCACGGTGACCAACAGATCCGGCAGGGCGCCCTCTTCCTTCAGCCTTTCTACAATGCCCGGTGTAAGGCCGTATCCGTCCGCAAACCGGCTCGGTACCCGGAAATCCACCCGCTCAAGGCCCAACATACCCAGACCAAGCATGGCCACAGCAGTGCTGGTAGCGCCGTCGGCGTCGAAATCCCCCAGCACCATCACGCTCTGTTTCTCAATAATGGCGGTCGCCAGTAACTGGACGGCGCGATCAATACCCTGTAGCTCCATCGGAGAGGCAAGATGCTTGAGGGTGTAGCTGAGCTGTTCGTCAGAGGTGACGCCGCGGGCGGCGTAGAGGCGTCGCAGAAGTGGAGGCAGGTTGTGGCCCCAGTCCGGCTGGCTATCAGACGGGCCGGGGCGACGCAGGATTTTTTTGGGTGTCATGCCGCTCAGGTATTTTTCCAGTGCCTGGCAATGAATTCCTGGACCTTGGGCAGATCGTTGTCCAGTACCGTGTACTGCTCTTCCCGTTCGAACAGGTCCGCCATGTGCAGCGGGAGTTCCGGTTTGGCCTTCACGCCGGATTCCAGAATCGCATCCGGAAATTTGGCCGGATGGGCAGTGCCCAGGGTAATCATCGGTACCGACGGGTCGCGGCGGCAGTTTCTGGCGGCCCGCACACCGATGGCGGTATGGGGATCCAGAAGGTATTCGTTGCGCTCGAAAATATCCCGAATGGTCTCGGTTGTGCTGGCATCATCCACCGCGTCACTGTCGAACAGCCGACGCGCCGCTTTCCAGCGATAGTCTTCAATCGTCACCGGCCCCTTGGATGCGTTCTCCAAAAGCTCTTTAACCGCCGCCCCGTCACGGCCATGAAGATCAAACAGTAGCCGTTCGAAGTTGCTGGAGACCATGATATCCATGCTGGGTGACAGCGTGTGCTCCAGCGTCTGTTGTTCATAGCGGTTGCCGCTCATGAACCGGTGCAAGATATCGTTGCGGTTGGTGGCAATCACCAGCTGGGAGATGGGCAGCCCCATGTTTCTGGCCAAGTAGCCGGCAAAAATATCGCCGAAATTGCCGGTGGGCACGGAGAACGCCATGCTCCGGTCCGGACCGCCCAGAGCCAGGGACGCATGAAAATAATAGACGATCTGGGCCATGATCCGCGCCCAGTTGATCGAATTTACCGCCGCCAGTTGGGTCTTGCCGCCCAGAAACGACTGGTCACCAAAACTGGCCTTGACCATGCGCTGGCAGTCGTCAAAGTTGCCGCGCACCGCCAGGTTGTGAATATTGTCGCCCTTGACGGTGGTCATCTGCCGACGCTGGACTTCCGACACCCGCTCATAGGGATGCAGAATGAAAATGTCCACGTGTTTACAGCGGCGACAGCCTTCGATGGCTGCCGAACCGGTATCCCCCGAGGTCGCACCCATGATGACCACATGCTGCTGGCGCTTTTCCAGCACGTAATCCAGCAGCCGACCCAGCAACTGCAGCGCGAAATCCTTGAACGCCAGTGTGGGCCCGCGGAACAGCTCTAGCACCCACTCGTTAGTATCAAGCTGAACCAGCGGGGCCACCGCCTGATGGGCAAACACGCTGTAGGTTTCGTCGAGCATCGCCCGGAAGTCTTCCTCCGGCACGGCGTCGTCCACAAACGGGTGCATGACGTTGAATGCCAGCTCGCTGTAGGACAGTCCCCGCCAGCTGCGAATTTCTTCCAGGCTGAAGTGCGGCAGGGACTCGGGAACATAGAGGCCGCCGTCCGGGGCCAGCCCGGTCAGCAGGACATCCTCAAAACCCACCGAGGGCGCTTGGCCCCGTGTACTGATGTATCTCACCGTGTATGTCTCTCTAAACTGAGGGTCTAGCCTTCGAAATTTTCAGCGCGGATGCGGACAACGCGGCCATCAATATCGCTCAGCGCTTCCAGCTCCTCGATGGCGCGGTTCATCTGACGCTCCTGAACCGTGTGGGTCAGAATGATGACCGGGATGCGCCCGTCCTTGAACTCGGATTCTTTCTGCATGATGGATTCGATGTTGATGCCATGCTCGCTCAGAACCGAGGCGATCTTGGCAAGTACGCCGGGGTGGTCCATCGCAGTGATCCGCAGGTAGTAAGCGGACTGGATATCTTCCATTGGCAGCACCGGCAGGTCTTCCATCGCCTCTGGCTCGAAGCCGAGATACGGGACCCGCTGGTCGCTGGCCGCGGCCACCGTACGGGCAGCGTCAATGATATCCGCGATCACCGCTGATGCCGTGGCTTCGTCGCCTGCGCCGGGACCGTAGTACATGGTCTGGCCGACCGCATCGCCGTCCACCAGGACCGCATTGAGTACGCCGTCAACCTGGGCAATCAGATGGCTCCGGGGAACCAGCGTTGGATGCACGCGCAATTCGATGCCGCCTTCACGGCGACGGGCAATACCCAGATGCTTGATGCGATAACCCAGAACTTCGGCGTGGGTAATGTCATAAGGGGTAATTTCGGAAATGCCTTCGGTGTAGGCCTTTTCGAACTGCAGTGGCACACCGAAACCGGCGGAGGCCAGGATGGTGAGCTTGTGCGCGGCATCAATGCCTTCAACGTCAAACGTCGGATCCGCTTCAGCGTAGCCAAGGGCCTGGGCTTCCTTGAGCACTTCGGCAAATTCACGGCCTGCACGCATTTCGGTGAGGATGTAATTGCCGGTGCCGTTAATGATGCCGGCGATCCAGTCCAGCCGGTTTGCCGCCATGCCCTCACGGACCGCCTTGATTACCGGAATACCGCCGGCAACACCGGCTTCATAGGAAACGATGACGTTTTTCTTCGCCGCGGCGGCAAAGATCTCGTTACCATGCACAGCAATCAGCGCCTTGTTCGCGGTGACCACGTGCTTGCCTTTCTCGATGGCCGACATCACCAGTTCCCGCGCGGTGTCATAGCCACCGATGAGCTCCACAACCACATCGATTGAGGGATCATTAACCACATCGAACACATCGGTGCTGAAGGGAATATCGCCCAGATTAATATCGGTTCTGGGTGTGCGGGTCGCCACCCGGGCAACCCGGATATCAATACCGGTGCGGCCCGAAATCAGCTTTGCGTTACGCTCCAGAACGTTGAATGTACCGCCACCGACGGTGCCCAATCCGCAGATTCCGACATTGACCTGTTTCAAACTTTCACCTCTGTTCCCGATAGGTTGCTCAAGCGAGCGACAGTATAACGGTAAATGCCCGCCCGAATAACCCCGTCAGAGCGGGTCGCTTACAGCACTCCCAACACTTCAGCCAGTTGTTTGGCAGGACGATAGCCGGGCACCACCTGGCCATTGTCCAGAATGATTGCCGGTGTTCCCGTCACGCCCACCTGCTGCCCAAGCTGGTACTGGTCTGCCACCGGGTTCTCGCAGGTCTTGCTGTCGATGCTCCGGCCTTGCTTGGCGGCATCCATCGCAGCCTGCTGGTCGTCCGAGCACCATACCGACACATATTTTGCAAAAGATGGTGTATTGGGCCCGGAGCGGGGGAATCCGTAATAGTTGACCGTGATTCCCATGTCGTTGAGCTGGGGCACTTCGTCGTGAAACTTGCGGCAGTAGGGGCAATCAATATCGGTAAAGACGGCAATGGAGGCCTTCTGCTCGCCATTGGCCGGATAGCTGATAATGCCTTCCTGGCCGAACTCGGCCAGGGTTTGCGTTCGCTCGCTCAGGCGCTTCTCTTCCGACAGGTTGGCAATGCCCTGGGAAGTTACCTTGAGCACATCGCCCGTCAGCAGATACTGACCATCTTCAGTGGCCAGAATGCTGCCGCCATTGGTACTCGATACCTCGTAAAGGCCAGGCACCTCAGATTTGCTGACGCCGGTAATGTTCAGTTGCGGTATTGCCGCGGAGAGTTTTTTTGCAATAGCGTCTTCGGCTTCACCAGCCATTGTTTGAACACTGAACAGGCCAGAGACCATTGCAGCCAGACAGATGTTCAATAGAGCGGGCATTTTATATGTGGGCATAGACTTTTCCGGTCATCCAGGGTTAAGAGAGTTCGGGCCAGAAGCGGCAGAGGCTGCGACAGAAAGGCACCGTTAAAGTTCACTGGCAAGAAGCCAAAAGTAACCTGCCCATCACCAATTTGCCAGCGTCACGCCACTGCCTGCCCGGTTGTCAGCCCCGCGGATGATGAGACTGGTGCAGGGACTGCAAGCGCTGACGGGCCACATGAGTGTATATCTGGGTTGTCGATAGGTCGGAGTGCCCCAGCAGCATCTGCACAACCCTGAGATCAGCACCGTGGTTAAGCAAGTGGGTGGCAAAGGCATGCCGTAAGGTGTGGGGAGACAAATGCTTGCGAATCCCCGCGCGCAGGGCGTAATGCTTTATCCGGTACCAGAAGGTCTGCCGCGTCATCGCCGCAGGCCGGTTACCTGGAAAAAGCGCGTCGCAGGGCCGGCTTTTCAGCAGCTCTTTGCGGCCGTGGCGCATATATCTGAGCAGCCAGTCGACGGCTTCTTCCCCCATGGGTACCAGGCGCTCTTTATTGCCTTTGCCGATAATCCGGATGACCCCCTGCCGCAGGTTTACCTCGTCCACCGTCAGCGCCACCAGTTCGGAAACCCTCAGACCGCAGCCGTACAGTATTTCCATCATGGCCTTGTCCCGCAGCTCAATGGGCAGCTCCGGGTCCGGTTCCGCAAGCAGACGCTCAACGTCATCTTCCGAGAGCGAATCCGGTAATTTCTGGGGTAAACGGGGGCTGTCTATCCGCAGAGTCGGGTCTTCGGTAATCAGGCCCTCACGCAGCAGGTAGCGATAGAACCGGCGCAACCCCGACAGGCGTCTTGCCGCAGTGGACGACTTGAAGCCGTCCGCCAGCCCGCTGGAAATCCATCCCAGCAGGTCGCCCCGGCAGACATCCGTCAAGAAAGGCTGGCCTGGCTGCTTCGTCAGCCACGCCGCCAGCCGTTCCAGATCGCTTCGGTAGGCCTGGCGGGTTTTCTCACCCAGGCCATCCTCAAGCCAGATGGCATCACAGAAGCGCTCAACGATGGCCGCATCCGGCGCCCGCACGATTTCCCGGGTTCTGCGTTTATCGGTCATACATAAAAGAAAAGGCAGCCATCGGCCGCCTTTTCTCCTTTCACTGTCTTACCATCCACTGCCCTGGGCACTGGTGGATGCTCAGCCCAGCTTTTCCTTGATGCGAGCTGCCTTACCAGACAGGTCACGCAGATAGTAAAGCTTGGCCTGACGAACATCACCGCGACGCTTCACACTGATGCTTTCGATCAGCTTGGAGAAGGTCTGGAAGGTACGCTCAACGCCAACGCCGTAGGAAATCTTCCGCACGGTGAAAGAAGAGTTCATGCCGCGGTTCCGCTTACCGATCACAACGCCTTCGAACGCCTGCAGACGCTCGCGGTTGCCTTCCGTTACGCGAACCTGAATGACCACGGTGTCGCCCGGTGCAAAGGCCGGAACTTCTTTGGCCATCTGCTCTGTTTCAATCTGACTGATGATGTTGTTCTTGCCGCTCATCGTATTGCTCCTGATACCCAATCTTTAATGCCCTGATGATTCGAAGGCACCCGGTTCGTTTAAAATTTCTTCCAGTAGCTCACGCTCTTCATCCGTAAACACCCGCTTTTCGAGCAGGTCGGGGCGTCGCTCCCGGGTTCGCCTCAGCGACTGCTTGAGCCGCCAACGCCGGATCTGATCATGATGACCGCCCAGTAAAACCTCCGGCACTGTCTGGCCTTCATAGACTTCAGGCCGGGTGTAGTGCGGACAATCCAGCAATCCGTCTGCAAAGGAATCCTGCTCTGCCGACTGCGCATGACCCAGCGCTCCGGGGATGAGACGTGTAATCGCGTCCATGACAACCATGGCTGCCAGTTCGCCACCGGACAACACGAAATCGCCCAGCGACACTTCCCGATCGACTTCCGCCGAAATCAGGCGCTCATCAACACCTTCATAGCGGCCTGCCACCAGTATCAGATTCTGCTCTGAAGCCAGCGACTCGACCACCTTCTGATTCAGTGGCTCACCCTGGGGTGACAGATACACCACGCAGGTTCTGCCAGGGGATGCAGCTCTGGCAGCGTGGATCGCGTCCCTCAGGGGCTGAATTTTCATCAGCATTCCCGGGCCGCCACCGTAGGGCCGATCGTCCACGGTTCGATGGCGATCGTGGGTAAAGTCCCGCGGGTTCCACGTCTGAAACGTCAATAACCCGTCCCGGAACGCCCTGCCGGTTACTCCAACGTCAGTGACCGAGGCAAACATCTCGGGAAACAGACTGACTGCGCCAATCCACACCCCTAAAACTCCGGGTCCCAGTCCACCGTGATTGTCGATTCTGCCAGCGAGACCTGCTTTACCACCTGGTCTGGCAGGTAGGGAATCAGGCGTTCACGCTGATCAATCGACGCATCGGTCGCGCGGACCACCAGCACATCGTTCGCGCCGGTCTCGATCATATGATCGACCAAACCCAGACACTGACCGTCCACCGTGTAAGCCGTCAGTCCTTCGAGCTGATGCCAGTAAAATTCCCCCTCGGGCAATTCCGGCAATTCAGTTGTAGGGACTGTGATATCGGCGCCACAATAGGTGCGGGCAACATCCCGGTCGTCGATACCTTTCAGCCGGACCACGATTCCCTGACCCTGACGACGACCTTCTTCAAGCTTTGCAGAAATCCGTTTACCGTTGTGGACCAGAATCCAGTTCTGATAATCGAGAATTCCGTCTTTGGGATCCGTGTAGGAATAGACTTTAAGCCATCCTTTGACCCCAAAAACCGAGGTAATCTGACCAATCACAGTTTCCTGCGAATCTTTAGTCATGTCGGCACCCCGGTAAACGCTTATTACTCTTACACTAGGCGGCGGCAGCGTCTTTCAGCAGCTTCGCAACCGTTTCGCTGGTCTGGGCGCCCTGGCTCAGCCAGTGATTTACGCGATCCTGATCAACACGCAGGCTTTCTTCCTGGCCACGAGCGACCGGGTTATAGAAGCCAACACGCTCGATGAAACGACCGTCGCGTGATTTGCGGCTGTCAGTGACTGTCAAATGATAGAACGGGCGCTTCTTTGAGCCGCCGCGAGCCAAACGGATTATAACCATTTCGACCAATATCCTGTTCTGATGTACGAACTTTGTACGATTCACACCCGCCAAGCATCGAAAACACTGGCCGGCGCGAAGACCCATACTCGAAAGGGGCGCTATTCTATGCTAATTAAACGCCAAAGAAAACAGGGAAAACGTCCCGGTTTCTACATACGTCCGCGGGGAGGCATACCGCCTCCTGCACCGCCGGGCGGCATCATACCCCCAAGGCCTCGCATCATGTTAGCCATTCCGCCTTTCTTGCCAAACTTCTTCATCATTTTCTGCATCTGCTTGTGCTGCTTAAGCAGGCGGTTGATGTCCTGGATCTGGGTGCCAGAGCCAGAGGCAATACGGCGCTTGCGGGAATTATTGATCACATCCGGGTAACGGCGTTCCTTGGGCGTCATGGAACAGATGATCGCCTCCATCTGCCCCATAGACTTGTCATTGACCTGCTGCTGGGCCATCTGGGCCATCTGCCCCATACCCGGCAGCTTATCCATCAGACCGCCAATGCCGCCCATACTTTTCATCTGCTGCAACTGGTCGCGGAAGTCTTCCAGATCAAAACTCTTGCCTTTCTTGATCTTCTTGGTGAGCTTCTCGGCTTTCTTGTGGTCAATCTTGCGCTCGGCTTCCTCTATCAGGGAGAGCACGTCGCCCATACCCAGAATCCGCGACGCCACCCGATCCGGATGGAATGGCTCAAGCGCATCGGATTTTTCACCCACACCCAGAAACTTGATGGGCTTGCCGGTAATGTGGCGAACAGACAGCGCCGCACCACCGCGGGCATCGCCGTCGGTCTTGGTAAGAACAACACCTGTTAAAGGAAGCGCATCGTTGAAGGCCTTGGCAGTATTCGCCGCGTCCTGACCCGTCATGGCGTCAACAACAAACAGTGTTTCGATGGGCTGAACGGCTTTATGGAGCCGGCCGATCTCGCCCATCATCTGCTCATCAACGGCCAGCCGGCCCGCCGTGTCGAGAATCAGCACATCGATATGCTTTTTACGGGCCGCGTCCATGGCGGCATTGGCGATATCCACCGGATCCTGATCGGCGGAGCTGGGAAAGAACTCGGCGCCCACCTCCCCGGCCAGGGTTTCAAGCTGGCGAATCGCCGCCGGACGGTATATGTCCGCGCTGACCACCATCACCGATTTTTTCTGCCGCTCTTTAAGGAAACGGGAAAGCTTGGCCACCGTTGTGGTCTTACCCGCGCCCTGCAGACCCGCCATCATGATCACCGCAGGCGGCTGGGTAGCAAGGTTCAGGGACTCGTTGCCATCCCCCATCACCCGCTCCAGCTCCTGCTGGACCACTTTTACAAAAACCTGGCCGGGCGTCAGGCTACGCTGGACCTCCTGACCAACCGCGCGCTGACGAACCCCTTCGATAAACTCTTTGACGACCGGCAAGGCGACGTCTGCCTCCAGCAGAGCCATGCGAACTTCCCGCAGGGTCTCCTTGATGTTGTCGTCGGTCAGTCGCGCCTGGCCCGAGATTTTGCGCAAACTGCCGGAAAGTCTGTCCTGAAGGTTTTCAAACATGCTGATCTTCCGTACCCGGATAAATTGATTGCAAAACAAGGAGAAACCCAGTCGGTCTCCTTGATTCCTGTTGCATAATCGCGACATTATAACCAGACTAGCGCCTTGAAACGACCAGCCCGGTCAAATCGGTGTCAATCCCCGCCGATTCTCTGTTTGAATGTGGTTAAAGGAAGTCATGGGAACGCTGATCCTCGCGGTCACCTCGTTACTGCTCTACAGCATTGGCACCGCCCTCCAGGCCCTCAGCTTCCGTGGCAGGGTCCACACCAATACGGCAATAACCTCACTGATCGGCCTCCTCGCGCTGACCAGCCATGGCCTACTGACGGCCCAGACCGTCTACCGTCAGGGCGCCTTTGATTTCGGCTTCTTCCACAGCTCGGTTCTTATTTCCTGGCTGATTGTCTTTCTGCTACTGATCCTGAATCTCCGCAAGCCGGTTCAAAGTCTTTTTCTCGGGGTCTATCCACTGGCGGGGCTGACCATAATAATGGTGCTGGTTAACCATTCATCGTCCCGCGCCGTGCCCGGATACAGCTACGGCATGCTGTCTCATATCGCGCTCTCGATTACCGCCTACAGCCTTTTTACCCTGGCAGCGCTGCAGGCCGTTCTTCTGTATATGCAGAACCGGGGCCTGAAAAGTAACTATAACAGCCTGCTGATCAGAAACCTGCCACCACTCCAGACCATGGAATCAGTGCTGTTCGAGCTGGTGTGGGCGGGCGTTACGCTGCTGGTTCTGGCAATCGCCACCGGAGCCCTGTTCGTGGAAGACCTGTTTGCCCAGGATCTGGCCCACAAAACCGTGTTCTCCCTGCTGTCGCTGGTGGTATTCATCGCTCTGCTGGTCGGCCGGTACATCAGGGGCTGGCGCGGCGTTACCGCAAGCCGCTGGACGCTGGCGGGCTGCGCCCTTTTGATGATGGCCTTTTATGGCAGCAAGTTCGTCCTCGAGCTGATTTTCCAGCGCGGCGTATGAACGCCCCAGATCCCGGCGACCATTACTTGACACCAGACACCGCAAACACCACCTTAACTTCATCCCCGCTACGAAAGGACTCTTTTTCTTGAACGAGACATCGCTCACCGCGCTGTTTATCATCCTGGCCGGCCTGGTTCTGCTTTCAGCTTTCTTCTCCAGTTCCGAAACCGGCATGATGTCGCTCAACCGCTATCGCCTCAAGCACATGGCCAAGACGGGCCATAAAGGTGCCAAGCGCGCCCAGGGACTGCTGAACCGGACGGACCAGCTGATCGGTGTGATTCTGATCGGCAACAACTTCGTCAACATCTTTGCCTCTTCTATCGCCACCGTGATTGCCATCCGGATCTGGGGCGATGCCGGTATCGCCATTGCCACGGTGATGCTCACCATCGTCATACTGATTTTTGCCGAGGTCACACCGAAAACCCTGGCAGCGTTATTTCCCGAGAAAATCGCCTTCCCTGCAAGCCATGTGCTGGGGCCTCTGCTCAAACTGCTGTATCCCGTTGTCTGGGCAGTCAATCTGTTTACCGGCGCCATTCTCAAGATGCTCGGCGTATCAGCAAACGACGCCGCCACTGACCACCTGAGCCGTGAGGAGCTGCGCACCCTGGTCAACGAAGCCGGTGCCCTGATTCCCACCAAGCACAAAGACATGCTGGTGAGCATCCTTGACCTGGAGAAAGTCACCGTCAATGACATCATGGTGCCGAGAAACGAGGTGGTGGGCATTGATCTGGAAGACGACCTCGACACCATCCTGCGCCAGCTCCGAAGCAGTCAACATACCCGGTTGCCGGTGTTCAAGGGCGACATCAATAACATCCAGGGCGTGCTTCACCTTCGCAACGCAACCAAACTGCTGCATCAGGAGGACATCAACAAGGCGATGCTGATGCAGCTTTGCCGGGAGCCCTATTTCATTCCGGAAAGCACACCGCTGAACACCCAGCTGATCAACTTCCAGAAAGAGAAGCGAAGATTTGGCATGGTGGTGGATGAGTACGGCGACGTTCTCGGGCTGGCAACCCTGGAGGACATCCTTGAGGAAATTGTGGGTGAGTTCACCACGGACTACGCCTCCACAAGCCCGGACATCATCCCTCAGGACGATGGCACCTTTATCATCGACGGCACATCCGCCGTTCGCACCATCAACAAGACCCTGGGCTGGAAACTGCCCCTGGACGGCCCCAAAACCCTGAACGGACTGATCACCGAAACACTGGAGAACATTCCGGATACCAACGTCTGCCTGAGGGTAGGCGGGCACCGGGTAGAAGTACTCCAGATAAAGGACAATGTGGTGAAGGCTGCCATTGTCCATCCGATCAAACGAAAGAAAAAAAGGGCTGCACGATAGGCCATTGCCTGTTTTTGTTGATCCTGTGGACGGGTGATCAGATTTTGTTCACACTCGCCTATGTCACCGCGTGTTAAAATGCGGTAGATTGTTCTAAAAAAAGATCAAACAGATTCTGCTCGGTTTTGCAGCCGGTTGAGGCGCACACAGGAGTCGGCCATGAACAAGCAGTCCGGCATACATTTTCTCCGGGAGCACCGGGAAGCCGGTAGCTCAAGCCCCTTGCCAACTGAGGTTGTACGCATCCGCGACACCGTTGTGGCCGGGCTGGGAGACTTGTTGCAGGGTGCCTTTGACGCAGTGGATGATTCGTTGTTCGAACTGGCCAACAACGCCAGAAGTAACAACGAACAGAACCGCTACTTTGAAGCCATGCGTGAAATCCGCATAAAGCGCAAAGGCGTCGAAAAACACTTTCAGAACGCCGTCAGCCAGCTGTTTTCGCACCCACCTCAAAGCGGCGCTGCAGCAACCGAAGACCTGGCGTCCCAATCAGCCAGCGCTGATAGCCTTTCCCTTGTGGGCGACGACGACCTTGAAGAGCAGGTCGCGCTGAACGCCATGATTTCCAAATCAAAGGTTCACTTTCAGGGGCCCCTGCTGCAGCTTCAAGCCCGGTTCAGTTCAATCTATCCGGGTGTGACCGAGGAAACACCGGTCAACCCCATGTCACCGGAACACCTCTGCAGCGCCTTTGTCGAAGCCATTCAAGCCCTGGAAATCCAGATTCGGGAGCGACTGATTCTGCTGAAGCAGTTTGATCGCTATGTGGTATCCAATCTGGGCATGTTGCTGGATGAGGCCAACCGGATTCTTGTCCAGGCCGGCGTTATCCCCAATTTCCGCTACCACGGCAAGACTGGCAAGCAGCACGACAGGCCCGGCCAGGAAGGCACAGCCCAGGCAAGCGATAGCACGGACCCCGCCGCCGCGACTTCCGGCGCCCAGGGCCACCATGAAGGCGAGATGTTTGACCAGATCCGACAGATGCTGGCTTCTCAACGCGCCAGTTCCGGACAGGTCCCGAGATCCGCCGACCCCAACATTCAGGTTATTGGTGGCGCAGAGCTGATAAGCCTGCTCAGTGCGCTTCCCCAGCAAACCGCTGAAATCCGCAACTGGAGCAACCTCAGTGAAGGCAGGCCGACCATGGTCGACCTGCGCTCGGTGGTTGAGCAACTGCTGGCACAGACAAACGCCACCGAAGAGGGCAAGAAACCCGCACTGAACGAAATGGACGAGGACCTGATCAACCTGGTCTCCATGCTTTTCGAGTTCATTCTTGACGACTACAACCTGTCGGCGCCCGTTCAGGTGCTGATCAGCCGCCTTCAGATTCCTATTCTCAAGGTGGTGATCAAGGACAAGACCTTCTTCAGCAAGGCCACCCACCCCGCCCGCCGGCTTCTGAACAGCCTGGCTCGCGCGGGGATAGGCTGGAGCGACAGTGATGAGAAGTCACGGGACAAACTGTATGACCAGATACACTCTATCGTCGCCCGCATCCTCAACGAGTTCGATGGTGATGTAAGCCTTTTCGAGACATTGGGCGACGAATTCGATCAGTTTCTGGCTCGGGAAAATCGCAAATCATCCCTGGTTGAGCAGCGCACCCGCGAGTCAGAGCGCGGCCGCATCAAATCACAGAAAGCGCAGGAAACCGTCGATAAGCTGCTTCAGAAGAAGCTTTCCCGCTACAAGCTCAATGAG
The DNA here is from genome assembly GCF_008795985.1 of Marinobacter halotolerans. Taxonomy (NCBI): domain Bacteria; kingdom Pseudomonadati; phylum Pseudomonadota; class Gammaproteobacteria; order Pseudomonadales; family Marinobacteraceae; genus Marinobacter; species Marinobacter halotolerans. Next base: position 177,942 of record NZ_VMHP01000002.1, on the reverse strand, counting down.
CCGGTGCGAAACATTCTGCTGAACGGCTGGAGTCGGGTAATGTTTCTGGCTTATCTGCGGGACGATGTCGAGCACCGCTGGGCGCAGACGGTCCGGGTGGTTGATGACCTGATCTGGTGCCTGCACCCGCACCAGGAAGACCAGGAACGGGACCAGTGGGTTCGGGTGGTGCCTGGGCTATTAAAATCGCTGAGGTCCGGTCTTGAGGAAGTGTCCTATAACTCTTCCAAGCTTGACGAAATGATGGCCGACCTGAAACACGAGCTGACCGAAGCCTTCCGGGCCAATGCCCTGGTCGAAGCCATGGAAGACTCGCCAGAGACCGAGGACGAAGAGCCCAAGGGGCCCCAGACGGCGATTGAGCGCCAGCAGGAGCTTGAAAACGCAGCGATTGCCGAGCACATAGCCCAGATTGACCAGATCGAGATCGGCAACTGGGTCGAGTTCAATCTGGTCAACGGCGCCAGCTTCCGCTGTAAACTTTCAGCCATTATCGAGGAGGCGGAGTGCTTCGTGTTCGTCAACCGGATGGGGCTCAAGGTGATCGAGAAAACGCGCTCTGATCTGGCTCACGAGTTACGCCGGGGCCGATTGACCGTCCTCGAACAGGGCGCCCTGATCGACCGGGCGCTGGATGCCGTCGTCGGCAGTCTGCGGAGCAAGACCGGATAGGCTAAATGCTGGAGCACGAACAAAGCACCGGTCTTCCGGGAGCCTACCGGATTACTCTGGCGCTCTCGGTCGCCTTTCTGTTTCATACTCTGCTGATGGCAAGCTTTCCGTTTGACCTGCCGGAACACAACAACAATCCGGTAACGGTCAGGGTTCAACTGGTTCCTGAAGCCGGCACTCCGGCAACTCAAAGTGCCCCCGCGCAAACCAGTGCTCCGGTCCGAGTAACGCCCTTCACCGTTGACGACATTCTGGCAACTCAGCCGACGCGGGACGTTCCCCGAACATCGCGACCACAAACCCGTACAGTTCCGGAGCCCTCCGGAAGCGAAGCCCCTGAGACCACGGTTGACAGCAAAACGCAGCCCCTCAGGGAGACACAGCCGCAGCAGTCAGAGGGCAGCCTTCAGTCGGCCCCGAGTGTAGCGGGGCAAAAGTCTGTACGGCAGGAAGAATCGGAACAGGAAGTGACGCTCAAGTCCGAAGCGCCCAGCGAAGAGAGCGCTTATCTTTCGCTTCTGGTTCAGACCATTGCGCGCAAAGCACAAATTCCAAAGCTGGACCAATACGAAAAAGGACAGGTGCTGGGAGTGCAACTGGAATTGAACCTGATGGCCAACGGCGCGCTGATCGACGCGAGAATCACAAAATCATCAGGTAACGAGGGGCTGGACAGGCGGGTTTACCGGGCGGCGTTATCGGCAAGCCCCTACCCCGAGCCGCCGACTTCCGAAGGAGGCCGGCGGAGATTCAGGGTGGAGGTCAGATATACATTCTGACTGGCGGCAATTGCCGGACTCAGGCTTCCGCCTGTTTTGCGGCTGCCTTGACTTTCTCAGCAAGCTCGCCGCTCTCGGACATCTCGAGGATAATATCGCAGCCCCCGACCAGCTCGCCATTGATGTAGAGCTGGGGATAGGTCGGCCAGCTCGAGTAAACCTTGAGCGCCTCGCGCAGTTCCTGGTTATCCAGGATATTAACGAACGCGAAACGTTCACCGCAGGCCATCAGCGCCTGGGAGGTTTTTGCTGAAAAGCCGCACTGGGGCTGCTGGGGCGAGCCTTTCATGTAAAGAATGATCGGGTTTTCTTCAAGCTGGTTCTTGATGGTTTCGTTAATATCCATTGACACTTACCTCACGCAGGAATCATGTGTTGCCTGCTGGCAACGACTTACCCCTATTGTACACGGCTCGCCTGATCCGGACCAAACACCAAAGACCAATCAGCCCGTGTTGCGGCGTTGTCATCAAACCGCTGACCCGCTAGACTTGTGGCCCTCTGCAAGGCAGGCCGCCGCTCGCCAGGCACAGTATCAGGCACAACGCCAAACACAACACAGCAGCTAGTTCCGACGCGTCCATAGATCAATGAAGGGCCATTTCATGGCAAGACACTTTCTTACTCTCAATGACCTGAGCCCTGACGAGCTGGAAGCTCTGCTCGACCACGCCTCAAAGCTTCGCAAAGAATGGCACCAGGGCGTTGTGCGCGAGACCCTTAAAAACCGTGTGCTGGCAATGATTTTTGAAAAATCATCCACACGCACACGGGTGTCTTTCGAGGCCGGAATGACACAGCTCGGCGGCTCAGCACTGTTTCTGTCACCGCGAGACACCCAGTTGGGTCGCGGAGAACCGGTGGAAGACTCTGCCATTGTTATCTCCAGCATGGTCGACGCCGTGATGATCCGGACTTTCGATCACGACATCGTCGAGCGATTTGCCGCCGCCTCGCGGGCACCGGTCATCAATGCCCTGACGGACGACTACCACCCCTGCCAGCTTCTGGCCGACATGCAGACTTATCGGGAACACCGGGGCAGCATACGCGGCGGAACCGTGGCCTGGATCGGGGACGGCAACAATATGTGCCAGTCCTACATCAATGCCGCAGACCAGTTCGGTTTTAACCTGCGCGTGGCCTGTCCTGAGGGATATGAACCAGACATGTCGCTTCTGAAAACTCACTCTGACCGCGTCGAGATCCTTCGGGACCCGGCGGAAGCGGCCAGGGGCGCCAACCTGCTGGTCACCGATGTATGGGCTTCCATGGGCCAGGAAGACGAACAGAAAGCCCGGGAAAAGGCTTTCAGTGACTATCAGATTAATCCGGCACTGATGGCCACCGCTGACAGGGATGCCCTGTTCATGCATTGCCTGCCCGCCCACAGAGGCGAGGAGATCTCGGCAGACATGATGGAACATGCCAGTTCCGTGGTCTGGCATGAAGCCGAGAACCGCCTGCATGCCCAGAAGGCACTGCTTGAATTCCTGATCCTCAACCGCCTGGACTGATCCGATGATCGAAAGCCTGACCCAACCCGACGACTGGCTTCTCGAAGTCAACAATCTGTCTTGCGGTTACGGTGACGGCTCAGTGGTCAAGGAGGTCAGCTTCGCCCTGTCCCACGGGGACATTGGCTGCCTGCTGGGTCCCAGCGGCTGCGGTAAAAGCACGATTCTTCGGGCACTGGCAGGGTTTCTGCCGCTCAACGGTGGTGAGATCCGGCTGCAGGGTTCGTCCATCAGCCTGCCGGGCCAGACTCTTGCCCCCGAGAAACGCCGCATCGGAATGGTGTTCCAGGATTACGCGCTGTTTCCGCACCTGACCATTGCTGAGAACGTCGGCTTTGGCCTGCGCAGCGAAAGCCGGGACGAGAAAAAACAGAAGGTCGGTGAGCTGCTCCAGGTGGTCCACCTCCAGGACCTGGCAAATAATTACCCTCACGAGTTGTCCGGCGGCCAGCAGCAACGTGTCGCCCTCGCCCGGGCTCTTGCCCCGGAACCTACCCTGATCCTGCTGGACGAGCCCTTTTCCAACCTGGACGCAGACCTGCGCCGGCGGCTGAGCCTGGACGTGCGGGACATTCTGAAAACCTTGGGCATTAGCGCGATACTGGTCACCCACGATCAGCAGGAAGCCTTCGCCATGTGTGATCAGGTTGCCGTCCTGAAGGACGGTGGCATTCAGCAGTGGGACGTGCCCTATAACCTCTACCACGAGCCGGCCAACCGGTTCGTCGCGGGCTTCGTGGGTCAGGGCGGCTTTATTCCGGGCAAAACCCTCGGCCCGGATACCATCGAGTCGGAACTGGGCGTGATCAGTGGCAACCGGGCCTACCCATGGAACCCCGGCACGCTAGTGGATGTGCTGATCCGCCCTGACGACATTGTTTACGACGCCGATTCCGACCTCAGGCCCAAGGTGGTGGAAAAGACGTTTGCAGGTACCTCCACGCTCTACCGGTTCCGCTGCTCGGAAGATACGGAATTTGAGGCGCTGTTTCGCAGCCACCTGGATTTTCACCTGGGCGAGCATGTGCCCGTTCGCGTTGAAGCGGACCACCTGATTGCCTTCGAAAGAGTCTGACAGCTTTCAGTTGTTACATACCCGCTCGACCGCATCCAGCCATCCTGCATAGAGCGATTCCCTCAGCACTGGTTTCATCGCCGGCTCGAAATAATGCTCCCGCTCCCACAACCCGGCAATCTGCTCAAGATTCTCGTAGATGCCGGTCTGCAAGCCGGCCAGGTAGGCAGCGCCCAGCGCCGTGGTTTCCGTCACCTGGGGCCGCTCGACCGGTACATTGAGAATATCTGCCAGAAACTGCATCAGCCAGTCGTTTACCACCATGCCACCGTCCACGCGCAGGGATTTCAGTGACGTACCGTCGTTCTGAATGGCGCGCACCAGATCCTTGGTCTGATAGCACACCGACTGAAGCCCCGCGGTTACAATCTCGGCAATGCCGGTATCCCGTGTCAGCCCCATAATGGCGCCACGGGCATGAGGGTCCCAGTGAGGGGCTCCCAGCCCGGTGAACGCGGGCACCAGATAGACAGGGTTCTCAACCCCCACCTCGGACGCGTAGCGGGAGGACTCACTGGCGTGGCTGATCAGCTTCAGGCCATCTCTCAACCACTGCATCGCGGCCCCCGCCACAAAAATACTGCCTTCCATGGCGTAGCATGGCTTTCCGTTCAGCCGGTAGGCCATGGTAGTCAGCAGTCGGTTCTCCGAGCGGGGCGCCTCGGACCCGGTATTTACCATCAGGAAACAGCCGGTACCGTATGTGCTCTTCGCCATGCCCGGGGTGAAACAGGCCTGGCCTATTAGCGCCGCGTGTTGATCCCCCGCGATACCGGCTACCGACAGTGACTCGCCAAACCATTGAGGGTCGGTCCGGCCAAAGTCCGCAGCCGAATCCAGGACCTCGGGCAGTAACGAGCGCGGCACACGAAACAGCTTCAGCAGATCTTCGTCCCAGTCCTGCTGGTGGATATTGAACAGAGCCGTGCGCGACGCGTTGGTCGCATCGGTGCGATGACACTGCCCTGCCGTCAGGTTCCACAAAAGCCAGCTATCAACAGTTCCGAACGCCAGCTCACCGGCCTCGGCGCGGGCGCGCACGCCATCGACATTATCCAGAATCCAGGCAATTTTGGTCGCGGAAAAATAAGGGTCAATCAGCAGACCGGTGCGATCAACCACCGTATCCTCATGTCCGTCGGACTTGAGCTTGGTGCAGAGCGAGGCGGTGCGACGATCCTGCCACACGATAGCGCGATAAACGGGCTCGCCGGTCTTCCGATCCCAGATGACCGTGGTCTCGCGCTGATTGGTGATGCCGATACCGGCAACGGATGACAGTGGGACATCGGCGGACTTGAGCGCCTCACGGCAGACGGCGAGGGTACTCTCCCAGATTTCACGGGCGTCATGCTCTACCCAGCCATCTTCAGGAAAATACTGATGAAACTCCTGCTGGGCAGTGGCAACGGAATGACCCGAGGCGTCAAAAACGATGGCGCGGGAACTGGTGGTTCCCTGGTCAATGGCAAGCAGATACTGAGGCATAAGTAACGTCCTTTCACCTACACAGATGAATCATAACGACGGTTCAATCGGTTTCTTGCGGGGCCAGACCAGGCTGAACTTTGCGCCGCCAAGGTCTTCACTGCGGCTCACGAAGGCCTGCCCGCCGTGCCAGTAGAGAATACGGCGAACAATTGAAAGCCCGAGGCCATAGCCGCCGGAGGTGCGGGTACGGCTGTCGTCCAGCCGGGCAAAGGCGGTGAAGACCTTTTCCCAGTCCTCCTCCGGTATACCGGGGCCATCGTCTTCCACATCAATCCGGCAGTTGTCCTCGTCCAACTGGCAGTGAACTCTCACTTTGCTGGCGGCATAACGGGCGCCGTTACCCACCAGGTTCTGGATTGCACGGTGCAGATAACGCGGTTCAACATCGGAGAGCGACCAGGCTTCGGATTCGTCATCGATATCCGCTTCAATCACGTGTTCCGTGCGAATCAGCTGCTGCTCACTCACCACCTGGCGCACGATATCGGTAACCGAACACTCCTGCAGAGCAAACACCGGCCCGCCCTGCTCCAGCCGGGCATAGGTCAGGATCTCGTCAATCAGCTCATCCAGTTCCTGAATGTCGCCATCGATACCGTCAAGCTGTTTCTGCAGGGCGTCCGGATCCCGGCTGGTTTCGATCATCTGTACCCCGAAACGGATGCGGGCCACGGGCGTTCGCAGCTCGTGTGAGACGGCGTGGATCATTTCTCTCTGTACCCCCACCAGACGCTGGATATGTTCCGCCATTCCGTTAAACGCCGCCGCCAGGCGGGAAACCAGGCGGCTGTCAGACGTTTCAACCCGCGCGCCCATCTCGCCCCGCGCAATGCGGATAGCAACGGATTCCACGGCCCGTAGATTGCTGTCCACTTCCCTCATGGCCAGATAAAGCGCCAGCGCCAGCACACTACCGCCGACCACCATCAACAGTAGCAACACCGGCCATGCCCAGGGATCGAAGGGCGGCGGCATAGCCAGATCCACCAACGCCCCATCCTTCAGGCGAATGAGAACATGAGCCCGGCCGCTGGACGGATGCTGGTAGAGCGAGATGCCGCGATCAGACACCCGGCCCAGAACTTCCGTATCCGGAACCGATTCCGGCTCCTGAATGATGGATAGTGACGCGCCCAGCGACTGGGATAACTGCGCCACCGCCTGCTCGCGGCTTTCCGGCGGCACGCCACCAAGATGCCAGCGGGCAATCAGTGCCAGCGCTTCCGACACGTCACTGTAAAGATTGCCAAAACGCATCCGCAGCACCCGACCGGACTCATCCAGAACCATTATCTGCTGGCCGATACTGGTGTCCTTGGAAACCACCTGACCGTAGGAAAGCCGTTCAATCTCGATGTCAGAAACCGCCAGCTGCTCCGGCGACAACAGTCGGAAATCGTAAAATGCGGACAGCCAGTGAAACTGCTCTTGCGGATTGGGCGTGGAGGCAATCCAACGCATCAGGGGCTCGGCGAAACGTTCCTGCCAATACTGTTCACGAACCGAATTCACCCCCATAAACAGGGCGACACAGAACATAAGAATCAGGAATGTCAGGCCAATCAGGCGGGCGTAGAGCTTGAAGAAAAACTTGAAGGGCATTGTATGAACCCTGGCAATGAACGCCGGCCCCCGAGGGCCGGCGCCAGAGACTGGATAGTCAGGCTTCTTTTACGAAAAGATAGCCTTTGCTGCGAACGGTCTTGATGCGTCGCGGATGAATCGGATCATCACCGATTTTCGGCCGGATTCTGGACACCCGGACATCAATGGAACGGTCCTGCCCGTCGTACTCAATTCCTCGCAACGCCGTAAAGATCTCTTCACGACTCAGCACCCGGCCGGCATTGCTTGAAAGCAGCCACAACAGGTCAAATTCGGCACTGGTCAGGTCAATGCTGCTGTCATTCAGCCAGGCCTCACGCATGGAGCGATCAACCACCAGATCATTGAACTGCAAGCGCACCGGCTCCTCGGTCAGACCTTCTTCCGCCGCGACCGTGCCGGTTTCCGACACCCGGCGCAACAAGGCGCGGATTCGGGCCAGCAGAACCCGTGGCTTGACCGGTTTGCCAACATAGTCGTCCGCACCCATTTCCAGGCCAAGAACCTGATCCAGGTCGTCGGTTCGGGCGGTCAGCATAATGATAGGTCCGGTATAGCTTGGCCTGACGCGACGACAGATCGAAAGGCCGTCTTCGCCGGGCAACATCAAGTCCAATACCACCAGATCCGGCTTTTCGTTGCGGATACGCTCGACTGCGTTTCCGCCGTGGGTTTCCAGGGCGACGGTCAGGCCATTGCTTTCCAGATATTCCTTGGTCAGCTCTGCCAGCCTCTCGTCGTCCTCGACTATAAGAATCCGCCAACTTTCGTTCGTTTGTTCCACGCCGTCCATCTCTGATTGTTATTCGGGTTTCTAGAGTTTTTAGCACACGAATCGCTGTTTTACAGACCATACAGGCTACGTCTTGTAACAGCAATTATACATGCTTTTCAGAAATATACATTGAACAGACCGTTGGTTACACCGTGGATACGTCCAATACCGGCCCCAGAGGCCCGGATTGTCATCAACTCGTCACCTTCTGTTCATCTGCATGTCATCGCCGGTTCATAGCCTTGTCGGGAAGATTCACCACTGGAGGCGCGACATGATTGCCCAGACTGCCCGGCTCACACTGTTTATCGGGTTTCTTGTCGCCATTGGACTGCTGGCGGTTTTTCTGAAAGTTGCGGAACTGGTCACGTCCCGACCCATTGATCACACATTCTGGGCCCAACGCTGTTTCCGTGGCGCCACCGGATGCCTGGGTCTGAACGTCACCGCTCATGGCCAGCCCTCGCCCTCGCCTGCACTCTTCGTCTGCAATCACGTTTCCTGGTTCGATGTTCCGGTCCTCGGTGGCGTGCTGCCAGCCAGGTTCCTGTCGAAATCGGAGGTGGGCCAGTGGCCACTGATTGGCTTTCTTGCCCGTCAGGCAGGAACAGTGTTTATCAAGCGTGGCGGCGGCAAGATTTCAGGCATTGTGGATCAGCTGTCGGACATTCTGGCAGGAGGCCAATCAGTCATGGTGTTTCCGGAGGGTACGACAAGCACGGGAATCACTGTCCTGCCATTTCACGGCAGACTACTGCGGGCGGCACAGATCGCAGGTACACCCATTCAGCCCGTTAGCATTGTGTATCGACGTGGCCGAGCGCAGGATCATCTGGCGCCCTTCATCAATGACGATGAATTCCTTGGGCACCTTTGGAGGCTGCTGCGTCAACCGCCGCCGACCGTTGAAGTTCTGCTTCACCCGCCGATAATGCCTCGGCCGGATGATAGGCCCTCCGAACTGGCAGCAACTCTGCGGGCCACGGTACTGGAGGGCGTCGGCGCCATTACCAATAGTCAGCCCGGCCTCACTCCAGCGGGTGACCCGCCGCTATTTCCGCATCCGTCGCCTCGCGCCTTTCGATGATCTCCAGATCGAAATAGAGGGTGAACCCGGCCAGCGGATGGTTTGCGTCGACCTTGATCAGATTGCCATCAATGCTGACCACCTGAACAACCTGGGCTTCATCGCCGGTATTTGTCTGGAACTTCATGCCCACCTGAAGGTTTTCCACACCTTCAAACATGGAGCGGGGCACGGTGCGGATCAGTTCGGGATTGTGCTCACCATAGGCCATGGACGGCGGCACGGTAACTTCCAGACAGTCGCCAATATTCCGGTCCTTAACCGCCTCCTGGATGCCGGCGATCACGCCGGGACTGCCCTGGAGAAAATGCAGCGGCTCGCTGCCCTCAGAGGTGTCGACCAACTCGCCAAGCTTGTTCTTGAGCACATAGTGAACAGTAAATACGGCAGGTTTTTGCATCAGGCTGTCTGGTTTCCTGTGTCCGGTGAGGTGTTGGTCAGATCAAGGCCGTGAATCAGCAGCCGTTGATCCAGTTTTTCCCGCAGCCCGCGAGGACTGTCGAGCTTCATTCGCTCTAGCAGGCGCTGATAGCGGTCGTCCTCGTCGCTAGCCTTCATTGCCTGCCACAACGCAGTGATTTTACCACGACGGGTAGCCGTTGCGGTTTTCAGGGTTTTCAGCGCCTTGCCCAGGACCAGCTCATCATCGGTGAAGTCGCAGCCAAACGGGAAGGCCGGGAACAGATGGCCGCCACCGGCGGTTTCCACCACTTTTCTGGCACGCTCCGGGGTATTATTACGCCAGGCTTCCGGTAGCTGAAAGCCTGGATCCACCTTGCCCGCTTTCCGGGCCTGATCCAACAAATCCTGTTGGAAACGGGAATCGGCAATGCGGATCAGACGAAGATACACCTGCTCATCTGATTGCCCGCGCAGGTCGGCGATTCCGTATTCGGTAACCACCAGGTCCCGCAGGTGGCGGGGTATGGTGCAATGAGCGTAGTTGAACACGATATTGGACACCGTTTCCTGACCGGACTGGCGGGTGCTTCGCAGGCAGATAACGGAACGCGCCCCCGGCAACTCGTGGGCCATGGCCACAAAGTTGTACTGGCCGCCAACGCCGCTGACCACACGACCATCCTCAAGCCCGTCAGACACGGCGGCGCCATTGAGCGTATGCATCATGGCGGTGTTGATAAACCGGCCGTGGGCCCGCTGGGCAGACTTCAACCGCTGATTACCAAAAGCATGATCGTATAGGTGATTGATGAAACTGACGCTGGTCATGCAGATCCGCTGACGATTTTCCGGGGGCAGATCCCGCAGACGCTGATAGAAAGACTCCGGTCCCAGGTAGAATCCCCCGTGAATAACGATGCCGCCGGTCAGTTCACGGCCCAGCGCAAGTTTCTGTATGGCCTCGCGGGATTCGGCATCATCCAGATCCGGCTCCAGGGAGTGCTGCCCTATCCGCAGGCGACCGCCCTTGAATTCAACGTCGGGCCGCAGAATGCCGTAGCCGATCAGCCAGGAGACATCCCGCGACCGCAGCGGCGAGTCGATCAGATCCTCTTCCCGCAGTACGTCCAGGGTTTCCATGGAAACCTGACGACCAATCCTCCCGTGATTAACCAGCTCCTGCAGGCCCGCGTGGTTGTATACCTCACGTTTGATAACCCCCGCCTCAAGCAGATGGATAAAGCCGTCCACCATCATCTCACTGCAGCCGTAGAGGCCCTGCTCGAAAGGCTCTAGCCCACCCAGCGGTTCGACCTCTGGAAAATTCCCGTCCACGGCCAGCTCGTCATAGACTGCTTTCCACTGATCGTTGTCTCTGTGGCGCATAATCGCGCTGTGAACCAACGCTGAACCCAGTGAGCCGATGCCCACCTGCAGCGTGCCGCCGTCTTTCAGCAGAGCACTGGCGTAGAACCCGATCAGGTGATCCTCCGGGCTGACAGCCATTGGCGGGGCGGAAAAAAGCGGGTAATCCGAACGGGGATGCTCTAGCAGGATATCGAAACTGGTATCACTGACCGCTGCGTGATTGTCCATGAATGGAAGGTGGCTGTTTATCTCACCCACCAGCGCCACCGGCTGACCGCTTTCCTCGCGCTCCCGCAGCAGAGGTATCAGGTCCAGGGTCAGGTCCGGATTGCTGCTCAGGCTCAACATGCCCTCATCGCCATCATCCACCGGAGGCGCCACCATCTGGGCCACCACATTGATCCCCTGGGCCATGAGGTCGCGAACCGCATGGGTATAGTTGGTACAGATGTATCGCTGCTGCTGCGAGGGGTGATTGAGCAAGGAGCCGGCCTTGAAGAAAAATTCGGATACCGACACGTTTGGCGGCAGGCGTTTTGCTAGAACATCCCGGGCGTAATCCAGTTCCGGTATATCGCCATACAGGCGCTCTGCAAAAGGCTCCATAAACCGCTTTTCCAGGGAAGAGCGACCGCCGGGCGCCGTGAGCGAAAGGGCCGTAAGAATATGAAGCCGGATGCCAGGGTCCGACTTCGCCCTCTCATAGAGCGCGTTTATAAACCGGATCGGCTTACCGAGCCCGAGGGGCAACCCGATGGTGATGTTTTTGCCGACCCGCTGGATGAGTTGATCAACACAGGCCTGGCTGTCATTGAGTTTCAACGGTCTATCGTTGGCCATGAGCGAACTCCGTGTTGGCATCAAAGAACGATTACAGGAGTCGGATGATCACACGGCTGACGCGGACAGGCAATCTGGTGCGGGGCGTAGAATGAAGCAGAAAGTTGTGGTGGCAGTAGTGAGAGCTGGCGGTTTCAGAAGATCCACTTGAAATTCAGGCAGGCGCCCTCTTCAAGCAAGGCAACACCATGATCCGCCTTCGCGGAATCCGATGCATAGGTCTTTTCTTTCGGATCCGAGCCCGAAAGGCTGAGGCTCAGCAGACGCGATCCGATAGAGGCGAACATGTCAGAAGCTTCGCGCTCGAAGTCGCCGGACATTTGCTCCTGAAGTTCATAAACATCCTGGGTCGGCACCTGGTCGGCAAATACGCGCTCGGCTGCTTCAGCGCGAACGACGAAAGCCACCATGTTGAGTGCGAGAAGGGCGATAAAGATGCGAATAATCATGATGTTTCTGGGTCCTGATCGAGGCGGAGATTCTAATGTCACCTGCGATCAAAGTCTAATGATCCAACGCAAAAATGTTGTGAATTTGCACACAAATGTGCCGGAATACCGCCATCAGAGGGCATCTTTTTTGTCAAAAAACCAGCATTTTCTGTAACGGGGTGTAATCCCGCCACCCTGACCTGCCGACAACTCACTAAGGACAACTAAGGACAGGGATTGGTGAACTCCCCGTGAATGGCCTCGATATCGGCAAGCACCTGATCATCCAGCTGCAATGAAGCAGAACGGATGTTCTCCCGCAGTTGCTCCAGCGACGTTGCCCCAATGATGTTGCTGGTCACAAAATCCCGGCCTGTCACGTAGGCCAGCGCCATCTGCACCGGAGACAGACCATGCTTTTTCGCCAGATCCACGTAGGCGCGGGTAGCAGCGTCACCGCGACTGCTGGTATATCGGGAAAAGCGAGTGTAGAGCGACAGCCGGGCACACTCGGGCCGACGGCCACCCAGGTATTTACCGGACAGCACCCCGAACGCCAGTGGCGAATAGGCCAGCAAACCTACCTGTTCCCGACAGGCGATTTCGGCCATACCCACCTCAAAGGTGCGATTCAGCAGGTTGTAGGGGTTCTGGATGCTGACCAGCCGCGGCCAGTTGTTTTCCCTGGCCAGACGCAGATACTCGGATGTACCCCAGGGGGTTTCGTTGGAGATGCCGATCTGGCGGATCTTGCCTTCCCCCACCAACTCGTGGAGCGCTTCCAGGGTTTCCTCGATGGGAGTCGATTGCTCATCCGGCTGATGCTGGTAGCCAAGTTTGCCAAAGAAGTTGGCATTCCGGTCCGGCCAGTGAACCTGGTAGAGGTCGATGTAATCTGTCTGCAGCCGCTTCAAGCTGTCTTCGCAGGCCAGGCGGATGTGAGACCGGGTAAGGCGCGGACCGTTTCGCAGATAGGTCAGTCCATTGCCGGGCCCTGCCACTTTTGACGCAATCACCAGATCGTCCCGTTTACCGCGTTTCGCCAGCCAATTACCCAGGTAAGTCTCGGTCAGACCTTGGGTTTCTGCCCGGGGCGGCACCGGGTACATTTCCGCGGCGTCAATGAAATTGACACCCTCGGACGTGGCGAAATCCAGCTGCTCAGCCGCCTCACTTTCGGAATTCTGCTCACCCCAGGTCATGGTGCCCAGACATATTTCGCTAACGTCGATATCGGTTCTGCCAAGCCTGCGGGTTTTCATAGATCCTCCGGAATTATCGGTGCCTGATTTGTCTGATTCGACTGTCACGGTATTGTCACAATACTGTCGCAACCCTGTCATGGCCCGGCTTCACAGTGGGAACCATGAAAACAGCGTGTTCGGGAATGAAAGTGACAGCACCCAGCCCGGCGATCACAGGTCAACGACACATTACCATTGTTTCCGAGACCTTTCCGCCGGAGGTCAATGGCGTGGCCAACACACTCCGCTATCTGTGCGAGGAACTGGTCCGTCGCGGCCATTACGTGTCGGTTGTCCGTCCCGGGCAAAAACAGGAAGATAGCGCCGGCTTTGAGGCAACTCCCGACTTGTGCCATCAAACCCTGCGGGTAACAGGCCTGCCCATTCCCGGCTACAGCGATCTCCGTTTCGGCTTATCGGTGCCCGGGCGACTGACCCGCCTCTGGCGCAAAAACCGCCCAGACGCTGTTTATGTCGCCACTCAAGGGCCGCTCGGGGTGTCTGCGGTGAGCGCCGCGCGCCGGCTTGGCATTCCGGTCAGTTCCGGGTTTCACACCAATTTTCACAGTTACAGCCAGTACTATGGTGCCGGCTGGCTTGAGGCCCTTCTGTGCCGCTACGGCCAGTGGTTCCACAATCGCACCGCAGTAACCCTGGTGCCGACCCGCAAAACCATGGCCGCCACCCAAAGCATGGGCATCAACCCGGTCGCATTATGGAGCCGCGGGGTGGATTGCAACCTGTTTTCACCGGCCAAACGGAGCCAGGCATTACGGGAATCCTGGGGACTGAACCCCGGGGACACCGCTATCCTGTATGTCGGCCGGCTGGCAGCGGAGAAAAACCTGCAGCTGGCGGTGTCCTGTTTCGAACGGCTCAAGAGCCTGCATCCTACCGCACGATTCGTGCTGGTGGGGGATGGCCCCATGCGTCAGCGCCTGGCAGAACGTCACCCGGATTATCTGTTCACCGGCATCCAGCGTGGCGAACAGCTAGCCGAGCACTACGCCTCCGGCGACCTGTTTCTGTTCCCCAGCAAAACCGACACCTTCGGTAATGTGGTCACCGAGGCCATGGCCAGCGGTCTTGCAGTGGTGGCGTTCGACGATGCCGCCGCACGCGAGCACATCCGCCATGGCGACAACGGCATGAAAGCCAGCCTTGAAGACAGCGAGGCCTTCGTAAGCCACGCGCTCAGGCTGATTGATCAGCCAACCTTTACCCGCCGGATCCGGACCCAGGCCAGGCTGGACGCCCTGGATCTGGATTGGGCAACTCAGGTGGAACGATTCGAAAACCTGGTCATTAACCAGCCCGCAGAGGCCCGTCATCATGTCCGTCACAAGCAAGTCACAACTGTTTGATCTGGTGGATCAGCGGGAATTCCTGCTGTGCCGCTCCATTAACCGACTACTGAGATTTCGGCCGATCAGGGGCTACTTCAGTGTTGTCAGTCGGCTTGGGGACGGCTGGCTCTGGTACCTTGTTATCCTTGCCATACCGGTTTTACTGCCGGCCCGGGGTCTGGGCATCGCCCTGGCCATGGTGACAACGGGGCTGCTGTGCACGCTGATCTACAAACTGCTGAAGCACCGTCTGGTAAGGGAACGCCCTTTTATTTCATTCCAGGCAATCAATTGCGGAATTCCACCACTGGATCGCTACAGCTTTCCGTCCGGCCACACGCTTCACGCAGTCTGCTTCAATACCATGCTGGCCCTGACCATACCGGAACTGGCCTGGGCACTATTGCCTTTTACTCTGAGTGTTGCGGCCTCGCGGGTGGTTCTGGGCCTGCACTACCCCACGGATGTCGCCGCGGGCGCACTGCTTGGTGGCTGCCTGGGCCTACTGACCACCGGAGCGCTGGTCGAACTGTTCAGTCAAATAGTCTGAGCTGTGTGGTGGGAGACTCGTCGTTGCGGAACCGCACCCCCAGGCCAAGCAGTCGCACCGGCCGCTCAGTATTGGTGACCAGTTCATCGAGCAGTGGCTGGTAATCCGCCAGTTCCGGCTTCTGGATCTGATCCCGCACCCGCTCCAGGGTGTGGGTGGAAAAATCACTATAGCGGATCTTGATAAACAGCTTGTGAATGGGTTTGCGCCCGGCCTTCCGACTGAGCCGCAGATTCAGGTCTGCCACCAGCGAGGCCATCACCGAGTCGCAGGCGTTTTTATCGGGCAGATCCTGGGAAAAGGTCCGTTCCACACTAACGGATTTGGCAATCCGCGACACCACCACTTCCCGATTGTCCCGACCAAAGGCCATCTCCCTGAGCCGATAGCCCTGCTTGCCGAATCGCTCCAGCAGATCTTCGACCGGAGTACGTTGCAGATCGCCGCAGGTGCTCACGCCCATATCATGGAGCTTACCGGCCGTTACCCTGCCGACACCGAACAGCTTTTCTACCTGCAAAGCCCGGACAAACTCATCGACCCGGTCCGGGGTAATCACAAAAAGACCGTCGGGTTTTTCCCAGTCGCTGGCGATTTTTGCCAGGAATTTATTGGGCGCAACGCCGGCGGAGATGGTGATCCCCACCTCATCCTTTACCCTCTGCCGGAGATATTCCGCCATCAACGTGGCGCTGCCCTTGTGATCGGTTACCTCGGTGACGTCCAGAAACGCTTCATCCAGCGACAAAGGCTCGACCAGATCGGTCAGCTCCCGCAAAATATCCATAACCTGTCGGGATGCAATGCGGTAGCGGTTCATATCCGGCGGCACGGTCACCAGGCCCGGGCAGATCCTGCGGGCCTCGCCGCCGGGCATGGCGGAACGCACGCCAAACGCACGCGCCCGGTAGTTGCAGGTGGTGACGACGCCACGACCGCCCTGCCCGCCAACGGCCAGCGGCACATCCCGCAGTGTCGGATCATCCCGCATCTCGACGGCGGCGTAGAAACAGTCGCAGTCGACATGGATAATTTTTCGCTGAGCCATGGCATTTCAATCGGGTAATGGATCTGTACATATGTACAGCCTTGTATCTTAAGGTAACATGCAGAGAATGTCAGGATCGTTCACGACCAATCGTCAGACGGATGCCCTATTATGACTGATCAGATCCCCCGGGATAGCCAGACCGAAATTGAAGCCGCCGCGTTCCGCAAGCTGGTAAGCCACCTGCGCGAGCACACCGAGGTGCAGAACCTCGACCTGATGAACCTGGCCGGCTTCTGCCGCAATTGCCTGTCCAAGTGGTACCGCGCGGAGGCCAGCGAACGCGGCTTTGACCTGTCCGACCCGCAGGCCCGTGAAATCATCTACGGCATGCCCTACGAAGACTGGAAAGCCGCCTATCAGACCGACGCCAAAAAGGACCTGAAAGGCCGGCCCCAATGAACGTCAACGAACGGGTGCGGGTGCATCTGGCGTCTCTTGCGGCCGGCCACAGCCGGTTCAGCGACACGCTGGAGCTGATCAGCCAGTCCTTCGACTATCAGCCGGTCAGCTTTCGCAACGGCCCCCTGGCCAACGCCGCAGGAGAGAACGAAGGTTCCTGCCGCGTCTTTTCCCTGGCCCAGTACTGTAACCTGAACGAGAGCGATACGCTTCGCCTGTTCGCCGAACATTACCAGCAGGTGCTGGACGACCCGGCGGGTGAAAGCCATGGCAATATCCGCCAATTCATGACAACCGGCTGGTCCGGCGTGAGCTTTGACAAACCGCCCTTACGCAAACGCCCGGCCGCCGGCCAGGAAGACACTACCGAAGAGAGTTCTTGATGACTGATACCGCTGCTTCCGGCGTTACCCAGTGTTTTCAGCTGAAAAGTGCCAGCGTCTCCATGACCGCGCTGGAGCTGTATTTTTTTGAAGAAGGTGAATTCGAGCAGACCCTGAAAGACAAGATCAATCAGGCGCCCGGCTTCTTCAAGGACATCCCCCTGATTATCAGCCTTGAGAAATATGAAGGCCTGAGCAGCGAACTGGATTTTTTCAAGATTATCGGCACCTGCCGCCGCCACAACATTCATGTGATCGGTGTGCGCGGCGGCAACGATGACCAGCGCAGGCTCGCCCGCGGCGCGTCGCTGGCGCTGCTACCGGGCACAAACCAGCGTGACCGCGCCATCGGTCCGGAGGCAGACGACGCCGCAGCAGTGGCCGCCGAGTCCAATAAAGAGCAGACTGGCAAATCGGCACGCACAGAAACCGGCGAACCCGCGCCCGCCCGCATTATCAACCAGCCAGTGCGCTCGGGGCAGCAGGTCTATGCGCCGGACGGCGATCTGATTATTCTGGCATCAGTGCAGGCCGGAGCCGAGGTACTGGCCGCCGGTAATGTTCATGTTTATGGGCCTTTGAGAGGCCGGGCGCTTGCAGGTATCCACGGGGCTGAACACGCCCGGGTTTTCTGCCAGTCTCTGGAAGCAGAGCTTGTGTCCATTGCCGGACACTATAAAATCTCGGAAGATCTCCAGGATAATGGCTGGAAGACAGCCGTTCAGATCCAGCTCAAGGATGATCTGCTGGTGGTGACGCCACTGGACAAGGGCTGAACGCCTGCGGCCCGGATTTAAGCCCCCGCGGCTGACATAAACAGACAATTTCGAATTCACTGAAAAACAGGGATGCAATCTTGGCTAGAATCATTGTCGTTACCTCAGGAAAAGGTGGCGTAGGTAAAACCACAACCAGCGCCTCTATCAGCACAGGGTTGGCGAAACTCGGCCACAAAACCGTGGTTATCGATTTCGACGTGGGCCTTCGCAACCTTGATCTCATCATGAACTGTGAACGCCGGGTGGTGTACGACTTTGTCAACGTCATCCAGGGCGAAGCCTCTCTTAACCAGGCGCTGATCAAGGACAAGCGGGTTGAAACGCTTTACATCCTGCCTGCTTCGCAGACCCGGGAAAAAGAAGCGCTAACCAAGGAAGGCGTGGAAAAGGTCATCAATGAACTGTCCGAGCGCTTTGACTACATCGTCTGCGACTCCCCGGCCGGCATTGAGCACGGTGCGCTGATGGCGCTTTACTATGCCGACGAAGCCATTGTGGTGACCAACCCGGAAGTGTCCTCGGTGCGGGATTCCGACCGTATCCTGGGCATTCTGCAAAGCAAGTCACGCCGCGCTGAAATGGGCCAGGACCCAGTCAAGGAGCACCTGCTTCTGACCCGTTACAACCCGGACCGGGTGGAAAAAGGCGAGATGCTGTCGGTAGCCGACGTGGAAGAAATTCTGGCAATCCCGCTGCTGGGCGTGATTCCCGAGTCACAGATTGTGCTGAATGCCTCTAACCAGGGCGTGCCGGTCATTCTGGAAGAAGACAGCGACGCCGGCCAGGCCTATGAAGACGCCGTCGCACGGCTGCTGGGTGAAGAGCGGGAACACCGCTTTATGTCCTCGCAGAAAAAGGGTTTCTTCTCACGGATGTTCAAGGGGGGCTAAGGGATGAGTTTCCTGGACTATTTCAAGAGCAAAAAAAGCAACCGCACGGCAAGCGTGGCCAAAGAGCGCCTGCAGATCATTGTTGCCCATGAACGTGGTCAGCGTGAACAGCCGGACTACCTGCCTGCGCTTCAAAAGGAGCTGCTGGAAGTGATCCGTAAGTACGTGCAGATCAGCGATGATATGGTGCAGGTCGAGGTAGACCGGACCGACAGCCATTCCGTGTTGGAGCTGAACGTCACGCTCCCCGAGCACTGACCCGATCCCGCTCACCGGCGCAACGGTTTGCCAAGCGGCAAATCAGGCCAGAAATGGCCTGCCCCGGCCGGATCAGATACCCAGTTCACAAACCCCGTATCGGCTTCCTCTGAACAGGCAGGAGGCATGTTAAGCTGCCGCCTTCATTCTCAAGGAAGTGTCTGAAATGCATAACCCGAGCACGCAAGCTGTTCGGCGGTCAGTGATTGTCCTGGCCCTGATCTTTCCTCTTCTGACAGCCGCCGCCCAATTACCACCGGAAGATGCAGACTCCTGGACGCTGCGCAAGGAGACCGACGCCATTCGGGTATACACCATGGACCAGCCCAACTCCAGCTTTCAGGCTTTCAAAGCCGTGGCGATGCTGGACGTGCCCATTGAAAACCTTATGGCGGTGATGGTTAATCCGAAATCCTGCGTGGAGTGGGTTCACAACTGTTCGGAATCCCATGCCTTCGGCGAAGGCGATTTCTATGACCGCTACGCCTATTCGGTCAACAATATGCCCTGGCCCGTGGCTGACCGGGACTACGTGTTGCGTATCCGCACCCACGGCAGCCGTGAAGACGGCGAAATCGTCATGGACCTGAACGCCGTTCCCCAACGCCTTGATAACAAAGAAGGCCTGGTCCGGGTCGACAGCTCAGATACCTACTATCGCTTTGTCCCATTGGGCGACAAGACACGCATGATCTGGATCCAGCACACCGACCCCAACGGGTCTATACCCGGCTGGCTGGTCAACTCCCTGCTGGTGGATATTCCCATCAAGTCCATGGAACAACTGGAACGGGTAGCGGGAAAAACGCGTTACCAGAATTATGAGCTGGTGTACGACGAGGAAGGAAAACTGACCGCCGTCGTCCCCGGGAAAACAGAACCAAAATCAGGGGATGACGACTCCTGACGGAACAGCTAAGCTCTAGTTTAACGGAAGCCACGGAGCCCGAACGTCGATGACCGTTCTCGCCTACGAGATCATGACCCCCAGCATCAAAGCCGTACCCCAGTCATGGACAATGGACCGTCTGGCACGGTTTCTGACCGACAATGAAATTACCGGCAGCCCGGTCATCGATGATGACGGCGACATAGTCGGCATTGCCACTCTCAAGGACATCACCGAGTTCCGCTGGAACGCCAACCGCGACGAAAGCGCCAGAACCCGCATGACCGAAGAGGAAGAGCAGGAGGCCCGCCGCCTTCGAATGGTCATTTTCGAGGAAATGGGCAAGGTTCCCGTGGAAGTCCGGGACATCATGACGCCCCTTGTGCTGTCGGTGGACGAACAGACTCCGGTGCAGGACATCGCCGATGTCATGATGAAGGAACACCTTCACCGTATCTTTATTACCAAAGGGAAAAAGATTACGGGTATCGTAACCACCTACGATATGCTGAAACTGATCTCCGACAAGGAGCTCACCAAACGCTGTGCCGGGAACGGCTGAGCCAGTCTGAAAAGAGAGGTATTGCACCCTATGCCAAGAGCACCGCAGGCTCGCAGAAAAATGTATGTCCTCGACACCAACGTCCTGATCCACGATCCCAACGCCCTCCTGAATTTCGAAGAACACGATGTCATCATTCCGATGACCGTCCTTGAAGAACTAGACAGCCTCAAGTCCGGCAAACAGGCCGTGGCCGCCGACTGCCGCCAGGCTATACGCAATATCGATAAATTACTGGGCGATGCCAGCCCGGGCGATATTGAAAAAGGCGTGCCCATCGTGCGGGGAAAGAAAGCCGAGCCGCTGGGCGCCCTGTCGATACTGATGAGCACCGAACACCACGGCAACCACGGCCTGCCGGAGCACCTGAACGACAACAAGATCATCAATACCCTGGCGGCGCTGCAGAGCCGGCACAAGTCGCGGGACATCATCCTGGTCAGCAAAGACATCAACATGCGGCTTAAAGCCCGGGGCTTTGGCGTGGAAGCCCAGGACTATCACAACGACATGCTGCTGGACGATATCGATCTGCTGCCAAAGGGCTATAAGGAATTCGCCAATTCTTTCTGGGACACCATCGAGAAAGTCGAGACCATCCAGCGCGAAGGCATTACCGAGCACATTCTTCGCCGCGAAGGCGACCTCGCAAAGCTGACCATCAACGAGTTTGTGATCGACGAGCAGGGGTTTGTAGGCAAGGTGTCGGATCTAAGCGAGGACCAGCTGGTGATCCGCGACCTGCATCAGCACGACCTGATGAATGAGGAAGTCTGGGGCCTGATGCCCCGGGACGTCTACCAGGCAATCGCGCTGAACCTTCTGCTGGACCCGGACATCCATCTGGTCAACCTGACCGGCTCCGCCGGTTCCGGTAAAACCATTCTGGCCCTGGCCGCCTGCATCGAAATGACCGTGGCCAGCAAGCTCTACAAGCGTATTATCGCCACTCGCAGCACTCAGGGTCTGGACGAAGACATCGGCTTTCTGCCCGGCACCGAAGCGGAGAAAATGGAACCCTGGCTGGGCGCCATTGTGGACAACCTGGAGGCCCTGCACGAAGACGACGAGAACATGACCGCCAGCGTGGACTACATCCTCAGCAAGGTGCCGCTGCACTTCAAATCCATGAATTACATTCGCGGCCGCAGCTTCCAGCACAGCCTGATCATCATAGACGAATCCCAGAACCTGACGCCGCATCAGATCAAGACTATCATTACCCGTGCCGGCAACGGATCGAAGGTGATCTGCCTGGGCAACCTGGCGCAGATAGACACGCCCTACCTGAGCGCTCTGAGTTCCGGCCTGACCTACATGACCGAACGCTTCAAGAGCTTCCGGCACGGCGGTCATATCCACCTTCAGGGCGTACCACGTTCAGTACTGGCCGAATACGCAGAGGCGAATCTCTAGCCGTCAGGCAGGGCCGGCGTAAGACAGGAAGTGTGGTCTATGTCGATCTCGACAAAAACAACGATTCCCATTCTGCTGATGGCCCTGCTCCTGTCCCTGGCGGCCTATTTCATACAGCAGAAACTGGTGTATCCGGCCTTTAGCAAAATCGAGATCGACTACGCCCGGGATAACATCGACCGCGTGGTAAGACGCCTCCATGGCGAGATCGATATCATCGATTTTACCGTCTATGACTGGTCCTCCTGGGATGATACCTACCGCTTTATCGAAGACGGCAACGACGCCTTTGTCGAATCCAACCTGAGCGCCGATACCTTTCTGAACTACGGCATCCAGATGGCGCTGTTCCTGGATAACGATAACAACCTGGTCTGGGGCGGATACTTTGATTACCAGGCGGAAGAGTACGACACCAACCTGATTGACCCTTACCTGGCCAGCCTCCGTCCTACCCTTGCCAGGCTCAGCCGTGATATCGACCCCAGCGCACCCATCGACGACCGGAGGATTACCGGCGTTCTCAACATCGACGACACGCCGTTGCTGTTCGCCATGCGCCCCATCCATAAAAGCGACGGGACCGGCGAGCCACGGGGTTATGTCATGTTCGGGCAGTTACTCAGCGAACAACGCATCGACACGCTAGCCGAACAGATCGTGCTGGATTTCTCGGTGTCTATGGCCAATGGCAGCGCTGATTCCGACCCTACAGGCGCCTATGCCATAAGGGCGCTCAGTGAAGACCAACTGTCGGCGTCAAAAATCATGACCATAAATGGCGTGCCCGAGCTCCGGGTCTCTACCATTCTGAACCGGGACATTACCCGGCTTGGCGGCGACATTACCGTTTACGGCATTGTCCTGTTCGTGATGCTCAGTCTGTTGATGTCAGCCATCCTGCTGGTGCTGTTCCGCGTGCTTGTGATCAGGCCAATCCTGGACCTGAAAAACGACATCGCTGAAATTTCCGGTGCCATGGATTATTCACTGAGGGCGCACATCAGAAACGAAGATGAGATCGGGGCCCTGTCGCAGGAATTCAACGCCATGCTTGGGGTGATCGAGTCCAACAATAAAGAGATGAAAAAGCTGACCGAGACAGACCCGCTGACCGGCCTTTTCAACCGACTGGCGCTGGACAAAAAACTGGCACAGGCCTGGCATATTCTGACCCGCACCGGCGACCCGCTGGCGGTAATGCTGATCGATATCGACCACTTCAAAGCCTACAACGACCACTACGGCCATCTTGCCGGCGATCAATGCCTGGAGCAGATCGCGCGGTTACTGGAAGGCGCAGCAAAGCGCGACTCTGACATGGTCGCTCGCTTCGGTGGCGAAGAGTTTCTGATCGTACTGCCCGGCACAGACGCCGAGGCCGCCCTGGACATCGCCCACGGACTGCTGGAATCGATAGATAATGCCGGAATCGAACACTCCGAAAGCAGCACGGCACCGGTCATTACCGTCAGCATTGGCGTGTCAGCGGTGATCCCCTCCCAGGATTTCACCAGCTCAGACCTGATTCAGACGGCAGACAAGGCCCTCTACAGAGCCAAGGAATTGGGAAGAAACCGGGTGGAGTATGAGTCGAATAATGGCAGACTCAGTCCTTGAACTGCGCCTTGTCCAGCCCGTGCTTTCTCATCTTGTCGTAAAGCGTTTTGCGGGCAATGCCCAGTTGCACCATGGTGTCCTTAATGCTGCCCTGGCAGGCATTGAGGGCACTTATAATGGCCGACCGCTCCAGAGCATCCATCATCTCCGACAGGGTCTGGCGACCGGGTACGTTGGTGGCTGAAGACGGGTCGTTTTCGTCCAGAGCCGCCGGCCCCAGTAACACATAGCGTTCAGCCAGGTTTCGTAACTCCCTCACGTTACCCGGCCAGGAATGCTGCATCAGGCGCGCCGCCTGACTGACGTCCAAAGGGATACTTTCACGGTCGTAACGGGCGGCTGCGATCAGCACGAAGTGATGGAACAGCATGGGGATGTCGTCCTTGCGCTCCCGCAGCGGCGGGATATCCACCTTCACCACATTCAGACGGTAATACAGATCCGGGCGGAATTCCCCCTCGTCGCTGAGAGCCTTCAGATCGGCCTTGGTGGCGGCGATGATTCTGACATCCACTTCCTGAACTTTGTTGCTTCCCAGCCGCTCGACCCGCTGCTCTTCAAGCACTCGCAGCAGCTTCACCTGTAGCGCCAGGGGCATGCTTTCCACCTCATCCAGGAACAGGGTGCCGTGGTTTGCATGCTCGATCTTGCCAATGCGGCGTTTGTCGGCGCCGGTAAAAGCGCCGGCCTCGTGACCGAACAGCTCGCTTTCAATCAGGTTCTCCGGCACCGCCCCGCAGTTGATGGCAACGAAATTGTGGGCACCACGGGCGCTGCTTTCATGGATATAACGGGCCAGCGCATCCTTGCCGGAACCGGTCTCGCCGTGGAGCAGGATGTTGGCGGAGATATCCAGAATCGGATCAATGGTGGCCATGACTTTCCGCATGCCGGAGGAGTTACCCAGCAGACGTGGCCCAGGCCGTGCCAGATGCTTGAGCTGGGCCTTCAGACGGCGGTTTTCAAGCGCTAGCTGGCGCTTTTCCAGGGCGTGGCGCAGCAATTCGATCAGTTCGTCGTGATCAAAGGGCTTTTCAATGAAGTCGTAGGCGCCCTGCTGCATGGCGGTGACGGCGGTGCTGATGTCACCCTGGCCGGTGAGAATGATCACCGGAATGGCGTTGTCGATCGCGCGGATGGCGTCCAGCATTTCCAGCCCATCCATTTCCGGCATGTTGTAGTCGCAAAGAACCACCCCGTTGTAATCCGGGGTGATACTTCCGAGCCCGGTTCGGGCATCAGCAAAACATTCCACCGGCAGATCTTCCAGAGTCAGTGTCTGGGCGATGGCCTGACGGATGTGCGGGTCATCATCCACAAAAATTACCGATGTTTCGGTCATTCCCTGGTCTCCCGCTTTTTCAGGGTTAATACAAATTCAGCACCCGGCCCGTCTTCCCGGTTCTGGCCGGTAAGCCGGCCGCCCAGGGCATCGACAATCTGTCGTGAAATCGACAGCCCCAGGCCCAACCCCTGCTTCACCGACTTGGTGGTGAAAAAGGGCTCGAACACCTGCTCGGTTTTTCCGGGAAGACCGGAGCCGTTATCGCGCACTGTACAGTACCAGTGATGCTCATCTTCCGTGATGTCGATGGAAATTTCCGGCGTTTCCCGTTCCTCGGCGGCCTGAACGGCATTGGCCAGCAGGTTCACCATCACCTGTTCGATACGGATCAGGTCCCCATGGCACTGTACCGGTTCAGACGGCCGCTGCCAGTGAATCAGGGTACTTGCGCTGTTCTGCTGGGCAGTAATGATCTTCAGTGCCGCATCCACCGCCAGCCGCAGATCCACAATGGTCGGGGGCCCTTCCGACTTGCGGGCAAAGACTTTGAACTGACGGGTCAGTTCCGCCATCTTGTCGCACAGGCTGACTATTTCTATGAGATTGGAATCCACCATTTCCGCCGCGCCTTTCTCCAGAAACCGGCGGCTGTTGCGCGCATAGGTCTGGATCGCCGTCAGCGGCTGATTCATCTCGTGATTCAGGCCGGCCGACATCTGCCCCAGCGCCGCAAGCTTGGCGGCCTGAATCAGTTCATGCTGGGTTTCCCGCAGCTCGTTCTGGGCATGTTCCCGTTCACGAACCTCTTCCAGCAACTGCAGGTTCGACCGTTCCAGGTCCGCCGTCCGCTCGGCTACACTGCGTTCCAATTGCTCACCCCGGTGGGCCAGCTCGGCCTCACGGCGATAGCGTTCACGGACGTACAGCCAGGTCAGCAGCCCGCCAAAGAATAATGCCGCACCTGCCAACAGGAATCCGAAGCGGGTCCAGAGCACGGAACGGGTGCTCACCATTACCTGCAGGGTCCAGTCCAGCCTGGGCAGCGGTGTCCGCACACTCAGGTATTCCTTGCCATTACCCTCGTCCAGAATGAGGATCTTGCGGGATTGGTCAGACAACCCTGAAGGCTTGTTCAGCACCGCGAAATTGATCGGGTCCAAGGTTCGGCCAGGATATCGCCGACGGGAAGCCTCGCTCAATTGCGAAGATTCCGGGCCGTTGAAATCCCGGTACAGCCAGGCCTGGTTACTGGCCAGAAAGCTGATGCCGGCCCGGTCGAGCACCACCATTTCCGCCTCCTGTGACGAGGCCGGCCGGTGCCACTGGGACTCCAGCTCCTGCACCAGAACTTTCACCACAATCACCCCCAGTATCGAGCCGTCGTCGTCGCGTATCGGGTGTGAAAAGTACAGGCCCCGGATACCAGACATCTGGCCCAGGGCAAAATAGATCGCGGAGCCGCCGGTTTCCATGGCGTCACTGAAATAGGGCCGAAAGTGATAGCTCTGCCCCACAAAACTGGTTTCCAGACGATAATTGCTGGCCGCGATGGTCAGCCCTGTGGTGTCCAGAAGGTACACATCGGAGCTGCCTACAATGGCCGCCATCTGCTGCATTTCCTGGTTTACATCAAGGATCAGCCCGGGGTCTTCCGGCGCGGCCAACGCCGCTTCCAGAAGCGGGTGTTCCGCCATCAGTTCGGGAATGGGAAGGTAGCGATTCAGCTCGTTAGCCACCAGCTGACGGTAACGGAAGGATTCCGCCAGGCTTTCCTGTTCCACTTGCCGATAACCGACCCAGCCGCCCAGTGTCCAGGACACCAGAAGGGTCAGGCAGAAAACCAGAAAAGCGCCAATCCGGTAAGACATACAGACCGGTTCCTGATAAAAACGCTAGCGTAGCGTCAGGGACCGGGCAGAACAACCGCACATTGCAGCGGCTGTCCTGCCCTGCATAGGCTACGCCGGCGTGGACGCCACACGCAGCCTGCGCTGGCGCTGAAGCAGGAAGGAAATCACTGCGAGCGATACACCGGCCATGTCAGTCCACAGGCCGCCTTCGATCATCAGCAGTGCCGCCACAATCAGCATGATACGAACCGGCCAACCGGCACCAACCTTACCGAACCAGCCCAGCACACCGCCAGAGAGCAGGTACACACCAAAGGTAGCGGTCACCAGTGCCCGGGCGATCACGAACCAGTCACCGTCCATCAACAGCGCGCTGTTGTAGAAGAACATGAAAGGCACAATGAACGCCGCTATACCAATCCGGAACGAGGCCACCGAGGTTTCCATGGCATTGGCTCCGGAAATACCGGCGGCCGCATAGGACGCCAGGGCAACAGGTGGCGTGATGGCGGACACCACAGCAAAGTAGAACACGAAGAAATGCGCCGTCAGCGGGTCAATGCCCAGCTTTACCAAGCCCGGCGCCACCACCGATGCCGCCACGGCATAGGCAGCCGTGGTGGGCATCCCCATGCCCAGCAGGATAGAGATAAACATGGCGAAAATCAGCGCCAGCAGCTGGCTGGTCTGGGCCACGTCCAGCAGCAGCACCGAGAAACGGGCACCCACACCGGTCAGCGAGATTACGCCGACGATAATACCGGCGGCCGCGCAGACCACGATAATCTGAATAGCCATCATAGAGGCGATATCCAGCGCCCGCAGAATCGCGCGGATGCCCATTTTATTGGGCGTTAACCAGCTCACCACCGCAGCGGACACCGTCGCCAGCGTACCCGCGCGAATCACCGAATAACCCTGAAACAGTGCATAGATCAGGATGATAATGGGGATGAACAGGTAGACCTGTTTGATCAGCTTGCGAAGCTTTGGCAGCTCGTCCTCACGCATGCCACGCATGCCCAGTTTCGCCGCCTCAAAGTCCACCATAAAGTAGACCGAGGCAAAATACAGAACGGCAGGGATAATCGCCGCAATGGCAATTTCGGTGTAGGGAATACCGGTAATTTCCGCCATGATGAAGGCGCCAGCGCCCATGATCGGCGGCATGATCTGGCCACCGGTAGAAGCGGCGGCCTCCACCGCACCTGCCGACTTCTTGGAATAGCCCACTTTCTTCATCAGCGGAATCGTCAACGAGCCGGTGGAAACCACGTTACCGGCGCTGGTTCCGTTGATCATGCCCATCAGGCCGGAGGCAAAGATGGCGACCTTGGCCGGGCCACCGCGTGAACGGCCAGCGGCGGCGAACGCAAAGTTCACAAAGTAATCGCCCACTTTCGACGCCTGTAGAAATGCCGCAAAGACAATAAACAGGATGATGTAGGTTGAAGATACCGCCGTGGTGGGACCCAGAATACCGGCATCCGTATAGACCTGGCTGAAAAAGCGCTGAACCGACAGCCCGGGGAAACCCAGGAAACCGGGTAGATAGGGGCCGACGAACACGTAAACCAGGAACACCAAGCCAATCACCACCAGTGCCAGGCCCGCAACCCGACGGGTCAGCTCGAGGATCAGTGCCGAACCGGCGACGGCGGCAAAGGAAATACCCACGGGCGCGAAGGAGGTGCCGGTAGTCATCCGCATGTTGGTGTTATAGGCCACCAGGAAATAGGCGGCTACCGCAATCGAGCAGACAACCAGCACCAGATCCGGCACGCTGAAGCGTGAACGTTCACGCTGGTGGAACCAGCTCAGAATAATGCCGATCGAGGTGGCCGCGAGCAGTGGCCAGCCGTAATGCCAGGTCTCGAGCACGGGCGGAATCCGCAGAGCACCACCGGCAACGATCTGGCTGAATGAATACGTCTGGTAGAGGGCATAAAGGGCGGGCAACAGTGCCACGCTACCCATCCAGGTAGTCCACCTATGCCTGATACCACCCTCTTCCTGAGTGGCGAACCGGGCACCGGCGTAAAGAATAAAGCCAAGAACCAGGGCGCCCGCGACGTGAACGATGCGATAGCTCCAGGTTTCCATGGGGGCAATGTTTAGTGAATACAGATGAAACGACGAATAGCCGATCGTCAGCAAGGTCACAAATTTCAGCAACCAGCCATCAAACAGCCGGCGGTTGGCCTCGACCGGCTCCTCATCGACATCGTGGGCAAGAATGTGGTCGTCGTCCGACAGTTCCTCAATCGGATCCTTCGGGGAGTGTTCGTTGGTCATGGTAAACCCTGCCTGCAGAAAGAACTTGGCCGGCCTGGGGCCGGCCGGTCATTCGGGGCCCCGGCCGGGGCCCCTGACACACAATGCTGGTTACTTGATCTCGCTAGCAGGAATCTCGTAACCGTTTTCGTTGAACCAGCGGGCTGCACCCGGATGCCAGGGCAGAACCTTGTTCTTGGTGTAGTTTTCAGGAACCGAGGTGGTGGCCGCCTTGTGGATGGAGACCATCTGATCGTTGTTTTCCATGGTCAGCTTGGTGATTTCGTATACCAGGCTTTCCGGAAGTTCGCAGTTGGCAATGGCGAAGTTCCACATGGACACCACGCGTGAGTCTTTCTCCAGGGACTGGTAGGTGCTCGCCGGAATGATGAACTCAGCGACAGGGAAGTTGTCGGTGATTTTCTTGGCTTCTGCATCGGTCATGCTGATGATATTTACATCGGTCTGAACTTCCAGCTGACTAACCGCCGGAATAGGAATACCCGCCGCAAACGCAACCACGTCAATCAGGCCGTCCTGCAGCTGCGTGCCCAGGTCTGACCAGCTTCCGTTTCGACGCTCGAAATCCACGCCCAGGGTTTCCATCATTCGCGGAAAATAGGTATCCGAGGTAGAACCGGCCGGGCCGAAACCGATGGTGGCACCATCAGGAATTTCGGAAATGGACGTGATACCGGAACTGGACAGAGCGGTTACCGAGAAAGGCGTCTGGTACATGGGGAAGATGGCGCAGACATTATCCATCTCAACACCCGGAGCCAGTGGGCTGTTGCCTTCCAGGGATTCCCGTGCCGGGCCCATGGTGGTCAGGCCGAACTGCAGGTTGCCGGTGTGTACCAAGGCCATGTTCTGCATGGGGCCGCCGGTAATCTCGGCGCCGCCGGAAATGCCCAGGTTCTCGGCCACAAAGTTGGCCCAGCCAGAACCGTAAGCGAAGTAGGTGCCGCCCTGGCTGGCAGTACCCACTGTGAAGTTATCAGGCCAGCCGGACTTGTCCTGGGCAATCGCCGGGCTGGCGACCGCAAAGGTAGAGACGAATGCCAATGCCATTATGGATTGGGTTTTCATAGAGGATGCTCCCCGTATCATTGTGTTTGTTGGGTGCTCGACGAAGCGATAGAGCTTCGTTGAGAAAACAAACCAGCAAGGAGCGGACCAACATCAGAAAATCTTTACGTAACAGCTGGCTAGTTAATGGGAGCGGATTTCAGCAACAGGAAAATGGGTGGGTTTCCACCCATTTTCCTGGACGCAAAGGGTGGAAACCCGCCGACTACTTCTGGTTCTCATCCCAGGGATGGACGGGCAGCACGGCGTCACTGACGTCTGATTCGTAACTGCTCCGGAAGTAGTCCATGGCTTTCTCTGCCTCACCAAGCTCATCAAACCGGGCAACGTGGTAGATCGCCTCACCCTCGTTCACCAGCGGAAGATTGTTCACACAGATAACGATACCCGAGCACGGAGACACCACCGCGTTCTCCGACTCACCAAACGGATCCGCTACCATCGCCAGCTTCTGACCCTTTCGGACCTTCTGACCCAGTCTGGCAACCGGTCGCATAATGCCGTCTGTGTCAGTTCGCACCCATTGTGAGTTGGCGGCCGTTTCCGAGCGTTTTCTCGGCGCCTTCGGGCCCTTTTTGGCGGGAATCATTTCCAGCTCCCGCATCACCCGGATTACCCCTTTCACACCGCTGGAGATCACTACTTCATCAAAGCGCAGCGCTTCACCACCCTCGAACGTGATCACCGGAATGTCCTGGGAATCCGCATAGGCCCGCAGGCTACCCTCCCTCAGGCTGGCATTGATGATAATCGGCGCACCGAAGGCCTCCGCCATACGGATGGTTTCCGGGTTCTTCAGTTCCGCACGGATCTGCGGCAGGTTGAAGCGGTGAATGGCCCCCGTGTGCAAGTCGATGATATGGGATACGTTTTCCATGATCTGGGTGCGCAGCAGATAGGCGATGCGGCCGCCCAGCGAGCCGGATTCTGTGCCCGGGAAACACCGGTTCAGATCCCGGCGGTCCGGCAGGTAGCGGGTGCGCTGAACAAAACCGAAAATATTGACGATCGGCACCGCTACTAGCGTGCCTCGCAAATGGCGCAAGGCAGAGTTTTTCAGCACACGCCGCACAATTTCCACGCCATTAATCTCGTCGCCATGGATGGCACCGCACACCATCATCACAGGCCCCGACCTGCGCCCATGCACCACTTCCACCGGTATATGCAGTGGCGTATGGGTGTAAAGCTTGGCAACGGGCACTTCAACCGTCTGGCGGGTGCCCGCCTTGATTTCATGGCCGGCGATAGCAAAGGGAGAACGCGCAGCCATAATCAGCCGCCTCCCTTGGTGCGGGTCTTCCAGGGCTTCTGGTTTTTTTCGGTCCAGTTGATAATCATGCCCGCCACATTCTTGCCGGTGGCGTTTTCAATACCCTCAAGTCCGGGCGAGGAGTTCACTTCCATCACCAGCGGACCCCGGCTGGAACGCAACAGATCCACACCCGCTACGTTCAGGCCCATGGACTTGGCGGCTGTTATGGCGGTGCGGCGT
Source organism: Marinobacter halotolerans (assembly GCF_008795985.1). Classification (NCBI taxonomy): domain Bacteria; kingdom Pseudomonadati; phylum Pseudomonadota; class Gammaproteobacteria; order Pseudomonadales; family Marinobacteraceae; genus Marinobacter; species Marinobacter halotolerans. The sequence goes on along the minus strand of NZ_VMHP01000002.1, from coordinate 146,520 downwards.
TCCTCGGGTGTAATCCTCACCAGCGACGCAGTGCCGCCACGATGAAGGTTGGATCGGAATTCGCCTTCCCCACCCTGGCGTTTCATGGCGGCGATCACCTTATCGCCAATAACAAAGCAGCGGATATCGGCGCCGCCGGCTTCCTTGATGAATTCCTGCACCAGAATATCGGCTTTCAGTCCCATAAAGGCTTCGATGACGCTTTCCGCGGCTTTGCGGGTTTCCGCCAGTACCACGCCAATGCCCTGAGTGCCCTGAAGCAGCTTGATCACCACCGGCGCACCGCCCACCATGCTCAGGAGCTCCGGCACGTTGTCCGGCTTGTTGGCAAATCCGGTGACCGGCATGCCGACGCCCTTGCGGGCCAGCAGCTGCAAAGAGCGCAACTTGTCACGGGACCGCGTGATGGCCACCGATTCGTTGACAGGAAATACGCCCATCATCTCGAACTGGCGCAACACCGCCGTGCCGTAGAAGGTGACGGACGCACCGATCCGTGGAATAACCACGTCGAAGTTTTCCAGCACTTCCTCATGGTAATGAATTCTGGGGTCGGCCGAGGTGATATTCATCGAGCAATGCAGGGCATCGATCACTTTGACGTCGTGCCCTTTGTTAATACCCTCTTCCACCAGGCGGCGGGTTGAATAGAGATGCCGGTTACGCGACAGAATCGCAATCTTCATTATTTCTTCCTTAGAGCCGGTTCCCCGGCAAGATAGGAGCATTCAGGAACTACAAACGCCCGGCGCGCCATTGCAGTGCGGCCAAGCAACATTCGGAATCGCATCGAATCACGGTTGGTCAGCGTCATTTCGATGAACCATTCTTCACCACCAATCACCAGCCGGGTTTCAATCACCAGGCGCAATTCCTTGTGCCCACCGGAATCAGACACGTTGCGCTCGTCAAGTATAGCGGCGTCGCACTCAACCACCTGATGAAGATCGTTCTGCACCGGGTGAACCCAGAACCGCACACGGCGATGGCCGTCAGCGGCGGTATAGGGCTCGGTGCGAAATGTGTGCAGGCAGGACGTCCTGGCACCGGTATCCACTTTTGCCTTGATTCTACCGATGTCAAAATCCGGCAGGGCTACCCATTCGCGCCAGCCCAGCGCCATTTTGCCATCGGTGTGATCGGCGGCCTGATTACTGGCGCTTTGATCCTTACTGGTCGACATCCGGGTCTCCTGTTTTTGTCATTGATTCCGGGTTCAAAAGCTGAACCCGGAAGGGTTCCGAGTGGCTTCCTGCGTACACGCTGGTGTGCGGGAAAGGAATTTCAATGCCATGCTCGTCCAGCGTGCGCTTGATATCCACCATCATCTGGCTTCTGCCTTCCAGCACCTTATCGGCCGGCAACCAGAAGGAAAACTGCAGATCCACTGAAGACGGCCCGAAACCGGTCACCAGTACGAAGGCTTTTGGCTCTTCAAGACTGAACGGGTTCTGCCGGGCAAGGTCCAGAAGAATATTTTCAACCCGGCTTACATCCTCGGCGTAGGCAATGCCCACCGTCAGGTCCAGCCGACGGATGGGAAAACGGGACCGGTTGATCACCAGGGTTTTGATCAGCGTTTCATTGGGAATCCGAACGTACAGGTTGTCCGGCGTTCTCAGCTTCACACTCAGCATGTCAATGGCCACAACCTCGCCGATTCGACCCTCAACTTCAATGAAATTGCCGATCTCAAAAGGCTTCTCAACCAGCAGGAACAGGCCACTGATCATATTGGAGGCCGATGTCTGAGAAGCAAAACCGATGGCAACGGTCAGTATACCGGCGGCTCCCAGCACCACATCCAGGGAAAACCCGGCTTCGCGCAGGGCGGCAATCAAAAAAATCACCAGCACCAGGTAGAACACCAGCCGCCGCATCATCACCGTGTGATGCCGCGAGGCACGCTCCTGCATAAAACGGTTCACGCCCCGGCCCGCAAGAGATGCCAACACACCGCCCAGCAGAATCAGGAAACACACACCAATCCATTTACCCCAGGCAATGCCCGATACAAAGGCGGCAAACCCGGTCTGAAGCTGTTCAGGCAAGATAGACACTCCATGTGTTCGCCAGGAAATGGAAACCGATCATCCTCGACATTAGCCAAACATCCGGTCATAGGCGCGGATCAGGCCGCCGCGGGATGGCTGCTCCCTCGCCGCCGTTACCAGCGAGCAATCGCCGGCCGCCGCCATAACACCGGAATCCACGCGCAGCCTGGCCGAGTTCATGCCGGATTCGCAATAGACCGTCACGCCGGGTGTCCATAGCTGGCCCTGCGCGTTTCGATGAAGAGACAGCAGGGGCGTTGGCAAATTGAAACGCTCCAGCAACAAAGGTTCGTTCTGATCGTTAACAATTCTGACCGGTGTAATAGCCCTCCAGGGTCGCTGGGGCACCGACTCCAGCACCAGGCGCGCAAAGGTGGCGGCGGAATAGCACAGCTCGCCTTCCATGGTGTTGCGCCCCACCCAGGTCATCATTGGGTCCGCCAGCGGCAACTCCAGCAACCTTGTGCTCTTGTCACCGACCTGAATCCGCATCCACAGCAGAGTACCTACATAGATGGTGCACTCACTGTCCGCCGGAATCGTCAGCGGCTGATAGGGCCGGATCACCATAGCCAGCTTGGACATCACCGGCTGATAGGTCACCTGGTTGCCCGAATCCGGCCTTACAAAGCGCTGCTCCGAGAGATCTTCAGCCGGGAACCCCTGGCCTGCAGACTGCAACCAACGGTCCTGATCATCATCTTCAGCCACCCGCTGGTAGCACACCCGCCACTCGCGCTCAAGCAGCGTCACCCACACCTGGGTGTGGCTCAGCTCATGATAATGGGTATCGCCGGGGCTCAGCGTATAAGGCCGGGCCCATTCGCCATCTTCCATGCCTTGAGTCATCGTTTGTTGCATCTGTGCCTTTGTAATCGTTTACGCCCGATGGCTTCCTGAGTTTGTACACAACTATAATCCAATCAGGCTATTCCGGCGAATAGACTGCATTGGGCACTGCCAGTTAAATCCATGATTTCCATCAAGGATCCTCTATGACGCAACTTGTCTGGTTCCGAAACGATCTGCGAGTGGCAGACAACGCCGCGCTGACCGCCGCCTGTAAAAACGGCGGGCCAATTCACGCCTGCTTTATCGTTACCCCGGGCCAGTGGCAGGAACACGACTGGTCCCCCGCACGGGTATCGCTTGTACTGGACCATGCCAACGCTCTGTCCCGGAGACTGGCCGAGCTGGGCATTCCGATGACCTTTATCACCACGCCGGATTTCCGATCTGGTATCAATAAGCTGTCGGAGCTTTGCAAGGCGCGCAGTATCAGGCATTTGCACTTCAACGAGGAGTACGGGATTAACGAGAGGCTGCGGGACAAAGCGGTCAAGGCCGAAATGGACAGCCTCGGCGTACAAGTCAACAAATACCGGGACCAGACGGTGGCGCCCGTTGGCAGCATCCTGACCCAGCAAGACGAGCCCTATTCGGTGTTCACGCCCTTCTCTCGCAGCTGGCGCCGGTGGATTGATGACAACCGGCCGTCAGTGTTTCCAGTGCCGGCACCCGTGGGTGAGCCCGTCAAGCCTGAACGCTTCGATAACTCAGCGCTCTTCCCGGCGGAGTTTCCCGAGCCGCCGCCAGCCCTGGTGAAAACCGGGGAAGATGCCGCCCACACACAACTCGAGCAATTCCTGAACGAACGCGTCGGTGACTACAAGGCACTGAGGGACCTGCCCGCGGTCAACGGCACCAGTATGATCTCGCCCTATCTTGCCAACGGTGTGCTATCTGGCCGCCAGTGCCTCACAGCGACCCAGGAGCGGCAAAGCCAGGGCGGCAATCAGGAGGGTCTGACCACCTGGACCAGCGAAATCGCCTGGCGGGATTTCTACATCAATATTCTGTACCACTACCCCAGAGTGAGCATGCACCGGGCATTCAAACCGGAAACCGACACCCTGACGTGGAACACCCCGGGCGACAAATTTGAGGCCTGGAAAAGCGGCCAGACAGGTATTCCCATCGTCGACGCCGCCATGCGCCAGCTCAACCAGACCGGTTGGATGCACAACCGCCTGCGCATGATTACCGCCATGTTCCTGACCAAGAACCTGTTCATCGACTGGCGTCTGGGCGAGGCCTATTTCATGTCGAAACTGGTGGACGGCTTTCTGGCCTCCAACAACGGTGGCTGGCAGTGGAGTGCGTCCACCGGCACCGATGCCGCTCCTTACTTCCGGGTGTTCAACCCTGCCACCCAGAGTGAACGGTTCGACCCGAACGGAGATTTCATCAGGCAGTACGTTCCCGAGCTGAACAAATTCGACAACAAGCAGATACATGAGCCGGGAAAGAAGGGCGTCTTGCCGAAAGGTTATCCGCGGCCGATTGTTGACCTGAAGGAAAGCCGGAAAGCGGCCATTGAAAAATTCCAGGCGCTGAAAAAGGACTGAGTCAGCGGCGATAGCGCCGCTGGTCCAGCGTTCGGAGCTGGTCCGGATGGAACACCATCAGGCCGGTGACGAAGGCGCCGTTGGCAAACCCCTCGGGAATCATGAAAAGCGGCAGGTAGCGCAAGTATTCGTGCACCAGTTGGTCGAAGCTGTAAACCTCCCCGGCCCAGAGAAGCAGACACATCACTATGCCCGCACCTGCCACGGCCAAGCCAGCGCCGAAAAAGCCACAGACAAAAATGTAGGCAAAGAAGTTTCCAAAATCCCGGCGCCGTTCCCAGAGCATGATTCCGTGGCTGATCAACGCTGGAATCATGACCGTAATCAGGCCATTCGCGGCAAACGCCGAAACTGGCTCCTCACCGATCATGACCGTGAACACCAGCGCCATAAGGCCCGCCAGCACCGCCAACGACCAGCCAATCATTAGCGTGACCACGGTAATACCGAACACGTGGATGGAAAGCCCCGGCGAGATACCGGCTCGCATTTGCCATAACAAGCCCAGCACGATGGCTGCACCATAGAAGGTGTGCTGCAGCGCATCGTCGGCCCGGAACGCGCGCCAGTCGATGCGGTGTATTGCAATGATTAGAATCACCAGAAAGATCAGACCGGTCAGAACAATCTGGCCAGTCGAGAGGAGGTTCTCGGTTATTCCCATGGCCGGGCTATGCCAACCTGGTGTTGCGACAGACCGGGCAGCCCGGATCGCGGGCCAGTTTCATCTCCCGCCACTCCATCTGCCAGGCATCCAGCAGAAGCAGCCGCCCCACCAATGGCCTGCCAACGCCGGCAATCACCTTGATGGCTTCCATGGCCTGGGACGCGCCGATCATGCCCACCAGTGGGCCAATCACGCCGGCCTGGGAGCAGGTCAGCTCCTCGTTGCCCTGTTCGGAGTACAAGCAGTGGTAGCAGGGGCTGGAGGCATCTCTTGGGTCGTAAACGGTGAGCTGGCCTTCGCCCCGGATGGCCGCGCCGGATACCAGCGGCACACCGGCGGCAACGCTGGCCCGATTCAGGGCGAACCGGGTAGCGAAATTGTCGCTGCAATCAACCACAAGACTGGCCGCCGCCACCTGTTGTTCCAGTTCCTCATCTACCAGCCGGGATTCCATGGCCGTTACGGAAACTTCCGGGTTGAGCTCGCGAACCCTTGCGGCCAACGCCTCGGCCTTACCTGAGCTGAGGCTGTGCTGATCAAAGGCGATCTGACGCTGAAGGTTGGCAAGCTCGATGCGGTCGTCGTCCACAATTGTCAGGTGACCGACACCGGCGGCGCCCAGGTACAGCGCCACCGGGCAGCCCAGCCCGCCGGCTCCGACTACCAGCACGCGGGCGGACTTCAGGCTGGCCTGGCCGTGGACGTCAAAATTCGGCAGCAAAATCTGGCGACTGTAGCGCAGCAGTTCTTCGTCATTCAGCATTCAGGCTGCTCCCTGGTTGTTGGATTCATCAGCGCCTGGGTTTGGACAAGGATTCAGGCAAGCGTTGCAGCAACCCAACGTGAAACGGTCCCGTTGGCCATAGTCCTGGCGGGTTTCAACATAATCAAAGCCGGCCTCAGTAAATAGCGTCCTTACCGCCTGCCCCTGATTATAGCCATGCTCCACCAGCAGCCAGCCACCGGGCTCCAGCCGGCCAGGGGCCTCGCCCAGAATCTGGCGGATGTCGTTAAGACCGTCGGGGCCGGAAATCAGTGCCGAGGCAGGCTCGAACCGCACATCACCCTGGCCCAGATGCTCATCGCTCTCTGCCACATACGGCGGATTGGACACGATCAGATGATAGCTTTGCGGCGGCACGCGCGAAAACCAGTCGCTCTGGAACAGTTTCACCGACAGCCCAAGGGCTGCGGCGTTGGCCCCCGCCAGCGCCACTGCCTGGGCTTCGGCATCACAGGCGTGAATGGTCCAGTCCGGCCGTTCGCTGGCCAGGGCAAGCGCAATGGCACCGGTGCCGGTGCCCAGGTCCAGCACGGCCGCCTGGGCCGGCAGCGGCAGTGCAAGCGCGGCCTCAACCAGGCATTCGGTGTCGGGCCGCGGAATCAGAGTGGACGGGTTCACCTTCAGGCGAAGCGACCAGAATTCCTGCTCCCCCAGCAGATGAGCAATCGGCTCCCCCTTGATCCGGCGTTCCACCAGCGACCGGAATTGCGCCACAACCCCCGGGGTGGGCTGGCGCTCAGGCCAGGCGCGAAAGCTGGTCCGCGTCCAGCCAGAGGCTTGGCCCAAGAGCAATTCCGCGTCCAGCCGCGGCGACTCGCCGCCAATAGATCGGGCCGCCTCCCGGATCAGCGCTTCACAGGTTTCCGGCGCGTCAGTCATCGGCCAGGGAGGCCAGGAGATCGGCCTGGTGTTCCTGCCTAAGAGGTCCGATCACTGAATCCAGGTCGCCGGACATAACTTCGTCGAGCTTGTAGAGCGTCAGGTTGATACGATGGTCGGTGACCCGCCCCTGGGGGAAGTTGTAGGTGCGGATACGCTCGGACCGGTCGCCGCTGCCCACCAGGCTTTTGCGGGTATCGGCAATGGATTTCTGCTGACGCTCAAGCTCCTCGTTCTTCAACCGGGAAGCCAGAAAGCTCATGGCCTTGGCGCGGTTCTTGTGCTGAGAACGCTCTTCCTGGCACTCCACCACTATGCCGGTGGGAATGTGGGTAATGCGAATCGCCGAATCCGTTTTGTTAACGTGCTGACCACCGGCCCCGGACGCCCGGAAGGTGTCCACCCGCAGGTCCGATTTATTGATATCGATGGCTTCGGCTTCATCCGCTTCGGGCATCACCGCAACGGTACAGGCCGAGGTGTGAATGCGCCCCTGGGATTCGGTCTCCGGAACCCGCTGCACCCGATGGGCGCCGGACTCGAATTTCAGGGCACCGTAGACCGCATTGCCGGCCAGCCGGGCAATGACCTCTTTATAACCTCCGTGCTCGCCTCCACTCTCGCTCAGCACTTCCACCTGCCAGTTGTGCTTTTCGGCATAGCGCATGTACATCTTGAAAAGATCCCCGGCAAAAATCGCTGCCTCATCGCCGCCGGTACCGGCCCGGATTTCCAGAAACACGTTCTTGCCGTCGTTGGGATCCTTGGGCAGCATCAGACGCTGCAACTCTTCGTCCAGCTCCTCGCTTTTGCGTTCGGCGGCGGCCAGTTCCTCTTCCGCCATGGCCCGCATCTCGCCGTCACCGTCCCGGGCCAGCTCGGTAGCTTCTTCCATGTCCGCCCGTGCCTGCTGCCAGATTTCGAAACAATGGACAATCGGTTCGATTTCCGCATATTCCTTGGACAGGTCCCGGAATTTGTCCTGATTGGCAATTGTGCCCTGATCACTCAGCAACGCACTGACCTCCTCGAAGCGTTCTTTAAGCTGCTCAAGGCGGGACTGGATGGATGGCTTCATAGTTTTTCCGGGATGATCGGTTCGTCGGCTTCCAGGGAATCGAGCTGGTGCAGCTCTCGCAGCCACTCGGTGACTTCGGGCCGGCCTTCGGTGGTGGCCTTGCGGACCTGGATGGAAGGTTCGTGCAGAAGTTTGTTGGTCAGCCCCCGCGCCATGCTGCGCAGAACAGTCTCCGGGTCGGCGCCATTTCGCAGCGACCGCAGGGCCTTTTCGGTTTCCGCGTCACGCAGGGTTTCCGCCCGCTGGCGGAACTGTTTGAGGGTAGACACCGCGTCCAGTGCCCGCAACTGACTGAGGAACTGGCCTACGCCATCGGCCACCAGGTTCTCGGCTTCCCGCGCGGCGCCCTCGCGGGAGCGGACGTTTTCCTCAATCACCTGGCGCAGATCGTCTACCGTGTAAAGAAATACGTCCGCCAGTGAGCCCACTTCCGGTTCAATATCCCGGGGGACTGCAATATCCACCATGAAATAGGGGCGGTGCTTGCGTTTTTTCAGGGTGCGCTCCACCGCACCTTTGCCCAGAATCGGCAACGGGCTGGCGGTGGACGAAATAATGATATCCACATCCGCCAGATGATCCGGAATCTCCGACAGCAGAATGCCCCGTCCGCCTCTTGCCTGGGCCAGGGTCTGGGCGCGTTCGAGCGTCCGGTTGGCCACCAGAAAATCCTTAACACCGGCGTCTGCCAGGTGGCGGGATACCAGCTCAATGGTTTTGCCGGCACCGATCAGTAGAGCCTTGTGACGGGACATATCGGAAAAGATATGGTGCGCCATGCTGACCGCGGCGTAGGCGACGGATACCGGGTTCTCGCCGATGGCGGTTTCCGTCCGTATGCGCTTGGCTACTGAGAAGGTCTGCTCGAACAGGCGAGACAGAAAGCCGCCACTGGCCTGATGCTCCCGCGCCATGGCGTAGGCGTCTTTCAACTGGCCCAGAATCTGCGGCTCGCCCAGCACCATGGAATCCAGCCCGGCAGCCACCCGCATCACATGCCGCACGGCTTCTGCGTCACGGTAGACATAAAGCGCTTCTTCCAGATCTCCGGCGGGCAGGCCGTGAAACCCTGCCAGCCAGCGAAGCACCGCCGGGGCACAGTCGTCGTCGCCGGCAAGGTAGATCTCGGTGCGGTTGCAGGTAGAAAGAATAGCAGCTTCGGAGGCACCGGAAGTGGCCTTCAGTTCGGCAAAGGCGTCCGCCATCCGGTCCGGCGCGAACGCAACGCGCTCACGCAACTCGACTGGTGCGGTGCGGTGATTGATTCCCAGAGTGACCAATGCCATAGGAGGTGACAACTGCCTTATAGTCATTAACGAATACACGTATTTTAACGGTCGGGAGCCCCTGCCGCTACCCGAATGGCCTATCCTCCGGCCACGTAATCATCCCTATAACGGTAAACTTCGCCGCAAGTAAGTGAGACAGGCCGACAGGTTGGGCAACTCCGGAAGCTTGTGCGATGATACAGCCTTGTCGATTCCAGCCTCACCTGATCATGGGATGTTGCATGCAAAAGCCTGCTCTTACGCTTGTTACCTGCCTTCTCGGCCTGACGATGGCCGGCTGCGCCGTACTTAAAACCCCGTTCGAAGAAGAGGCTGCCGCGTCAGCGGACCAGAGTGAAGAACAAAGCCAATCAACACAATCGCAATCTCAGAGTGCCGAAGCGCAACCGCAGACAGAATACGCGGATTTGGAGCCGGAAGTTCTCTATCTGCTGCTTTCCGCCGAGATTGCAGCCCAGCGCGGGCGCTATGATGTGGTTCTGGTCAATTATTTGAAAGCTGCGAAACTTTCCCGGGATGTGGGCGTGATCAAACGCACACTGCGCATTGCCCAATCACTGAACGCCGATAACGCCCAGCGCCAGCTGGCCAATCTGTGGGTGGAGATAGAGCCGGAAAACCTTCAGGCGCATCGGGTTCTGGCGATCCAGGCGGTCAAGCAGAACGACCTTGAGGCAGCCCTGGGCCACATGGAAACCATCATGGACCTGGGCGGCGACGCTGATTTCGACAGCCTTGCCGCCATGGCCGGCAACCTGCCGCCAGAAAAGCAGCAGGAGCTGTTGGGACTGTATCAGCAGCTGGAACAGCGGCACCCCGATAACCCCGAACTCCAGTTCAGCATCGCCCTGTTGATGAAAGTCACCGGCGACCCACAACAGGCCCTGGCACAACTGGAGCCGTTGCTGGAAAAGAACCCCGACTTCCAGCCGGCTCTGGTGCTGAAAGGCGACCTGCTCTATGAAACCGACCAAAAGCGTGAGGCCCTCAATCACCTGCAGCGCAATACCCGCCGCTTCCCTGACAACCGTCAGATGGGCACCCTTTACGGTCGCATGTTGATTGGCGAGGGCGAGCTACAGGCCGCGCAGGACGAATTCAAACGGCTGGTCAATCAGTTTCCGGATGTTCCCGGCCTGCGTTTATCCCATGCCCTGGTGGCGCTGGAAAACGGCGAAATCGAGCTGGCGAGGGACGAACTGACTCGCCTGATCGAGCAGGGTCATCACACGGACGAAGCGCACTATTATCTGGGCCGGATCGCTGATCAGAACAACCGACCCGAAAAGGCCATCGGCTTTTACGACAACGTAGCATCCGGCAACTACTACTTCCCGGCCCTGGCCCGGGCGAGCGAGCTTAAAGCGGAACAGGGCAACCTCGACGCCGCCCTGGCGCACATTCAGACCCTCCGCGAGGGCAACCCGAAGCAAGCCGAAAACCTCTGGCTGCTGGAAGTGAATCTGCTGGTCGACAAGGGCAGCGATGCCCGGGCTCTGGAAGCGGCCAATGCCGCGCTGGAGGTTTATCCGGATAATGTATCCCTGCGTTATGCCCGCGCAATGCTGCTGGACAGCATGGGCCGCTACCAGGCCGCAGAGGCCGACCTGCGCATGATTATTGAAGCCGACCCGGACAACGCCGTGGCCCTGAATGCTCTTGGGTATATCCTGACCACGCGCTCGGAGCGCTACACCGAGGCCCGGTCAATGATTGAGCAGGCGCTGGAGCTGGACCCGGAAAACCCTGCCATTCTCGACAGCATGGGCTGGGTGCTGTTTAAACAGGGCAACACCGATCAGGCCCTGGATTACCTGACACGTGCCTGGGAAGCCTTCCCCGATCCGGAAGTGGCGGCCCACCTGGGCGAAGTGCTCTGGACAACCGGTGACCGCAGCCAGGCCCGCATGATCTGGGAAAGAGCCCTGAAGGAAGCCCCGGAGCACCCGATTCTGAATGAAACGATCAACCGTCTCACAGGAGACGCCGCCCAGTGATATTCCGCATTGGCCTTCTCGCGTTGCTGTTGTCCATTGCCGGCTGTGCATCCATCGATCTGGAACCGCTGCCCGAGGGCCTGAGCGATCAACAACCCGAGAACTGGCCGGAACGCATAGCACGGCTGAATGACCTCACCCGCTGGAAATTGGCCGGAAAACTGGCTGTACGCCAGCCTTCCGACAGCGGCACGGCCATCATCAACCACTGGAAACAGAGCGGAAACGCCTACGACATCGGCCTGTCCTCATCATTTCTTGGCATGGGCAGCACGCGGCTGGAGGGGACGCCAGGGTTTATCACCCTGACCCTTCCCAGCGGTGACCGTTATCAGTCCGGCGACCCGGAAGCGCTGGTTGAAGCGGCGACCGGCTGGCAGCTGCCTCTGGGCAACCTGACCCGCTGGATCAAAGGCCTGCCCGGCACCAATGGAGATTACAGGCTACTTTTCAACGATCAGGGCCAGCTTGCGCTGATTCGCCAGCAGGGCTGGGAGATTCGCTACGACAGCTGGAATCGCTTTCTGGAGGAATACCCACCTCTGCCTGCCCGGCTGACGGCAGTTAAAGGTGAAAAGCGGGTTCGCCTGGTGGTGTCGGACTGGCAGCTTGCGGAAGGCTCGCAACCGTGAACGCAACCGTGCTCCAAAAGCAGAGCCTGACCCTGCCTGCGCCGGCCAAGCTCAACCTGTTCCTCCACATCCTCGGCAAGCGGGATGATGGTTACCACGAGCTGCAGACCCTGTTCCAGTTTCTGGATTACGGCGACGAGATTACCGTTGCACCGCGCGACGACGGTCGCATCGTTCTGGCCGAATCCCTGCCCGGCGTGGCGGACCAGGACAACCTGATCTACCGTGCTGCCCGGTTAATGGCCGATTCCGCCTCCTGCCCCGTTCCGGGCGTCACAATCCATATCCACAAGCAGTTGCCAATGGGCGGCGGCCTTGGCGGCGGAAGCTCCAACGCCGCCACAACGCTGCTCGCCCTCAACCGGCTGTGGGGCCTGGACATGACCTTGGAGCGCCTGGCACAGCTGGGATTGGACCTGGGTGCGGACGTACCGGTGTTTGTACTCGGGCACGCTGCCTGGGGGGAAGGTGTGGGTGAAAAGCTCACCCCGGCCCAGCCACCGGAAGACTGGTTTGTGGTGCTTAAGCCCCGCTGCGACATCAGCACGGGGGAGATTTTTTCCGAGCAAGGGTTGACAAGGAACACCCCCAGAATCAAAATAGCGCCCGCTTTTGAGGGAGACGCCTCGAGGTACCGAAACGACTGTGAGGATGTAGTTCGCAGACTGTATCCTGAGGTTCATCAAGGCCTGGAATGGCTTGCACAATTCGGACCTGCAAGATTAACCGGAACCGGGGCTTGCATATTTGGACGTTTCCCAACAGAATCCAAAGCCCGGAAAATCTGGGCAAGCAGACCTTCCGGCATCAGCGGGTTCGTAGCTAAAGGGGTGAACATTTCACCACTTCACAAAAAGCTGACAGAGCTGAACTGATGCCAAAAAAGCACGATACTGGGGTGTCGCCAAGTGGTAAGGCAACGGGTTTTGATCCCGTCATGCGCAGGTTCGAATCCTGCCACCCCAGCCACCTTTCTTCCGATTCTTCTGATTCAACTTCCGATACCGAGAAGGATTCCGTCGTGTCCAAACTGATGATTTTTACCGGCAACGCCAATCCCGAGCTTGCCAAGGCCATCGCCCAGAAGCTGCATATTCCCATGGGCCAGGCTACTGTTGGCACTTTCAGCGACGGCGAAACCACCGTCGAGATCAATGAGAACGTCCGCGGACACGACGTTTTTATCATTCAGCCGACCTGTAACCCCACCAATGACAACCTGATGGAACTGATCGTGATGGCAGACGCCCTGCGTCGCGCATCAGCCACCCGTGTCACGGCGGTTATTCCCTATTACGGCTATGCTCGCCAGGATCGTCGCGTCCGTTCGACGCGGGTAGCGATCAGCGCCAAAGTGGTTGCCGACATGATTTCCAGCATCGGCGTCGACCGTGTACTGACCGTCGACCTTCACGCCGATCAGATCCAGGGCTTCTTCGACATTCCGGTGGACAACATCTACGCCACCCCGGTCATGCTGCAGGACATCGAGAAGCAGCGCTTTGAGAACTTTGTTGTGGTCTCCCCGGACGTTGGCGGCGTGGTTCGCGCCCGGGCCGTGGCCAAGAAACTGGATGACGCCGACCTGGCAATCATCGACAAGCGCCGCCCCAAAGCCAACGTATCCCAGGTGATGCACATCATCGGCGACGTTAAAGACAAGACCTGTATCCTGGTGGACGACATTATCGACACCGCAGGCACGCTTTGTAAGGCTGCCAACGCCCTGAAAGATCATGGCGCTGCCAAGGTCGTTGCCTATATCACCCACCCGGTGCTCTCGGGACCGGCCGTTGACAACATCAACGCCTCACAACTTGATGAGCTGGTGGTCTGCGATACCATCCCGTTGGGTGACAAAGCCAAGAATTGTGATAGAATCCGCGTCCTCGAAATGGCGGGACTGCTGGCCGAATCTATTCGTCGCGTCAGTAACGAAGAGTCCATCAGTGCCATGTTCGAGAACGTCTGACCTGCCGGATTCTGTTTTAAGGCAGTCAGAACAAGCAGTTACCGGGTCGGGAGCCTCAATAGGCTCCCGTCTCTTTTAGTCAGCCGGAAAACCGGCTTTTCAGAAACATCACCTGATTTCACGCCTGGTCGCGGGCCCTTCAGGTGACGATTGAGGTTAATACCATGTCTCAGGAATTTGTAATCGAAGCATTTCCTCGTGGCGATCAGGGGAGAGGTGCGAGCCGCCGCCTGCGTCGTGAGGAGAAGAAGATTCCGGCCATCATTTATGGCGGGAACAAGGATGCCACCAGCATCTCGATCTGGCACAACGAGCTGAAGAAGGCACTGGAAAACGAAGCCTTCTTCTCCCACGTTCTGACCATTGAGCTGGACGGCAAGAAAGAAAGCGTTATTTTGAAGGATCTGCAGCGCCACCCCTACAAGGCCCTGCTGACCCACGCTGACTTCCTTCGCGTCGACAAGGATCACGAGATCCACGTCAACGTACCGCTGCACTTCATCAATGAAGATACCGCACCGGCTATCAAGCTGCATGGCGGCGTTGCACACCACCAGATCAACGAAGTGGAAGTGATCTGTCTGCCCCAGAATCTGCCCGAGTTCATTGAAGTTGATATGAGCGGAGTGGAAATGGACCAGGTAGTTCACCTGAGCGATCTGAAGCTGACAAAAGGTGTTCGTATCGCTGCCCTGATCCAGGGTGAAGATCACGACCTGCCAGTGGTTGCAATCCACAAGCCGCGCGCAGCCAAAGTCGACGACACCGAAGAAGGTGAAGGCGGCGAAGAAGGTGAAGAAGGCGAAGACAAGGAGTAATCACTCCTGGACTGACGAGGGCACCGGCAGATGGATCAGGATATCGTCATGGTTGTTGGGCTGGGGAATCCCGGCCCGGACTATGAAAATACCCGCCATAACGCCGGTGCCCTTTTCGTTGAAGCTCTGGCCCGTGAAGCGGGCCAGACGCTCCGCCCCGAAAAGAAATATCACGGGCTCTACGCCCGGCTTCAGTGGCACGGTCTTGACCTGCACCTGCTGAACCCTTCCACGTTTATGAATCGCAGCGGGCTTTCTGTCAAAGCGCTGGCCGATTTTTTCAAGATCGAACCCCATCAGATTCTGGTTGCCCACGACGAACTAGACATCCCCCCGGGTACCGCCAGGTTCAAGAAAGGCGGCGGCCACGGCGGCCACAACGGTCTGCGGGACACCATCGCCCATCTGGGCACTAACGAATTCCTGAGGCTTCGGGTCGGCATCGGCCACCCTGGCGACAGCCGCAAGGTGACCGGTTACGTGCTCGGGCGCCTGGGCAAGCAGGAAACCGAAGAGCTGAATGCGGTCATCGACGAGATTATTCGTGTACTCCCGGACGCTGCCAGCGGCAAACTTCCCGCCGCCATGAATCGCTTGCACAGCTTCAAACCGGTATAATCCGGCCAAATTTTCACACCCAGCAGAGGCACTCCATGGGATTTAACTGCGGCATCGTAGGCCTGCCCAACGTGGGCAAATCCACCCTGTTCAACGCGCTGACCAAATCCGGCATTGGCGCGGAAAACTTTCCCTTCTGCACCATCGAGCCCAACGCTGGCGTCGTGGCCATGCCCGACCCCCGCCTGAACAAGCTCGCCGAAATCGTGAAGCCGGAAAAGGTGGTGGCGACCACCATGGAATTTGTGGATATCGCCGGCCTGGTGGAAGGTGCCTCGAAAGGTGAGGGCCTGGGCAACCAGTTTCTGGCCAACATCCGCCAGACTGACGCCATTGCCCATGTGGTGCGCTGCTTTGAAGATGACAACGTCATTCACGTCGCCAACAAGATTGACCCGGCCTCGGACATCGAAATCATCAACACAGAGCTGGCGCTGGCTGATCTGGAAACCGTGGAGAAAGCCATCAAACGGGTACAGCGTGTGGCAAAAAGCGGTGACAAGGAAGCCAAAGCCCAGCTGGAAGTCTTCGACACCCTGCTTCCCGTGCTGAATGAGGGCAAACCCGTTCGCAGCATGAATCTGGATAAAGAGAAAATGGCGCTGATCCGTGAGCTCTGCCTGCTGACCGTCAAGCCCACCATGTACATTGCCAACGTCAGCGAAGATGGGTTCGAGAATAACCCTCACCTGGATACCGTAAAGCAGATCGCGGAATCCGAGAACGCAGTGGTTGTGCCCATCTGCAACAAGATAGAAGCCGAGATCTCGGAACTGGAAGACGATGAGAAATCCATGTTCCTGGACGAAATGGGCATGGACGAGCCCGGCCTGGACCGGGTGATTCGTGGCGGCTACGGCCTGCTGAACCTGCAGACCTACTTTACCGCCGGCGTTAAGGAAGTCCGGGCCTGGACCGTAAAAGTGGGCGCAACAGCGCCCCAGGCCGCCGGCGTAATTCATACCGACTTTGAACGCGGCTTCATCCGCGCTGAAGTGGTGAGCTACGACGATTTCGTCAAGTACAACGGCGAAGCCGGTGCCAAGGATGCCGGAAAATGGCGCCTGGAAGGTAAGGAATACATCGTGCAGGACGGCGACGTAATCCACTTCCGGTTTAACGTCTGATCCGGCGGGAGTGATCGGACGGTGACTTTCCTGCCCTCCTGCTGCGGCACACCAGTTGATCAATGGCCATGGACGCAGCAGCCAACGGGGCTGACCATGGTCAGCCTGAGCTTCGAATCGGCCGGGCTCAGACCTGACGACTTTCGGCGCTGTGATATCACCCCGCCCCTCTCAATCACCGGGGCCGTCGAAAAGCGCCAGGCGGAATATCTTGCCGGCCGCCTGTGTGCGCGTCAGTGCCTGCTGGCGACAACCGGCAATTCGGTGACCCCCGCTCGCGGCGACGATGGCGCGCCCATATGGCCAGACGGTTGTGTCGGCTCTATAACCCACACCCAGGGCTGGGCTGCGGCTGTAGCCGGCCCGAAGCCGCACTTCGCCGGGCTTGGCCTGGATGCCGAAACCCTTCTCTCTGACCGACGCGCAACCGCACTGGCTCGAAAGATCCTCACACCTGCAGAGCAGAAGCGATTCCAGGTCGAACTGGACGAACACGCAGGTTGGCTGGTCACCCTCGTTTTTTCCATGAAAGAGAGTCTTTTTAAGGCGCTCTATCCGCTGACTGGTCAGCGTTTCTATTTCCAGGACGCAGAGCTGGTTTCACAAACTGAGGATGGCACTGGGCGACTAAGGCTGCTGACCGAACTATCGGCGCAATGGCCTGCAGGCCGCGAAATCGACGCCCAGTTTGTCGTTGAAAACGACCATGCAATAAGCCTGGTGGCGGTGCCCGCTGATCAGCAGCGTTGAATCAGGCTTTCCGGCAGGCGCGCGCCTTTCGGCGGCCGGTCAATGTGAGGGCAGTTCTCGCAAAGCGCCAGATCCGGCAGACGATACCGGATGCAGCATTGGCGCCGCTGACGCAGCGGCGACGGACCGCGCTCGCGCTCTACGTAACGCACCGGGCTATACATGGGGTTGCGATGCCCGTCGGGACGACGCTCCCACTCGACAAGACGCTTACCATCCGCCAGCATTGCCGTTGGCACACCCAGCCCGGCCATAGCGCCAATCAGCCACTCCAGATAATTGGCCGCATTGTTCCATAACACCTTTCTGGACAACCTGACCTGATGGTGCCAGCCCTCCACCATTGGCGCCAGGTTGCCTTCCAGCAGCGCCTCAAAGCGCTCGAAAGGCCCCTCAGGCTTGCGGGCGAACGGTTTGCCCTCGTGGGGTAGGCGGAAGGCTTCCGGCAGGCCGTCGTCGCTGAGAATGACCTCGAGGCGGTCGATCGCCACCGGCAATTCGTGCCCCAGGACCAGGTTCGCGGCGACCGTGGGCACAATCAGTTTCACGAAATAGAACCGCGACCACTGGGACACCAGCGCCCGCCGGTCCTCGCCGGGCTGATGACGACCGTACTGCTCCAACAGCCAGGTCAGGCCATCACAGGTAATCAGCTCGCTGGCCGGGATACCCGGCCGCCGATCGTCCGGCAGTACAAGAACGTGCCGGTAGTGTTCGAAGTCCCCCACAAACAGGGGGGCAAGGGCGCGAATGGTCATAGGTTCGTGTCCCGCTGAATGACCGCGCTATTCTAATGAAAATACTATGAAGCGTAAACAATAATCATTCTTGATTGAGTCGAAAAACAGTCAGGCTCTTGACACTTACAAGCCCCAACCATAATATACGCGCCGCTCCCATTGGTGGAGCGATGGCAAGGTAGCTCAGTTGGTTAGAGCACGGCACTCATAATGCCGGGGTCGGCGGTTCGACTCCGCCCCTTGCTACCAGTATTCAAAAACCTGGCTCGAAAGAGTCAGGTTTTTTTTGATCCCGGAAAACTGCGAAGACTGTGCTGTCATGCCATAATTCCGGTCGGAATTGTTTCACTCATCCGTTTTCGCAGGGACCAGAACAATGAAACCAGAGACTATCGCCCTTCACGCCGGATTTAACGGCGATCCGGCCACCAATGCGGCAACCACCCCAATCTACCAGACCACGTCCTACACCTTCGACGACACCCAGCATGGTGCGGACCTGTTCGACCTTAAGGTGCAGGGCAATATCTACACCCGCATCATGAACCCCACGAATGCGGTGCTGGAAGAGCGCATGGCGCAGCTCGAAGGCGGCGTAGGAGCCCTTGCCGTAGCCTCGGGTATGGCGGCCATCCTTTATTCCCTGCAGACCATCTGCAAAGTGGGCAACAACATCGTCAGCACCGGCCAGCTCTATGGCGGCACCTACAACCTCTTTGCCCACTCGCTGCCGAACCAGGGCATCGACTGCCGGATGGTGCGCCATGATGATTTCGACGCGGTGGAAAAAGCCATTGATGACAACACCCGGGCCCTGTTCTGCGAGTCCATCGGCAATCCTGCGGGGAACGTGGTGGATATCCAGCGCTGGGCCGAGATTGCCCACAGGCATGGCGTTCCGTTGATCGTTGACAACACCGTGGGTACGCCTTTCCTGTGTCGCCCCATCGAACACGGTGCGGATATCGTGGTTCACTCACTCACCAAGTACATCGGCGGTCACGGCACCACGGTGGCTGGCGTTGTGGTGGATTCCGGCAAGTTCGACTGGAAAGCCAACGCTGCCAAATTCCCCATGCTGAACGAGCCAGACCCCTCCTACCACGGCGTGGTCTACACCGAAGCGCTCGGTGAAGCTGCCTTCATCGGCCGGTGTCGCGTGGTTCCGCTGCGCAACACGGGTGCAGCTCTGTCCCCGTTCAATGCTTTCCTGATCATGCAGGGGCTGGAAACCCTGGCCCTGAGAATGGAAAGGCACTGTGAAAATGCAGAGAAGGTCGCTCAGTTCCTGCACAGCCATCCCTCGGTGGAATGGGTCAATTACGCCGCCCTGCCCGGCAGCCCCTACAAAGCCACCTGCGACAAGATATGCGGTGGCAAGGCGTCCGGCATTCTGAGTTTCGGTATCAAGGGCGGCCTGGAAGCCGGCGCGAAGTTTATTGATGCGCTGGAGCTGATCTACCGTTTGGTCAATATCGGCGATGCCAAATCCCTGGCTTGCCACCCGGCCACCACGACCCACCGCCAGCTCAATCCCGAAGAGCTTAAAAGCGCGGGCGTTAGTGAAGACCTAGTGCGTTTGTCCATTGGCATCGAGCATGTGGACGACATCATCGCCGACATTAGCCAGGCGCTGAATAAAGCCACGGCCTGAAGCGAACGAAAACCCGGGTGCGACTAAGGTCGTGCCCGGCGCCCCCGTGATTATCCCTATCTGCCTTGTAACAATCCCGGCGCCGGATTACCCTTTTAACCATAGGCTTTACTTTCCTGAACTTGCCCGATCGATAGAGAGTCCCACTGCAATGAGCGACAGCGCAAAGCCCCGCGTCACCAGCGGTTCGAAATTCCGCAATGAACATGGCTTTTCCGCCATCAAGGACGGAATCAAGCGCTCGGGCTCGGGCATCATCGACACCAAGACCCAGCGCAAACCTTCCTGGCTGCGGGCTCGCATGCCCGGTGGCGAGCGCTACGAAGCGGTGCGCAAGAACGTCAGCGAGCACCGCCTAAGCACCGTCTGCCAGGAATCCCATTGCCCCAATATCGGCGAATGCTGGAGCAACGGAACCGCCACCATCATGGTGATGGGCTCCGTCTGCACCCGTGCCTGCCGTTTCTGTGCGGTGGATACCGGCAACCCCAAGGGCTGGCTGGACCAGGAAGAACCGGAAAATACCGCCAAATCCGTGGAGCTCATGGGCCTGAGATACATCGTGCTGACCTCCGTTGACCGGGACGACCTGGAAGACGGCGGCGCCGCCCATTACGCTGCCTGCGTATCCGCAATCAAGGAACGCACGCCGCACGTTGCGGTTGAAGCTTTGACGCCGGATTTCGATGCGGTGATGGAGCACGTTGAGAAAGTGGTGGATTCGGGCCTGGACGTGTTCGCTCAGAATGTGGAGACCGTAAAACGCCTGACCTCTCGTGTCCGGGATCCACGGGCAGGCTATGAAAAAACCCTCAGCGTGCTGGCCCACGCCAAGAAGCACCGGCCGGACGTGCTCACCAAAACCAGCCTGATGCTGGGCCTGGGTGAAACAGAGGAAGAGATCCTGCAAACCATGGATGACCTGCGGGCCATTGATGTGGATATCCTGACCCTGGGCCAATACCTGCGACCGACCCAGAACCACCTGCCGGTGGAGGAATACGTCACCCCGGAAGCCTTCAACCGTTACCGTGAGATCGGCCTGGAAAAAGGCTTTATGGAAGTGCCCTCCGGCCCCATGGTGCGCTCCAGCTATCGCGCCGATCGCGTTTTCGAAAAGAACAATCTTGGCCTTGCGGTACCGGAAGTCCCCGCTTCATCGAACGCCCAGCAAATCCCTGTAAAGGCCGTTGACTGAGATCAGCCATGCTTCAACTGCTCAGGAATGCCCGGCTTAAATACAAGTTCTGGCTACTCAATATTGTTGTGTTTGTGGTGCTCTGCCTGCTGGTGCTCTACGCCATGAACACCATAGCCGGGCTCACCAACCGGCCATTTTCAGAGTTGTTCAGCGAAACCGCCGGTGGCTTCGCCCTGGTTGTGGCTGCTCTGATGGCGTTGGAAATGGCCTGCTCACAGCTGCTGATTTCATTTATCGAGCGACATGTTGTCCGCCTCAAGAAAACCATGGTGTCAGTGCAGGCGTCAGGCAATCTGAGTGAACGCGCGCAGATTGACTCTACCGACGAGATAGGCGAGATGGGCCAGGCCTTCAACGCCATGCAGGACCGCACCATGGGCGTGGTCAAAAGCATGAAAGAGGCCACCGACCACCTGCACCGGGAGGTGCACGAACTGACGGCTGCAGCGGAAGCCCGCCGCGATGATCTCGGCCGCCAGCAGGCGGGCGCAGACCGCAGCGCCGAGGTGGTCGAAACCATGCTGCAGAGCTTTGGCGGTATCGCAGAGCAGGCCGGCATCGCCAAAACCCTGTCCCGGGAAGCCAGAACCACCGCCATTGATGGCAGCGACCGGGTCAGTCGCAGCGCCGATTCCATCCGCCGGCTCTCAACCGCCATCCAGAGTTCCGCCGACAGCGTGCAGGCACTGGCGGCCAACAGCCATGAAATCAGTAAAGCCGTTGCCGAAATCAAGGGCATTGCCGAACAGACCAATCTGCTAGCACTGAATGCGGCCATAGAAGCTGCTCGGGCCGGCGAGCACGGCCGGGGCTTTGCCGTAGTGGCAGACGAAGTACGCAAACTGGCCCAGCGGGTGCAGGATTCCACGGAGCAGATTCAGGGCACCATCGACCGCCTGCTGTCAGCTATGGAAGGAGCGGTGAATCAGATGAACTCCAGCTCCGGCGACGCCACAAAGTGCGTGGAGGAATCCGACGAGGCGCGGAAATCCCTGGACGCCATCAACTCAGTGGTGGGACGCATCGATCAAACCAACCAGGAAATCGCCGACGTGTCGGCCGACCAGACGGGCGCCACGGACGACGTGCTGGCCAATGTCCAGAGCATTCGCGAAACCACCCAAAGCATGGTTACCCAGCTTACCGAAAGCGCGGAGATGAGCCAGCGCCTGAAACGGCTGATCGATTCCCTGGAACAGGCCTCAAACAGGGTCACCGTCGACTGACAGTTTGTGGCACACTCTGCCTTCACTTCCGTTGTGAAAGGCGCTGTTTGTAATGTCCTGGCTTCGATCGTTTTATGACCGGCTGATTTTTCCCCATCCCGTTCTGGCACTGCTTCTGTTTGGCGCCTTGCTGGTAATTGCCAGCCTGAGGCTGGATCATTTCCGCCTCGACGCCTCAGCCGAATCACTGGTTCTGGAGGATGACCGCGAGCTGGAGCAGTACCGCCAGGTAAATCGTCGGTTTACCAGCTCCGATGATTTTCTGATTGTCACCTTCACGCCGGAACAGGAACTGTTCAGCAAGGAAGGCCTGGCCCTGCTGAGGTCCCTACGCAATGAGCTCGCCGCGCTGGAGAACGTGAGTTCTACAAACAGCATCCTCAACGTCCCGCTGCTACACAGTCCCGACCTGACACTGGACACCGTGGACTCCGAGATCAAAACCATTGATGAGGACCAAGTCCCGCCGGATACGGCCCGCAAGGCGCTGCTGAACAACCCGCTCTACCCCAACCTGCTGATCAGTGAGGACGGCCGCACCACGGCAATACAGGTCAACCTTCCCACGCCAGACCGGTATTTCGAGCTGCTTTACAAGCGCAACCGCCTACAGGACAAGGTCGACAGTGGCCA
Organism: Marinobacter halotolerans; assembly: GCF_008795985.1. Lineage (NCBI taxonomy): Bacteria > Pseudomonadati > Pseudomonadota > Gammaproteobacteria > Pseudomonadales > Marinobacteraceae > Marinobacter > Marinobacter halotolerans. Next base: position 123,993 of record NZ_VMHP01000002.1, on the reverse strand, counting down.
GGCCTCGGCTGAGGAAAAACAGCAACTGGAAAGCGTCAGCCAGCAATTCATAGAGTTCACCGAAGCACAGGGTGAACAGAGGGACCGCACCATCAGCAACGTGCGCGACATCCTCGACAGCTACCGGGACCGCGCCGAGATCTATCTTGGCGGCGTGCCCATGATCGTTGCCGACATGATCCGCTTTATCCAGAACGATCTTTCCACCTTCGGAGTAGGCGTGCTTTTATTCCTGCTGCTGACCCTGGCAATCATCTTCCGCCAGTGGCGCTGGGTACTGGTACCACTGCTGTGTTGCAGTTTCACCGTCTGGCTGATGATCGGCTATTTGAGCTGGATGCGCTGGCCGGTCACGGTGATTTCCTCCAACTTTGTGTCGCTGCTGCTGATCATGACCCTGTCGCTGACCATTCACCTGATCGTCCGCTACCGGGAATTTCAGCACGACGACCCCGAGGCGGAGTCACAGGACATTCTGCGGCGCACGCTTCTGGCAATGATCAAGCCCTGTTTCTACATGGCCATCACCACCATCGTGGCCTTTGGTTCGCTGACCTTCAGCGGCATTCGCCCGGTGATCGATTTCGGCTGGATGATGACCCTGGGCCTAATGGTGGCTTTCCTGATCACCTTTATTGTGTTCCCGGCGCTGCTGGCCCTTATGCCACCGCCCCTGGACGACCGGGTGAAATCGGACCGGGTGCCGTTCACTGACCGGTTCGCAAACTTCACCGAGCGTTTCGGCAAGACGGTGTTTGTGGGCTCCGGCATTATTGCCGTGCTCTGTGTAATTGGCCTGAACCGGCTCACTGTAGAGAACAGTTTCATCAACTACTTCAAGTCCAGCACGGAAATCCATCAGGGCATGGTGACCATCGACAACCGCCTCGGCGGCACCACGCCCCTGGACATCGTGATTACCGACGAAGCGCCTCCGGAGGCCGAAGCACAGCCTGGCGGCGATCCCTTTGCCAGCGGCTGTGACCCATTTGTGGAGGACTGTGGAGGCGACGAGGAGTACCGTGACACCTGGTTCACATACCAGAAAATGGAACGCCTGCGGAAGGTTCACAACTATCTGGACAGTCTGCCCCAAACCGGCAAGGTGCTGTCCATCGTGACCACTCTGGATATTCTCGCCCGGGTGAACGGTGGCGAACCTCTGGATGCCCTGCAGCTTGCCTTCGTGCCCTCGCAGATACCTAAAGACCTGAAGGATATCCTGCTCACCCCCTACATTAGCGAAGAGCACGATCAGTCCCGCTTCAGCATCCGTGTACTGGAGACCTCCCAGGATCTGGAACGAGACCAATTGCTGGAGAATATCCGTACTCATCTGACCGAAGACATGGGCTTCCAGGACGATCAGGTGCAGATCACTGGCATGATGGTGATGTACAACAACATGCTGCAGAGCCTGTTCGATTCCCAGATCAAGACCATCGGCGTGGTGTTCCTGGCCATTATGGCCATGTTCCTGGTGCTGTTCCGCTCAGTAAAACTGGCGCTGGTTGGCATGGCGCCCAATCTGATTGCCGCTGGTTCGGTCCTGGGGCTGATGGGCTGGCTGGGCGTTCCACTGGATATGATGACCATTACCGTGGCTGCGATTACCGTGGGTATCGCGGTGGACGACACCATTCATTACATCCACCGCTTCAAAACAGAGTTCACCAAGGACGGCGACTACATCGCTACCATGCACCGCTGCCACCGCAGCATCGGGCAGGCGATGTTCTTTACCTCGCTGACAATCATTACCGGCTTTTCGATTCTGGTGCTGTCGAACTTCATTCCCACTATCTACTTCGGTCTGTTCACCGGGTTTGCCATGTTTATGGCCCTGCTGGGCGCCCTTACCCTGCTCCCCCGACTGATCGTGTTAGTGAAGCCTTTCGGCAAACAGGCATAAAAAAACCGCCCGCGCCTGAACGGCGGGGGCGGTTTTCTGCAAGGCCTTGGTAATTACTGCTGCTGCATCTGACGCTGCTGTTGCATCTGCTGCTGCATCTGCTGCATGCGCTTATTCAGCGTTTCACGCTGCTCTTCGGTGAAGACTTCGTCTACTTTGGCCTGCATCAGAGTGGACAGAGCCGCAATTTCACCGGTGATGTCACCGAGCTCTTCTGCGTTCTCGCGAATGGCTGACTCATCGTAATCAGGCTTGATCTGCCCCTGAATCTGCTGCTGCAGTTGCTGGGCCTGCTGACGGAGCTGCTGGATTTCGCCCTGCATGTCTTCGAGAATGCCGCGAATTTCCTTCTGCTGCTCATCGGACAAACCGACCATCTGGGCAAGTTGATCGACCTGATCCGGCTGACCCCCGGATTGCTGAGCAACGGCAGCAGTACTGAGGCCGAGGGCGATCAGCGCAGTTCCAAACAGTTTTACGAGCTTCATAGATTGATCTCCAAGATCTTTCAAACAGACAATTTAACTTTCAAGCCCTACACCCTAGTACAAATCAAACCCGGATTTCATCCCATTACCCTCATTTTTGTACACACGTCCCACCATGGCCCGCCAGAGCGCCTGCCATACGGGCGCTCACGGAAATGTGAAAATTTGGTCATTCCCGTCCATAATGGCGCCGTTACGCCATTCCCGCAGTTTTTCAGCCACCCACGACGGAGTTCACCTCAATGGCCATTAACTGGTTTCCAGGGCATATGCACAAGGCCCGCAAGGAGATCAAAAAGATCATGCCCCAGATGGACCTGATCATCGAAGTTCTGGATGCGCGCCTACCCTTCTCCAGTGAAAACCCCCTGGTGCCGGCCCTGCGCGGGGACACGCCGGTCATCAAGGTACTGAACAAACGGGATCTGGCAGATCCGGAAATAACGGCCCAATGGCAGGCTTGGCTGGAAAAAGAGCGGGGCGTACGGGCCATCACCATGACCCACAACCAGCGTAGCGAGGCGCTGGAGATACTGCGTCTGGCCAATGATATGACACCGGGGCACGACCGCCAGAAAAGTGCCCTGCGGGTGATGATCCTGGGTATCCCCAACGTGGGGAAATCCACACTGATCAATACCCTGGCCGGTCGGCCTGCGGCGAAGACAGGCAATGAGCCGGCGGTTACCCGCGCACAACAGGCGATCAAGCTGCCGGAAAACGTGCTGCTTTATGACACACCTGGGTTTCTCTGGCCCAAACTGGAGCCGGAGGCCTGTGGCTATCGGCTGGCCATCAGCGGCGCCATCCGCAGTGCCGTCATCGAGTTCGAGGACGTGGCGCTGTTTGCCGCGGACTACCTTCTGCAGGCCTATCCTGAACAGATACTCGCTCGGTACGGATTTGAGGAAACCCCTGTGGACGGGCTGGCACTGATGGATGGCATCGCCGCCAAGCGGCGGTTTTTCCGGCGTGGTGGTGTTCCCGATCTGCACAAGGTAGCGGAGGTTCTGCTGAACGAATTCCGGGCCGGAAAACTCGGCCGGATGTCTCTCGAAACGCCTGCAATGGTCGAGCGGGAAACAGCCGAAGCCGAGGTCAGTCGGTAAACTCTGACTGACGTTCCTGACGGGACAGCAGGCCCAGCTCTTCGGAAAGGCCGGAGCGCCAGGGAAGCTGTTTGATGCCAAAGGTATTGCGGATCTTGGTGCAGATCATGGTGGCGTTGGCAGGCTCCAGTTTCGCCCAGTCCGCCATCTCATCTACCACTCGCAGGCCGCTGGGAATACCCGGCAGGCCGGCAATGGCAAGGCCCAGCTCGTAGAGCGATATATCCTCTGCTCCGGCGTACTGGTAGGTGCCCCAGACTTCGGCACCACAATCAATCTGCTTGACGATGGCGGTGATGACCCGGGCAAGATCAGTCACCGTCACCGGCTGCCCGTGGCACTTGCCCGGCAGCTTAATGGTGTCGGACCTGGCCGCAACCTCCTGAACTTTGCGTAGAAAACGACCAAGGCTCCAGCCGGTGCGAAGCAGTATGTGACGGGTCAGCAGGGTACGGACTGCCTGTTCACATTCCCACTGCCAGTTGCCCAGTTCGTTCACCGGCTGGCCCGGATTCGAGGCGATATAGGCACTCTGTTTACGCCCGTCAAAAACGTAGCTGGAAGAAAGCTGCAGCAAAGACATGTTGTGCTCACTGGCATACTCCGCCAGGGCTACCGGCAGAGAAAACGAGGCCTTGTGAGCAAACTCAGGGTCATTTTCGGCCAGCTCCGGGTCCGCAAGCCACAGCGCGTTGACAATCAGGTCGGTGTCGTCCGGAACCCAGTTTGCCAACGCAGTAAGTTCCACGCTGTCCACTTCACTGATCAGTAACGGGCTCACCTGGAGATGCGTCTCACGCAACGTCTCCAGCAATACCCTTCCCAGGGGACCATAATCATGAACGACCAGCACGTGCACTTGGGTTACTGCCTCCGTTTGAGCTTGCGAATTTCACTGATATGACGAGACAAGAGAGTTACAGAGCCAATGGCAGCCACCGGCACAGGATTACACTAGGATCACCGAAAATCAGTCACCCCACGAGCATACAACAACAGGACTTGCCATGCTTAAACAACAGAGCCACATTGTCGCTCCCATCCCCGATGAGCTTCGCACCCGGGCACTTTACACCGTCAGCGAACTGCGCGAACGCGGTAAAGCCGACAAGGAAGCGATCGACAAACTGTTTGACCTGATTGTAGACATGACCGACAACGGTCTCGACTTCTTCTTCCTGGAACCACTGCGCCGCCTGAATGCCGGCAACATGCTGATGGGTATGGCAAGAATGGGCATCAGCAGCATGCTCAAGGGCAGCAAAATGGTGGTTTACAAGGTTCTTAAAAAACTGGACGACAAGAGTCTGTCAGCGATCCTCGATTTTATCGAGGAAATCATTCATGAACCCGAGGCACCCGCACCGTAACGCCGGTCAGCAGTTCATAGCCAATGGTGCCGGCATGCTGGGCAACCTCGTCCACAGAGACATTCCGGCCCCATAATTCCACCTTGTCACCCGGTTTCGCGTCCGGCGCTTCGGTCAGATCTACTGCCAGCATGTCCATGGAGACACGGCCAATCAGCCGGATTCGCCGGCCGTTCACCCAGGCCGGCGTGTCGGTGCCCGCATGTCGTGGATAGCCATCACCGTAGCCCACGGCCACAATGCCCATGGGAGTCTCGCCAGTGGCGGTCCAGGATGCGCCATAACCCACGGATTCTCCCGGCTTTAAAGTACGCACACTGGTCAACTCGGCCTCCAGCGTCATCACCGGCTGCAACCCCAGTTCCGGGCCAAGCTGCCCGATCATCGGCGAGCCGCCGTAAAGCATGATGCCGGGGCGCGTCCAGTCAAACAGTGGCTGCCCTTCCAGAAAATGCGCGGCTGAATTACCCAGACTTCTGGAAAGATCCGGCCACGGGTCAACCGCGTCCAGGAAACAGGCTGTCTGTCTGGCGGTATTATCACTGTTGGCGTCGTCCGCGCAGGCAAAATGGGTGACAAAGCCCGTTACCCGGGAAGCCAGTTCCGCATTTCCCAGTAATTCCATGACACCGGCGATGTCCGCTGGAGCAAAGCCCAGCCGGTTCATCCCGGTATTCACCTTGATCCAGAGCGCTGGTACGCGCACAGACTCTTCGAGCCAGCGCAACTGGTGTTCGCTGTGAATCACCAGTTCAAAATCCTGATCGGCACTGGTTGCCACATCTTCCGGGCTGTGCGGGCCCTGCAAAAGAACCACCGGCGCCGTTACCCCGGCGCCACGAATGGCCAGCGCCTCTTCGATGCAGGCAACCGCAAACTTGGACGCATCTTCCCGCAGTGCCCGGGCGACAGTCTGAATGCCGTGGCCGTAGCCGTCCGCCTTGATCACCGCCATAGCCCGGGCGCCACCAGCCATTGCCACGGCTTTACGGTAATTGTGCCTTAACGCTTCGGTACTGATTCTGGCAACAGTGGCTCGCGGCATCAGTAGTCACCGCCGTAATCGCCGTGGGCCAGGTCTTCGAACTTGGTGTACTTGCCGATAAACGCCAGGCGGATGGTACCGATCGGGCCATTCCGCTGCTTGCCGATAATAATCTCGGCGATACCCTTGTCCGAGGTGTCTTCGTTGTAGACCTCGTCCCGATACACGAACATGATCACGTCCGCGTCCTGCTCAATGGCACCGGATTCACGAAGGTCGGAGTTCACTGGGCGCTTGTTGGGTCGCTGCTCCAGGCTGCGGTTAAGCTGGGAAAGTGCCACCATCGGGCAGCTCAGTTCCTTCGCCAGGCCTTTCAGCGACCGGGAGATCTCGGAAATCTCCGCAGTCCGCCCCTCGGTATTGCCCGGCACCCGCATCAGCTGCAGATAGTCCACCATGATCAGCCCCAGCTGACCGCCGTTCTCACGGGCAATACGGCGGGCACGGGAGCGCATTTCGGTGGGACTGAGACCGGGCGTGTCGTCGATGTACAGGGGCTTGTCCTTGAGCAGGCTCACCGCCGAGGTCAGCCGGGGCCAGTCGTCCTCTTCCAGGCGACCACTGCGGATCTTGCTCTGGTCGATACGCCCCAGGGAAGACAGCATACGCATCACCAGCGCATCCGCCGGCATCTCCATGCTGAACACCAGAATCGGCGCGCCGGTGGTGATCAGCGCGTTCTCGACGATGTTCATGGCGAAAGTGGTTTTACCCATGGAAGGTCGGCCGGCGACAATCAGCAGGTCCGACGGCTGCATGCCAGAGGTCCATTCGTCCAGGTCCTTGAAGCCGGTGGTCAGGCCGGTGGTGGTCTCGCCGGACTCGAACATCTCCTCGATACGGCTCAGGGCCTTGGTCAGAATCGGATTGATGGTCTGAGGGCCTGTGCCTTCCTTGACCCGGGACTCGGCAATCTGGAAGACGTTACGTTCCGCCTCGTCCAGCACCTCGTTACTGTTACGGCCCTGGGGATTAAAAGCGGAATCGGAGATCTTTCCAGACACCTCCACCAGCTGCCGCAGAATCGAGCGTTCACGGACAATATCGGCGTAAGCGCGAATGTTCGCGGCGCCAGGTGTTTTTTCCGCCAGCTCGGCCAGATAGGACAGGCCGCCGGCGTCCTCGATATCTCCCGCGCGGTCAAGAAACTCGGCCAGTGTGACCACATCCAGCGGCTCGCCCTCGCCGGCCAGGCGCTCGGCCGCGCCGAAAATCAGCCGGTGGTCCTGGCGATAAAAATCGGCCGCGGAAATAATCTCGGCGATCTCGTCGAACCGGCGATTGTCCAGCATAAGGCCGCCCAGTACAGCCTGTTCGGCTTCCACGGAATGGGGCGGGACTTTAATTCGGCTGGTTTCGGGGTCGGTGGAAACCGCTTGGAAATTGGGGTTGGCCATTGATACGTCTTCGTCCGGAGTTCAGTAGCGACTAGCATACACCAGAACGCAACAGGCCCGGAATTCCACTAGCGTGGAACCGGGCCTGTATTGCTCAACGCCTTTTGGTCGCTTACTCAGCAACGACCGCAAGGTTGATTGAAGCGCTTACGTCCGAGTGCAGCTGCAGCTCGATTTCGTACTCACCCACAACGCGCAGGGGGCCTTCCGGCAGACGAACTTCGCTCTTTTCTACCTCGGTACCAGCAGCGGTAATCGCATCAGCGATGTCGCGCACACCGATAGAACCGAACAGCTTGCCTTCTTCGCCAGCCTTGGAGGTGATCGTGACCGATGCTCCATTCAGGGCTTCGGCACGAGCCTGGGCAGCGGCCAGCTTTTCAGCGGCGGCTTTCTCAAGCTCGGCACGGCGCTCTTCGAACGCTTTCAGGTTGTCCGCAGTTGCCGGAACAGCCTTGCCATAGGGCAGAAGAAAATTACGACCGTAACCGGCCTTGACCTTGACCTTGTCACCGAGTGAACCAAGGTTTGCTACTTTTTCGAGCAGAATAACTTCCATCTCGTTAACCTCTTCGTGCTTTATTCAGCCGGGCCCGTGGGCTTGATTCGCCCCCGGATGTCCAACCAGCTATCCACAAACGCCAGAACCAACAACAGAATCATCAGACTCGGACCCAGAAACACCAACGCCAGATAAAACAACACCAGCCAGTGAATACTCAGCCCCTTACGGCTTACAACACCATGAACCAGACCCAGGCCCGCCAGAATCAGCGGTAGCCCGCCGGCCCAGCCCATCAGCATGGGGTTCAGCCCGATCACCGAACCTCCCACCATGATGGCAACGCAGCCAACTGCGATGGCCGGAGACAGCCGAAGGGAATGAAATTCCCTGCGGAAGCCTCCCGGGTTATCAAACCCGGCATGCCACGACCGCGCCAGCATGGTCATGCCCACACCTGTCAACAGGTAGGTGCCCGCCATACTGGCAATCATGGTCTGCCGAATGACCAGTTCCAGATTGTCTCCGAAACTTTTCGCCATTTCGGCGTTGTACTGCTCGTAGAACCTCACCCCCGTCTGTACCAGGGAATCAATCAGTTCCGGGTACAGCATCGGCAACATCCAACTAATGATGATCGCCAGCAGGCTGCCCGAGAGCAGAGCCCTTTCCCAAGACCGTGACGTTCTGAGCACCGATGCCACCAGCATGACCTGTAGCAGCACCGCCAGAGCCGTCGGGTCCTGCCCTAACAAGCTCCAGCCCAGTGCCGGCAACAACGCCCAGAGGCCGATATTGAGGCCCTGACGCATCCCGAGCCTGAGAATAACCAGGCCCACGACTGCCGCACCAACCCAGAACAACAGCGGTATTGCGGTCGTCACGACCGCCACCCCGCCTGCCTGCAGGGGACCGCGCATTACAAATTGTGCCAGTGCACGCATGGTCCCGAGTCCCGTAATTCTGTTACTTAGTTATCGTGGCTGTCCGAATACGGCAGCAGTGCCAGGTAGCGGGCACGCTTGATAGCGGTAGCCAGCTGACGCTGATAACGTGCTTTGGTGCCTGTAATACGGCTGGGCACGATTTTGCCGGTTTCAGTAATGTAACCTTTCAGTGTGTCCAGATCTTTGTAATCGATCTCTTTCACACCTTCTGCCGTGAAGCGGCAGAATTTACGACGTCTGAAAAAACGAGCCATAACTTAACTCCTCAACTCCGGTAATGTTTACTCTTCTTCGTCCTGGGATTCCGACTGACGGTTGTCGTCAGATTCGGCGGAACGACGCGGGCGATCATCACCACCGCCACGACGGTCTTCACGGGACTCGGATGCTTTCATGGGCGACATATCGGTATCGGCACCGTCGCGGCGCAGGATCATGTCGCGGATGATGGCATCGTTGAAGCGGAAGTTGTGAGTCATCTCGTCCATTGCGGTCTGTGAACATTCAACGTTCATCAGCACGTAATGAGCCTTGTGAATCTTGTTGATCGGGTAAGCCAGGTGACGACGGCCCCAATCTTCCAGGCGATGTACCTGTCCGCCATCTTCAGTGATGACGTTGGTATAACGCTCGATCATCGCGGGCACTTGCTCGCTCTGATCCGGGTGTACCATAAATACGATTTCGTAGTGACGCATGAGTTCTCCCTACGGTTTATGCAGCCCCTTACAGAATCCGTCGCCAGAAGGCGTGTATTCAGCAAGAAGCAAGGAGGTGGCAGACACAGCTGCCGGTTTCTTTTGCTTTTGGTAAAAGCCTGCGCCGGATTGACTGGATAAAAGACAAAACGACAACGCCCCTAAAAAAAGGGGTGCCGTATTCTAGGGGGGTGGAGCCTACTATGCAAGCCGTTGGCGAAGCGCTTCATAAAGACACACGCCGGTTGCCACCGACACGTTGAGACTGTCGACCTGCCCCAGCATGGGAATATTGATCAGCATGTCGCAATGCTCACGGGTCAGACGCCGCATTCCCTTGCCTTCAGCCCCCATTACCAGCGCAACAGGGCCTTTGAAGTCAGCCTGATAGAGCGTGCTCTGGGCTTCACCGGCGGTTCCGATCAGCCAGACGCCGTCATCACGAAGCACCCGCATGAAACGGGCAAGATTGGTGACTCTCACCAGGGGCACCGTTTCCGCCGCACCGCAGGCCACTTTCCGGACCGTGGGCGAAAGCGACGCTGACTTGTCCTTCGGTACAATCACCGCCTGAACGCCCACCGCATCGGCGGTCCGCAGACAGGCACCGAGATTGTGTGGGTCGGTCACCCCGTCCAGAATCAGCAGGAAAGGGGGTTTATCCTGAGTGGCCAGAGATTCCAGCAGGTCATCTTCCGACCATTCCCGGCTTTCAGACACCTGCGCAACCACACCCTGATGAACACCGGACACCCGCTGATCCAGCTCTTTACGGTGCACCACCTGCCAGGCTACCCCCAGGCTATCGAGCGTTTCGGTAACGCTCTGAACCCGCCGGTCTTGACGCCCTGTCTGGATCCAGACCTGCTGCAGGCGAGCGGGCTCCTGCTTCAGCACCGCCTCGACCGCGTGCCAGCCAAAAATAAACTCGTCAGACACCGGTTATTTCCCTGATTTTCCGGATTTTCGGGGCTTGCGCTTCTGATCGCCGCCCGCGCTTTTCCCTTTGCCCTTTTTATCTTTGCTGTTCAGCGCAAGGTCAGCGGCTTCGGCCACCAGCTTGTCCCTGGCGGACATCTTGCCATCACTGCTTGCGGGCATTTCCGGCTTGGGCGCGCGTGACCGGGCAGGCTTATCGCCCCTCTTGGCACCACCAGCGGGCTTCCTGCTCCGCGACTTGCCCCGCCCTTTGTCTTTGTCTTTCGGCGCACGCTTTTCAACGTTCAGCGCATCGCGGTCCGCCTGACGGTGTTGGGGCTCGCTGGTCAGCTCCAGGTCGATCTTGCGGTCTTCCATCCCGACACGAACCACCTTGACCCGCACCTCGTCACCCAGACGGAAGCTCTGGGCCGTGCGCTCGCCGATCAGGCGATGCTTGGCCGCATCGTGATGGAAGAAATCACCGGCTAGGGTGGATACGTGAACCAGCCCTTCAATATAGACGCCGGACAATTCCACAAAGAACCCGAAAGGCACCACCGAGGCGATGACGCCCTGATACTCTTCACCGACCTGATCACGAAGGTACTCGCACTTGAGCCACGCCATCACATCACGGGTGGCGTCGTCGGCCCGGCGCTCGGTCATCGAGCAGTGCTCGCCAAGCTGCTGCATGCGAGCATGGTCGTACGGATACTCCGCCAGTTCCGGATCCCGCTTGGGCGGAACCTCAACATCCTTGGAGCGCTGTTCGGCGTGAATCACCGACTTGATGCCCCGATGGACGATCAGGTCCGGGTATCGACGGATCGGCGAAGTAAAGTGGGCATAGCTGTTGAATCCCAGACCAAAGTGACCGCCCTCATCCGGGCTGTATACCGCCTGGCTGAGCGAGCGCAACATGACCGTCTGGATGACATTGGCATCACTGCGGTCCGAAATGCTGGACAACAGTTCCTGATAATCGGCCGAGGTTGGCTTGTCACCACCGCCAAGCTGCAGACCCAGTTCACCGAGGAACAGGCGCACCGCACTCAGCCGCTCTTCCGAAGGCCCGTCATGCACCCGGTAAAGGGAAGGAACCTTGTGCTTTCTCAGAAAGCGCGCGGTCGCGACGTTGGCGCACAACATGCACTCTTCTACAATCTTGTGGGCATCGTTGCGGGTAACCGGAACAATTTCTTCAATCTTGCGATTGGCATCGAACACCACCTTGGTCTCGGTGGTTTCAAAATCGATGGCACCACGCTCGGTGCGGGCCTTGCGAAGCAGCTTGTAAAGCCCGTAGAGGTTATGAAGATCGGGCAACACGTCGGCGTACTGCTCCGACAACCGATATCCCGGTTCCGAATCCGGCCGCTCCAGCATGTCGCTGACCTTGTTATAGGTCAGGCGGGCATGGCTGTGTATCACCGCCTGGTAGAACTTATAGCCACTGATATTGCCGGCGGCGCTGAGCGTCATGTCCGCGACCATACACAGCCGGTCAACGCCCGGATTCAACGAGCAGAGCCCGTTCGAGAGCTTCTCGGGCAACATGGGAACCACGTGATCCGGGAAGTACACCGAGTTGCCGCGGTTGATGGCTTCTTCATCCAGCGGCGAATTCGGGCGAACGTAATGGGACACATCGGCAATCGCTACCATCAACCGGTAACCGCCTTTGGGGCGCGATTCGCAGTAGATGGCGTCGTCGAAATCCCGGGCGGATTCATCGTCAATGGTGACAAAATTAAGCTGCCGCAGATCCACGCGATTCTGCTTGTCCTGCTCGGTGACTTCATCAGGGATCTCTGCCGTCTGCTCGCCGACAGCCGGCGGCCAGCTGTGGGGAATATCGTAAGAGCGGATGGCCACATCGATTTCCATGCCCGGCGCCATGTGCTCGCCCAGAACTTCCACCACCTTGCCCAGGGGCTGGGTGCGAACCGAGGGCTGACGCACTATGTCCACCACAACATACTGGCCGTGCCGCGCTTCATTAACGTGCTCGGCCGGAATCAGCACCTCGTGGTTGATGCGGGCATTTTCAGGAACGACAAAATAGATGCCGCTTTCGTGGAAAAGACGGCCGACCGTCTGGGTTGTGCGATATTCCAGCACCTCAACAATGACGCCTTCGCGGCGCCCCCGGTCGTCCACACGATCCACCCGGGCGGCAACACGGTCACCGTGAAAAACCAGGCGCATCTGGCGAGCGGTCAGAAAAAGGTCAGAGCCACCGTCGTCCGGCACCAGGAAGCCGAAGCCGTCTTTATGGCCAATCACCCGGCCAGTGACCAGGTCCGCCTCTTCAATCGGAAGATAGGCCCCGCGACGATTACAGATCATCTGCCCATCGCGGCACATGGCAATCAGGCGGCGCCTGAGTGCTTCAATGCTCTCTTCTGAGTCCAGACCAAATTCGTCACAGAGAGTTTCGTGCGTGGCCGGCGCTCCCCGCTCTTTCAGATGGGCAAGGATGTATTCACGACTGTGGATCGGGTTGTCGTATTTGCTTGCCTCACGCTGGGCATAAGGGTCTTGATCAGATTTTTTTCGGGAAACCATTCGTGTCCTTGTGCCAGCTACTCCACAGTAGCCGGTGACTTTAGTGTATCGTTGATGTTGAGTGTCGCGAGAGTATAACGCCGCCGGCCCGCCAGTGGCCAACAAGCGGGCAAAATAAGGGTGTGACAAAGGCTGATTCGCGACGAAAAAACATTTGACAGTTTTTTTGCGAATGATTAAAGTACGCGCCATCGGTCATCGGCAACACCGTGACCGCAGCAGAATGTCCGGAAAATCAACGATCTGAAGCTTCTTCAGATGTCGAATAGAGTTGAAACCCAGCGGACAAACTGTAAATCACCTGCCGAGGTGGTGAAATTGGTAGACACGCTAGCTTCAGGTGCTAGTGGGGGCAACCCCGTGGAGGTTCAAGTCCTCTCCTCGGCACCATTCCTTCCCTCAAGGAATGGCGACAAATTTCCAGATTTGCAGAACTCTCAGCGTTTTCCAGCTTTTCCCGAGACGGAAACGTGGCCGGCCTTCACTGCTGTCGCCCAGGCTACGCGTGTTTTCCCGGCCTAATCAGCCTGCCCGTTGACCTGCCCGTTGACCTGCCCTGCCAGATACCGGGAAAGTGACTGGTAAGAATAGACCACCCGTGCGTAAGCGGAAACCGGTACAGAGCCGAACGCACGGCCGCAATCCCTGGCGCCGTCGTAACGGGTAAGGTAGGCGGTCTGGATCAGGTTGGGCTGATCATTGACGAAGTCTTCGGTTCCCACACCAGGGTAATAGAACCGCCACTCAAAACCGCCGGTGTTGCTGACCCCCTCGGTGGTGCGTAGTTCTTCGTTCAGAAATCCAAACCGCAGCGGCCGGTTCAGCCCGTTCCGCTTGTCCAGCTCCAGACGCAGTCCGGTGAAACCGCCGGGTATTGGCAGCGAGCCTGAAACCGTATACGGCTGGAAGGCGGACACTACCTGGGGTTTGTCCGCATCAACGCTGACGATGTCGCCTTCACAGGACTGCGCCGATGAAAGCTGAATAACTTCCTCATCAACACCGTTGACCGTCCGGGTATAGCCAAAAAAGAAGCTCGAGCTGAAATCGTAGGTTGGCGTCATCACTTCGGTCCTGCCAGCACTAGTGGCTGTCAGGGACGCCACCTTCCCATCCCCGTTCAGGGTCCATTCATATGCAATGGCGGCCGGGCCACCCAGCTCCGAGGACGCTGCAAGACCTTCGTGACAGGTGGTGGTGGTTTCAAATGCGGCAGTGCTGTTTTTCCAGTCGAATGTCAGGCGCTCATCAATACCCGCTTCATCATAGAAAGTGCCGCCTTCCTCCTGCTTCAGCGACAGGTTGGGCACCCACTGGGTGCCTGTGTCGGCAATTTTACCGTCGGCGTTGATCACCCGCACCATTTCCCGCAACGAAGGCGACATACAGCCGTTCGCCAGAACCGAGGTCAGGCGGCCACTTTCCGAGTAGTTCATCGAGATTTCCGCAAGCGGGTCCAGGGCCGAGAACGAACTGGGCAAGCCGCCGCCGGCGCGGGCAAAAACGGTCTGGCTGGTGACGACGCTGGAGTCGTCCAGCTCCAGCTCGATCTGTGGCAGATTCAGGCTGTCAACGTTGACCGCGGCGTAATCCCCGCCAGCGGCGGCCTCATCAACGATCCGGACAATCGACAGCGCGTTGCGTGCAAATGAAATACCCATCAATCTGACGGCTTCCGAGCTCAGGAACCGTTCTCGGCCATCGCCATTGCGCAAAACATCTTCATAATCCTGGGGCAACTGGGAGGCCAGAAAACGGGCAAAGGCCCGGGCATAGGTATGCGCCCGGACATTACCCGAGCGCACGTAATCGCTGACCAGATTTATGTTACCCAGGGCAATGGCCAGATCACTGGTGCCAACCAGAAATTCACCGATACCGTTGATTCGGCGTTGCCGGGCAAGGGTCGTCAACGGCGTGACATTGCGAACCCCGGGAGGCGCACTGAGCATGAAACCCTGATCAAGCATCTGGAGACCGGAAGCGGTCTGTTCCTCGGTTTGGCCGGGCAGGGCCAGGGCGAAGAGCGGGTAATCCCGCGGATCCAGATCGGGCGCCACCAGCGGGTCCTGTTCCAGCTCGGAGACATCCAGTGAGAACTCGCCGTCTTCCCCGGTCATGGCGGTGGGTTCCCCACTGGGCACCACCAGCTCCGCTCCAGATTGGCTCTCCAGGGTCAACGGGCCGGGGGTATACTGCCCATCGCCGTCCATATCCAGCCAGACCCGGGCATTTCTGAGGTACCCGTCAATGACTTTGCCGGTGTAGGGTGAGCCCGCAATATAGGCCTCGGCATCGAAATCCCTGCCATCCGCCGGATAGGAGTCGGATTGTTCGTCACAGGCAGTGAGAAACAGCGATAACAGAATGATCGTGAGGGGGAGCAGGCGTTTCATCGCGGCAACCATTGTCCTTGTTAGAGGTTGTGCCGCTACTGTATGGGATGTTGCTGATTTGAACCTTGATAGGTTTGGCAATTTGTAAACTTTGGTAACGATAGAGCGCCGCCCCGAGCGGGAACGGCGCTTCACGGGTCACTCAGAAAGACCGAGCGACGATCTCCTTCATGATTTCATTAGTGCCGGCGTAGATTCGCTGAACCCTGGCGTCGGCCCAGGCACGGGCGATCGGATACTCCCACATATAGCCGTAACCGCCGTGCAACTGCACACACTCATCCATTACCTTGCACTGCAAATCAGTCGTGAGCTGCTTAAGCATGGCCGCCGTGGGAATATCCAGCTTCTTCTCCAGATGCAGTTCCAGGCAACGGTCACAGAACACCCGAGCCGCCGTGATTTCCGCTTTGAGTTCTGCCAGTTTGAAACGGGTATTCTGGAACTTGATCACCGGCTTGCCGAAGGCGTTGCGCTCCTTGACGTAATCCAGCGTCCACTGCCAGGCAGCTTCGGAGGCGGCCACTGCTGTCAATCCAACCTGTAGTCGCTCGGCCGGCAGTTCCTGCATAAGCTGGAAGAAGCCCTGCCCTTCCATCGCGCCCAGGAGCTTGTCGGCCGGCACTTTGACGTCCTGAAAGAAGAGTTCGGAGGTGTCCTGGGCTTTCATGCCCACCTTGTTCAGGTTCTGGCCTTTCTCGAATCCTTCCCAGGCGCTTTCCACCATGAACAGGCTGGTGCCCTTGGCGCCCTCTTTCGGATCGGTTTTGGCAACAACGATGACAAGATCCGCCATCTGGCCATTGGTAATAAAAGTCTTGCTGCCATTAAGCAGATAGTGCTCGCCGGAAGCATCCTTGACCGCCGTGGTCTTGATGCCCTGCAGGTCGGAGCCAGCGCCCGGCTCTGTCATGGCTATTGCACCGATCATTTCGCCGGTCGCCAGTTTTGGCAGGTAATACGCTTTCTGTGCGTCGGATCCGTAGTTCAGGATATAAGGCGCCACGATGTCCGAATGCAGGGTCCAGCCAATACCAGACAGCCCGGCCCGGGACACCTCTTCCATGATCACCGCGCTGTAGCGGAAATCCGCACCCACGCCGCCATACTCCTCCGGCATGGTCGGGCACAGGAAACCCAGCTCGCCGGCCTTGGTCCAGAGCTCGCGACTGACCTGGCCGTCCTTTTCCCACTGATCGTGATAAGGGGCCGCCTCCTGTTGGAGGAATTTGCGGACCGAATCGCGAAAGCCTTCAAGGTCGGCGTCAAAGAGGGTGCGTGGAATCATGGGGAACCTCAGCAAAACTGTGTTGTTGTCGTCTCAACAGTTTTGCTCGGGGGTGCCGCGACGCTCAATGATGAAAAGCGTCAATCGGGCTGACCAAAAACATCGCGTGACCGGCCAGGAAGCGGGTCAGTCCGGCTTTTTGGCAGCGATCCTCTCTTCGCCCCAACGGGGCATCAAGTCCTGGGGCAGATCCAGATGGTCCAGCAGGCGGGCGACAATGAAGTCCACCAGATCGGCAATCGACTGCGGCTGGTGATAGAAACCGGGGCTGGCCGGCATGATCACCGCGCCCATACGGGTCAGGCGCAGCATGTTCTCGAGATGAACCTCCGAGTAAGGCGCTTCCCTCGGCACCAGAATCAGCTTGCGGCGCTCCTTCAGAGCGACATCACCAGCCCGCTCAATCAGGTTGTTACTGGCGCCGGTGGCTAATGCCGACAGGGTGCCGGTACTGCAGGGGCAGATCACCAGCGGTGCTTTTTCCCCGGAGCCCGAGGCAGGCGGCGAGAACCAGTCTTCCCGCCCGAACACCAGCACCTGCCCCGCCTGTGCACCGGCGTAGGCGGAAAAGGCCTCCTGCATCGCTGCGGTGTTGCCCGGCAGTTTCAGGTCGGTTTCTGTCGCCATCACGATCTGCGCCGCCTTGCTGATCATCACATGCACCTGACAACCGGCGGCCACCAGGCAATGCAATAGCCGCAGCCCGTACTGCGCGCCGGACGCGCCGGTGAACGCCAGATTGACGACCGGTCGTTTCGTTCCCGGTTCTTGCTGGGAGGCCTTGTTCATGGATTCTGATCCCTGGTTGAACGTGAATGGTCAGGCAGATCTACGTTCCAGTTCCGCAATCAGCTTGTGATGAATGCCACCAAAACCGCCGTTGCTCATAATCACTATATGACAAGGCGACACCGCCTGCCCGGCAACACGATCGATCAACGCCTCGATTGTCGACTCCACGGAGTGAGCAGCGTGGCGCTGCGACTCTTCAGACTCGCCAGCATTCAAAAGGTCCGGCAGCCAGTCCAACTGATTGAGATTGGCCCACACAACCCGATCCGCCGCTCCGGCACTGGGCAGCAGGGTATGCTGATGAACCCCCTGCTGCATGGTATTGGACCGTGGCTCGATCAGGGCAACAATGGTTTCATTACCTACTTTGTTCCGCAGCCCCTCCAGTGTGGAGGCAATGGCCGTGGGGTGGTGGGCAAAGTCGTCATAGACACGGATGCCACCGATATCCGCCAGCAGTTCCATTCGCCGTTTCACTCCCGAGAAACGGCATAAGGCGGAAATGGCATGGTCCGGCGTCACTCCCACGTGACGGGCCGCCGCAATCGCCGCCAACCCGTTACGTACACTGTGAAGCCCGGTCTGGTCCCATCTCACCGCTGCCACTGGCTGCTCACGATGAACCACCATGAATTCGCTGCCATCCTCTTTCAGCAGCTCCGCCCGCCAGTCGCTCATATAGGCAACCTCACTGTCGACGGAGGTCTCCTGGGTATTGGTCCAGCAACCTAGTTCCAGGGCTTTGTCCAGGTGAAGGTCGAGCGCGGGGCGCACGATCAGCCCGTTGGAGGGAACCGTTCGCACCAGATGGTGGAACTGGCGTTCTATGGCTTCGACATTCTCGAAGATATCAGCGTGGTCAAATTCCAGATTGTTCAGGATAAGGGTGTGGGGGCGGTAGTGGACGAACTTGGATCGCTTGTCAAAAAAGGCACTGTCATATTCATCGGCCTCGATCACAAAAAAGTCGCTGTTGCCCAGCCGCGCGGAGACCGGAAAATCATTGGGCACGCCACCGATCAGGTAGCCCGCTTCCAGGCCCGCCTGCTCAAGGATATAAAGCAGCATGGCGGTGGTGGTGGTCTTGCCATGGGTGCCGGCGACCGCCAGTACCCAGCGATGGCGAAGCACTTCCCGTGACAGCCATTCCGGGCCGGACATGTAATCGATATTGCGGTTGAGCACCGCTTCGACTTCCGGATTACCCCGTGACATGGCGTTGCCAATCAGAACCAGGTCGGGTTGGGGCTTGAGATGTTCCGCGCTATAACCTTCCATCAGACCGATACCCTGGGCTTCAAGCTGGGTACTCATGGGCGGATAGACACCCTGGTCCGACCCAGTCACCTGGTGGCCCAGCTCTCGCGCCAGAACAGCCAGGCTGCCCATAAAAGTGCCGCAGATCCCGAGAATATGAATGTGCATTGCGGTATTGGCCTCTTGCCCTGATTCCGTTGTTAGAAACCTGCAAAGCCTCACGTATCGCGCTAAGGTCGTCAAGCGCTGAGTTATGACGTTTGGCTCATGAAAAAAAAAGATGTTTGACGTATCATTTGCGGCATTTGATGCAACTGCAGGAGCCCGACCCCGAAATGGCCATTCGAAACGCATTCTATGCCCAGTCAGGCGGCGTGACCGCCGTAATTAATGCCAGCGCCTGTGGCGTGATCCAGACCGCGCGCAAACATCCGGAACAGATCGGCAAAGTTTACGCGGGAAGGAACGGCATTATTGGTGCGTTGAAGGAAGAGCTCATCGACACCAGCCTTGAAAGTGACGAAGACATTCAGGACCTGATGCATACGCCCGGCGGTGCATTCGGCTCCTGCCGCCACAAACTGAAGAACTTCTCGGAGAACCGCCGCGAATACGAGCGGCTGATCGAAGTATTCCGCGCCCACGACATCGGTTACTTCTTCTACAACGGCGGCGGTGACTCCCAGGACACAGCGTTCAAGGTATCCCAGCTCGCAGAGAAGATGGGCTACCCCATCACCTGCATCGGCGTACCCAAAACCGTCGACAACGACCTGCCCTTCACCGATTGCTGCCCGGGCTTTGGCTCGGTTGCGAAATACATCGCAACCTCCACCCTCGAGGCCAGCCTCGATATCCGCTCCATGTGCGACACCTCCACCAAGGTGTTCATCCTTGAGGTGATGGGCCGTCACGCCGGGTGGATTGCCGCCTCTGGTGGCCTGGCTGGCAAGGGCGAGGGCGAACCGCCGCACGTCATCCTGTTCCCGGAGGTCCCTTTCGAGCGCGACCGGTTCCTGGAGCGCGTGGATTTCTGTGTGAAGGAATATGGCTACTGCGTGGTGGTGGCCTCGGAAGGGGCTCAATACGAAGATGGCCGCTTCCTGGCCGATGCCGGCGCAAAGGACGCGTTCGGCCACACCCAGTTGGGCGGTGTGGCACCGGCGCTGGCCAACATGGTGCGCCAGGCACTGGGTCACAAGTTCCACTGGGCCGTGGCGGACTACCTTCAGCGCAGTGCCCGTCATATTGCGTCCGCTACTGACGTAGAGCAGGCCTACTCGGTGGGCCGGGCGGCCGTTGAAATGGCCATCGCTGGCAAGCAGGCACTGATGCCCACCATTGTTCGCGAACAGTCACGCCCCTACCGCTGGCACATTGGCGAGGCGCCGCTGAGTGAGGTGGCCAACCAGGAAAAGAAAATGCCGATCCATTTCATCTCGGACGATGGCTACGCCATTACCCAGGATTGCCGGGATTATCTCGAGCCACTGATCTACGGCGAGAGCTTCCCCCCTTTCGAGAATGGCATTCCCAAGGTTGCCAAACTCAAGAACCGGCTGGTGGAAAAGAAACTGAAAGCCGACTTCCAGTTCTGACCGCCCGAAAACCAGAAAAGGCGCCACCGGTGATTCCCGTGGCGCCTTTTTTGTGCCTGAGCGTGCTACCGGCGTCCCTCAGTTCGCAGAAGTCTGCAGATACTCGAAGAAATGATCAAAACCGCCCACATGACGATCGCCGATGAAAATCTGCGGCACCGTGTAAACCGGCCGACCAATGGACTGTGACAGATCGTCTTTGCTGATGCCCTCTATTTCGATATCCACATAGCGGTAAGGCAGATCCTTGATCTCGCAGAGCTGCCTGGCGCGGGTGCAAAAACCACAGGATGCACGACCAAAGATAGTCACCTGTTCCATTCTTCAACTCCTAGTCCGGAAATTCAACGGCGTCTGACAGCCCTTAACAAGACCGGCATTATCACCGCAGGTAGGTTGAAAAATGAAATTAATGAGTTGAATGGCACCGATAGCAATCATCGATGCCTCAGGTTTTCAGTCGGCTAAGCTCCGAATCCAGCACTTTTACCTGCTCATCAAGGGTCCGCCCGCTGCCACTCACCCTCTGAGCCAGAGACCGGAGATCGTTAGCCGCGTCATTGATGCGGGTCAGGTTCCGGTTAATTTCCTCACTTACCGAGCTCTGCTCCTCTGCGGCGGTCGCCACCTGAGTCACATGCTCGACAATGGAGCCGATACGCTCCACCACCGTGGCCAGGGAATGGTCCGCTTCCCGGGTTCCGTCCACCGCCTGGGTGGCCCGGTCGACGCCGCCCTTAATGACCGTGACAGCGCCACCGACATCGCCCTGCAGGCCATCAATCATCTGGCTGATCTCATCGGTGGATTCCCGGGTACGGGAGGCCAGGGTCCGGACTTCGTCGGCCACAACCGCAAAACCGCGGCCCTGTTCCCCGGCTCGCGCAGCCTCGATGGCGGCATTCAGCGCCAGCAGATTGGTCTGCTCGGCGATGCCCCTGATCACCTCGATAATCCGGTTGATGTCTTCACTGCGAGTAGCCACATGGCCGATCGCCGTGCTGGCCTCGTCCATATCACTGGCCAGCGCACTGACCCCATTGACCGCCGACGTCAGCGTATCCTTGGTAAAGCGAATGCCGTCCTGGGCCTTCTGGGCATTCTCAGCGGCCTCGCCAGCAAAACCCGCCACCTCACCGGCGGCGGCTGACATTTCGTTCATTGCCGTCACCACGCTCTCGATATCGTCATGCTGGCTTTCCGTCTGATCGTTGGTTTCCCGTGCAATGGTATTCACATCCGCCGCCTGCTGGCTCACCTTGGCATTGACGTCCTTGAGGTCGTTGATCATGGTCCGCAGGCGCCCCAGGAATTGGTTGAATCCGCCTGCCAGCTCAATCAGCTCGGCATGGGTATCGATTTTCAGCTCACGGGTAAGGTCGCCCTCGGCGCTGGCCAGACTTTTCATGCGATCCCGGATCTCATTGAGCGGACGGGTCACCGAACGCACCAGCAGAATCAGAATACCGATGGCAATCACCGATACCAGAACACCCACCAGCGCCTGATTTCGGGCAGTGGCGTTAACCTCGGCAGACAGCAGGCCGGTGATTTCAGCCACATCCGCAAGGGCGGTCTCCCGAGGTAGCTCGATCAACAGGGACCACTCGGTACCCGGAAGCTCAATGTCGATGGGATAGGACACGGCCAGGGTTTCGCCATCATCGTAGCCCTGCTCACTCTGGTGCAGCGTGGTATAGGCGCCTGCCTTTTCGGGCAGCGCCTCCGCCAGCGGCCGGCCCAGGAACTCGCTGTAGTGGCTGGAAGCGGCAATCAGTCCTTTTTTGCTAAGCAGGGTCACGCGGGACTGGCCGCTGTATAGCTCACGGCTGACGCTCTCTATGGTTTCCTGGAGGGTAGAAAGATTGATATCCACGCCCACCACACCGGCGAACTCGTTACCCTTGAGGATAGGCATCACCAGACTGGTCATCAGTTCGGTGTAGCCTTCCTCGATCTCATAGTTGTAGGGTTCCATGATGCAGGGTTGTTTGGTGTCCCGGGAGCACAGATACCACTCCGCCTCGCGAATGCCGAACTCATTGCGCTCATCCAGATACTTGGTGGCCGGGTCCTCCGTGCGGCTGAACTTTACCTCGCCCTCCGGCGTGCGGTAGTAGTAAATCTCCAGGGTGCCTTCGTCGCTACTGTGTTCTTCCACACCGCCGGTAAAGTAGCGGTCCTGTTCGTCATAGGCGTCAGGTTCAAACTGGGCGTAGATAGAGCTCAGGCTTTCCTGCTCTTCCAGAACAGCACCAACGGTTTCCTGAAGGGCGGAGCGGCTGATACGCCCGGAGCTGGAAGCCTCGATGTTCCGGGTGATCACATTGCGCACCACTTCCGGTGTCCGGTACGCTGTTGCAAACATGCCGCTGACCAGTTCGCCGTATTTTCCCGCGGTTGCCGAAAGCCGGTCGGTGGCCAGTTCCCTGACGGTTTCCCGGGTCTCGGAGGTAATACGCTGTTCCATACTGCCCAGTGATAACTGAGCGGTCACAACAATGCTGATCCCCATAACCAGCAAAAGCGTAACCACGAGGGCGTATAGCTTGAAGCGCAGTGTGCGGTTTTTCATTACTCTTACAGCCTGTATCCGTCGGATTGGGTATCAGCTCCACTTGAGCAGAACGGCCATTAAGAATTGACCGCGACCAGCAAGGTGAAACTTTGGCGTATCTTACTCTGTTTTTTACCGCTCTGGCGGCGGCTACCCTGCTGCCAGCCTATTCCGAAATACTGGTAGGCGGCATGGTCACTCAGGGATACTCGCTGTGGTGGATCTGGTTGTCGGCTACAGCGGGCAATACCCTGGGTTCCGTTGTTAATGGAGTTATCGGCCGGCAGGTGGATCGCTTTAAGCATAAACGCTGGTTTCCCGTCTCCGAACTTCAGCTCGAAAAGGCCCGCAACCGGTTCAATCGTTACGGTCAGTGGTCACTGCTTCTGGGATGGTTGCCGATTGGGGGCGACGCGTTGACGCTGGTAGGCGGCATCATGCGCGTGCCCTGGCTCAATTTTGTGGTGTTGGTAGCTATCGGCAAGGGTCTGCGTTATGGCTTGGTGATCTGGCTGATACTGGAGGCATCCGGTGTGCCAGGATCGCCATAGAGGTAGGTTCTCAGCAATGACTCGCCGTTAAATTCAGCATTCAAAACCGCGATAAAGGTATAGACACCAATAAGCTTGCGGTTGAGAAACACAAACTCCTTGGGCGGCACCTTGAAGTAGCGGCTGATGGCCGATCGCGCCGCCTGACGCGCCACCCGGGAGGGCAGATCACTCTGCTTCCAGCGGTATTCACCCTTGTCGTTGACGGCGTAATCCGGCCACTCGTCCCGATTGCCCGCAAGGGGCTCAAGCACCGACATACAAACCGACCCGAACTTGTCAAGCACGTCCTGTGGCCAGTCCTCGTTCATAAAGCGCAGCTTGATACCGCCGTCCACCACACCCTTCAGGTCACGTTCATAGGAGGCCCGGATCATCTGGATGACCGGGTCCAGGAATGTGTGCGAATAGGACTGAACCGCTCCGAAATCCAGCAACACGATCTGGTCGTGCCGGGTATCGGCGTCTTCCTCACCGGCAATGCGAATGCGATAGTTGCCAAAGTTCGGGTCGGTCTGGATTTCTCCCCAGACAAAAAGCTCCCGGAAAAACAGCTCGAGGGCGGCTTTACCAATCTCGCTTCTGCGCTCCAGCGACAGCTGGCGCACCTCCGGTGAGCTGATGGAATAGCCATGCTCGAACGTTGAAGCAATCACATGGGCGGTGCAGTATTCGGGAAGAACCCTTGGCACCACGAAACGGGGATCCTGCTCCAGCATCAACCGGAATTTCTCGGTGGTTCGTGCTTCCAGGCGATAGTCCACTTCCCGGTGCATCATGTCCCGGACTTCTTCCAGCCAATCCCTGAACTCCGGCCCGAATGACACCAGGCGGGCGATCTTCAACAGGTGGGCGACGGAATTGAGATCGCTGTCTACAGCCTCGTCGACCCCCGGGTACTGGACTTTAAGCACCAGCTCAAGCCCGTCCGACTTACGCCTGGCTCTGTGCACCTGCCCAAGGGAGGCCGCGCCGATGGGCTCCGGGTCCACGTCCAGTTCCGCCAGTCTATCTTTGCCAAGCTCCGCTTTTAGTACCCGTTCAATAGACGACCACTCCAGGGCGGTTGTCTGGTCCTCCAGCGTATGCAGCGCTTCCGTGACCTCCTCCGGAAGAAAATGCTCGCCGTAAAGCGCCATCACCTGCCCGATCTTAACCACACTGCCCTTCAGCTGGCCCAGCTCATCCACCAGAAACTGGGCCTGGCTGGACAACATGGCGCTGTGTCGCGCTTCCCGTTGCTCTTCGCCCCGGAACCAGTTGGTGGCCATGTGCGACGCCATACGCGTTCCGGCGAACAATCCTGCCTTGGTGAGGGAAAGACGACGCTCGAAACTGCCGGTTTTAATACGTGAGACGGAAATACCTTTGCGCTTTGATGCCATCTGTATCCTGTTCGGGGCTTTCGGGTTACGAATGTCGGGCCTGGGCCTGCCTGCTCATTATACGGATCAATGGTGCCAGGGACCTAACCGTGACGTCATACCTCCAACGGCCTCAGGGCCAATGCATTCGGCACTGTGGGGATTTACTTCTGTTCACCCATAACAGTTTACTTTTTTACACAGTGACCGGTCCCGAGGGGCGCTAGCATGTTTGGCATGACAAAAATAACGCCAGAATCTTCTTTCTCTACTTCTACGCTCCACGCCCTGAAGGGAGAGATTCCTGTTTCCATGCTCATTGGATGGCTGACCTGTGCCGCCGTTCCACTACTGCTGTTTTTCGGCTGGCGCTCGCTGCAAAAGGGCGAGGCGGCGTCCGCCTACATTCTGGCGATCTTCGCCGCGTTACTGGCGCTGAACGGCCTTGTCTATCTGATCAGCCGCCATAACACCCTGCAACGACGTGGCTTCATTACCCTTATTACAGTGTTGTTTACCTATCTGGCTGTCAATTCCGTTGAAGACGGCGCGGCCATTCTGTGGCTCTTTGCCTATCCGGCCATCATCTTCTACATCAGCGAGACCCGAGTCGGGGTGCTGGCTTGCTCGGCCGGGCTTTTCGGCGCCGCCGGGCTGTTCAGCCCACTGGGTTCATCGGCACTGGATTTACCCTACACCACAGGCTTCAAGGTCACCATGCTCGCGGTACTGGCCTTCGTAATGACCACCTGCTACGCGCTGGACCAGAGCCGCAGGCGCAGCAAGCTTGGTCTGATTAAACTGGCATCCGAGTTCGAATACGCAGCCAAGCATGATGCATTGACCGGGCTGGCCAATCGTCGGGAAGCCCACGCCCAGATGGACGCAGAGTACGAAAGATACCTGAGAAACAACCGGCCGTTTTCTGTTGGGGCGGAGTCCATTGACTGGTTGTTACAGCGGGCCGACGAAGCACTCTATGATGCCAAGACCCGGGGCCGGAACCTCGTATCCCGCTAAGGCGCTGTCAATCCCAGCCGTTGAGCCGCGACACAGCTCCTGTGCCCAGCTGACCAATCAGCGCCTGAATCAGTTTTTCACTCACGCTCTGAATATCGGTGCCGGCGGAGAAGTCCCGCATCTGGCACATTGGCATGCCGGCGTAGCCGCAGGGATTGATTCGAGCGAAAGGTTCCAGATCCATATCCACATTCAGCGCCAGGCCGTGGAATGAACACCCGCGTCTGACCCGCAGACCCAGGGACGCAATCTTGGCATCGCCCACATACACACCCGGCGCGTCGGGCCTTGGCGCAGCAGTTATGCCGAAGTCGTCCAGGCATTGCACGATGGACTGCTCAATGGCATCCACCAGGGCACGAATACCGAGTTTACGGCGAGTCAGATCCAGCATGAGGTAGACCACCAGCTGGCCCGGGCCGTGATAGGTCACCTGCCCGCCACGATCAACCTGAATGACCGGGATATCCCCCGGCGCCAGAATGTGTTCCGCCTTGCCCGCCTGACCCTGGGTATAAACCCGGGAGTGTTCCAGGAACCAGAGTTCATCGGTGGTTTCCGGACCACGGTTAGAGGTGAAGGCCTTCATGGCCTCCCAGGTTTCTGGATAAGCCTGCTGACCAAGCGTCCGCACAATCAGGTCGGCCATTCAGTCACAGCACCATGTGGACGCGGCCGCTGGCCTTGAGGTCGTCAAACAGGGCCTTGAGCTGAGGCTCGCCGGTGGCCCAGATGGTCAGGTTTACAGAGGCGAAACGCCCCCCACTGCTATCCTTGACGGTGACCTCGTTGTCCGACACCCCGGGGGCATGGTACTCGACTACCGAGACCACGAATTCCACGAAGTCCGGGGCCGAATCGCCGATTACCTTGATCAGGTAATCACAGGGGAACTCAATTTTTGGTGCTTTCGGATCACTCATTGGATCTCACTCCCACGGTGCCAGGGCACCGTTACTCAAACAGCTGGATGAAAAAGAGCTTGATGGCGTCCCAGATGCGCTTGAAGAAGCCGCCTTCCGGTACATCGCTCAGCGCCATGACCGGCTGGTCGACCACCGTCTTGCCGTCGTGAGTGACCTTCACCTGACCCAGCTCGTCGCCCACCGATACCGGGGCCTGAATCACATTATCGAGTTCAATCACGGATTCAAGTGAATCACGGGCGCCACGGGGGATGGTGACGTACACATCATCCAGTATGCCAACAGACACCTGATCACTGTTGCCACCCCATACCCTGGCCTGCATCAATTCCTGTCCTTCGCTGAACAGGCGCTCTGTCTCGTAGTAACGGAAACCGTAGTTCAGCATCTTCTGAACTTCCTGGGCTCTGGCGGCTGTGCTGTCGGCCCCCATTACTACCGCAATAAAGCGGGTATCATTACGCTTGGCCGAGGCCACCAGACAGTATCCCGCCTCTTCGGTGTGACCAGTTTTCAGGCCATCCACAGTATCGTCGCGCCAGAGCAGGCTGTTCCGATTCGGCTGACGGATGTCATTAAAGGTGAAGTGCTTCTCCGCATAGATCGGATAGTTTTCCGGGTAATCATTAATGATGGCTTTGGCCAGCAGGGCCAGATCATGGGCCGTGGAGTAATGCTCCGGAGCGGGCAAGCCAGTCGCGTTTACAAAGTTGGTATCTTGCATACCGAGCAGGCGGGCCTGCTGGTTCATGATATCCACAAAAGCGCTCTCGCTACCGGCAACGAACTCTGCCAGTGCCACCGAGGCATCGTTTCCGGACTGGATAATCACACCCCTCAACAGATCTTCCACCGACACCTGGGTGCCTTCCCTGACAAAGGTCCGTGACCCTTCAGTGCGCCAGGCATTCACGCTGATAGGTACCATATCCGACATGTTGATGCGCCCCTCATCCAGCTCCCGCTCGACGATATAGGCCGTCATCATTTTGGTCAGGCTGGCCGGTGGCAGGCGCTCGTCGCTGTTCTCGTCCATGATCACCCGCCCCGAAAGCGGGTCCATCAAAATGTATGAGCTGGCGGCAATCTGCGGTGGTGAAGGTATCAACACCGATTGGGCAACGGTCTGCGCCATTGGCAGCAGCACCAGCAGCAGTGAAGTAAGGATTACGCGAAAGAATCTAGTGAATGCCATGGGTCCGTTCAGTTTTTTGTGATGAATTGATTGAATGACAGCGTCAATGGCTGTCGGTCAGCAGAATCGACTGTTCAAATCCCCGATTTTCCAGTTGGGACTGGGCCGCAAGGGCCTCACTTTCGTCACTGAAAGGTCCAACCTGTACACGGTGAAAGCGACCTTCAGTGGTTACAACTTCTTTCAGGCGCAGGGGACTGCCCACGAACTGACGCACGCGATCGAGCAACGTTTGCGCCGAGTCACGCTGACTAAACGACCCGACCTGGACAAACAACGCCTCGCCCCCCCCAACAGTGGGCTCCGAAGCGGTATTGTCACCAAAGGGTTGGCCAGCCAGGGTCATGGAGCCATCCGGTCTGACCGTAATGGCGGCCACCTCTACCCTGGCCGTTCCCGTCCCCAGATAACCCAGCTTTTTGGCCGCCGCATAGGAGAGGTCAATCAGACGGTCTCCATGAAAGGGTCCCCGGTCGTTAACCCGGACAACAACAGAGCGCCCGTTATCCAGGTTAGTTACCCGCGCATAACTGGGAATCCGGAGGCTCTTGTGGGCCGCCGACATGGCGTACATGTTGAATGTTTCCCCGTTGGAGGTCTTGTGGCCGTGGAATTTTTCACCGTACCAGCTTGCCACACCCCTTTGAACGTAGCCCCCGTTGGAATCAATCACCTGATAGGACTTGCCCCAGACTGTGTAGGGCGACTTGTTGCCAGCTTTACGTGGCGTTTCGTATCGGGGTTTAGCATCTTCGAGGCCGGACACATCGAAGTTGCCCTTCGGGGCCCGATCCTGAGCAATAGAATAACGAGACGAGGAATCAGTGGGGGAAGTGCCACATCCGGACAGCACCAAAGCTGTGATCACAATCATTAAGGAAACGGCGTTTTTCAAGACTGATTATCCATCCGGCTGCTTTTCACTACGATCACGGCCCGGCTTGAGAGCTTCTGCAAGCTGGTAAACGGCCATCGCATACAAGTGACTGTGATTGTAGCGGGTTATAACGTAAAAGTTGCGGTATGTGAGCCAAACTTCATGTTCATTTTCCCCTTTCAACCGAATCGCCCGGGCCGGCAGACGGTCATCAACGGACGCCGGTACCGACAATCCTGCCTGCCGATAGTCTGCCACCTGCAAATTCGGTTTCAGCCCCTTCGTCAGCAGCGGTGAACCTGCGGGCAAATCCTCCTCCAGACGATGAGCCACCGGTTCCCCGGGCTGCCATCTGTGCTTTTCGAAATAATTGGCGACGCTGCCAATGGCATCAACCGGATTCTCCAGAATATCGGCCACGCCGTCACCGTCAAAATCCACCGCATAATGGCGATAACTGCTTGATATGAATTGTCCGTAACCCATGGCCCCGGCGTAGGACCCTTTCAGCGCCATGGGGTCGAGTCCCTGCTCGCGAGTCATCAACAGAAACTGCTCCAGCTCACTGCGGAAAAATCGGCTGCGGGGCGGGTAGTCAAAGGCCAGCGTCGCCAGCGCGTCTAGCACCCGATAATTGCCCCGGTACCGGCCATACCAGGTTTCCACGCCGATAATAGCCGCAATGATTTCCGGGGGAACACCAAACTCCTGCCGGGCTCTGGTCAGCTCAGCGGAGTAAGTCGTCATGAACTCGCGCCCCTGCGCAATACGATCCGGCCGGATAAAGATATCCCGGTAGCTGTGCCATTCCAGGGATTTCTCCGCCGGTCGGCTGATCGACTCCAGTATTGAGTCCTGCCGCTTTGCATCCCCAAGGAGACTTTCTACCCGACCCGCCTCGAATCCGAAATCCTCAACCATGGTACTTATAAATGCCTGCCCCTCTGGCGTCCGTTCATACTGGTTCGCCACGGAACCCGCTGACATCAACATTCCGCCAACCAGCAGAATCAGAACCGGTGAAATACTTGGCACGGTGACTCCTTGCATACCCTGCGGCTCAGGCGCTGATCATGCGCCGGTGAGTGTGAATAGACATCAAAACCCCGAACGCGGCCATAAGCGTTACGCTTGACGTACCGCCATAGCTCACCAGCGGCAGGGGCACGCCAACAATTGGCAGCAGACCACTGACCATGCCAATGTTGACAAAGATGTAGACGAAGAAGGTCATGGTCAATGCGCCGGCCAGCAAACGACTGAAAGAGTCCTGCGCCATCGCGGCAATATAGAAACACCGGAGAATAATCAGCAAATAGAGCCCGAGCAGGCAGATCATACCGATAAATCCGAATTCTTCTGCCAAAACCGCGACAATGAAATCAGTGTGGCTTTCCGGCAGAAACTCCAGGTGTGACTGGGTGCCCTGCAGCCAGCCCTTGCCATCCATTCCGCCGGAGCCGATGGCGGTTTTCGACTGAATAATATTCCACCCGGCGCCCAGTGGATCGCTCTGGGGATCCAGAAGCGTGAGCACCCGCTGCTTCTGGTACTCCCGCATCACGAAAAACCACATCATTGGGGCCGACACCGACGCCAGCACAAAGAACGCGCTGATGAGCTTCCAGCTCATGCCAGCAAAAAATATGGCAAAAATGCCGGCGGCACCGACCAACAGCGAGGTGCCAAGATCCGGCTGCACCACAATAAGAGCCATGGGCATGAGCACCAGCACCAGAGACACCCCCACGTAACGGAGCCGTGGCGGAAGAAACTGGCCAGACAGATACCAGGCTGTGGTAATCGGCACAATCAGCTTCATCAATTCGGACGGCTGGAACCGCGGAAGACCGGGCAGATCAAGCCATCGCTGCGCCCCGCCTGCCTTGGAACCAAACAACAACACACCAAGCAGTGCGACCATTCCCGCCAGGTAAAGCCAGGGCGCCCAGCGCCGGTACACCGCCGGGTCAAGCTGGGCAAACACCAGCATCACCACCAGGGCAACGCCCATGCGAATCCCCTGGGCCTTCACCACGGCCAGGTTCTGGTCTGCCCCGCTATAGAGAATAAACAGCCCGGCAATCACCAGTATGGCCAGCAGCAGCAACAGGATCGGATCGACGTGTACAAATGACCAGAACCCCCGGGCACGACCGGACAGGGAATGGTTCTGTGACTGATCGAAGAGTTCGCTAGCCGCCATCAGCCCTCAGCTCCTGTGCCACCGGCAACCACCGGGCTGTCGGTCTTGGAATACTCAAGGATCCAGGCGTCGAAAATCGAACGGGCCACGGGAGCCGCGGTGCCACTGCCGCTGCCACCGTTTTCCACAATAACCGCCACGGCGATCTGAGGGTCCTCGACCGGCGCAAAACCGACGAACAGGGCATGATCCCTCAGCCGCATGCGGATTTCCTCTTCGTCATATTCCTCGTCCTCTCCAAGACTGAATACCTGAGCGGTACCGGTCTTGCCAGCCATCCGATAGGGGGCGCCGCGGCCCGCACTTCTGGCCGTACCCTTGGGGCCATGCATCACTTCGGCCATGGAATCGACAACGAATTCCCAGGTAGCTGGATTTTTGAGACTGATCGACTGATGGGTTTCATCCGGCAGGGCGCTTTCGACCGTCCGGTCCCCCAGAATCTCCTTGAGAAGCCTCGGCTCGGCCCAGGAACCACGATTGGCAAGCACCGAGGTAGCGGTGGCCAGCTGTAGCGGTGTCGCCAGCATATAGCCCTGACCGATACCGAGGTTAACGGTATCCCCCGGATACCATATCTCACCGTGTACCGCCCTTTTCCAGTCACTGGAGGGCAGCAGTCCATTAAGAGCGCCTGACACATCCAACGTGGCGTCTTCTCCGAAGCCGAACTGAGACAGGTACTTGTGTATGGTGTCCACGCCCATGTCCACCGCCATCTCATAGAAATAGATATCGCAGGACTGGGCCACCGCGTCTTTCAGGTCTACCCAGCCATGGCCACCGCGTTTCCAGTCCCGCCAGGGCCGGCCACCCGATTTGAGCTGGAAAACTCCTGGGTCCCAGATGGTTTTATCACGGGTGGTTGCACCACTGTCGAGCCCGGCGACCGCGAGCATAGGTTTGAGGGTTGAGCCAGGCGGATACTGCCCCCGCAGGGCCCGGTTGAACAGGGGTTTGTCGGGGCTCTCACTCAGTTCGCGGTAGGCATCCACGCCAATACCGGTGACGAACTGGTTGGAATCAAAGCCCGGTACGCTGGCAAGGGCCAATAGCCCGCCCGTTGAGGGCTCAATCGCGATAATCGCCCCGCGGCGCCCGTCCAGCAACTCGTGGGCAAGGCGCTGCAGGCGCAGATCCAGATGCAGCCTGATATCTTCCCCCGGCACAGGGCTTTCCCGTTCCAGCACCCTCAGTGTGCGGCCCCGGGCGTTGGTTTCCACGTGCTCGTAGCCGACCCCGCCATGCAGAAGCTCCTCGTAGAAACGCTCGACGCCGGATTTGCCAATGTAGTTGGTGCCGGCGTAGTTGACGGGGTCAATACGCTGCAACTCCTGCTGGTTGATACGCCCCACGTAACCCAGGGCATGGGCTGTCAGAACACCGTGGGGGTAATACCGGACGAGCTCTGCGGCCACCTCGACCCCCGGCAGCTTATGGCGGTTCACCGCCAGCCGGGCAATTTCGGCTTCGTTCAAGTCGTAGCGCAGGGGCAAGGCCTGGAAAGGCCGGCGACGCTCATCCAGCCGGCGTCGGAAACGCTCCAGGTCTTCTTCAGGCACGCTGATCAGCTGCTGCAGCCTGGCCAGCGTCTGATCCATCTGGTCTACCCGTTCGGGCACCAGTGTCACACTGAACACCGGCCGGTTCTCGGCAAGGAGCACGCCGTTGCGGTCGTAGATCAGCCCCCTGGTAGGAGCAACAGATTGGACCTGAACGCGGTTTTTATCAGACAGGGTGGTGTAGATTTCCTTCTCGACCACCTGCAGTTGATACATACGGCCAACAAGAATACCCAGCATGATGAGCACCAGCACCACCATGACCATCGCACGGCGCTGGAACAGGCGTCTCTCGGCTGCGGTATCTTTGAATTCTCCCCAGGGCATGACGGTTTCCTAGGCCCGGTGGTATGGATGGTTAATGGTAACCGTCCAGGCGCGATAAAGTTGTTCAGCAAGAATAATTCGAACCAGCGGATGCGGCAGCGTGAGATCCGACAGGGACCAGAGCTGATCAGCCCGGTTACGGCACGCCTGGTCCAGCCCGTCAGGGCCGCCGATCAGGAAGCTGACATCCTGACCGTTCTGCTGCCAGTTCTCAAGCTGGCCCGCCAGCTTTTCCGTGGACCAGCTTCGCCCACCGACCTCCAGGGCAACGACCCGGTCTTTCGGACCAGTCGCGTTGAGAATGGCTTCGCCTTCTCGCTTCATCAGCCGCGGGATGTCCGGATTTTTGCCGCGATGGGCCATGGGAATTTCAGTCAACTCAATTGCCAGTTCGGGCGGCATACGGCGGGTGTAATCACTGAAACCCTGGCTGACCCAATCGGGCATCTTCTGCCCAACACAGATCAGTTTCAGGCGCATGGCTATTCGCTTCCTGCCACACCCAGGTTCGGTGCATCACGCCACAGGCGTTCAAGGTCATAGAACTCGCGGGTTGCAGGCATCATGACGTGGACGACCACATCCCCAAGGTCCACCAGAATCCAGTCGCTGACCCCGGAACCCTCGACGTTGCCGGCCCGCACGCCCTGCTCTTTCGCCTCCGAGACAACCGAGTCTGCCAGTGACTTTACGTGGCGGTTGGAGGTTCCCGACGCCAGCACCATGTAGTCGGTCACGCTGGTACGGTCTCTCACGTCTATCACGCTTACGTCCTGCGCCTTGATGTTCTCAAGCGCATTCACTACCAGTTCTCTAAGTTGCTCTGCCTGCATAACCACCCTGTTGAATAGGAGTCGGCCCGGTTGGCCGTTTCGATCGATCTCTGACCGGATTGTATCACTAAAAGTTCCCGCTACGTCACGCGCCATAGAGCCCAAGTTGGCATATTCTGCGCCACACGGAGTCCGGCAGGAGATAACGCGGCGACAGGCCATCGGCGATTTTCTCCCGGATGGACGTGGCGGAAATATCCATCAGCGGCGGCTCCAGCACCAGCACCCGACCGCAGGGTTCATTATGAAGCTGTTCCACCGAATCGGCACGGCGCGCCGCCATCAGTTGGGCAGGGGCACTACCCCGGGGAATATCCGCACCGGGGCGCACCACCACAATAATATGAGCCAGCTGCGGAATGGCCTGCCACTCTCGCCAGCGGTCAAACCCCGCAAAAGAATCCGTACCCACCACCATTGCAAGTGGTTCGTCGGGGCCGATTTCATGACGGATCTGTCGCAGGGTATCCGCGGTGTAGGAGGCGCCCTCGCGCCCCAGCTCCCGCTCATCCACCACCAGCCCCGCTTCTCCGTCCACTGCCATCTGCAGAAGTTCCAGACGGTGATCGCTGGTGGCGCCGGGTGTCGCCCGATGGGGCGGTATATGGCATGGCACTAGTGCAAGTTCGCTAGTGCCCAGATACTCCCGCAGTTCCACCGCAAGACGCAGGTGGCCATGATGGACCGGATCAAACGTGCCGCCGTAGATCACTTTCATAGGGTGTCAGGACCGCACATGGCCGTCACCGAACACCACGTATTTCTGGGACGTGAGACCCTCCAGGCCGACGGGACCACGGGCGTGGATCTTGTCGGTGGAAATGCCGATTTCGGCGCCCAGACCATACTCGAAGCCGTCCGCGAAACGGGTTGACGCATTGACCATCACCGAGGAGGAATCCACTTCGGTCAAAAACCGCCGGGCGCGGGTATAGTTTTCGGTCACGATGCTGTCGGTATGCTGGGAGCTGAATCGGTTGATGTGGCCGATGGCGCCATCAAGCCCGTCCACGACTTTTACCGCCAACACCGGCGCCAGGTACTCTGCGTGCCAGTCTTCCTCTGTTGCCGCGATCACGTCCGGGAGAATCGCCTGCGTACGCTCACAGCCTCGCAGTTCCACCGCTTTTTGCTGAAACGCCTCAGCCAGCAACGGCAGCATGTCATCTGCGACTTCGGCATCCACCAGCAGGGTTTCCATGGTGTTACAGGTGCCGTAGCGCTGGGTCTTGGAATTCAAGGCGATATTCAGGGCCTTTTCCGGGTCGGCGTGGCTGTCAATGTAGACATGACAGACACCATCGAGATGTTTGATCACCGGCACCCGGGCATCCCGGCTGATACGTTCGATCAGCCCTTTGCCACCACGGGGTACAATCACGTCCACGAAGCGGGGCATGGTAATCAGCTCACCAACGGCGGCCCGGTCGGTGGTTTTAATAACCTGTACCGCGCTCTCCGGCAGACCAGCCTCGGCAAGCCCGCTGGCCAGACAGGCGGCAATAGCCTGATTGGATTCGATGGCTTCCGACCCACCACGCAGAATCGTGGCGTTGCCGGATTTGAGACACAGGCTCGCCGCTTCCACCGTCACATTGGGACGGGATTCGTAGATAATCCCGATGACACCCAGCGGCACCCGCATACGGCCGACCTGGATACCCGAGGGCCGGTAAGTCATGTCCGTAATCTCGCCAATCGGGTCCGGCAGAGACGCCACCTGGCGCAGCCCCTCAATCATGCTGTCAATGCGCGCCGGAGTCAGCTCCAGGCGGTCCAGCATGGCCGGATCGAGGCCGTTGGCCCGCCCGCGCTCGAGATCAATCGCGTTAGCCTCCGCCAGTTCACCACGGGCACCTTCCAGGGCCACAGCGGTGGCCAGCAGGGCGCGATTGCGCACTGCCGTGGTGGAGCGGGCAACCTGGGTTGCCGCCTGCCGGGCCTGCTGGCCCACATCAGCCATATAAGCTGCAATATCCATTTACCTACCTTCTTTTTTATCCAGTCAGTTGTGTCAATCGACGCGTGACGACCTCTTTGCCGTTTCAAGTATGCCCTTCAAACGATTATTATACCGGCCTGGCACTTGTTAAAGGGCATGCGTATAACGTGCACCTGCATTATGCTGTCAAACACGGACGCTCGGGAGAGGACGGATACCATGGCCCAGATGGCTGAAAATTTCCTGCTTAGCCGCCTGTCGCGGACAGGATTCGCTTTACTGATTGCCATCGCACTTCTCGCCTCATTCCAGGGTGGGCACTTGACCAGCGTCACCGCCCTGATCGCCGCCGCCGTGGTGTTCACCAGCAGTGCCTTTCACTCAAACCGTGCCGAAGCCTCCTGGCGTCTGGCCCATCGAGCCGCCTTTGGCGCGCTGGTCATTGCGCTCCTATGCAGCCTCTCGCTCGGGCCCTGGAGCCTTGTCCACTGGCTCTACGCGGTACCGCTGGTCGCCTTTGCGCTCTTTCCGCTCCCATGGGCCGCTGCACTAACCCTGGCCTGCATCGTCATGGCCATGTTGGCCATTTCCGGGCTGGCCGGAATGCCGGAAAGACACCAGATGATCAGTGCCTTTCTGATGGCCACGGTGCTGTCCTGCCTGCTGGTGTTCCTGCGGGAGTATAAGTCCCGCCAGTTGGCCCCCCTGCGCCGGACCGATGAGCTGACACAGGCCGCCAGCCGCGAATACCTGACGGCGGACCTCCATAAAGAGATCCAGCGCAGTGAACGGGAAGGCACCGATATGTCCGTTATCATGATTGGCCTGGACACCCACCTGAGCGACTCTGACCCGGACGCCGACATTCGCTCTATTCTGCCACGTATCGGGCGCTACCTGCACTCTCAGCTGAGGGACTTCGATACCTATTACCGGGTGGCAGATCTGCAGTTTCTGATTATTCTGCCGGGGATTGCGACGGCGGATGCCGCCACCCTGGCAGAGACCATCCGCCGTGGCCTGAAATCCCTGCTCAACTCCCACGAACTGGGTCTGACGGTGAGCGCCGGAATCGCCGGGCTCAATATCGGCGACAACGCCGACAGCCTGCAGAGCTCGGTCGCCAATGCGCTACGCCGGGCCCAGCAGCAGGGCGGGGACCGATCCCAGGCCTACAGTGCCTGGAACCAGACCAGAAACGCCAATACCGGCCAGCCCACAGGAGGCAAGTCAAGTTGACGGAAACACGCCTCAGAACCTTCACCCATCTTGCCGGCTATACGCTGGCCTCGCTGTTCATTGCCAGCCTGGCAATCCAGAACCTGCGCTATGGCTTCTATGACCTGTTCTTTCTGGCCGCCGGCATGACCCTGCTGACACTGGGAGGTGCCGGTTATACCGCTGTTTCCCGTCGCCATCAGCTGTCCGCCAGGGGTCACCTGTTTATTCTCGCTGCCCTGAACAGTTGCCTGGTGGCCGCCATGTTCGGCCTTTCGCCCCCGGGTATCAGCCACTGGGTGATGCCGATGATCGTGTTCAATCTGCTGATACTGCCATTGCGACAGGGCCTGATTCTTTCACTCATAGTATTGATCGCCCTGGCCGGATTCCTGTTGGCAACCGCCAGCCCGTTGCAGGCCACCACCGTCAGCGCTGGCGTGCTTGCCCTGATCATCGTTGCCGCCCTGTATACCTGGCATTACGACCACATGGCCCAGTCAGCGGAAGATCTTGCCATTACCGACCCGGTTACCGGCGCGCACAATGCCCGGTTTCTTGACGAGACCCTGCAGAAGGAAATCAGCCGCGCCATCGTCATGGATCACTGTCTATCGGTGATCACTCTCGCGGTTGATTACGCCGATGAAGTGGAAGATCTCCATGGCAAGGACGGAATGCAGCAACTGCTCAGGGTGCTGACGCAACACCTGTTTGGCGTTATCCGGGCCGGCGATACTCTTTACACGCTTGAGAACGGCCAGTTCTATCTGATTCTGCCATTTACCCCGGAAGAGGGGGTCCGTGTCATTGCCGAGCGCATCCGGCGTACGATTGCCGAGGAGCGCTGGCCCATTGTCGGCAAGGTAACCGTCAGCATGGGCTGCACCACTCGCGCCAG
Source organism: Marinobacter halotolerans (assembly GCF_008795985.1). Taxonomy (NCBI): domain Bacteria; kingdom Pseudomonadati; phylum Pseudomonadota; class Gammaproteobacteria; order Pseudomonadales; family Marinobacteraceae; genus Marinobacter; species Marinobacter halotolerans. Next base: position 86,226 of record NZ_VMHP01000002.1, on the reverse strand, counting down.
CGAAGACAGACGCACACAGGACCTGCACCGACGGGTTCGGGCGGCCCTGCACGAGGCTCAGAAAAGGGGCGCGGACTCTGCCTGGTACAGCAAGGGAGAGCACAGTAAAGGAGACGCAGTCGAATCATGAGCGCCGATGGTTTCCAGGCGTTGACCGACTGGCTTTCCCTGCACCCACATTGGCTCGCCTTTGCCCTGTTCATTACCGCGTTTACCGAATCCCTGGCTTTGGCGGGCATCGTGGTACCCGGCGTCGCACTGCTATTTGCCATTGCGGCGTTCGCAGGACAGACCGCCATGCCGCTGATGCAGGCACTGATGTGGGCTGGGTCCGGCGCCATCGCCGGCGACTGCCTCAGCTTTGCCCTTGGCCGACTGTTCCATGGGCGACTGAACACCCTCTGGCCCCTGAAGTACTACCCCGGTTTCATCACCAAGGGCGAGCGCTTTTTCCGGGCTCACGGGGGGAAAAGCGTCATTATCGGCCGGTTTGTAGGGCCGGTGCGCCCGGTCATTCCTCTTATCGCCGGCGCATTCCGGATGCCCTGGCGCCGTTTTCTTTCGTTTAACCTGGCATCCGCAGTGGGCTGGGCACCGGTCTACATCCTGCCGGGTTATCTGGTGGGCAGCGCCATGGCGGCTGCACTGGAACCACCACCGCACTTCTACCCTGTGCTGGCAATCAGCCTGGCCATTCTGGCGGCAATCTACCTGGTGCTTTTCCGGTTTCAGCTGGGACTGGGACGGGACAGCCGTATTTACGACTGGATTGCCGACCGCATGGAAAACTATCGGGCAACGCACCATTTCTGGCGCCTCTATTCCAGCCAAAGACCTGATTACGCCGGAGAGTTCCCCCTACCCTCGCTGATGCTGGGCCTTGGATCCCTGGCACTCTTTGCCCTGCTGGCCCAGTTAACCGTGTCCACCGAGCTTTTTGCATCCTATAACCAGCTGGCCGCCGATTGGCTGATTCAACTCCGACATCCAGTTCTTGACGGTGTTTTCGTTGCCATCACCCTGATTGGCAACCCGACAGTGCTGATTTCAGCGGCCGTTCTGGCGGTGCTGGTTCTGGTGTTCCGGGGTTTCTATGCCGCCGGCCTACATGTAACGGGTGCAACGGCGCTGGCCGTGCTGCTGGTATGGCTTCTGAAGGATGTCAGCGGCATCGACCGACCCGAGCTGGTCGCCGATCCACTAGCCTCTGGCGCCTTTCCAAGCGGTCATGCCACCGGCATAACGGTATTTTGCGCTCTACTGGCCAGTTTCATTGCGCGTGAAAGCCGCCCTGGCGCCCGCTGGCAAACCTATCTGGCGTTCAGTCTGCCGATTGTGATGGTGGCACTCAGCCGGGTTTACCTGGGGGTGCACTGGATGACCGATATTGCAGGAGGTGTTTTGCTTGGGCTGGCCATTTCAGGGCTGGTCAGGACCAGCTTCAGCCGGTTTGATAACGCGCCTCTGACCATCGACAGCTCACTGGTCGCGGCGGTTCTTGCATGGGTGATCTTCGCTGCTGGCTATGTGTTCCAACAATGGCCGTCCGCCATGGCCCGGTACGCATTGACCTGACCCTTCAGTTGTTTTCTTCCAGTGCCTCAAGCAGGTCATTCAGGCGGTCCAGCCGTTCCAGCGGATTCTGAAGCTCTACCAGGCGCTGCTTTTCCTGTTTATCCAGAGGCAGCAACTCGGTCAGCCGCCAGCCCACATCCCGGGCATCCTCGTAATCCACTTCCATGCCTAAATCGCGAATAACCGGGTGGCGGAACAGAGCCCGGAGCACCGATGGCAGCTCGGCATAGCGCGTCGGCACCGTCAGCAGATCCTCCGCCAGCAGACATTCCACGTCGCCGACATTCAGACCGTCCTCCTGCTGCCAGGACCGCACCACGGAAACCTTGCTCTGGCCCTCAACGGTTATGCCCAACAGGCCGTTGTCCAGTTGCTTGAAGTCGATGATGCGCACGTAGGTGCCAATGTCATAGAACGCGGCTACCTTGCCGGTTTCCGCACCGTCACGTAGCAGGACAACCACGAAGCCCCGATCCTCTTTCAGGCATTGGGTCAGCATGTCGAGATAGCGGGGCTCGAAAAGCTGCAGGGGTATCCTGCCGCCGGGCAACACCACAGAGTTCAGCGGAAAAAGCGGTACATTCATGATGGTACTTGTCACCAGATATGACACTCCGAAAGACTGGCTACCATGCCATATCTTCAGCGAATTGACAGTAAACGGTGCACCTCGTCCACCCGTGCCCGTGCCTCCGTCAGAAGCTGAAGACTCCGTGACGCGTTAAGTTCAAGCTCGCCCAGCCTGCGATAGGCAGGCACCTGGTCGAAAGGCGGCAAGTCCGAATTCTGACTGGCACCAATCATCGAGTGCAGCTGAGCAACAATCACAATGTCCACCAGCTGGGGCGCAGATTCCCGGCTTTCGTAGTCCCAGTCCTCGGCGTGTCTTACGGCATCCTGAAAAGCCGGTGGAAACGCCCAGTTTTCAAGCACGGCCGTTCCTACATCGCCCCGCAACTCTTTTATGGCATGATCCAGATTGGCCTCATCGGCAAACAGGTTCACGTGGTGCTCCGCCTGAACCAGAATCGGAACCACGCCAATGTCATGCAGCAGCCCTGCCAGCAACGCCTCTTCCGGGTCCACGGAGGTGGCATTATCGGCCAGAACCCAGCACAACGCTGCGACCTCCCGGGAATGGCGCCAAAGGCGATCCATCTCTTTCTGCAGTGACGGTCGCTGGGAACGGAACACTTCCCGCATCGAAAATACCGTCACCAGTTGCCGCGTGGTGCGCATACCCAGGCGGATGACCGCTTCCCTGACATTGCGTACATCCGAAAAGCCCCGGTACAACGGGCTGTTGCAGGCCCGGACCAGTTTTGCAGCCATCGCCGGATCGGCGGAAACCGCGTTGGCTACCTGGTCAGCCGCCGTGTCCTCACGATCCACCAGGCGCCGAACCTTCCAGGCTACGTCCGGCACACTGGGCAGAGTGAGCTGATTAGAGCGGAGTTCCGCATAGAACTCCATCAACAGATAATGCTCCTCGCTCTCGTCTTCGCCGGAGGACACACCAGAATCCATTTCTACCTGCTGAACCGGAGCCGAGCGCAGCAGCTGAGTCAGCATATCCTGCCTGATCACCAGAAATTCCGAGGGCTTGACCGCCGTTACTGTGTACATCCGGGGCTGCAACCGGGCAATCGGATTGATGGCCTTCTCCGATTCCGCGTCGATCCGGTATTTGCGGCCATCGGTTGATTCAAGCTCAACCTGGCCCGACACCAGAAAAAAATCCATACCATCACGGACGCCACGTTCAATAATCCTCTGGCCGGGGCCATGGCGCCGACGCTCTGCCCTGTTTGCCAATAGCACAAGCTGATCATCCGTCAGCCGGTCGAGCGGTTGGAATTCTCTCAAACGACGCAAAGACAGGCTTTCCTCGCCAGCCATAGATTTCTCCCCGATCCACCGATTCCCATAGTCTGTAACACATTGTAAGCACGGAAATCTGAAACAACCATCCGTATGGAGCTAATTAGGACATTCTCTGTGCTCAAGGAAGGGTGCCATATCAGCGATGACAATCGGATTGTAGAGAACGCCGTAAGTTATTACGAAGAAATCAGCAGAGGAGAGAAAATCGGGGCGGGAAGGCCGAAAGCCGGCACAGACAGTTTGCAACCGTCCATCCCCGTTTTCGAGGGAATGGACAGTCAATTTAGCGCATCAGAAGAACGACCAGCCGCCGTCATCTTCCTCTTCTTCGGTCTCTTCCGTTGCCTTTTCCGATTCTGGGGCGGACGCAGGCTCAGACTTCGCTGCCTGGCTGGTGCCTGCCGGACTGCTCGCCTGGCTCGCTGCCGCCACCTGAACCGGCACCATGCCCAGAGCCTCTTTGGTGGCTTCGTTCACAACACCGGACGCCGCCAGACCATTGTCTTTCTGGAACTTGATCAGGGCCTGACGTGTCGCCTCATCCATCTGCGGGGTTACGTTGGTGATGCTGTAACCAGCTCCGTAAAGGGCATTTTTCAGAGCAACCGTTTCATCAGCCATAGCCGCCGGAGCCAGCACGAGGGACCCGGCAACAATAGCTGCGGTCAGGTACCCTCGAAGATGTGAAAAGCTATTCATAATTCACTCCAATCTGATCTGAATTGTTTTTGTAAACTGGCCTGTTGCCGGCCTTTATGTCCAAATCCTAGCACACCTCAGCTCTGGTCCGCGGGGCCGGATTGTTGTGATTCTGTAGCAGAACCCGGCAGTTTCGTGTCCGTATTGCGGTTCTCCTCGCTGAACTCCCGGATGAAGATACCCCAGAAAGACATGAACAGCGCCGCGACCAGTGGCCCCATGACGAACCCGTTGATACCGAACATGGCGAGACCGCCCAGGGTCGATAACAGCACTATGTAGTCAGGCAATTTGGTGTCCCGTCCGACCAGAATGGGACGAAGCAGGTTGTCTGAGAGCCCAATAACAACCGTGCCGAAGGCTGTGAGAATCACCGCTGAAATGATATCACCGGCGGCGGCCAGATAAATCGCTGCGGGCACCCAGACCAGCGCGGCCCCGATGGCAGGGAGTAATGACACAATGGCCATGACAACCCCCCAGAGCAAAGCTCCCTGTATATTCAGAGCCCAGAAAATGAAGCCGCCCAGGGCGCCCTGAATAATCGCAATCAGAAGGTTGCCCTTTACCGTAGCGCGGGTCACTTCCGCGAACTTTGCAAACAGAAGACGTTCACGCTCATCGCCAAGTGGTAGTGCTTTGATCATCAGATCCACCAGCTTGCTACCATCCCGTAAAAGGAAAAAGGCCAGGTAAACCATCAGGGCCAGACCGATGAAGAACTGAAAGGTGTTCTGACCAAAACCGATCGCCTGTTTCGCCAGCAGCTGGCTTCCGCCCACGAAGACACTGACAGCTCGATCCCTTATATCTGAGAAATTAATGCCGAACTCGGCAAAAAAGGACTCAATAGCCGGGAAAGAAGCAACCACCTGATCGATGTACTCGCCGGGTCTGAGCTGGCCATCCTGAATCTTTTGATAGAGTGAGACGCCTTCAGCCACCAGCGATGTAACCAGCGCCAGGACCGGGATAATCACAATTACCAGGCAAAGCAACAGAGTCAGCAAAGCAATAAGATTCGGGCGGTCACCCAGCCTTGTCACCAGTTTTTCCCGCACGGGGTGAAATATCAGCGCAATGGCCATCGCCCAGAAAATCGGGCCGAAAAACGGCTTCATTAACAGAATGAATGCCAGCGAAACCCCTACCAGCATCGCCAGAAAAGTCCGTGTCTCAAGTTTTTCGTACATAGAGCGTTTCCGCGGCCCTGAATGAAATGAAATCGATCCCGAAGACTAGCATGGCATCATGGCCAGTGCAGCGGCTTTCAGGGTATAGTTGTTGGTTGTTGGTCATTCGTTAAACAGGTCTGAAGATTGGATAACGAAGAGTTTACCGTTGAAACTGCGCTTGACGCCGCAACGGCACTTCACCGAGTGCTCGCTGCCCGCACCCACCGTCGCAAGGTGATGGGTCAGGAGGTGCTGATTCCCGGTCAGTTGGGGGAAGCGCTGCATGTTCCCCAGATTATTCGCCGCCTGCAGGCGAAACAGGCAAGGCAGCGCGACCGTGGCCTGGAGGACTTTCAGGAGCTCTGGCCAACTCTGTCGCCGGCCACTCGGGACAAGGTGCTGCACGACATCGGCTGGTACGATCCGGAGTCTCTGGACTGGGAAGACAAACGTTCCAACCGCCGCCCCGTCATCGATCCCGACCACTGATTCAATTGGTCAACGGACTGTTACTTAAACCTAACACACCGGTTTTCAAACTGCTTTATGCTGATAAGTGAAGATCAACGGAGCCGTTGATCACGCAACCTATCAGTTAGGACAGTCGATGGCATGCGTATCCTGAGAACCGACGACAGCCGTTTTGCAGGCTTACCGGACTACCCATTCACGCCGAACTATCTTGAAGCCGAACCGGGCCTGAGAATGCATTACGTGGACGAAGGCCCTATCAGCGCCGATCCTGTCGTCATGCTGCACGGTGAGCCGTCCTGGTCCTATCTCTACCGCCATATGATCCCCATGGTTTCTGCCGCCGGCCATCGAGTGCTGGCACCGGACCTGATTGGATTTGGCAAATCCGACAAGCCGGGAGAGATCCGCGACTACAGCTATGACCGCCACATTGCCTGGCTGTCCCAATGGCTCAGAACACTGAAACTGAAAAACATCACCCTGGTCTGTCAGAACTGGGGTTCGCTGCTGGGCCTGCGTCTGGCGGCCGAGCATCCAGATCTATTTCGGCGCATTATCGTTGGCAACGGCATGCTGCCCACCGGGGAAAGCTCAATCCCTGCTGTATTCACCCTCTGGAAAGCCTTCGCCACCCACAGCCCCTGGCTGCCCATCGGGCGTATTGTCCAGCTCGGTACCGAACGCACTCTCAGCAAGGCTGAGCTTGCCGCTTATGAGGCGCCGTTCCCCACATCAGAATACAAGGCTGGCGCACGGGCATTTCCAAAACTGGTTCCGGTAACGGAAGATCATCCAGCCAGCCCTGCCAACAAGGCTGCCTGGCGTGTCCTGGAAAAGTGGAAAAAACCGTTTATCACCTGTTTCAGCAGTGGCGACCCCATCACCCGGGGCGGTGACCGCCACATGCAACGGCGTATACCTGGCGCCCATGGCCAGCCCCACATTACCCTGCAGGGCGGCCATTTTCTTCAGGAAGATTCCCCGGAAGACTTTGCCCGCATCATCATCGACGCCTGCAAATCCGAGCTTGCCGCCTGACTAACCGAACACCGTGACGGTCTGGCGGCTGGTTGCCACCAGCTCGCCCCGGCTGCTCCAGATACCGGCCTGGGTATGGCCATAGCCCGCCCCCGCCTGGTCAATCGTCGCGCGATAAAGCAACCAGTCACCGGGCCTGATATCCGGCCGCGGATGCATGATATCCAGCGCCCAGCTCAACGAACTGGCCGGCGCCGGCGTCTTAAGGTGCGGCAACAGCGCCGGTGGCCAGGCATCAATCAGCGCAACAATATGGGCATCCGTCAGCTTCTCCGGTGGCTCACGGAACTGCATCCAGCCACCCATTTCACGCCCGCCCTGCCCGCTGAACGGCATGTGACCAAAGGCCCAGCGCATCTCAATATGGCGGGTAAACTCCGGTGTTACGTCCTTGATATAGGGCAACGGCTTGCAGTCTTTCGGGGCCGGTGCTTCGGGTGCTTGCAGTGGCTCAACCTGTACCACGGAGTCCCGACCGCCGCCAAAACTGGCCAGGGCAACCAGCTGCGGCTGGCCGCCCTGATCAATGCGGCCGCTCGCCTGGCTGACCGCCTTGCCTTCACGCAGTATCTCGGCACTCACAACCACCGGGGCATCCGGTTTGACAGGTCCAACGAAGGACACCTGCATCGAACGCATGGGCCGCCCCTCGGCCACCACACTTGCCATGCGATTGAAAACCAGCGCGGCAGTCAAACCACCGAAAGTCGCCCGGCCCTGGCTCCAGCTTGCCGGAACGGTAACGCTGCTTTCGACGGCACTTTCACTCAACAATTCATCAAAGGTCATTCGCCTGCCTCATTAGCATCCTATTCGAATCAGGGCTGAGCTTGCCCAAACTTGCAAACCGGCGCAACTGCTCCGGAGACATCTACCTACACCGTCTTTGGCGATTTGGATATAAAAGCACCAGCAAAACAGGTATACTCCGGCGCACAAATCGCATTGCCAGGCAATGCCCTACCCTCTGAATTCCGAGAAAATGAATGTCTGATCTGACTTTTGCCGAACTCGGCCTCGATGCGGCGGTGCTTGAAGCCGTTGCAGCCGTCGGCTATGAAAAACCTTCACCCATCCAGGCGCAAACCATTCCTGCGCTACTGGCTGGCAAAAATCTTCTGGGCGTAGCGCAGACCGGTACCGGTAAAACCGGCGCTTTTGCATTGCCCCTGCTCAGCCGTATCGACGCTTCTCTTATGGAGCCGCAGATTCTGGTACTGGCCCCCACTCGAGAGTTGGCCATCCAGGTGGCTGAAGCCTTTACCACCTATGCCAGCAAGTTTCGTAACTTCCACGTACTGCCGATCTACGGTGGCCAGGATTTTCACCCCCAGATCAAGGGCCTGAAACGCGGCGCCCAGGTCATCGTAGGCACACCGGGACGCATGCTGGACCACCTGCGTAAGGGCACACTCAAGCTTGGCAGCCTGAAGGCGCTGGTGCTGGACGAAGCCGATGAAATGCTCCGCATGGGCTTTATCGACGACGTTGAAGCGATTCTGTCGAAAACACCACCGGACTGCCAGCGGGCCCTGTTTTCCGCCACCATGCCGGCGCAAATCAAGAAAGTTGCCCAGACCTACCTGAAAGACGCGGTAGAAGTAAAAATCGAAAGCGAAACCCGCACGGTCGAGCGAATCTCCCAGTTCGTGCTGCCGGTCTACGCTGAGCGCAAGCTGGACGCCCTGACCCGGATTCTAGAAGTGGAACCGATTGATGGCGCCATCATCTTTGTGCGCACCAAGGCGGAAACCACCCTGCTGGCTGAAAAGCTCTCGGCCCGTGGGCATGCAGTAGCGCCACTGAACGGCGACCTGAACCAGCGCCAGCGGGAAATGACCGTTGAAGACCTGAAGAGCGGCAAGAAAGACATCATCGTTGCGACAGACGTAGCCGCACGAGGTCTGGACGTTTCGCGGATCACCCACGTGATCAACTACGACGTTCCCTACGACACCGAAGCCTATATTCACCGTGTAGGCCGCACCGGCCGTGCCGGCCGCAACGGCAAGGCGATTCTGCTGGTCACCCCGCGTGAGCGCAGCTGGCTGCGCACGCTGGAGCGTGCCACCAATTCGCCGATGGAATCCTATCAGCTGCCGTCACCGGTTGAGCTGAAGAAGATGCGTGAGCAGCAGTTCGAGACCCAGCTTCTGGCGTTTGCCGAGGACGGCAAGCTGGCCAAGGCCATGGGCCTGCTGGACGAGATCGCCGAGCGCAACGAGATGGATATCGCGATGGTGGCCGGCGCTCTGGCCTGCTGGATGGAAGCCATCCAGCCCGGCACGCTGCCCCTGGAACAGCCGGAAGCCCTGCCTGAGGTCTCTGCCTCAGCCCCACGTCGGGACAACAAGGGTGGACGCCCGGGCGGCGCTCACCGCAAGGGCAACTTCAAGAAGGGCCCGAAAGGCCCCGGCGGCCCGGGCGGCTTCAAGGGCAAACCGCCAGGCAAGGGTGGCAAAGGCGGCGGCAAGCCCGCCGGCAAACGCCCGCCCCGCAAGGACTGATCAGCCGGCCTTGGGCCGCTGATAGACTACAAAGCTGTAGTCATAGGGGTTGTTATCGGACGCGGAGAAATCCTCCCGTCCGATTTCTTCCCACTCTTCCCAGCTTAGCTCCGGAAAGAATGCATCCCCTTCTACCTCTGCGTGGACCAGGGTAACGTACATCCTATCCACCATTGGCAGTGCTTCGGCATAAATCTGCCCACCGCCAATAATCATAACCTCTTCCCCGTCTTCGATTTCAGCCTGAGCTTCGGCCTTCACCAATGCAGCTTCCAGTGACTCGGCCGCAACAGTGCCTGCGGGCGCTTCCCACTCAGGATTCCGAGAAATCACCACGTTCATTCGCCCCGGCAATGGACGACCAATCGAATCCCAGGTCTTCCGACCCATAATGATGGGCTTTCCCATGGTTGCCTGCTTGAAATACTTCAGATCCCCCGGCAGGTACCAGGGCAGCTTGTTGTCGCGGCCTATGACCCGGTTTTGAGACATGGCTACTATGAGGGCTTTTCTCACTCTGTTGACCTCTTGCTTGGGAGTTATGCTCTTTTAGCTCTCGGGCTTGGGGGGTTTAGTCTTTAAGCTCTCTGGCTTTGGGGGCTTGCAAAAGGGCGGGTCGGTGCTTTCAAAAAACGCTACAAGCACGTCCGTGTGCGCAGCGGTTTTCGGAAAGCCCTTCCCACAGCCCTGCACGCCCCCAAACCAACAGGACCGGAACCCAAGCCCGAGGTTCCCTAAAGCTATATAGCAATAGGCGCCTTAATCCCAGGATAAGGGTCATAACCCTCAAACTCGAAATCCTCGAGTTCATACTCAAAAATACTCGCAGGCTTACGCTTGATGACCAGTTCAGGCAGCGCCCGCGGTTCGCGTTTGAGTTGTTCGAAGACAATCTCGTCCGTCAAATGGTTCTGATAGAGATGACAGTCACCGAAGGTATGCACGAATTCCCCGACATCCAAATCGCACTGCTGGGCGATCATGTGGGTAAGCAGGGCGTAGGACGCAATATTGAACGGTACTCCCAAGAGGATTATACGACCAGATTTTTGCACAATCCGCCTGGGTGGGTGGGGAAAACCCACCTTTACCCTCTGTGCACTTAGAAAGTTGCACAAGCTACACCCCTTTTGAAAAACGCCACAAACTCTGAATTAAGCTCTGTTTATCAGTATTTTACGAAACATTGAACTCGATATTCGCACAAAAAACCCCAAAAATGAGCTGTGCAAAATGAATCTACACTACTGTGACTCATCTTAACTCCAATGGGGCCAGCCCCATACCCCGGCCCTCGCCGGCCTGGCAGGGGTTGCAGCCGATGACTGCAACCCATCAAAAGGGTAACCAAGGATACGGCGCTCGGCGGACCGGGACCTTACCAACAGGCGCTGCTAATTCGGTGATGCTTTAACGTCAGTATGAACTGGGTAAACGCTACACTACTGATTATACTTTGCTATCAGTGCCCACGTTTGAGCCAAAGCATTCCCGAAAATCATTGATTACAGGGGCCGCATCATTGAAAAAGGGCAATCCGAAAACTTTGTAGTCCTTGCCTTGAAACAAAAGATGCATCTTCGCATCCTTCTCCAGTTGCTTGAGGAAGTTCTCTTTCCACCTATCCTGATCTATCAGGTGAGCACCTTTTGGCTCAATGAAAAGCTGCATAATTTCTTCGGTTCCAGACTCAATCCTTCGGAGGAACAGTACAAAATCAGGCTCAAATGCCTGACCGCTCTCAAACGCAAAAAGCCTAACCGCCCTTTCATTCCGCAACAGATGGAAATCGGAGTACAACTCACGCAAACGATCAGCATGATCATTCAGAAATTTGATAAAGTGCTTTTCCTGGTCAGTGCCGTAGCTGTCATCGTAAGCGAACCAATCCTTGGTTTGCAGATCGATCTGGTCCAATCCTGGTACATTGCTTTCGCCTTTGACCCAACTCAGACCCGTCTCACCCTCCAAACGTAACTTTAACGTATTGTCGGTAAAACATTCGCTGATCTTATGAGGCTTGAACTCCTTGGTACCGACGTACTCTACACTTTCACTTTTCACCTCATTTTTGATCTGTTTAAGCACATACTGCACGATTTCCAGCTTCTGTCGCGCCGTCAGTCCTTCGAGGTCCTCAGGCAGCCCCCTTACAGTCACTGTCACACCGCCCAGGTAGTCATCAGAAGTTGCAAATTCCGATGCACTGGCGAGTTTAGGAAAGTAGGTCCTTAGATTAGCGAAATGGAAAAGGTCATCGGTATCCATCGCGAAACCAAGAATCGCCCTACCAAAATCTACCAGCTTGAACTCGCGCGAAATGGGCTCTTTACCATTCGGTTTCAACGTCAACTGACTCGTACCAAAAGCTGAAGCCTCTGTAACGCGGCCTGTCATCAGGCTTGGATATGTGTAGTTGCCCTTGATCTTGTATGCGTCTAAGCCATCCACATCATCGCGCGGGTTTTTAATCCGTTCATTCGCCCAGACGTGCCCTGACAAATAGAGAGTTGACTGCTTGAAGTTGTCCTTAAGCCGCAATTGCACAGTTCTGGCGGTGTCGTCCAACATACCGGTTTCACGCAGTGCATTGCGGATGTCTTGGATGTATTTAGGGTTGTGGGAACAGTGATAATGCAGCTCTTCCAAAATACGTAGGGGGTTGTCCAACGCATTGTCGTACTTACGCTTTTCTGTCGGGGCATCAACCTGGTCGGGGGCGATGAAAGGAAAGTAACGCGCCCCGCGCCCAATTAGCTGAGCCTCTGCCATGGTTGTTTTACCTACCTTATTGGCTTTGCCATCCCGGGTGTCATAGAGGCGAACAATGTCGAAAAGGTTCAACACGTCCCATCCTTCATTGAGCTTATCCACGGCAAAGATTACGCGTATTTCGTTTTCCCGATCCTCAAGCGCGTTCAGCTCTATTTGTCTGTTTTCTAGATCTTTTGGATTGTTTACGTTGACCACTTTCTCTAGAGCGAAATCGCCACGTAGCTCACGGGCAAAATCAGCACCACTTAAGCCCCGCTCATCCATGATATAAGTGAAGGCGCGGGAGAGGGTCTCATCATCTTCAGATGCTGACCTGATCGCTTCAAGCGCCTCACTGGACAATCCGCTAACCATTTCAGCAAAGGCCGACTCATTATCGGCACTCTCCTTAATAGTCTTGGATTTCATCAAGATCACCGGTTTGCAATGCAATCCGTGCGCCTCGGCCACCTTGCGACGGTACTGACTCAGTACCATTGCCTGCATCATTCTCTCTTTTGGTGGCAAATCAGCTTGCCGTAATTCAATGTCCTTGGAGTATCCATCCTCACGAAACTGCTTCAGAGAGTAATCATACAAAATCTTGTCATGATACTTCGCCCGAATTGCCGGGTGCGTAAGGTCTACAGTCGCTGTAAATTCAAGCAACATATTCTCGGGGTGCTGCGCAAAAATCTCCGACACTGTGCCTTCCCAGCTTGCCTTATCCTCGGCTTCGCCTTTGGTCAACGTTTTCTTCGTTTCGGCATTCAAGTGGTGTGCTTCATCCGAGATCATCACAACCTTGTAATCACGGAAGTCCTCAATTGTGATAGCGTTTTCTTTTGGAGCCATCATACGAGTATGAAGCCCTTGGATAGTGGTGAAATGGATATTTATGGCTTCGGTGTTAGCCGCATCAAATGTCTCGACCGATCTGATCTCTACCGGCTTTTCTTCGATACGCACCTGCGATCGGAATAGGTGTTTGGCAGATGCGGGATTGAGGAAATTTTCCTTGGTCTTCTCAATGATTTGAGAAGAGTTTACAAAAAACAGGAAGTTACGATAGCCACGCCGGTACAAATCAAGTATGAGCGCGGCCATCAGCACAGTCTTTCCACTGCCGGTAGCCATATGGAACAGTAGGTGTGGGTTGGTCGGACGCTGCGGAAAGTCCTCAATATAGTACAGAAAACGCTCAAAAGCTGTAATCTGATAGGGTCGTAATTCAATCTTGGAAGCCAAATTGCTGGTAATAAAGTCAGGGATAACCTTACTAAGCAACCCCAGTTCAACCGCGCCGTTCAGCTTGTCGTTAAGAGTTTGGCTCACGACTTAATCCCATAGAGAGAGCGTGTAGCAGCGGCATCTTCATCTGAAATGTCGAAATCTGCATCCTCTAGTGAACCGAGGTTGACATACAAATGGTTGGCATCAAGGCAGTCCATCAAAACTCGCTTGGCATCTTCCAGGGACAGGGCGGAAAAGTCTTTGGTGTCAAAGGCGCTCAGATCTACGTCATAACGCAGAAAGCCGGTATTTTGGATGTCCTCTCGGAGGATTTGTAGCGCGGCTGTATCTTGAGCTGCTTCAACGCGGTCTGCAAAAGTCGAGTTAGAGGCCGCGAGTTCTGCATAAACAAACGATCCGCCTCCTTGCCAATCGACGGATTTGGAAATGCCGCCCTGCTCGCCTTCTATGACTCTCCGCAGACGCGAATTTGGCAAGTCGAGAATATAATCCATTTGCTCAATCGCCAACCAACGCCGCTTCATTTTATGGGCTACCGCAGGCGTCGTGCCTGAGCCAGAAAAGAAGTCGAGAACGTAGTCGCCTTCATCCGACGCAACATGAACAATGCGTTGAAGCAAACGTTCGGGTTTCGGTGTTGAAAAGGGCGAACCGGCATTGAGCGCGTTGGCTTCGCGCTTCGCTTCCTGAGTATGTCCCGCATCCTCGTATTTCCAAATCGTCTGGGGCGTCACGCCGCTTTTGATGTCTTTAAGGAAGCGCTTGACTGCGGGCGAGCCATTATCACCCTTGACGCCCCACCATATCCTATTTTCTGCGACATTTCGTTCATGTTGCTCTTTGTTGAAACGCCAAACTGTCGTTTTTGGTGGCCAAATTTCCTCGCCAGTTTTTGGATGAGTGATTGGAAACCAACTATTAGGGCGTTCTTCTTTACTTTTGTTTGATAGGTAATCGCCAGTCTTCCACAAACCCCGTTCATCGTTATCCGGGTTTTTATACGCTGCAAGTTGCTTTTCACTCCGTGCAAATAAACGAGGCCTCCAAATCTCCTTGTCCTTTGCAAAACATAGAATGTGATCGTGATCATCGCTGAACCAAGTCGCATCATTCGCAGGTGAATACTTCTTCTGCCAAACAACATTGGCCACAAAGTTATCGCGCCCGAAAACCTCATCCATCAGCACCTTGCAATAATGCGCTTCGCCATCATCCAGGTTGACGAAGATCGCTCCATCCCGGCTCAGCAAATCCTTCGCTACCTCAAGCCTGTTCCGCATAAAGGTCAGCCAAGCCGAATGGTTGAACCGATCATTATACCGAAATCCGTCATTGCCAGTGTTATAGGGCGGGTCAATATAGATGAGCTTTACCTTGCCCGCATAGCGCACTTTCAGCGAATGCAGCGCCAACAAGTTGTTACCCTTGATCAGCAGATTGTCATCCTCTGACACTTTCTCTACGGGCTTGGCCTTGCCCTCCGCAACAGCCTCGGCATCCCAACGTTCCCAGCCGGTCAGCACCTTGGGTTCAAACAGCCGCGTGATGTCGTCCGGGGCCAGTGTCGTGTTCCAGAACACTTCGTTGCGGCCCGAATCCTCTTTCGTCATGCCACCTTCCAGCACGCAATCCTTGTATGGCCAAGCGAGCACCACGTCGCGTGACTGGCTCAAATAGTCGTTATCGCTACTCATTAAGCCAATTCGATTCTTGAAGGCGGTATAACTGTCTGGCAGGAACGCTTTATTGGAGACGAAGTCCTGAAATTTCACCTTGTCGAACACAACTACACCTGACACCTCCGTAAAGAAATGCGATTTGATCGTGTCGGATTGCATCAGAAGTTCCAGTAGCCGAGAGTCCAAGTTCAAAGCCGCCTCAACCACCGCATTCTTGAGGATTGCACCATCAGAAATGAAGGACTGTTCCTGCTGCAAAAGGCTTTCAAGATCTTTAAATAGGTTTTGCAATTTTTATCTTCCTGCTTGTTGAAACTTGGCTGTAAAAAACCGCTGATAAGCATCCGGCTCAAACGGCTCAGCTTATTACGGATACTCAACGCGCGCAAAAGAGGGCGGAGCCAATGGGGTCATTGTTAAACCGAATGCTCGACCATCAAGTGGCGCCTCTGTAGATGGACCATCCATATTTTCTCATCTGCGAGCAGGTCCAGTGCACCGCTGGCATTTGTTAATTTACCTAGCATGATTTCCAGCAAGACCGCTCCGGACATAACCCCGGAAAATTTTTCCATTTAATCGCTAGCCCGCTCGTGGCAAGGCTTTGAGAGAAACACTTGGTTCATCGATAGGAAAAGTGTGGTTTTTGGTTCTTTCTTTTTGTTGGTTGATTAAATGAGCAAACGCATCACCCAAAAAATATTCAACCTAATGTTTTAAAACATCTTTCCCAAATTTCGGGCCCATTAAAAAAATGCCATGCGCGAGGATTTCGACAGAAAAGTGTGGCGCTTTGGTTCTTCTTGAAAAATTGATGTGGAATCCGCTCCGTCATACTCAAAATGAAATCACTTTGCGCATAACGACCAAGTTCACCTGCGGCAACGAAGTGAAGTGGAATTGCTATCAGAGTGGGAGCAGTGCCGTGTAGTAGCATTATTGCGCTTGAGCCAAGAATTCATTGATTTTCGCCATCCAGGCCAAGATGTCGCCATTCGGGTCAACTACATCCAGACGTGCTTTAGTCATGCGCGCCGCCCCAGCACTACACAGAAACTCTTTAACGCGACTCTCGCCCCACCTATTTCCCTGAGGCGCCACGGCATTCAACTCATTCTTCACAAGGTTTGGGACGTCGTGGAAGTCTTCCGGTTGCTGCCCAATCCGGAGGTCAATGCCAGTATCAGCAATCGCCTCGTTTATTGCGTCGACGTGTAGATAGTTTTCTATTTCCAGTTTATTTGTTGAGGTAGCAAAGCAATTTGGGCGAGCATTTACTTCATCGATGTACCGCTGATACTTCGGAAGCTCTGGGGGCTGCGTATCTCTGTCATACAGGTGAAACTCAGGCCTATTCAGGTTTGCCAGGCGGTTGCACCAAAGTGCAAGACCGGAACCGCCGAATGGCGTAAAAATAACCTCCCCCTCGACCTCTAAGCGCTCCAGGTCAGGTACATCTTCCCCAGCCTCAATTAACGCACGAGAGATGTTTTTCAAGAAAGGAATATCTGTCTTTCCTTCGACTCCGATAAACACTTTCACGGTGTGGTCCGGAAGTACTCCAAGACTTGATGCGATTAGAGCGTTTGTTTCTTCCGTCCCGCCAACGGCGATGTCTTTATCGCCATTCTCGCTCTCTGTCACAAAACGTAGGGAGTCAGCGGGAACAACCCTGGCAAGCATTGGAGTATGCGTTGTCATGATGACTTGGTCAGTACTTGCCAGCTCCGTAAGAGCGGATACGAGCAGCCTTTGGTTGCGAGGATGCTGACTTGTCTCAGGTTCTTCAATCGCCATGATCACACTAGACTTGCTTTGCTCTGCAATTGCCTTCTGTGCCTTGGCCCGGAAGAAGTTCAACAGAATGAGTCGCCGAACTCCGCTACCACGCTTATTTATGGGGATATTGTTGTCGCCCGTGATACTGGCCTTAAAGAGACTGCTCCAATTAGGCTTCGTGAACGATGGCGTTAATGTGGAAGCCAGAGTAGGGTCCATTTCCCTGAGCTTTGCTAGGGTAAGATCCGCAATTTTCTTGACCTCCTGTTGAATATGCTCCGTTATCAAATTGAGTTCTGCCTCTTTTGACTTTAGAGCCTCCTTAATGGCCGATTTCAACGGGTCCTGAGCTTCTGGGTCCTGATCTGTGCTTGATCTGTCAGATTTGAAGAGGGCGAATGCAGGGAGAGCCGCCTGAATGCCTTTCCATATGTTACTCCCGTTTCCTTCCATCAGTGATACCGAGACAGGGGCAAGGACCAGCTCTTGCACCGAACCTCGCAGAGCTTCACGGAGTTGCGCATTCACCTTTTTGTCAACATTGCTTGTATCAGCACGGAGCTCCTGCGCCAGCTGCTTCAGATCAGTATTGTTGAGAGATGTCAGAGTAGCCACGTGCATGTCTGTTGGGTGATATGCATTTGCATATAAAAAGCTCAGCTTTGGCTTTTCGAGTTCACCATTGAAGGTCTTTTGTATTTCCAGCATTCCTTGCTGGTTAGTCAGATATTCTGCCTCAAAAGAAGTCGTGGCTGTCTGATCGAGTACTACGGACTCAGGCAAGTCAGAGAAAATGCATGTGATCGTTAGATCTTTTGGATTGCCGAATTTGCAAGCATCATCTTTATCCGGCGCCCCGTCGTTAAGAAATATGTCTAGTGCGTCCAGGATGGTGGACTTGCCGGCATCGTTCCTTCCGACCAAGGTGGTTAAGTCATCGAAGGTGATCGAAATCTCATCCTTGTAGCCACGAAAATTTCTGATGCGGACTTCCTTAAGCTTCATTGCATTCCCTCACTCGAAACCAAATGCGACCCTAATCGCTGAGTCACAGATCGATAATTATAGGCGGATTGACAGGCTTGTATCGCGCATTGCAGGTGCTTGCGTTCGCAAACTTTACGCCATCTGATTCGCGCACCGCAAAACCATAAGACTCATGGATGTGCCCACAGATATGCGCCTTGAGGTGCGTTAGTTGATCGATCCTCTGTGCCAAAGCGTGACTACCGACGTGCATTCGCTCATCAGGGATGTAATCGAAGATACGCAGTGCAGGACCATGACTTATGAGAACATGTGTATCAGCCGGCACCAACTTCAACCTCTCTTCAAGCTCATCTTCTGAGGCATTGAATGCCATGTGTCGGTAAATCGGCTGCCAAGGAAATCCAAAAAACTTTATACCCTCGACTGATACTGACTCTCCACAAAGGTAAGTGATTCCATTCTGTTCACACATGTTTCGTGACCAGGCTGACCAAGCGGGATCGCGCAAATTTTTGTCGAAGCAAAAGTCATGATTGCCGGCAATTAGGATCTTGCGAGCGTGAGGCTGCGCCCCCATCCATTTGGTAAACGCATCAGTCTGAGGTAAAGATCCCGATCCCGTGCAATCGCCCGCGTGAATCAAAACATCGCCTTCGGGAATCGGAGGCATGGCATCTTGCAAGCTGTGAGTGTCAGATATGCAGACAAGCCGCATCACAGGTCTCCCAGATCGACTCTGACGCTCGGCTCGGATAGGCGAATTCGTATTTCAATTTCTCCCAGCACCCGATGGAGTGCTCGATCATCCTCGTAATACGGTGGCAGGTACTCATTGATCCGTATCCACCAATTATGCTCACCTGGTGCGATGACACCTTCCTGGTCATCAAGGAGAAAAGCATCCTCGCGACCACAAGCTGATTTTGGTTTCAGCGTCCCGGCTGGTCGGATTATGTCCAGGTTTGCAAACCAAGTAGGCGCCACTTCCTCGCAAACAAGCATTCTCTGTATGGCTTGAGCACGATCCTCGCTCACGCTGGTGTACAAAACCAAGTCACACAGGACAGCCACTTCGGTCAGAAAATTGTACAAGCCGGGCCGAGGAATTTGGGAGATGGCATTGCTGATCAATGTACCCTCTAAGTCAAGGCATAGCAGAGGTTTCATAGCTCACCAGCCCCGATATCGCCCAATTCGGAGTTTGGATCCGGCAACCTCTCACTCAATTCGCCTTCTGGGATTGTGATTTCATTGCCCGCGCCCTTGCACTCGTACCGAAGTCTCTGTGTCACGTATATTCGCCGTCCAGGATGCTCCGGGGTGTCCAATAAGCCAGGACTACATACGATGTCTCCGACAGAATAGTCGTCGGTGAGACATTCCGTCACGACTCCATACACCACTGATCCGATCGGTAGCCCATTACGAGTCAGGTGTGCAAGCGTCCACTGCTCTAAAGTAACTTCCGGATCATTGCCGGGGTTTCGAAGGCATAACTCCTGGTGCTTCTTGCTATCAAGCTCGCTGATGTCATTGTCCCCGAACCCAAGTAGGTCTTTGCTCATTATGCTCTCAGCTTCTTGATGAGTGGTGGATAGCAACTACTTTAGTGCGATCTCAATAAATTGAAACCATTGGGTGTCCCGATAAACGCAAACCGTCCAGTAAACCCTGCTTGAACCGAGCTATTTGGAGATGGGCGGGATTACCAATCTGGAATGCTTTTATGCGTCCAGTGTAAGTGGATATCACGCCAAAACGATTGAGAGATTTCCTAGAATCAAGCTGCTGGTGTCGAATCAGCCGGCGAAATCCAAGGCTGTCTGGCCTATGCCGACCGGTTACTCCTAGCATTCCAAACTGGCGTATTTTTCAGATAGAGGTCAGTGCCGCAAGAGCACCGGAATCCGTTTGTCCTCCATCGGTCCAGTGAACCAGCGTGTTGTTCACATATGCCCGCAAACTCAACCTCATGTAACGCAAAGGTAGCCGGCGCCGGAGCGCCAGCAGGGGGAACCAAAAGCAGTACGCTTTTGATGTCGGGTCGACCGACTAGTTAATTAGCAGGTGTAACCTCAACATCGGACCCGAACTTCTCAACAACCCATGACATTACTTTTTCGTATACCACAGCCTCTGAGGATGCGTGGAATGTCTTCAAATCAAACCTTAAT
Source organism: Marinobacter halotolerans (assembly GCF_008795985.1). Lineage (NCBI taxonomy): Bacteria > Pseudomonadati > Pseudomonadota > Gammaproteobacteria > Pseudomonadales > Marinobacteraceae > Marinobacter > Marinobacter halotolerans. Next base: position 66,244 of record NZ_VMHP01000002.1, on the reverse strand, counting down.
CCCTCACTCTTTTCGCCAGGAGCTCTCAGTGCACGGTCACCTTCATACCATAAACAACTACCGTAGATCGCCCCATCATCGGTCTCCGAGACAAACACTTTGAAATTACGATGATCGGGTGTTTTTACCGTGTACTCTTTTCTCCAAACAACAGACATAAGAACCTCGGATTTTGACAATTAACGCAAGCCACCATGCGCGCCTGCGGCATGGAGGCAAAACCGCAATGCAGCGGGCGTCGCCGTGAATGGTCAGATTATGTGTGGCCAGGCACTTCTTCTAAGTTCCGAATCAAGTCCTGCCTTACCAGCCTTGTACTGCCGTCAGATCTCTCAACACGATATGACTTCGGCGTCTCTTTGATGCATTTAACACGGTTTTCATACTCGATTTCATAGCGACCAGTTAAAAAGACTACGTTGTAGATCTTGCCTATTTCCATTTTGGCACCCCCCGCAAATCTGGATAATTTTTGACCATAGCAGATTTTCTAAACGGAGAGTTTTGTGCTGGTAACTGTGCCGACTGACACCATTAATAAAATTTAACAAGACCTGAGTAATGACCACATAACGCCGGTGTTCAGCGACGTCCTACAAGAGCGTCCAGTAGAGGCCGTCAGGCCGGAACGAACTACAACCACTTATTATATGCTGGGCTAAAAAATTCCAACTGCGCCAGCGATGCACCCGCAAATAAAACTGAAAAATGATAGGTAACCAAACACATACGGGGCCTTTGAATTACCAACCTTTTCTTCGTCGGCTTTAAGCAATTGGCCCCAATCGATATCTTCCTCATAGTATGAACTGACAAGCTTTTTGTAATTCTCAAATAGCCCCTCCTGGTGATGAACTATGTGAATGCGATAAAAACCTATGAATAAGAGCCCTGTGAAAAAGCAGACTAAAGCGATCTTTGCGGGCCAGGGCTCACCTCCGTTCTGTGCCGCCGAACCAAGATATGCAAGTACCGCGACTGCGCCGCCCGCATTAGTTGTGAAAAGGTAGCGTATCGCGGAGTCACCAGATTCTTTCGATAAGTGGTATAACTGAGACCATCGTCCTTCTATATGCTGGCCTCGAATTCTCCGTAGCTGTTTCTCTGCTTCTTCGGGTGTCATCTCCATTCTTCACCTGTAACGCCTATAATAAGCGGCTTCCAACGTGGGCGCCCGGTGGAAGGCCATCGGCCCGGAACAACCTTAATGGCCCGGTTATAGTGGCTATTTAGTGACTTTGAGGCACTCAGTGTAAACTGAAGGAAAACCGATCCCACCACGCCGATCAATGTTTTGCTGATCTCGGTGTTTCCCGACCTGTTTGATTAACGCCTTACCAATTCTCTGGCCCGCGTTCTCGCATGCTGCCGATGAAGTGAACCCGTCAACAGTTTGCATTTGAACGTCGGGCATAGAGCCACCCTTCTCTGCAACGATGTGCATCGTGAGTACCAAAACCCATTCGATCACGACGACTCCTTAATCCCTATAACACCAATATTAAGCGGCGCCCGAGTGGGGCGTCCGGCGGACGGCCGCAAGGCCAGTAGCGAACAGGAATGACTGATTAAGAGGCAATACCGCTACCATTGACCGCGCTAGTGATTGCGAGGGAAACGAGAGTACTAACAGCATCTGAAGCCTTGGAACGACCAAGGCTCGAAAGTCGCTCACCGATGGACGCCGTACCCTCCAGCGATTTAGGCACTCTGCGCAAGGTTTCTAACCCCTTCTCACTCAGAACTACATCGAACTCTGCACACCCATCATCAGAAAGATCTTGGGTAACCCAGATATATCCGGCTGTTTCCAGCCATTTCACTGTACTTTCAAAGTACTCCATAAAATTGAAAGAGCCCTCGAAATCGTCTTCTTTGATTGTCTCTTTGAGAAACTGCTCAGGGCTAATTCGAAGAGGGACCGGGAATTCGTCGTAGATTTTGCCAAATAGGTGACCGACCAATGTATTGAACTTATCCATTAACAGCAAACTCCATGGCTTAGTTGCCTCCTAACGATGATGGTAACCGACGCCGTAGCGCAGCGGAGGGTACCCAAAGCGATACGCTTTTGGTGTCCGGATGACGGACTTGTTTACGAAGCTCTCAAACTCCGTTTACGTTATCAGAGGTTGGAATTTCGCGGATCAAGAACTCCTCCAGAGCCGCAGCCTCAAATGACGTTGTTCGAGGAACACCGATTATGAACACATATCGAGGCTGAACAGTCCAACCATCGTGCTTGAGTTTGCAGCTTTTCTGGGGACCGTAGCTTGTGTATGCGTTCAATCTCGCACTAACCGAGCTCTTCATTGATGACTTTCCTATATAGACCAATGCGCCAGCAGCATCGAGAAATGCATAGACTCCGGCCCGGCCATTGCTTGGCCAAGTCTCATTCCATTTGCGCCCTGCATTTAGCGCGCCGCCCGCTTGATCAGGAAACAAATCGTATAGCGGGCCTAGTGTGAAGCCTTCTAGGTCAGGGTGCCGATAATTTGCACAGTATTCGGCAACTTTATCTTCTAGATCTTTTAAGGTTCCGATCATCTAAAACTCGTTAACGCCAGCCGTAAGCGGCGCATTTGTTAGCGACGCCTGGATCTAGGCTTCGGCGAAAAACTTGGTTCAATGTCCATCCCCCTCATGGCAGGTATCAATATATATGGAGGCGCATGATCCATATCGTCTATTCTCTCTGGGCCTAGAGTAGGCTCTGAATCAGGAGTTGCACGCTCTATCGGCCAATGTAAGGACGCTCTATGGTTTTCTCTATCGAAAGCCATTAATTGAAGAAACTCTCCTTTAATCGGCATTTTCCTGATCGGTAGATGTTGATTATTTACTATTTGCCTAAGCCAAGCCTCCGAAATCGTTAAGACGCAGTAAGTATTTTGGGATCTAACCTTCTCTTCAATGAGTCTCCAGAAAAAGTACTTATCAACTTGATCCTCATAAACCGGAGAAATCATATCTTGAACAGACCAATCTTCTGCTATCAAAAATGTCATCGATTGGTGGTATTTCCAATGATTGAAAGTCAGTATAGCCATTGACTTGTAATACTCAACCAGCGAGTCGAAATCATGTGGAGCGACCAGCCGTTGGCCTTTAAAAATATCCTTTATTTTATCAGGAACCTCGTTTCTTCTAATTTTCCTTGGATAATAAGATATTGAATATGTTTTTAAGTCCGACATTTTGACCATTTGCACTTTTCGAGAATCTTGATGCAAACTCGAAACGTCTGAAGGACTCAACAACTTCTCAGGAAAAGACCGGCCAAGATGTTTTGCTAATTTATAGCAACAGTCATAAACTCTCGAATAGACATATCCTAGCGCATACAAAAGTTCGTAGCTTTCGATTTTTTCTGTAACCCATTTTCGCTCTATCTTAACTGCGGCAGCGTCACTTATAGCACTAGGAAGACTCTTTTGGGCAAAACGAATCAGCTTTTTGACACCTGCATTAAGCAGCTCATCGATGCCGCAATCTATGGAAACGTCTTCTTCCGACAGATATGAGAAAAAAAGAGTTACTTTTAACTCACTGTTTATATCTAGGTCGCCTTGTTTTTCTACTTTATTTCTGGCATCCTTCGCCCACTTCATAAGCTCATCATCACGCCAAGGCTCGACTACATTTACTGAATACCAGTTTTCAAAATCAGGAATTTCTGATTTTTTTTTCTGTATAATAAAAGTAATCGTTCTTGACGTTTGCAAAAATTGATTAGTATTCCTTCTAAATCTATCTGGATCAAAATAGGAGGAACCACAACTCTCCAGAATGTGAGCAAGATCATCAAGCCGTCTTTCCCAAGGGAGAGTGTGTATCATCTTTTCTCCTCGCTAACGCCTTTGAAAGTTGCGCCTGTGAGTGGAGGCCGTAGGCCGGCGCTTACAGGCATCAAATGCAAAAACCCGTTATGATCTATTTCTCTATAACATGACCAAGCTGCTGCAACCTTCTTATGGTTACTGCCTCCTCATCAGCACCCGGGTTTCTCTTTATTCCCGGAATGCTTAAGTCAAATATGTCTCCAATTGAGGATATAAAAGAAATATCATGACAATCATTAAAGCCCGTACTGTTGATACCAACGACATGCCCCTTTTCATTGAATACAGGGCCTCCACTAGCGCCGCCATGGATTGCAATACTTGTCTGATAGCACCGAGATGGTAGAAATACTGAATCTCTTCCATCCGGAAAACATTCACTGACTTTTCCCTCATAAAACCTTGGATTTATAAATATATTTTCCTTCTCCCCCTTTAGGTGAACAGTATTCGGATAGGCGTATGTAAAAACATGGTCATTTACCTTAGGCTCAATTTTGCTGATTGGTAGAACAGCATTAGTAAGTAACTCACCTGTTTTGTTGTGCTTCATTTCTCTACACACACCAACTCCAACATCAGAGTTGTCTTTGATGACACCGCGCATCAAATTTCGAATCTGATATGAATTATTCTCAGTGAACTGAAAAATTACTATCGCACACTTTTGATTGCCATTGTCGTCAATAGCCTCATTTAGAACATGGGCAGCTGTTACAAAAATTCCATTTTTACATATGAAGAAACCAGTACCAATAATTTGGAGGCTTCCATCATCGACTTGTTTGAAAATAGGAACCACTGCGCTTCCAAGATCTGCCCTGTCACCATCACCGCTCGCTGCAACATATTTCCCTTCAGGGGCTACACCAATCTTTGCTATTTCTCTTTCAACCGTTTCTAACTTTGACGCCTGCGACGTTAACCTAGCCATATATCGAGCTGCATATCTTTTCTTCGCTTTTCTTCTAGAATATCCCATTCAATTTACTCCTCCCTGAAAATCATAACGCCAGCAATAAGCGGCCGATAAAACCGCCAGGTTTTGAGGTCCAGCCGCCGGCCTTGCGGGCGGCTATGCTTGATGGCGTTGTTATACCTATGAAATGAAAATATCACCATACCCCCAAATCACTGTACCAGCGATACCCACGAAGCCGGCAGCATAAGCGATAACTCGATATGACAATGACCAACCGTCTTTAGCATCGATTAAACCGGTGACACCGGGATATTTTTGTAGCTTAAACAGCGAAAGCTCAGCGAATACCGCCAATATTACCGATAAAGACCCGCTTCTCTGAAACCACGACGCTAGAGTCTCCGCTTCCGGCTTCAACGTGCCAAGCAGAGCAAAAACCGGGGGCAGCACTGCCAGAAAAACCAACGCGCCGCTAAGGAAAAGACGCCGAGTCACTTCTTGGGGGTAGCCGTTCGGCATTAGTCGATCCATTTAGGTATAGCACTTGAATATGAGTCATCATTAACGCTTTTGCGCCGGTTCGCATTTGAATTCGAAGGTGCCCAAAGCTTGGCAGAAAACCCGTTCAGGTCAACGACTTCCTATTGTCCTTCGCTCGAGGCCGCGAGACAAAATTGGTCTTTAAAGCTACTATCGCGGCAATCAGGTGAAAACTTATCTATATGTTTTAAAAGAAAAATCGCTGAACCGACACTCCTCACCTAATTCATCGTCGCGACGACCGATTTTCCAGTTCTCAGAGCCTTGAAAAGTAGTCGTCCGATGACCCCATCTTGAAGCTAGTGCAGCTGGACGGACTGGGTTACTGTCACGAATTTGGTTAGCTCGACAAGTAAGTTTGTAGGTCAGCCTAACTGCTTTTCCTGAAGCGTTTTGAGCTGCCTTGTTAAGTGGTCGACTGCGTCCTTCAGCTCTGCGTTCTCTTTCGTTTTTTCCATTAACAACCGCTGCTCTTCTGCACGATATCGCTTCACTTGAGCAAGGTCTTCATTCGCAAACTTTAGCTTGCTCTTGAGTTCACCGACCTTGAACGACAGCTTGCTCGTCTCAACGTCCACTAAGTCATCAAGTTTTTCCGGTATCTTATCTGTCAAATCGTGGAGTAATGACTCAAAGACTGTTTCGACTTCAAACGCTGCGCGCCTTACAGGAATGTCGATTTGGAACGCCAGGTCATTATCAGGGTTAATTCGGCTCTCTAGTTTCGATTTCCCCGAGTCAGAAGATTCAGCGGTACCAACATACTCATCCCAGACTTTCTTGATCCGGGTAGGATTTCCACCTCCCAGCTCAAGCTTGATTGCGTTTGGGCTTACATCACTACCTTGCGACTGGAGCGTTTTACCAGCTGCAATGATGGCTTCTTTACTGAACTTCGCTTTACGCATTGATCCTACCCCGTTGTCGATGAGTTAGAGGGTAACTTAGTGCGCTATTGGGAATATGTCATCACGAAAAGGCGGGAGAGTGATTCGCACCCAATCAGTGGGTTGTCGGTATGCGACCGGTAATCTGACCCTGACCCATGGGAATACCTGGCGAAACACTAACGAGCGGAAAACTCTAATCATCGGTGCAACTAAAACAGGGATTTTTACAGTACCAAACTGGTAAATCCATGGATCCAACAACAACGACAGGCTCAAGGTGAAATCATCGAACGGTTACGCAGGCAAGACTGAAATTCATTATCTGCCAAGCCGAAGGTAGTGTCGTCTAGATGACAGTTTCAATGGGAACTATATTGGCGGAGCTTATTCAAAACAATACGTGCGTTGGTGAAGATCGTCGCAGACTTGGCAAGCGCGAGAACCGTCAGAGGACCGCCTTTGACCTTGGCGTGACGGGCAAACAGATAATTAATCGACAGCTGGTCATCGTCGAACACGACCATCACATCTTGGAGCTCATGAATATCAGCAAAGGTGAACCCTTTTTTCTGCCTTATCCTGGAGAGACTCACATTCTCTAAGTACGGCACATGCGGTCCATCCGGCCAAGCTTTGAAAGCATCAACCCAGATTGTTTCGGGCAATGGACCTCCCCAGTTCGTGCGCAACCGGTGAATGATTCCTTCGTGTCTATTCCGAGATACTCGCGAGTCTAGATTACCTCGATACTCGAATAACCGTTTTAGAACGCTCGGGGAAGCTGTGTATATGCCCGTGCTATCACTGATAGATAGCACGGTCAGCGGGTGTTTTTTTATAGACCCGTGCCAGGCAAACAAACGGTTTATCGAGGTGTCATCGCTAACAGTAGTTACCAGGACATTTCTCGCCACCGGAAGGTCGGCCATCGTGAAACCATTTTGCTGGCGAACATTCGTGACCGGCATATTCTTTAGCATGACCGACCTGTCACCCTCGGGCTTAGCGCGATAGTGATGAATCCGAAGAAATTCGGGTAAGGGCGCTTCCAAGCCTGCACGGAGCCGTTCCATCAGTGCCTCGTGCTCCGCCGCCTCTCTCTTGCACACCGACTCATCCAGTTCCCATTGAAGTCGTGCCACCTCACTATCACATCCAAAAGACAACCAGTGCCGCGGAGCGTTGAAGGTAACCAATTCACGAATTGCTTCCTCACTGATTCCGCGTCGAGGTGTAGTTGAAAGATCTACCTCAAGAACCGCCAGATTCTGGTCCTTCATCGCCTGCTGTTTCTCAGGAGGAACCGCGTGAGTGACCTTTATCTCAATGAAGAAGGTACCGAACGCTGTGTTGACCCGAGCATCGGGTCGAAAGGGAGATATCTCAGGCACAAGCGGCTCGACGGCACCAGACAATCGTTCAACATTTCTTGCTCCCAAAGTGTGCATTAAATGCCTGCGCTGGAATCGACCGGTGATGCCAATCTCTTGAGAGGTCGAGGCAACATGAATGTTCCGCTCTGGAATATACAGATGACGAATAACGTGGGCCGCTATGAACTTGGCGCTCAAATGAAGAGCTGATTCTTGGCAGCGACGAATGTCCGGTGGAAGAACAGCGTGGGCGAAGTGGTGTGCCATCTTCGGGCCTTTCTTGGCCACCAGATCAGAACCGCACTCCGGACAACGGCATTTACAGGCCCTGCCCGAGACAACCTCGGAGATGAACCGCGGCTCGTCTGTAACCCGGTCCAACCCAGTAAGGATGCCCTCATCATGTGACATTACGCCGACTACCTTTTCCCAACACTGATCGCTTCTACTAGTAGTGATCTTAACTCATGATTGAGAATTCTCAGAGCTGCCACGTGCTAAGGAGATTGTGGGCGCCCGAGGATTTTGGCACTCAGCTCCCAACCGCGCCTGGAATTCCGAGCCATGCCGGCGACGTTTTCAGTAAGGGCGGCGAACTCTTACGTTGTCCATAGATAGTGCCCACTAGAGAACAAGTGGACACTACACTGAAGGCTCCTGTATCGGGCTCAAGATGGGTTTGCCAAACGGTTACTGTCACTGATACTCGACGACTTGACCTACAGAGAGATTGGTCTAGATGCTGGCCGCGAGCAAGCTCGCGAAGAAGCAATATGATCGCCACGGTTGATCAGCTGTACAAGATGGAACCGCCGTTTGGTTTTAGTTCAGGCAAGTGATCGATTAACCTAGTCAACATTGTTTTGCGTCTGAATGCCTTTGGGGGAGCCTCCGTAACCTTTTTAAAGAGTTCCGAGGTGCCAATAATGTGGACCTCTGTCTCTGCCCGCGTTAATGCAGTGTAGAGCCAGCTTCGATCCAGAATCTTCACCTCTTTCAACAACACGATTACTCGGGAGAACTGACTACCCTGGGCTTTATGCAATGTCATGGCGTAACCAAGCTCTATAGCGTCCAGCAAATCCCCCGCAATGTCGACTGTAGCGCCGGTATCAAGCTTAACAACCCCAACGATGTCTTCGTCCTGATCAACACTAATTAGCTTACCAAGGGATCCATTCTGAACGCCCGAGTTGGGGTGGTTTTGAGTGAAAAGAATCTGGTCGTGGAGCCTCAACTTCAGGAAATAATCTTCTCCCTCCAAGTTAAAGTTCATCAGAGGAGAGTCGCCATTTACATTGTCCTGAATAAGCTCATTCGCCTCCCCGACGAGCTTGCGTGTTGGCGCAATAATTCGAGACTCAGCAGGCTTGATCAGATAAAGGTCAATCGCTTTTTTGAGCGCTAAGTCAGTGTCTGCAACTTCGTGAAAATGAATACTCCCGGCACTAAGGGAGGCCGGGACTTCACCTGCATTGACTAGCTTAGAGTACTGCGGTATTCCGGTGCTTCCCTTCTGGCGCTTTACGATATCTAACGTGGTGTTTTGAACGCGATCGGATAGCACCAGGTCATGCAAAACCTTTCCGACACCAATCGGTGGCAGCTGGCTAGGGTCCCCAGTGAGGACGATCTTAACCGCGGGGTCTACGTGATTAATGATGCGGAACATCGTCGGGAGATCTATCATAGATGCTTCATCAATAACCAACAGGGCCTTGGAGCCTTCCGGGCATGCCACTGGCTCCTCCCTCAAGAAGCGAGCAATGGTCATCGTAAGATACCCGATAGACTCATGCAGCCTCATAGCAGCGCGCCCTGACAAGGCGACCGCATTTATTCCATAGCCCATTTGCTCTGCGGCTTTTAGAAAAGTGGAAAGCACCGTAGTTTTGCCGGTTCCAGCCCCGCCGGTGATGCAACTCACTCCCTCCGAAAGGCTGGTCATAATGGCCAGCTTTTGCTTCTCCGCAAGCTCGTAAGGTAGTTGCCTTAAGACATCATCCACGATAGCTTCATTGGCCTCTGATAGAGGTGTTCGTATGGCCGAGAGATGATTGATGCGCTTCGCAACAGCAAGCTCTTGTATTGCAGTAGCGGTGGGATGAAGACGATCATCCGCGTCATGGTAAAGAGCAACACCGGGCGCATTCTTGAGCCACTGAATACCTTTCTCGCCAAGGGCCTCATTTTTCAAGTAATTGAAAACCCGGTTCCTTACCTGATTGACCTTGAGCCAAGTGCTGCCGTCTGACATGCAATCTTTGAGTGCCTGCACTACTGCGGCTTGAATTCGTTCCTCTGGGTAGCGCTTGTGCTCCCAGGCGTGGCCGTGAATAGCATTGAGGATCTTATCTACTTCTTTGAAGCTAAGTCCAAAGTGGACCAACTCAAAAGGGTTCTTTCTGATTGCATCAACAGTTCCCAGCTGATGATGCTTCAGAATTCGCTGCTGCACAGCATGAGGGATCTTCGCCTGGCTCATCCAAACGGTATGACGCAGATTTTTATACTTGTCATAGCCTGCAAAGAGCGCTTTGATGGACTGCTCCGATAATATTTCCTGTAATCCTCTCAAGTCTGTTCCGCTGCCATCAGCCAGTATCCGATGAATGTCAGCTCCAAACCGGTTCCAGAGCTGACGAGCTTTGGACTCTCCTATACCGGCAAAGGTTTTATCTTTACTGATAAAGGTGATGAAGCTCTCCCCGGTTTCCGGCATCTGAAAATCGAAGGCATCAGGGTTTTTATATGCATGCTCGTTCGTTTCATAAGCCCCATGATCAAGCACATTAACCGTTTTGTGGCCGCGCACTCTCCAGAGCTGCCCCGGAGTCGGATCGACTGGTAAATAAGCGCTGGGGGCAATAACCGAGACGAAGTAAGTAGCGGACTTGAGTAAGTGGTCGTCACGAACAGGAACACCACGAATTACAGTTGAAAAGCTGCGACGGAAAGGCACAGCAGTCACGCGTATCGTTTCTTCGCAAGGAATCAGTTCATCGGGCATTGAGTAAACACCGTAAGGCTATCATTGACCGCTTCGACTGTTTCCTTACTCGAGGCAAGCTTTGAGCGAAGCGCCTCATTCTCTTTTTCAAGCTTTTCAATTCGCACCTGGAGATCGTGATTTGTGGACTCCAGCTTTGCCACCCGCTGACTGTCTGACGATGATCGTTTGGATGTTTTGTCGTACAGCTTGGGCTCAGACTTCGCTTTCTCGCCCGCATCGGTTAATGGAGGCAGAACACCGCGCTCTCTTAGTCGATCTTCCAACAACCTCAGCGCCTCAACGACTTTCGCGTTCTTCTTTACGGCTTGATCGCTCAGCCCTGCTAGCTTTTTGATCTGTTGCCGATTGAGGATGCCTTTTGGGCCATAAACGATTTGGCGAAAATCGTCATCCGTCATGGACGCAGACCATGCGTTAAACCTATCGAGGTATTCCTGCCCCTTTTCCTTACTCATGTAACCTCACAGACGACACCCAAGCATTTAAAAACATAAAACCTTTCACCAAGTACCACCTCTGCCTAAAACACGCTCAGAGGGCCTCCAAAAGGGGCTCAGACGGAGAACGGGTATTTGATTGGGTCATGGTGCTGGTAACCGGTTACTTCAAAATCATCCACTGTCACCCACGTTTCGATGTCTTCGAGCGTCTTAATGTCTGGGTTGATGTTGAATTGTGGCGATGGGTAAGGTTCACGCTTTAGCTGCACATCGCGCATAAGCTCCAGCTGATCTTCATAGATATGCGCATTCACGATCTTGTGAAATGCCTTGCCAGGTTTGTGTCCGGTAATTTGGGCAATTAGCGCCAGAAGACAGAACACTTGTACCTGATTGAAGTTCAGCCCCAGGGGCACATCGCACGACCGCTGGGAGCTCGTCAGGTACAAAGTGTCTCCGAGCAGAGAGAAGTTGTGAGTGTGCATACACGGGCGCAAGCAACCGAGATGGAATTCGCCCGGGTTGTAGAACGTAACGATCTCCCCCCGATCATCAATGCCACTGGATAAGTCATCCACGACTTTCCGAAGCTGATCTATGGTTTTGCCTTCTGGAGTCATCCAACTCCGCCCCTGGACACCGTAGACGCGGCCCATATCATCCTCGCCTTTGCGGGCCGGATTCTTCAACCAAGCTTCGTTTTGGTTAGCGTTAGCGTTCCATGTATTACAGCCAATAGCTCGAAACTGAGCAGCATTATCATAACCTCTCAGATAACCAAGTAGCTCGGCGATGGCCCCCTTCCAGAAGCTCTTTCGAGTCGTAATCAATGGGAACTGGTTGCCACCGACGTTATATTCCATATCCGCGTTTATGACTGTTAGGCAGCGCTTGCCGGTGCGCTCATTCTCAACCCATACACCTTCATCAATGATTCGTTGGCATAAATCTAGGTACTGTCTCATTAGTCTTTCACCGTATTTAGTAAGTCACGTAATCGCTCATATTCAGCTCTCAACTCACCTAAGTCTTGCTTCAAGGCTTCGACTTCGCGCTTGTACTTATCCCTGGATTTGGCGAGGTACTTCACGCTTTCATTGGCGCCTTCATACAGCTTCATGACTTCATTGTGTTTTTTGAACCAATACATGATCTCTAACTGTGCTTTCTGAAGCTTGTCGGTGAGCACCTCCACCGGTTTGGGCTGGCTAGCATCAGCGTTTTTCTTTTGTTCTGCTTCAGTTTTTCTCTGCCTTTTAATTTCCTGAAGCCTCTCTTCTGGCCAACCTCGGTTTCTAATCGTATTTCTGTGAACGCCCGCAAGACTAGCCAATTTGGTCTTCGTAGCGCTGATATTGGCGTCAGAAGCAATTTTCAGGAGCGCCTCATTGATGCGCTCAGTGACATCATCGAAGTCTTGCTCGTTCTTTTCATCGAATGCTTGCTCGGTCATTTCAGCGCCCCTAGTGACCCTAAAACCATTCGCGCTTCGTTCACACCTTCCAGCGCTTGCTCATAATTCGGGCCGTCCTCTCCTTGATCAACGACCTTCAAATTCTCGGTATAAACTTCCCGCCATTTGGGAATATGGGCCTCGGTTACGACCGCGTTTTTGCAGCGCACGGGATTGCATCTGAGGCCACCGATACAGGGCAAGCTCTCATCGAAATCCTCGGCTTTGCCCCCGTAGCACATCCCGGTCCCGACGTTCGTTATCGCCATTCCCTGCTCAGCCATTGCTTCGAAAATCTCCTCTTTCGAATAGCCCGCAGCTTGATAACCTTGAAAGATCTTAATCATCCTCTCTGAGTGCTCATCCGCATTTGTCCCAGCGTATGCTGCATCCGGGTCATAGCTCGCCTTGACCGCATCAATTTCGGCTTTGTGTCGGAGACTTTTCCGCTTATCAGTTGAACTGCTGATTTTTTCTCCGATGTCGCCATAGCCAAGCGTCACCTCAGAAAATCCTTTATTCGACGCAACGCTGAACGCTCCTACCAGATTCCCAAAATGTTTCAGCTGGTGACTGATGAATGGCAGCCCCAAATCCGCTCTGAACAGCTGATAGGCAAGTGTGTGTCGCAGTACATAGGGGTACAAAGATTCAGATTCATACTCCTCGGGAACAATCTGTTTAAAATACTCGTGAAGGATGTGCTTAATGCCCTTTTGCGAAAGATGGGAGGGCTCTTGACCGAAAGCTACGGTCTCCGCTTTCGAGAAGAGGAAGGGGTTTGCTCTTGTGCGTGAAACAATTCGAGCTGCATTCAATGCATCAACCATCGCTGGAATGCAAACCCATTTATCGTCAAAGAGTGCTCGCTCGGAACCCTGGTGCTTTCGAACTGATGAGACGATGCACGGAACGCCAAAGGAGTCTTGCAGGGGCGTATCCAAGCGCACTTCAATAAGCTCCGACGGTCGCATGCCAGTGTACTGACCGACCATATAAGTCGCCGCTTTGTGTACCAGATTTAGGTACTGATTAAGCTCACTAAGCGTATCAATATTCGCGCTACGGTCAGCAAAATGCTCTCTTAGGGCAGTTTCATAGGAATGCGCCTTATGGTTGTTAGTGAGCAAATTCGACGGATCGATGTGTTGCAGTGCGACGTCAAACGGATACTTTTTCTTGAACAGTCTTAGCGCAGCGTAGGTGTCGATCGTGGCCCAATCAACGTCTAGGAGCTTCACCGAACCTAACTCAAATGGGAAATTGCGCATTAGATCTGTCGACTTTTGATCAGTAACCTCGACATCCAGTTTTTTGAGAAAATCAGCAATGATGTATCCGGAGATTGCGGACGCTTTTTCACAAACCAGGTCAGACAAAACTTTCTCGCGACCGTCCTTTACCGCTTCTGTTACAACGGCTTTCGTCTGACGCAATTTTGGGAATGAACAGTGCTCAGCAAACAGCAGCTCATGAACTCGCTTTGATTGGAAAATAGCGAACACTCTCTCAATTACCCGAGCCGTCTTGGTGGATGTTTTGAATCCCTCAGAGAACTCAACAAAATGAGACCTTTTCACAGCTTCGAGTGACTGAAAGTTATCGCCCACAACATCGCTAGAAAACTCATGATTCATCCGTGAAAACACATGATTCATATAGGAAAGCCAAGACCTGAACAGCGGTACGACAGTCTGCACGGCCATTGGCCTGTGCTTCCGATCACCTCCGGCAATCTCAGATCGAGGGAGTAACATCGCCATGAGCACTGTTAGCTTAACTTGAAAGATTATCGGCTTAGGGATGCATTGATAGTTGTCAAAAGCAACCGTGAATCGTGTTGATGCCAGGGTCTTCGCTGCTTTTTCCCTGGCTTCTGGGAAATACCAAGTTTGGTCTTCAAATCGGGACGCACTTGAAACCTCCAAGTTCATAATTTCGCGAATGGCGCTCACCGCTGCCGCATCAGCTTTACGCTTGTCTAGCTGATCCTCCAAATGCAATGCGATAAGCGCTGTCGATAATTGTTTGTAGCTCTTGATGCTGTCCCAAACTGCCTGCACCTTCATACTGCAACCCCGTCAATCTTCACAGCTGAATCAATGTATCGAGCGAGTAGCTCTGCCTCTTCAAGTTCACTTTTGGCAAACTCAGACTCGTCACCGAGAATTGACTCAAGAATATCGATATTTTCTCGAATCACAGTGCCATAGGGAGTAGTAGCAACCTTTCCATGCTGCCACGCCGTCTGATAATCCCTACGGAGTGCAAAAAGATCGGGTAGGTGAGCGCGAGTGATAATCACGTTCGGGCAGCTAAGGCACTTATTGAAATTCGAGCAGGCACCGCCGTCATAGCTCTTTGAATTCTTGATGAAGTCAGGTGGGTTGAAAATATTCGCGCATCCACCAAGGGGTGTTTTGAAAATAATTTCACCGCGGTACTTTTCTGCGCTTGGAACACTCTGTGGCTCTTTCGGCACCCAAGCATTGTCATAGATGGTTTGGAGCTTCTCTTGAATCTGCACTCGCGCTTGTTTGTTGAAATCCATTCGATCTAGGTAGGTGAGCGTCGTGGTAATGGAGCCATGCCCTAACATAAGCTGAATTTCTCGTATGGATACTCCAGCTTCAATCATTTCGCTGACGATGGAAGACCTAAAGCGTGTACCCACCAAGGTGATAACTTCACCGGTCTCGACATCGATCAAATCATCACCATACCTGCGTTCAAAGTGTTCTCTGATCTTCTCGTAGCCGCTTTCATAGAGGCGCTTTACCTGCCCATATCCTTTTGGCGGCTTTCCGGCTGCGATAAATAGTAGGTTCTTGAATTCGTGATTAGCCGGTAGCCGAGAGCGCAGGTTTTCAGTAAGCGCAATTACCTTGTTAACGATGTCAGCAACCTCCGCAGCTTGTGATTTGGAGAGCCAAGTGATTTCGGAGTTGAAAATATCAAGGTGTAGATCTTTTGCTCCCGTACTCCTGGCTTTCCAGTAGCGAATGCAAGGCTTTAAAGTTGCGGAATGCTGAGGCTCAAATGCATCTACATCGAGATCCAGCGCGGACATCGGATTCATTCCCGTCACTTGCAGAAGCCGCATATAAAAGGGGAACAACTCTTCGCGATAGACATCTCTCGGAACACCCCAAGCTTCATAGAGGTCTTCCAGGGAAGCATGGGATTCCGGGTTACGATTCCGGTAATTGTTGACCGCTCTATAGAATAGTGTATCCGGAGAGGAACCCCTGAGACTTGATAGGTCCTTAAACGTGATCCGCTGCGACCCCAGTCGTTGATCAAAATACCAATGCAAGTTTTGCTCAGTACACAGGTCACCGTTGATTTTTGCGCCGGTTGCAGTTTCTTTTACGAAAGTGCGGCCAGCTGTAGTCTTCACATAAGGCGTTGTATGACGATCCCAGACCCGTTGGATCTCCGTGTTAAGAACCCCTGCGACAATGTCACGATGTGTTTTCGGGTACGGTTTATAACTATCAGTCGTTCTCCCTCGCGTATCGAATCCAGCTGCTTTGATATAACTGAAGTCTCTCGCATCCTGGAGCTCAGAAAACCGATCTAAAGATATCTGCAAACATGACAACATTGTCGTTGCCCAACTGGGCGAGAGTTGCCC
Source organism: Marinobacter halotolerans (assembly GCF_008795985.1). NCBI lineage: Bacteria > Pseudomonadati > Pseudomonadota > Gammaproteobacteria > Pseudomonadales > Marinobacteraceae > Marinobacter > Marinobacter halotolerans. The sequence continues at coordinate 50,131 of NZ_VMHP01000002.1, read as the reverse complement.
TGTTGCTACGTAATCTTCGAGGTAGGTTCGAAACTTAAGCGAAACATACTCATTGAGTATTTCATTGACTGGCTCAACCCCAAGCAAACCTTGCGCACAAAAAAATCGCTTAAGGGTTTGATATGTGGCGCTAAAGTTGTTGATCGAGGAAGCTTCAGATACGGTTCGAGCTCCCAATGCACACAAATAATAGCCAACGTCGAAAGGCTCTTTGCAGAGCGCTTCGAATTCGGCGACAGATGATACCTTCGAACTATCTCTGGCCTTTTTGAACTTCTCCACTGAGGTTTCGGTAGGCTCACCCCTTTCTCGCTCGACAACAGGGATGTAATCAGTAGAGTCGTAGATACCCTCGTCTTTAAAAAGCTCCATGACTCGAACCGAAAAGACATCCTTGAAGTAAGCACTCGCATCCTTCGACCTGCCGGACGCGATTGAGGTGCTAAGTTCACACTCCGGAAACGCATGGACGAGTCGCTTGACTTGAATTGAGTTTCCGAAAACCTGAATCCTTTTAAGCAATGCCGGATCAGCTTCAAGTCGTTGTAGCAGAAGTTTTAAACCGTTAATCAGGTTCAAATCGTTCGCTGAGATGCCCGAGACTAAAAGTCCTTCCAACCGCATCAACTCAGTAATTTTCTCTAATTCATCCTTGCAGTCGCTCCGAAGAATATTTCGACCGCTGCCCGGCAACCCAAGCAATTTCAGAAACTTCTCTACACTGACAATTGGCGCATCCGTGTATTTGTCAGTCAGTTTCACGCTGTAGAGCATCTCGCGATTTCGAGAGGCTTCGTTGAGCCATTGCCGAACCTTTTCCAGATAATCAGCGCGCTTCCTTTTTTGCCTTGGCATTATTTTTTGTCTCCTAACTTTATCCGGAGCTTGGTTCTCTCAACGACCTCGGCCATCTTTTCAATTTTCGACCTCATCCCCCCGGAGCTTGAGTCTGCAATTGAGTCATAGATATCAAGAGGAATACTTGTGTAGCGCTCGGAAGTCGATATGAACGCGTGGCCGAGAGTTTTTTGGACATTAACTAGGCGTTCAAGAAAATCGCTCCCCAAATTAGGGTCTTGCAGCATGAGGTACGCTGATCCGTGTCTAAAAAGGTGCGCGTGAACCTTTTTAGAAATAAGTTTCTTTTTGAGCGCTGACTTCGAACGCCGCTCAATCATCTTGCTTAGTGAACTCTCGTTGTATGCACTGCCTTCAGAATTCAGGAAGGCAGGACAATCATTTCGGTCTTGGAATTTCGCTTGATAGCGCCTGTAAAGTGGTGAAGCATGATACGACGCAACTCGTTTCAGTGTCGGCGCCGTGATGATTGTGAATCGCTCCTTGATCGAATTGCCCCGCCCTTTTGAACCTCGTATGAGAATAGGCGCGTAGCCGGGATGGACCGGCGCTTCAATTTTTTTCGAAGACACAAACTCCGAGTTACTAAATTTGATGGCCTCTTGAATGTCACGGTAAGTGATTCGCTGGACTTCACTTATTCTGACGCCAGAGTCATACATAAACTGTAGGAGAAGACGTTCTCGCTCGTATCGCGACTCGTTCATGAGAGCCACAAGATCACTTAGGCTTGCACTGACGACTTGTTTCAAGTGGGGTTTAGCGCTTAAGAACTTAGCAGGAAATGGGCTTTCTTCGAGAATGGGATCTCTATATTCGTTCTTGCTAAAAAAGTCATAAAAAGAACGAAGGCAGCCCTCTCGGTTTCTGATTGTTGATCGATCAACACTCGCGACTTCTTGCTGGCTGATGATCCAGTCTTCAAGGACAGTTAAATTAACCCGCAGAAGCATCTCATCAGCAGTCAAACCGACGTTCTCAGGTCTGCGGCTCAGAAACTCAATGAAATACGAAATGTTTCGTGCGTATGTTTCAGCTGAGGTGTAGGCAATGGCTTGTAGGTCTGTGAGAGTGGTCAACCACTCCGAGGCGTACTGAACAACCCTCCCTTCATCATCAAAAACCAGAGCACCGGAGACTTCTCGCGCTCCAATTTCCAAATTGTCGATTTGGCTTCCAGTTAAAAGTGCTTTTTCAACAACACGTATTTCCACGAAGTATCTCCTTTATAAGAGACACTATAGAAACGCATTGTGCAAAATTCAACTGTCGCAAATAAAATAGATTAAATTAACTAAATTTTACGCAGCCATCACGTACTGTGCATTTTTCTCGGTTTCCGATAAAAGGAACAGGTCCGCACTGCGCTGGTAGAGCTGACAGGAGAGCTTGCCGTCAGCAACGTAAAACTGGAACAGGCAGTGGCACGGGGCCAGGGCCATGCGGCCTGCGCGGACGTTGTCCTGGGGACCGATGGATTCGTCCGGCAGTTCGGCCGGGTTCCAGGCGGAGACGATCAGGCGGCGGGAATTGGGCTTGGTGCGGATCTGTTCGATCACTTCACTGATCTGGTCCACCACACTGCCGTCAGGGCATTGCCAACTGCGCCACTGCTTACCGTAGATCGGGCCGAGGTCGCCGTTTTCCAGGGCCCACTCGTTCCAGATGGACACCTTGCGATCTTTCAGCCAGTTGTTGTCGGTGGAGCCGCGCAGGAACCAGAGCAGTTCGTAGATGATGCTGCGCAGGTGGACTTTCTTGGTGGTGACCAGCGGGAAGCCTTCCTGCAGGTTGAATCTTAGCTGGCGGCCGAAAACAGACCGCGTGCCCACGCCCGTGCGGTCGCCTTTGTTGAAGCCGTTGTCGACTACGTCCTGCATCAGATCCAGATAGGCCTTCATTCCGCGTTTCTCCGATAAGCGATGAACATCAGGGCAGCGCCCGCGAGAATCATTGGGAAGGATAGTACCTGTCCCATGGTCAGCCAGTCGAAGGCAAGGTAACCCAGCTGAGGATCCGGTTGACGAACGAATTCCACCAGAAAACGGAAGATACCGTACGCCAGCAGGAACAGGCCAGACACCGCCATTCGTGGCCGCGGTTTTGACGAGAACCACCAGAGAATCACGAACAGCACAACGCCTTCCAGCGCAAACTGGTACAGCTGAGAGGGGTGGCGCGCCAGCGAATCCGGTGCGGTGCGGAACACCATTCCCCAGGCCACATCCGTCGGCTTGCCCCAGAGTTCGCCGTTGATGAAGTTGCCAATCCGGCCCGCGCCCAGGCCAATCGGCACAAGCGGTGCGACGAAGTCGGCAAGTTGCCAGAAGCCGCGGTCGATTTTACGCCCATACCACCACATGGCAAAGATCACGCCCAACAGGCCGCCGTGGAATGCCATGCCACCTTCCCACACCCGAAAAAGCCAGAGCGGGTCTGCCAGGAACGCGTCGAAATTGTAGAAAACAACGTAGCCGAAACGTCCGCCAAGAATGACACCCAGCGCCAGGTAAAACAGCAGATCGTCCATCTGGGCGGGCGTGATTGGTGAGCCCGGTTTGCGGGCGCGGAGTCGGCCCAGCCACCAGCCCACCGCAAAACCCACCAGATAGGTCAGCCCGTACCAGTGGATTTTCAGTGGCCCCAGGGAGATGGCGACCGGGTCAATCTGCGGGTGCTGCAACATCGGTAACTCCAGGCTCAAGTATTGAAATCGTAGGTCAGATCAGAAACCGGATTCCCACCAGAATGAGGAACACGGCAAATATCTTTTTAAGCACACGGGCATCCAGCCGGTGAGCCAGGTTGGCGCCAACGCTGGCAAACAGGACGCTAGCAAGCACAATGCCCGCGAACGCTGGCAGGTAGACAAATCCCGCGCTCAGCGACGGCAGTTCAGGATGATTCCATCCGGTCGCCATATTAGCCAGCGCACCGGCAAACGCGATGGGAAACCCGCAGGCGGCGGAGGTGCCAACCGCGGCCTGCATCCGCACATTGCACCAGCTCAGGAACGGCACGGTCAGCGTGCCGCCACCAATGCCAAACAAAGCCGAAGCCCAGCCAATGCCTGCACCGGCCGCGCCCAACCCAGGCCGGCCGGGGACGTCGCGCCCGGGTTTCGGGTTGACATCCAGAAACATCTTAACGGCCATGAGAATCACGAAAATGCCGATAATCAGCTGCAGCGAGGCACCGGAAAGCATTGAGGCAGTCACGGCACCCAGCATAGCGCCGAGCACAATCCCCACGGCCATGGCCCGGACAATCTCCCAGTTTACGGCCTTGTGCTGATGGTGGGACCGGATCGAACTGATAGACGTGAACACAATCGTCGCCAATGACGTACCAACCGCCAGATGCGCCGCAATATCCGCGCTGAAATCCATCAGGTCGAAACTGAAAATCAGAACCGGCACAATCACCAGACCACCGCCGATGCCAAACAGGCCTGCCAGGGTACCGGCAACGGCGCCCAGAACGAGGTAAAGGGCAATCAGGAGTAGTAGCGTCATCGTTCAGGCCATACGCACCGGAAAACAGAGGCTGGTATGATACACACCGTCGACCTTTTGTTCACTTGCCTGTTGGCGCAGCGCCACTCACCGTCCCCGGAACAGGAAACCTGATAGCCATGTGCCTGATCGTATTTTCCATAGGCCAGCACCGACACTTTCCGCTGGTTGTTGCCGCTAACCGCGATGAGTTTTTCCAGCGGCCCACAGCGCCGATGGAATGGTGGCAAAGCGACCTGGCGGAAGACGAGGTACTGGCCGGGCGGGATCTGCTCTCCGGGGGCACCTGGCTGGCCGTCAATCGGGCGGGCATGGTATCCGCCGTGACCAACGTCCGTGAACCGGGTGCTGCCACCGGGGCAAGGTCCCGGGGAGAACTCCCGCTGCTGGCCCAGAAACACGACGCAGATGTTCTGACCGGCCTCCTGCTGCCCGAAGGCAACCGGTACTCCGGGTTCAATCTGGTCCAGGTTGATCCCCGAAGAGGATGGTACTTCAGCAACCGCGACACTCATCCCGGGCGCCAGATTCACCGGGGCATCTTCGGGCTCAGCAATCATCTTCTGCAGACACCCTGGCCGAAACTGCTCAGACTGCGCACTGCCGTGAGTGACCTGCTGCGGGACACGCCGGCGGAGCGGACAGACCAGCTGCATGACGCCCTGATCCGTCAACTTCAGGACACCACTCCCGCACCCGATCCGCAGCTACCCGACACCGGCGTTGGTATTGAGACCGAGCGCTTTCTGTCCTCTCCCTTCATCCGGGGCGAGGATTATGGCACCCGCGCCACAACCATTGTCAGCATCAGCCATCGGGGCGAGATAGTAGTCACCGAACAAAGCTATGGCCCCAACGCGCAAAAATTGGAAGACAGGCAGTTCCGCTGGCAGCGCGCCACCTGAAGCTTTGATATAATCCGCGCAAATCCGCGAACAACCGGAGGCCCCGCATGGCCGCTGAAAAAAGCACTGCGTCCATCACCGACTTCGAGAAGTCACTGGATGAACTTGAAAAGCTGGTCAACGACCTGGAACGGGGCGAACTGTCGCTGGAACAGTCGCTCACCGCGTTTGAGCGAGGCGTGAAGCTGACCAGGGAATGCCAGCAGGCCCTCAAAACGGCCGAACAGAGGGTCGAACAGCTGGTTCAGAACAGCGACGGAACCATGGAGACCAGGCCCTTTTCGCCTGACGATTCTGCCTGATGGTTCCGATTACCGGCTTTCTTGAACAGTGCCGCCGCGAGGTCGACTCCACCCTGGCCGATCGTCTGATGGCCCCCGAGTCGGGTTCTGCAAGGCTTCTGGATGCCATGAGATACAGCGTAATCGGTGGCGGCAAACGTGTGCGCCCGGCCCTGTGCATGGCCTCGGCCATGGCTGTCGGGCAGAGCACTGACGCTGCGTTACTGCCGGCTTGTGCTGTCGAGCTGATCCACGCGTATTCGCTGATTCACGATGACCTCCCCGCCATGGACGACGACGAACTGCGCCGGGGCCGGGCCACGACTCATATCGCCTTTGACGAGGCCACCGCCATCCTGGCGGGGGACGCGCTGCAATCGCTGGCTTTCGACTGGTTGGCGGATGCGCCGGCACTGGATGCCCCCACCCGTCTTGCGATGGTGCAGGAGCTCGCCAGAGCCAGCGGGCATCTGGGAATGGTCGGCGGCCAGGCGATTGATCTGGAATCCGTGGGCAAGCGGCCTTCCATCGAGCAGTTGGAATCCATGCACCGGCACAAAACCGGCGCACTGATTGTTGCAGCCGTAAGAATCGGTGCATTGACCGCTCGCGATGCGGAACCCGAACAGATCGCCGCCCTTACGGACTATGCCCGCACCCTGGGCCTGGCTTTTCAGGTGCAGGACGACCTGCTGGACATTGAGGGTGATACCACGGTTATTGGCAAACCCCAGGGATCCGACCAGGCCAGGGGCAAACCCACCTACCCGTCACTAATGGGCGTGGACGCGGCGCGGCACTATCTGGCCGAGTTACTTGCAACTGCACTGTCCAGCCTCCACGCTTTTGGAAGTGAGGCCGATACCCTCAGAGCCATGGCAGATTACGTAGTCGCCCGCACCCATTGATACCCCGCCGGGCACGCATGCACACTGAGGATGACGGATGATTTAAGGTCGCTAAAATGAAATCCGGTGCGACCATCCCGTATAATGAACAGAATATTCTGAAATAGCCGACAAAGACCCAATTAGATGCACGAGCCCTATACCTTCAAGGAAATCCCGTCCCAACGGCCCAACACGCCGCTGCTGGACCGGATTGACACTCCGGCCCAGCTTCGTGAGCTGCCTGCGGAACAGCTGACCCAGCTGGCCCGGGAGTTGCGCGCGTTTCTGCTCTGGTCCGTGGGACAGACCGGGGGGCATTTTGGCGCCGGACTCGGCGTCCTGGAGCTGACGGTCGCGCTGCACTACGTGTTCAACACACCGGAAGACCGGCTGGTCTGGGATGTCGGCCATCAAGCCTATCCCCACAAGATTCTGACCGGGCGGCGCAACCGGATGGGCAGCGTTCGCCGCAAGGATGGACTGGCAGGCTTTCCCAAACGGTCCGAGAGCGAGTACGACACCTTCGGCGTGGGCCATTCCAGCACATCCATCAGTGCCGCACTGGGTATGGCAGTCGCGTCACGCCTGCAGAAGGCCGGCCGCAAGAGCATTGCCGTCATCGGCGATGGCGCCATGACCGCTGGCATGGCCTTTGAAGCCCTGAACCATGCCGGACACCTGCACGCCGACATGCTGGTGATCCTGAACGACAACGACATGTCGATTTCCCGTAACGTGGGCGGGCTGAACAATTACTTTGCCAAGCTGCTGGCCAGCCGCACCTATAACCAGGTGCGCGACAGCAGCAAGCGGGTACTGCAGGGCACACCGAACCTGATGGCACTGGCGAAGAAAACCGAAGAACACTTCAAGGGCATGATCTCCCCCGGCACGCTGTTCGAGGAACTGGGCTTCAACTATATCGGCCCCATTGACGGCCACGACCTGCCGTTGCTGCTGGAAACCCTGGAGAACATCCGCGAACTCGACGGCCCCCAGTTCCTGCATGTGGTCACCACCAAGGGCAAAGGCTTTGCCCCGGCAGAAGCCGACCCGATCGGCTATCACGCCATCAACAAGATTGAGCCGGTGCCGCCGTCAAAACCTGAGCCGGTCAAGCCGAAACCATCGAAGCCCAAGTACGCCAACGTCTTCGGCCAGTGGCTCTGTGACGCTGCCGAAGCAGACGAGCGGGTGGTAGGCATCACCCCTGCCATGTGTGAAGGTTCGGACCTGCTGGCGTTCTCCCAACGCTTTCCGGAACGCTACTTCGATGTGGCCATTGCCGAACAGCATTCAGTGACTCTGGCCGCCGGGCTGGCCTGCGACGGCGCCAAGCCGGTTGTCGCGATTTACTCAACGTTTCTGCAACGGGCCTACGACCAGTTGATCCACGATGTGGCCATCCAGAACCTGGATGTCCTGTTTGCCATCGACCGGGCAGGGTTGGTAGGCGAGGACGGACCCACCCACGCCGGCGCCTTCGATATCAGCTATCTGCGCTGCGTCCCCAATTTGGTGGTGATGACACCCTCTGACGAAAACGAAACCCGGCAGTTGCTACACACCGGCATGCTGTATGAGGGACCGGCATCCGTTCGCTATCCCCGTGGAACCGGGCCGGGAGCCGAAATCGAAGCGGAACTGGCCGCCTTGCCCATTGGCAAGGGCCGCCGGGTAAGAGAAGGCTCAGGCATTGCCATACTGAATTTCGGTACCCTGCTCACCCCCGCACTTGAAGTGGCGGAGGCGCTCGGCGCTACCGTGGCTGACATGCGTTTCGTCAAACCTCTGGACGAGGAACTGGTGCTTGCCCTGGCAGAGGAACACGATCTGCTGGTCACACTGGAAGAGAACGCAATCGCCGGCGGCGCCGGCAGTGCGGTCACCGAATTCCTGAACAGGCAGAATCTACTTCAGCCGGTATTGCAGTTGGGCCTTCCGGACACCTTTGTCGACCATGGCAAACACGGTCAGCTGTTGTCCGAGGTAGGCCTGGATGCGGAAGGCATTCACCAGTCGATCAAGAGCCGGTGGGATCTCACCCGCCGGACAGACCTGCTGGCGGCGGTCAAGTAACCCGCTCAGACCGCCGGATCGTCGTCCTGATGAGTCTCGAACCAGTGGCCAAGCTTGGCCTGTTTGGTGTTGAGATAGTGTTCGTTGTGCGGATTGCGACCCACGTGCAGCGGCACTCTTTCTGAGATCTCGATGCCGAGCGCCGTCAGGGCGTCCACTTTGCGGGGGTTGTTGGTCATCAGTTTCAGGCTGCGAATATTCAGGTGCCCCAGCATATCCCGGCACATGCTGTAATCCCTTAGATCGGCGGCAAATCCCAGACGTTCATTGGCCTCGACCGTATCCGCCCCCTGATCCTGCAGATTGTAGGCGCGGATCTTGTTCAGCAGGCCAATGCCGCGGCCTTCCTGACGCAGATACATCAGAATACCCCGACCTTCCCTGGCAATGCTTCTCAGGGCTTCTTCGAGCTGGTAGCCGCAGTCACACCGCATGCTATAAAGCGCATCGCCGGTCAGGCACTCGGAGTGAGTCCGGGCCAGCATTGGCTCGGGGCTGTCCAGATCGCCCAGAGTCAGGGCAATGTGCTCTTTGCCGGTATCGGGCTCTTCAAAGCCGTGCATATCAAACACGCCAAAGGGTGTCGGTAATCGACAGGTCTGGACGTAACGAACAGCCACAGTGTTTCCTCGTGGTTCGGTCAAACGGGCCGCGCATTCTATCACGGAGCCATCTTCCTGGCGTAGTCTCTGCATCGGCCTCTCCTGTTGAGTGGGGTTATATAACCCGCAATAAGTTATGGAGAGGATTACGATGGTCAATCAGAAGCAGACCAGTGCCCGCTGCGTCCACCCTTCTTCTCGAGCAGCCGGACACCGTCAATGATCATGCCCCGGTCAACCGCCTTGCACATGTCGTAGAGAGTCAGGGCCGCCACGCTGACGGCTGTCAATGCTTCCATCTCGACACCGGTCTGCCCGGACAGCTTACATCGTGAAACAATTGTCACGGAGCGGCCATCTTCGCCAGGCGTTAGTTCCACCTTGACCGACGAAAGATTGAGCGAGTGACACAGCGGTATCAGGTCATGGGTTTTCTTCGCAGCCATAATGCCTGCAATCCGGGCAACTGCCAGCACATCACCCTTGGGGTGCTCGCCCTCGATGATCATTGACAGAGTCTGCGGTGCCATTCTGATCACACCCTCGGCCCGCGCCTCGCGCTCGGTCATGGACTTGGCGCCCACATCCACCATACGCGCCTCGCCTTTCTCGTCCAGGTGCGTCAATTTGCTGTTATCGCTATTTTTGCTCATAGGCCGTTGCCGTCTTTCAGAAGTTATTGACCGGCCACCGGGCCGGGCCACCAATAGCTGATGCCCGCAATGCCCTGGGCACCGCAGGCTGTCATTTCGTTCAGGTCGGATTTATCGAGCCCGCCCAGACCATAAACCACAACCGGTGCACCGGCGACCAGGTCGCGAAATTCTTCAGGCGCCATGGGTACTGTCCCGGGATGCGAAGCCGTGGGCTTCACCGGCCCCAGTGTCACAAAGTCCGCCCCGATTGCGACCGCATGTTGTATTTCCCCGGCGTTGTGACAGGAAACCGCCAGCAGGTAGCCGCGATCGATTGGACGGCTTGAATGCAGCCGGGCTTCCCGCCAGGGCAGGTGAACGCCCGCCGCCTCCGGAAAAGCGTCAAGAAGCGCCGGGCTGCCATGGAGCATCCATTGAACGCCCCGATTCCACTCGGCCGCTCTGAGCGCCTGCGTGACCAGTTCCCGATACCGTGCCTGCTCCAGCTCGGGAGCACGCAGCAGGCACAATTGCTGGCCACTGGCCGGAATCGCGTGTTTCAGCTTTTGCAGGTAATCCGCGGACCCCGAGCCGTCGCCGGTGATGGCATAACAGCGGGGGAGTCGCAGGGCGCGGATAATGGGCCGGTTTGCTGCCGGAAAGTTCTCGTCCGCCAACTCCATCGGATCGCGCCATTCCACCGCCTGCCCCTCTTTGCCTTCGGGTTCGCCCTCGGAGTCGGTCGCTTCCCAGACATCGAGAAACACACATTTATCACCATAGTCATGGCGAATACCAATCAGCGATGTCAGATCGGCCGGCGCAATCGTCAGGCCGGTCTCTTCATGAATCTCCCGCACCAGCGCCTGCTGAACCGTTTCGTCCGGCTCCACCTTACCGCCGGGAAACTCAAGCAGACCGCCCTGGTGAACATGGTCCGGGCGGCGGGCAATCAACACCCGCCCGTGCCGACGAATCACGCCAACGGCCACATGGATAACCGGCACAGCGGCCCCAGCATCCGACATGGTTAGGTACGGTATTCCGCGTTAATGGTGACGTAGTCGTGGGAGAAATCGCAGGTCCAGACACGCTCAGACACTTCACCGCGCTTGAGGTCGATGTGGATGGTTATCTCCTCCTGGCTCATGATGGCCTTGCCCCGCTCTTCACTATAATCGTCTGCGCGCCCGCCCTGGCGAACCAGACAGACGTCGCCGAGGTATATTTCCAGCGCCTGCAGATCCAGATCGGCAACCCCCGCGCGGCCCACGGCTGCCAGAATACGGCCCCAGTTGGGATCCGACGCAAAAAGCGCCGTCTTCACCAGGGGTGAATGGGCCACGGTATAGGCCACATCCAGCGCTTCCTGAACGGACGCAGCACGGCTGACTTCTATGGTGACAAACTTGGTGGCGCCCTCACCATCCCGAACAATGGCATGGGCCAGCTCAAGATAGACCTCTTTCAACGCGGTTTTCAGCTTGTCAGCAAACGGGCTTTCAGCGGTGATTTCCGGGCCGCCATACTGCCCTGTCGCCATCAGCATGCAAGAGTCGTTGGTCGAGGTATCGCCATCAATGGTAATGCGATTGAAGGACTGCTCCCCCAGCTCCGAAGACCATTGCGACAGCAGCTCCGGCGCCAGTGCTGCGTCGGTGGCAATAAAGCCCAGCATGGTGGCCATATTGGGACGGATCATGCCGGCGCCTTTGCTGATGCCGGAAATGGTGACCTGATGATCACCCAGTTGCACCTGGCGCGAGGATCCCTTGGGGCGCGTGTCGGTAGTCATGATTCCCGACGCCGCTGCGTCCCACTGGTCTTCTCCCACATTGGCCAGAAGCTCCGGCAGGGCATCAATGATTTTCCCGGCGGGCAGTGGTTCGCCGATAACACCTGTGGAGAATGGCAGTATGGCTTCCGTAGCCATGCCGGTGTTTTCTGCCAGCGCCGTACAACAGGCCATGGCGTCAGTCATGCCGCGAGCACCGGTGCCTGCATTGGCATTACCAGTGTTGATTAGCAGATAGCGTGGCTCGCCGGCCTTCAGGTGGCGACGTGCAATGTGCACGGGGGCGGCGCAGAACTGGTTTTTGGTAAAAATGCCCGCAACACGGCTTCCGGCGGCCAGCTCAAAGATCACCAGATCCTTTCTACCGGGCTTTTTGATGCCTGCGCTGGCAACACCTGTTTTTACTCCCTTGACCGGAAAAAACCGGGGTAGAGTTCCGAGGCCCACAGCCATGCTCGCGCTCCTTGTTAATCAACGTCGTGATAAATCTTTATAAATGAAAAACCCGCATCCTGATCTGGATCAGATGCGGGCCATTGATGCGCTGTGTCACTCTCGGGGCATTCGCCTCAGGTCAGCTGACCTTGCCGTGACACTGCTTGTACTTCTTGCCGGACCCGCAGGGACAGGGCTCGTTTCGACCCACCTTGCGGCCTTCCCGCACAAACGTATCCGGCGTGCCCTGGGGCTGCCCTGAAGCGCCCTGGTCACCTTCACCACTCGCTGCTGCCGTGGCACTGGTTTCATCGTGCCGCAGCTTGGCCTGGGCCAGCTCTCGCTCAAGCTCTTCCTTACGGCGCCGCTCTACCTCTTCCATCTCTTCCCGGCTCTGGACTCTGACCCGGGAGATTACCCGGATCACGTCCCGCTTCATGGTGTCGAGCATGGTTTCAAACAGGTTGAACGCCTCGCGCTTGTATTCCTGCTTGGGGTTCTTCTGAGCGTATCCCCGCAGGTGAATGCCGCGGCGAAGATGGTCCATGTTGGACAGATGTTCTTTCCACAGGGTATCCAGCACCTGAAGGAAGACCTGCTTCTCGAACTTGCGCATGGGTTCGGAGCCAGCGAGCTCTTCCTTGGCCTCATAGTCCGCCACTACGGCGTCAAGAATACGCTGACGCAGGCTTTCCTCGTAGAGTTTGGAATCTTCTTCCAGCCACTGCTGGATGGGCAGATCGATGGCCAGTTCCGACTGAAGCTGATTCTCCAGACCCGGAACATCCCACTGTTCGGCCATACTCTGGGGCGGAATGAATTCCGAGACCAGTTGATCAACCACATCCTCCCGGATAGTTTTTACCATGTCCGAAATGTCTTCGGAGGCCATCACTTCATTGCGCTGATCGTAAATCACCGAGCGCTGGTCATTGGCCACATCGTCGTACTCGAGCAGGGTCTTCCGCATGTCAAAGTTGCGGCCCTCCACCTTGCGCTGGGACTTCTCAATGGCATTGGTCACCATCCGGTGCTCAATGGCCTCGCCCTTCTTCATACCCATCGCCTGCATCAGGCTCTTGACCCGATCCGGTGCGAAGATCCGCATCAGGTTGTCTTCCAGTGACAGGAAGAACCGTGATGAACCGGGGTCGCCCTGACGACCGGCACGGCCACGCAGCTGGTTATCGATTCGCCGGGATTCATGACGCTCGGTACCGATGATGTGCAGACCACCGGCCTCCAGCACCTGATTGTGACGCTCGGTCCATTCGGCCTTGATTCGAGCAATCTCTTCCTCGGACGGATTGTCCATTTCCGCCACTTCGAATTCCCAGTTGCCACCGAGCACAATATCGGTACCACGGCCCGCCATGTTGGTGGCGATGGTAACGGCGCCGGGACGACCGGCCTGGGCAATGATGTGGGCTTCGCTTTCGTGCTGCTTGGCGTTGAGAATCTTGTGCTCAATGCGGGCCTTTTTCAGCAGCATCGACAGTAGCTCGGAGGCCTCGATGGATGCGGTACCCACCAGAATCGGGCGGCCTTCCGCAATGACATCCTTGATCTCGTCAATAATGGCGTGGAATTTCTCTTCCTGCGTCAGATAGATCAGGTCGTTGTAATCGACCCGCTGGATCGGCTTGTTGGGCGGAATCACCACAACGTCCAGACCGTAGATCTGGCGGAACTCGAAGGCTTCCGTGTCGGCGGTGCCGGTCATGCCAGCGAGCTTGTCATAAAGACGGAAATAGTTCTGGAAGGTGGTGGACGCCAGAGTCTGGCTCTCGGCCTGGATACGCACACCTTCTTTTGCCTCGATCGCCTGATGCAGGCCCTCGCTCCAGCGGCGGCCCGGCATGGTACGGCCGGTATGTTCATCAACAATCACCACCTGGTCGCCCTGGACGATGTAGTCAACATCCTTCTGGAACAGGTGATGGGCGCGCAGGGCAGAGTGTACGTGGTGCAGAAGGCTGAGGTTCGCCGCTGAATACAGGCTCTCATCCTCGCGCAGCAGCTCCATGCTGCGCAGCAGCTCCTCAACATGCTCGTGACCGGCCTCGGTCAGCTCGGCCTGACGGGACTTTTCATCAATGGTGAAATCACCGTCCGGCTCGCCCTCATTTTCCTCGCTGACTTCACCTTTCTTCAGCTTGGGGACCAGCTCATTGATGGCCCGGTACAGCTTGGAACTGTCCTCGGCGGCGCCGGAAATAATCAGTGGCGTACGCGCCTCGTCAATCAGGATGGAGTCCACTTCGTCAACGATGGCGAAGTGCAGGCTGCGCTGCACCTTGTCTTCGGTGCTGAAGGCCATGTTATCGCGCAGGTAGTCAAAGCCGAACTCATTGTTGGTGCCGTAGATGATATCGGCCTGGTAGGCGGCGCGCTTTTCATCATGGGGCTGGCCGGAGGCAACCACACCCACCTGCAGGCCCAGAAAACGGTAAAGCTTGCCCATCCACTCCGCGTCACGGCGAGCCAGGTAATCGTTCACCGTTACCAGGTGAACGCCTTTACCGGTCAGCGCATTGAGGTAAACCGCCAGGGTTGCCACCAGGGTTTTACCCTCACCGGTTTTCATCTCGGCGATGTGGCCCTCGTGGAGGGTAATACCGCCGACCATCTGGACGTCATAGTGGCGCATACCCATGACCCGTCGGCTGCCCTCTCTGGCGGTGGCAAAAGCTTCCGGAAGCAGCTGGTCCAGGGTCTCGCCTTCCTCGTATCGGCGGCGAAACTCGGCGGTCTTGCCTTGCAGCTCGGTGTCTGACAGGTTGCCATATTGCTCTTCAAGTTCGTTGATGCGCGAGACCGTCTTGCGCATACGCTTGATTTCTCTGGCGTTCTTACTGCCAAACATCTTAGTTGCAAGCTTCGTGAACATAGACCACTGCTTCTTTGATTAATCGGAGGAAGCGGCATTCTAACCTTATTTCACAGGAGTACAAAAGATGGGCCTCACAGAAGCCCTACTTGACTCAAAGCCTTGAAACAGGTCAGTGCGGCGGGTTGCCACTGCCTCGAAAGGCAGTGGCACACAAATCATCGGCTGGCGCGACGAATATAGGTTACGGGGTTTTCGGACTTGCCGTTCTGAAGAACTTCGAAATGTACGTGAGGGCCGGTGGAGCGACCGGTACTACCCATCAACGCAAGCACCTGGCCCTTCTTGACGACCTGCCCCACTTTGACCTTCAGGGTCTTGCAGTGGGCATAGCGGGTTCTCAGACCATCACCGTGATCCACTTCCACCAGGTTGCCATAGCCATAGCGCTCACCGGCGTAGGTGACCACGCCCGCCGCCACAGAAATAATGTCGCTGCCCTCCCGGCCGGCGAGATCAACGCCACTGTGCCAGGCGCGTTTTCCAGTGAAAGGATCAGAGCGGTAGCCGTACTTGGATGACAGCCAACCCCAGGTGATCGGGCGGCCTTCAACGTAGAGTTGATCTTCCAGCTTTTTCTGGGAAGAGACGATGTCCAGCATACGCAGCTGGTGTTCCCGATCCTCGATTCGCCGGGAAAGTCCGTCAATTATGTCTGTCAGCTCTGGCGCTGTGTAAGACTCACCGCTCAGGCTTTCTTCAGGACCACCGACCGCTGCCGGCTGACTGAAGTCAAATTCATCACTGGCTACAACGCCGGATTCGACGAAACGTTGACCCAGGGCATCCAGCCTCAGCAGCCGGCCCTGCATCTCACCCAGGCGAAGCGTCAGTGCGTCAACCTGCTGACGGACACTCTGGCGCACCTGCGCCAGCTCGGCCTTCTGTTCATCCAGTCGGGCCTGCCACTGGGACACAAGTTCGGTGTTGTTGGGCTGCTTTGCACTGGCTTCACTCAGGGCTACCCGATAGCCTGACCAGCCGGCGACAGCCAGCAACGAAACAATAAGCAGCACAACACCCAGGGCCACCGGCAGATTGATGGGCACTGCACGAGACTTCCCGTGACGCTTGCCAACAAGAATAATATTCATAGAGTCATCTGGTGCCATAGGGAACGCAACCTTATCCTGTAGTGTTGCGCCCCGAGTTATCTGACCGGACCTGCATATACAGCAGTGACCGTGTCCGAAAACGCGCGTGCAATCCATTGCAACGACTACGTCCGTAGAGAAGTAGAGGTTGCCCGTAGACATACACACACCGGACAATGTAAAACGAGTGTAATACAGGCAACGCTGTTTAACCGTGCCGAAGTGTAACCAATCGTTACCGTCGCCGTCGAGATTTACCGATTGACATGAAGAAAAAGGGTGACCTTCAACTAACGCCTGAGAGTTATAGCCGCGCCTCGAAGCTTCGAGAGCTGATGGCAAAGGCGGGGCAGCATGCCGACGCAGAACAACAGGTTATCGCTGCCCTGCCGCCTGCCCTGGCCAAGGGAAGCCGGTTTGTAAGCTGCCGCGAGGGCGAACTTGTCATTGCCACCGACTCGGCGGCAAAGGCAAGCCAGATCCGCTTTCGCCAGCACGACATCATGGCAGCCGTAAGGGAGAACGAGCTTTTCCGTTTTGTCTGGAAGCTGAAGGTGAAGGTGCTTCCGTCGCGTTACAGGGAGCGGCCAGCCCGCAAGATTACCCCGCTCAGTAACGAGAATGCCCGGCTCCTCAAAGAGGAAGCCGGGCACACGAAGGACCAACAATTACGCGAGGTTCTCGAAAAACTCGCTAGCCACGTCAGGGACTAAAGCATCCGGCTTCAGCCCGCCGCCAGCACAGGTTTCATATAGGAAATTGGAGCCGTGGCCTCGTCGTCAAAGGTAACCACTTCCCACGCATCCTCTTCAGCCCTGAGCTTACGCAGCAACTTGTTGTTCAGGTCGTGACCGGATTTGATGCCACGGAATTCGCCGATCAGACTATTGCCCAACTGGTACAGATCGCCAATGGCGTCCAGCACCTTGTGTTTGACGAATTCGTCGTCGTAACGAAGACCGTCCTCGTTGAGGATCTTATAGTCGTCCACGACGATGGCATTATCAACACTGCCACCCAGCGCCAGATTCATGGCGCGCAACTGCTCGATATCACGCATGAAACCAAAGGTGCGGGCCCGGCTGACCTCTTTCACAAAAGATGTACTGGAAAAATCCACTGTTGCCGTCTGGGCACGACCCTTGAACACCGGGTGATCAAAGTCGATGCCAAAACTGACTTTGAAGCCTTCAAAGGGCAGCAGTGTGGCCATTTTGCCATCTTCTTCGACTGTTACTTCACGCTTGATACGGATGAACTTCTTGGCCGCATCCTGCTCAGCGATGCCCGCTGACTGCAGAAGAAACACGAATGGTCCGGCAGAGCCGTCCATAATGGGCACTTCCGCGGCGCTCAGCTCGACGAAACAGTTATCGATCCCGAGACCAGCCATTGCCGACAACAGATGCTCCACTGTCGCCACCCGGACACCGTCTTTCAAAAGCGTCGTCGAGAGCATGGTCTCACCAACGTTTTCCGCCCGCGCCTGAATCTCGACAACTGGGTCAAGGTCAGTGCGGCGAAAAACGATCCCGGTCTCTACCGGTGCCGGCTTCAGGGTCAGGTAAACCTTCTCTCCCGAGTGAAGCCCGACACCAGTAGCGCGGATGGTGTTTTTGAGTGTCCGTTGTCTGATCATCGGTAAATATTTCCGTCACAAAAGTACG
Organism: Marinobacter halotolerans; assembly: GCF_008795985.1. NCBI lineage: Bacteria > Pseudomonadati > Pseudomonadota > Gammaproteobacteria > Pseudomonadales > Marinobacteraceae > Marinobacter > Marinobacter halotolerans. The sequence goes on along the minus strand of NZ_VMHP01000002.1, from coordinate 32,485 downwards.
ATATAGTCTGGGCAAAAATCTGCCCGGAGAATATCAGAAAGCCAAATTGAATACCATTTAACCAATGTTAACAAAACACCCGGCTCTGGCACTCAACCACCAACAGTAGCTTGCATACGTTATATGAGCGAACTGGATTCACTCTGATTTACGATTGCAACACTTTATCAGTCGGCCTGACGACGGAGGAATGCGGGAATGTCGAGATAGTCGACGCCCTGCTCCTCCTGGTCCTTGCTGTGATCAATCGCCACGTTGCCGTGGGAAACAGCCCGACGGCGAAGGACGGCCGGACGATCCAGCTGGTTGTAGTCCGTGGTGCCATCCAGGGTGCGGGAATTGTCCACCACCTTGGTCGGCTTCTCGCGGTCACCACCGAGGCCGGTCGCGACAACCGTCACCTTCAGCTCGTCGGTCATTTCCGGATCAATCACCGTGCCCACAACAACCGTTGCCGAGTCGGACGCGAATTCACGCACAATGTCACCAACCTCGGAAAACTCGCCCAGGTTGAGGTCCATCCCGGCCGTAATGTTGACCAGAATGCCCTTGGCACCCTGCAGGTTGATGTCTTCCAGCAGCGGGCTACGAACGGCAGCTTCGGCGGCTTCGCGTGCACGATTCTCGCCAGTCGCACGAGCCGTACCCATCATCGCGTTACCCATCTCGGACATGACGGTTTTCACGTCAGCAAAGTCGACGTTGATCATGCCGTTACGGGTGATCAGGTCGGCAATACCCTGAACCGCGCCCAACAGCACATCGTTGGCGGAACCGAACGCGTCCAGCAGACTGGTTTTCTTGCCCATCACTGCGAGCAGTTTCTCGTTCGGGATAGTGATCAGCGAATCCACGGTTTCTTCCAGTTCCCGCAGACCTGCTTCCGCCACACTCATGCGCTTGCCGCCTTCAAACATGAACGGCTTGGTGACAACGGCAACCGTCAGAATGCCCATTTCCCGGGCCACTTCGGCAACCACCGGCGCTGCACCGGTGCCGGTACCGCCACCCATGCCAGCGGTGATGAACACCATATCGGCACCTTTGAGCGCTTCGGCAATGCGGTCACGGTCTTCCAGTGCCGACTGGCGGCCCACTTCCGGATTGGCACCGGCACCAAGCCCCTTGGTGATGTTGCCGCCGAGCTGGATGATCTGCCGGGCGTCCAGGTCCGTCAGGGCCTGGGCGTCTGTATTGGCGCAGATAAAATCAACGCCTTCGATATCACTGTTTAGCATGTGACGAACGGCATTGCCGCCACCACCGCCAACACCCACTACTTTAATGACAGCGCTTTGCTGGACATTATCGACGAGTTCAAACATTCCCCTACTCCTTCGTGCGGTTTATCGGTTTTCTTTGAAACCGATTTTCGAGATTTTAAATTCGAGAACCTTCGTTTTTCTTTTTTTGGCAAACCGTCAGAAATGACCGGTAAACCAGCTCTTCATGCGTTCAAACAATGACGGCGCATCCTCGCCTTTCATTGCCGGCGCCCGGCCAAGATCCATCTGGCGGAAGCCATGAATCAGCAACCCCACGCCCGTGGCGTAGATAGGGTTGTTGACCACTTCCGTCATGCCGGAAACCGCCTGCGGACAGGCCAGCCTTACCGGCATGTGGAAGATCTCCTCGGCCAGCTCCACCACACCTTCCATGGTGGAGGAGCCGCCCGTAATCACGATGCCGGCCGGGATAAGATCCTCAAATCCCGAGCGGCGCAATTCCGACTGCACCAGAGTGAACAGTTCTTCGTAGCGCGGCTCAACCACCTCGGCCAGGGCCTGACGGGACAGATCCCGCGGCGCCCGGTCGCCCACACTGGGCACCTTGATGGTTTCGTCCGCACCCGCGAGCTGTGTCAGGGCGCAGGCGTACTTGATCTTGATTTCTTCAGCGTTCTGGGTCGGCGTCCGCAGGGCCATGGCGATATCATTGGTCACCTGGTCGCCGGCGATCGGGATCACCGAGGTATGACGGATGGCACCACCGGTGAATACCGCAATGTCGGTAGTGCCACCACCGATATCCACCACGCACACACCCAGCTCTTTTTCGTCTTCCGTCAGGATGGCGTGGCTTGAAGCCAGCTGCTCCAGGATGATGTCGTCGACTTCCAGTCCACAGCGCTTCACGCACTTCTCGATGTTCTGAGCCGCGTTGACGGCGCAGGTCACCAGGTGGACTTTCGCCTCGAGGCGAACACCGGACATCCCCATGGGCTCTTTGATTCCCTCCTGGCTGTCGATCACAAATTCCTGCGGCAGGATATGAAGGATTTTCTGGTCAGCCGGAATGGCCACCGCCTGGGCAGCATCAATCACCCGGTCGATATCGGCCTGGGTGACCTCCCGGTCCCGGATTGCCACAATGCCGTGGGAATTCAGGCTTTTGATGTGGCTACCGGCAATACCCGCGTAGACCGAATGAATGCGGCACCCCGCCATCAGTTCGGCTTCTTCCACGGCCCGCTGTATCGCCTGGACCGTGGTTTCAATATTGACCACCACGCCACGCTTGAGCCCGCGGGATGGGTGAGAGCCAATGCCCACCACCTCAATGGACCCGTCCATTTTGCGCTTGCCGACAATCGCAACCACTTTCGAGGTTCCGATATCGAGGCCGACAATCATGTTTTCCGTTTCAACCGATGACATGCGTTCCACCAAACCGTAGGTCTGAATTTATCGTTGCTATGTGTTTTTCCCGGACGCCTGGGCATCCGGTTTCCACTTGACCGCCACACCGTTGCTATAGCGGGCGTCCACACGTTTGACTTCATTTGCCCGCGACACCAGGCGCTCTTGATAAACCGTCACAAATCTTTCAAATCGTTTTTCCACCTGGTCCTTGCCCAACACCACTTCAATTCCGTTGGCGAGGGTCAGGGTCCAGGCGCCGCGCTGCTCCAGGCTCAGACCGGCGAATCCCACGCCGTTTTCGGTCAGGGTGTCCGACATGCTCTGGGCCATGCGAATCACGTCCATGACCCGCTCATCAGGGCCGGACAGGACGGGGAGTTTCCCCGCCACTTCGGGGTTACCAGGGGCAAACACCTCGCCGCTGCGGCTGACCAGCCGGCCGTCACTCCAGTAGGCCAAGGGTTTCTTTTCCCGGATCTCGATGGCAAAGCGGTCGGGCCAGACACGCCTCACGGCCGCTGATTCAACCCAGGGGCGCTGCTCAAGTTTTGCTTTCACATCCGACAGGTCGGTGGCAAAAAAGCTGCGCCCGACCCATTGGCCGGCACTTCGTTCCAGTTCGACCCGGCTTTCCCCTACCAGGTCGCCGGTAATATCAATGGCCATCACCTGACGGTCCATGGCATTCAATACCTGACCCGTGCCCCAGGGCACCAATGCCGCAAGAAGCACAATGCCGGCGCCAATCACCACCTGGCTCCAGGGTACGGCCGCCAGAATGGCCCCCAGTAACCGGAAACGATTCTTCTGCTCCGGTTCCCGGGAAGTGGCGCCACGGCGCCGGGGCGGATCCGAGGGTACCGGGCGGCTGCGAATCAGGATCTGGTCAAACATGCGCAGCCTCCTGACCACCCGTGGGGTCCAACGTGTCTTCCAGAATGCGAACCACCAACTCCTCGAAGCTGATGCCCGCCGCCTTCGCAGCCATTGGCACCAGGCTGTGATCGGTCATGCCCGGCACGGTGTTGATCTCCAGCAGCCAGAAGTCACCGGCAGCATCCTGCATGATGTCGGCACGGCCCCAGGTCCGGCACCCCAGCACCCGAAAAGCCTGAAGCGCCAGATTCTGAAGGCGCAGCTCGGCATCGGGGTCCAGCCCGCAAGGAATCTGGTAGCGCGTGTCGTCAGTCAGATATTTGGCTTCGTAGTCGTAAAACACATGGTCGGTGCTCAGCCCGATCGCCGGCAGGGCCTCGTTCTGCAGCACGCTGACGGTGAATTCGGGGCCTTCCACCCATTCTTCAACCAGTACCAGGGGATCAAGCAGGGCGGCCTCACGATAGGCGGACACCAGCTCGTCACGGTTTGTCACCTTGCGGATACCGATGCTTGAGCCTTCATGCGAAGGTTTCACGCCCAGCGGCGGCCGCAGGGTCAGGAGAATCCGGTCCGCATCAGCCTCAGACCCCATGGCACTGAAGCGGGGCGTCGGCAGATTGCATCCTTCCAGAACGTACTTGGTCCGCAGCTTGTCCATGGCCAGGGCCGAAGCCATCATTTCGCTGCCGGTAAACGGAATGCCTGCCTGGGACAGAATCGCCTGAAGGGTTCCGTCTTCTCCACCACGGCCGTGCAGGGCGATGAACACCCGATCAAAGTCCGGGTTGTCGACGGTTCTGAGCAGGCAGCCCCGGACGTCAACGGCGAATGCATCAACGCCGGCGGACAGCAGCGCAGCAAGGACCGCCTGACCGCTTTTCAGGGATACTTCGCGCTCTGCCGAGTCGCCGCCCATAAACACCGCAACACGGCCAAAGGCTTTCACCATGGCCGGGTCTGCCTGATAGGTCGGTACCTCCATACGCCGGGTATCACTCATCAGCAATCACCCCCGCTGCGCCAAGCCGTGTTGCGACACCGCCAATATCACCGGCGCCCTGGGTAATCAGCAGGTCGCCGTCCTGCAGGGCGTTGCCCAGCAAGTGCTCGATTTCAGCGTCGTCTTCGACATAAATGGGCTCCACATTGCCCCGCTGACGGATGCTGCGACACAGGGCGCGGCTGTCAGCGCCCGGGACTGCTGGTTCACCCGCCGAATACACCTCCATCAGAAGAAGCACATCCACTTCCGACAGAACCCGGACAAAGTCCTCGTATAGATCCCGGGTTCTTGAATAGCGATGGGGCTGGTACAGCATGGCCAGCCGACGACCGGGCCAGGCCTCTCGTGCGGCGCGGATCACCGCTTCCACTTCCGTGGGGTGGTGGCCATAGTCATCAACCAGGGTAACGGTGCCCTTACGGGTCTGGTAATCGCCGTACACCTGGAATCGGCGGCCAACGCCAGCGAAGCCGGCAAGACCACTACAGATAGCCGCGTCATCAACCCCTTCATCGGTGGCGACTGCAATCGCCGCAAGGGCGTTGAGGACGTTGTGACGGCCGGGCATTTTCAGCTCGACGCTCAGATCGCTGCGCCCGCCCGGGCGACGCACCACAAAGCGGGTACGCAGGCCGTCGGACTGGATATCTTCGGCGCGGTAGTCCGCCTCCGGGTTATCGATGCCGTAGGTAATAATGGCGCGGGAAATGCGGGGAATGATTTCCTGAACATAATCGTCATCCACACACATCACCGCCACGCCGTAAAACGGCAGGTTGTGGAGGAAATCCACAAAGGTCTGCTTCAGACGGCCCACGTCGCCACCGTAGGTATCCATGTGGTCGGCCTCGATGTTGGTAACCACGGATATCACGGGTGTCAGATGCAGGAAGGACGCGTCACTTTCGTCCGCCTCTGCCACCAGGTAACGGGAACCGCCAAGCTGGGCATTGGTACCCGCACTGTTGAGCTTGCCCCCGATCACAAAGGTGGGATCAAGGCCGGCCTCGCCCAATATCGACGCAATCAGGCTGGTGGTCGTGGTCTTACCATGGGTTCCGGCCACGGCAATTCCGTGACGGTACCTCATGATCTCCGCCAGCATTTCCGCCCTTGGCACAATCGGTACACGCCGGCTGCGGGCAGAAGACACTTCCGGGTTATCAGCATTCACCGCTGAAGACACAACCACAACATCTGCGGTCTCGCTATTGGATTCACGATGGCCGATAAACACCTTCACACCCATCGCTGTCAGGCGGTCGGTGACCAGACTTTCGCGAATATCCGAGCCTGATACGTCGTAGCCCTGGTTCTTCAGCACCTCGGCAATACCACTCATGCCCGCACCGCCGATGCCAACAAAGTGAATATTCCTGATACGGCGCATCTCGGGCACCTGGTATACCAGCGGTGGATTCGTTGGCTCAGCCATTGGCGGCCTCCAGACAATAATTCACAACTCTCTCCGTCGCGTCCGGGCGAGCCAGCGATTTTGCCGCTGTCGCCATTTCAAGAATTCGATTCCGGTCCTGCGCCAGTTCGGACAGGGTCTGCGCCAGCGTATCCGCCGCCAGTTTCGGCTGGGGGATCAAAATAGCGCCCCCGGCTTTGACCATCTGCTGGGCATTGCGGGTCTGGTGATCGTCAACGGCATGGGGAAACGGCACCAGAAGAGCCCCGACGCCGGCCACACAGAGCTCGGACACGGTCAGAGCGCCGGCACGGCAAAGCACCACATCCGCCCATTCATAGGCTTCAGCCATATCCTTGATAAACGGCTGGACGCTGGCGTCCACATTTTGTTCCCTGTAGGCCGCCTGGGCCGCATCCAGATGCTTTTCGCCACACTGGTGACGGACGGTCGGCCTCTGGTCGGCGGGTATCAATGCCAGTGCCTCAGGCAGGGTCTGATTGAAACTCTGGGCACCCAGACTGCCGCCCACCACCAGCAACCGCATGGCGCCGGCGCGACCGGCCAGCCGATCCTGCGGCAAAGGCAGTTCAGCCAGATCACGACGCACGGGATTGCCGGTGCAACGGGTGACCACGTCCGGGCCAAAACTGCCGGGAAAGGCTTCCAGAACCGTGTGGGCAAACCGCACCAACAGACGGTTGGTCATTCCTGCAATGGCATTCTGTTCGTGGATGACCAGCGGTGTTCTGGTCAGCCAGGCGGCAACCCCGCCCGGCCCGGTCACGAACCCGCCCATGCCAACCACGCACTGGGGGCGAATCCGGCGCAACTGGGCAAACGCCTGGGCCAGGGCCCGCATCAGCCGGAAAGGCGCGGTCACAAGCGCGAGTCTACCCTTGCCGCGCAACCCGGAAATCTGGATCACGGACAGAGGAATATCAGTATCGGCAATCAGCCGTTCTTCCATGCCGCCCGCCGAGCCCAGCCAGAACACTTCATGGCCCTTGCTCTGCAGCATCCGCGCTGTTGCCAACGCGGGAAACACGTGACCTCCGGTGCCACCGGCCATCATCAGGAACCGCCGTGAATCACTCATAGGCGGCACCTCCGCGGCTCTTTCCGGCGGCTTTCGAATCTTTACCACTCTTTTCCAGGTCAGCCCGCTCCATATCCACGCGGGCGAGGACACCGATGCAGATAGCCGTAATCATCAGACTGGATCCGCCGTAGCTAACCAGCGGGAGCGTCAGGCCTTTGGTGGGCAGCAGCCCGGTGCTCACGGACATATTGATGCTGGCCTGCAAACCGATCAGCAGCGTAATGCCGTATGAAAAGCAAGCCGCAAACGGCATACCTGCCTTCTCGGCACGGCGGGCAATGGCAAAGCCTGACATCACCAGAACCGTAAACAGTCCCAGTACCAGCAAGGAGCCAAGCAGTCCGAATTCTTCGGCAATGATGGCGAAAATAAAATCAGTATGAGCTTCGGGCAGGTAGAAGAGCTTCTGTACCGAATTGCCAAGCCCGGTGCCCGCCCAGTCACCCTGGCCGAAGGCAATCAGTGACTGGGTTAGCTGGTAACCGGAATCGAACTGGTCTTTCCAGGGGTCGAGGTAGCTGACAACGCGCTTGAGCCGGTACGGCTGGGCAACAATCAACGCTGCACCAAGAACCACCAACACGCCGATCAGTGGCATAAAGCGGCGCAATGGAACACCACTGAGAAAAATCATGCCCGCCGCCGCAGCGACCAGTACAACAGTGGCACCAAAATCAGGCTCGATCACCAGCAACACCGAGGCAAGCCCCAATACACCGATAGGTTTGAGAAAACCGGACCAGGTGGTCAACAGTTCCTGTCTCCGGCGCACAACGTAACCGGCGAGATAGGCAATCAGGCAGAGCTTGGCCAGCTCCGACACCTGAACGTTGAAAAGGCCAAATGGAATCCAGCGGGTTGAGCCGTTCACAGTGCGTCCCAGCGGTGTCAGCACCAGCAGCAGGGACAGCAGGCCAATCGCCAGCAGAAGCCAACCGCTGCGCTCCCACCACGCTATCGGCACATTCACCGCAAGCAGCGCAATCACACAACCCAGCCCCGCAAAAACAAGCTGCCGGATCACATAGTAATAGCCATTGCCCACGGTCTCGGACGCCATATCCATGGACGCCGACGAGATCATCACAATGCCCAGCACTAACAGCGCCGCAGAACTGATGATCAGCAGAGGTAGCGGCCGCAGGTCGCTGAAAAGGCCGTTCCGCTGATTGAGGGTCATGTCAGCCTGCATCACAGCCCCTCCTTAACAATCTGACGGAACTGGTCGCCGCGATCGGTATAGTCGCGGAACATGTCAAAGCTGGCACAGGCGGGTGACAGCAACACCCGATCACCGGCCTGTGCCAGGGAGGCAGCCTTACGGACCGCATCCACGAGAGAATTTTCAAAGTGAATGGTCACTGCATCACCCAGAGCAGCGGCAATTCGCTGCGCATCGGTTCCAATCAGGACCACGGCCCGGCAGTTTTCACTGACTGGCTCCGCCAGCATTGAAAAATCGGCGCCTTTGCCGTCGCCGCCGGCGATAAGAACGATCTTTCCTTCAACTGGCACCAGGCTCTGGATGGCCGCTGCAGTCGCCCCGACATTGGTACCCTTGGAATCATTGATATAGTCGACACCGTCGATGTTGCGGACCCACTCACACCTGTGGGGCAGGCCCCGGAACTGGCGGGCGGTGTCCAGCATCACATCCATAGGCAGGCCGGCGGCGTGGCCAAGCGCCAGTGCGGCCATCACGTTGCTGATGTTATGGCGCCCCAGCAGCCCCAGCTCTTCCGCCAGCAGCAGGTTGTCAAAACCGAAGGTGATCCAGGTGCCTTCGTCATCATCTCGGGTACTGAAGGTTTCCGGGTTAACCCGGTGGAAGCCGAAACACAGGAACCGCAGCGTATCCCTTGCCATGGGAGTGCTCAGGGCATCATCAAGATTCACGATGGCGTTGCGGCAGCCATTGAAGATGCGTTGCTTGGCCTGAAAATAGTCCATCTTGTTGGCGTAACGATCCATATGATCGTCCGACACATTCAGTATGGTGGCCGCGAGAGCATTCAGCTCGTGCGTGGTTTCAAGCTGGAAGCTCGACAGCTCCAGTACATAGAGCTCGGCGCCGCGTCCGAGAAGATCCAGCGCTGGCGTGCCGATATTGCCTCCAACGGCGACGTTTACCCCAGTGGCTCTGGCCATTTCTCCCACCAGGGTCGTCACAGTGGTTTTACCATTGGAGCCGGTAATGGCGACGATCGGAGCATCGGCCGCTTCCGCAAACAGGTCGATATCGCCACGAATCATCGCTCCGCTGTCTGCCGCCCGGACAATGGCAGGCTCTTCCAGGCTGATGCCAGGGCTGACAACCAGCTCATTGAAGCCGGCAAAAAGATCCGGATCGAATGGGCCAAGATGCACGGGTACGTCCGGAAACTGGCTACGCAGCTCCTCCAGCCCGGGCGGCTCTGCGCGACTGTCCACAACCGACAACTCACGGCCTTTTTCACACAGATAGCGAACGCAGGAGAGCCCGGTTTTACCGAGTCCCACAACCAGCGTTCTGCGATCTGAAGCGATCATGCCCATCTTGACGGTATTCCCTATCTCAACTTCAGGCTGGCAAGACCAACCAGCACAAGTACAACGGTGACTACCCAGAACCGCACAATGACGCGGGGTTCTGGCCAGCCCTTCAATTCAAAATGATGATGCAGCGGTGCCATCCGGAAAATCCGACGCCCGGTCAGGCGGAACGAGGCCACCTGCAGGATCACGGAAATGGTTTCCATCACAAACACGCCGCCCATGATAAAAAGTACAATTTCCTGCCTCACAATTACCGCGACGATGCCAAGAGCCGCACCCAGCGCCAATGCTCCCACATCCCCCATGAATACCTGGGCCGGATAAGTGTTGAACCACAGAAAGCCGAGCCCGGCACCAACCAGCGCTCCACAAAACACAATCAACTCACCGGTGCCTGGCAGGTGGGGAATCAGCAGATAGTCGGCAAATTGGGCATGGCCGGAGACATAGGCAAAGATCCCGAGTGCCGCAGCCACCATCACCGTTGGCATGATGGCCAGGCCATCCAGACCGTCTGTGAGGTTAACGGCATTACTACTGCCTACGATCACGAAATAGCTCAGCAGCACAAAGATCACCGGCCCCAGGGTCAGGGATACGTTTTTGAAAAACGGCACATAAAGGGATGTCTCCTGCGGCAGAGCGGAACTCCAGAAAAGCGCAACGGCCGCTGTAGCACCAATCACTGACTGCCAGAAATATTTCCAACGGGCCGGCAGGCCGCGGGGATTACGCTCCACCACCTTGCGATAGTCATCCACCCAGCCAATCGCACCGAACAGCAGCGTAACCAACAGCGTGACCCAGACGTACCGATTGGTCAGGTCCGCCCAGAGCAGTGTGGCGACACCCACCGCCACAAGAATCAACGCGCCACCCATCGTTGGCGTGCCGGCCTTGCTCAGGTGAGTCTGCGGGCCATCGTCCCGGACCGCCTGGCCGATCTGGTACTGGCTCAGTTTGCGAATCATGAACGGACCGATCAGCAGCGAAATCAGAAGCGCCGTCAGCACCCCGAAAATGCCCCTCAGGGTCAGGTACTGAAACACCGTCAGCGCCGAGAAATACTGTGAAAGAACCTCTGTCAGCCAGAGCAGCATGTATCACCCACCTTTTGTTTTATTCCCTCTACCACGATATCCATGGCAGAACTGCGAGAACCCTTGACCAATACCGTCTGCGAGTCATCGCTTCTCTCGAACAGACGACGCACGGCATCATCGTGGCTGGAACACACTTCTGTCGCTGCGCCAAACCCCTTCACATAGCCTTCACATCCGCTGCCCACAACCAGTAACCGGTCAACTCCGCGGGCCCGGGCAAAACGTCCCACGTCCCGATGCATCGATTCCGCGTCAGCGCCCAGCTCAGCCATGGCGCCCAGCACCGCCGTGCGGTAACCCGGGTGAGATGCCAGAACCTCGATCGCCGCCTTCATGGACGCCGGATTCGCGTTGTAACTGTCATCGATGACCGTCCACCGGGGCGACAGCTTCAGGGTTTGCAGGCGACCCTTGAACGCCTTTAAGCCGGCCAATCCGCGCTGAATGGCATCATCACTGGCGCCGACCGCCTGGGCCGCAGAAATCGCCATCAAGGCATTCGAAATGTTGTGCTCGCCCTGCAACGCCAGCCGGATATCACACTGCCATCCGTTCGGCCCCTGAGCGGTGAAGCTCATCTCCGGGCCGTCGAACTGGACATCCGCCGGCCGAAAATCGGCGTCCCGCCGGCCCCGACCACTGACGGATCTGACCCGGCGCTGACCGGCCCGCTGCTTCCACTGGTCAAAGGCCGGATCGTCCAGGTTAAGCACGGCGACGCCATTGTCGGAAAGCCCGTCGATAATCTCGCCCTTGGCAAGAACTATGTTGTCGTAACTGCCAAACCCTTCCAGATGTGCCTGGCCGGCGTTGGTCAGTATCGCGACATCAGGCCGAACGACCTTAACGGAATGGGCTATTTCCCCAATACCACTGGCACCAAGCTCTATGGCGGCATACTTGTGCTCGGGCGCCAAACGGAAAAGTGTCAGAGGCACACCAATGTGGTTGTTCAGGTTGCCTTCGGTAGCCAGGGTGTTGCCCATCTGGCCCAGAATGGCAGCAACCATCTCCCGCACCGTGGTTTTGCCGCTGCTTCCGGTGACGGCCACAAACCGCGCGTTGCTGAGGTTCCGAATTCCGCCGGCAAGCGCGGCAAGCGCATTGACGGTGTCATCCACTACAAGCTGCGGCAGCGCCACGCTTTCATCCGGACGATCAACAACCGCTGCCACTGCGCCGGCCTGGCGGGCTGTATCAATAAACCCATGGCCGTCGAAATTCTCTCCGCGCAGGGCCACAAACAGATCCCCACGGGCGATCTTCCGCGTATCCGTGGACACGTTTGTGAAACTGACGTCGCCCTGCCAATCGCCGGACGGACGGCCGCCAACCCAGGTCAAAGCCTGGTTCAGGGTAAGGGCCGGCATCATGCAACACCTCCGTTCAGTGAAAGCGCGTGGCGAACCTGGCCGGCGTCGCTGAACGGGATCCGCTGGCCCGCAACTTCCTGCCAGGCTTCATGGCCCTTGCCTGCAATCAGAACAATGTCGCCCGGCTCTGCGGCGGCAATGGCCTGCTGGATCGCCTGAGCGCGATCATGAACAACGATGGCCTTGTCCGGTGCCCGGAAACCGGCAACGATCTGATCGGTAATGTCGGTCGGGTCCTCGCTGCGGGGATTGTCGTCAGTGACGAATACCAGATCGGCACCCTGCTCCGCTTCCCGGGCCATTTCCGGCCGCTTGCCGGTATCCCGGTCGCCCCCGCAACCGAACACACAGATCAGCCGGCCCGTCACGTGAGGCCTGAGGGCCGCCAGAGCGTTATTCAGTGCATCTGCCGTATGGGCGTAATCCACAACCACCTGGACGCCATTTGCGCCTGCGAAAGATTCCAACCGGCCAGGCGGCGGCACCAGGCGCTCAACCGCCGATTGAACCCGCTCAACCGGAACACCCAGGCTGAGAACCGCAGCCATAGACGCCAGCAGATTACTGACATTGAAGCTGCCAAGAATCGAAGCAGACACCTCGAAGGCTCCCCAGATACCGTCAACGGACGCAGTAAATCCGCCGTTGGTCTGCTGAATACCGGTCAGCCAGAGTTCGGTCTGCGCCTCATGGAGGCTGTATCTGACCCTGTCGCACTTGCCTTCCAGCTGTTCGTATAGCTGTCGGCCGAAGGGGTCGTCGAAATTAATCACAGCAAAATGAAGCTCTTCACGCTGGAACAGACGCGCCTTGGCCGCACCGTAAGCTTCCATGGAACCGTGGTAATCCAGATGATCCCGGGTCAGGTTGGTAAACACGGCGCCGGTCATGGTCAGCCCGTCCAAACGACCCTGATCGAGGGCATGGGAGGACACTTCCATAGCCACGGCTCGGCCACCCTGAGCGATCATTCTCGCCAGCTCGCCATTGATCTTCACAACATCCGGCGTTGTGTGAGACGCCTCGTGCATGGCATCAGGCAGACCATAGCCCAGGGTGCCGATAACACCGCAGGGAGTGCCGGTTTCCTGCAGCAGCCGGGCGATAAAGTGGGACACGGAGGTCTTGCCGTTGGTGCCGGTCACGCCGATCAGTCTCAGCCGCTGGGAGGGATGTTCATAAAAACGATCCGCGATTTTGCCCAGCCTGGCTTTCAGATTCTCGACCGGAACCACCAGTACGCCGCCATTTTCATAGCATTCACCGGCCTGCGGAGATTCCAGCAGAATCACCGCAGCGCCCGCTTCAATGGCATCGCCGACATAATGGTCCGCTGGCGTTCTCGAACCGGACAGGGCAACAAACGCGTCGCCTGCTGCCACATTCCGACTGTCTGTCTTCAGGCCGTGAATGGTCACGTCAAACACGGACGGCACAACGGCAATCCCCTGAAGTAACGTACTGAGCGATGTAATGCACATAACCCTAACCCCGCTCACCGGCAGCAGATTCAGGCTTTCGCGCCTGCCCCAGCTCCAGTTCCGGCTTGACGTTCAGCAGCCTGAGCGCACCGCCCATGACCCTGGCAAATACCGGAGCGGCCACTTCGCCGCCGTAATACTCACCGGACTGGGGTGCATCAACGGCCACTACCGTGACGATTCTCGGATCATCAATTGGCGCCATTCCTGCAAAAATTGCCTTGTACTGACTGTCCTCGTACCCACTCTTGCCCACCAGGTGCACGGTTCCGGTTTTACCACCGGCCGAATAGAAACCTGGCTGCGCCCGAGTGCCCGTTCCGCTTGCCACGACCTTGCGAAGCATCTGGCGCACCTCATAGGCGACCTTCTCCGAAATAACACGTTGACCCACCGGCTTTTCAGTCAGCTCAAGCAGGCTCAACGGGTAGCGGGTACCGCCGTTGGCCAGCACCATGTAGGCCTGGGCCAGCTGCAGTGCGTTCAGACTCATACCGTAACCGTATGACAGCGTGGCCTCTTCCACGGGGCGCCACTTTGGCGGAGCAGGCAAAACGCCCACCGCCTCGCCGGGAAAGCCGATACCCGTAGGCTGGCCGATGCCCAGACGCGCGTACATATTGCGGATGACATCCCCGCCCAGATCATTGGCTATCTTGCTGATGCCCACATTGCTTGATTTGACAATCACATCGGTCAGCGAGATCGCGCCGTAGTTCCGGTGGTCACGAATGGTAAACCGGCCAAACCGACGGTAGCCCGGGGCTGTATCAATGGTGTCCGACGCTTTGTAGCGGCCGGATTCCAGAGCCGCGGCCATGGAAATCGGCTTCATTGTGGAGCCGGGCTCGAAAAGGTCGGTAATCGCCTTGTTACGCAGGCGATTGGCCGTTAGCTGGCTGCGGTCATTCGGGTTGTATGCCCCCTGGTTCACCATCGCCAGAACCTCACCGGTGTCCACGTCCAACATCACAAGTGTTCCACCTCTGGCATTGTGAGCGGTGACCACGGCCTTGAGTTCCCGGTAGGCCAGGTATTGCAGACGCAGATCGATGCTCAGGGTCAGGTTCTTGCCGGGACTGGCATCCCGGATCAGCGTCAGGTCCTTGATGACCCGCCCCAGATTGTCTTTCAGCACCCGCTTCTTGCCGCGCTCGCCGCTCAGCCAGTCGTTGTAGGCGAGCTCGATACCTTCCTGACCACTTTCATCAATGTCGGTGAAGCCCACAACGTGGGAGGTAACCTCTCCAGCCGGATAATAACGACGGTATTCCTGGCGGCTGTAAATACCCGGCATGCCGACTTCCATCACCTGTTGTGCTAATTGCGGCTGAACCTTACGGCGCAGGAACATGAACTCGCGGCCGGAATAGTCACGAATACGCCCGCGCAGGTCGCCCTCGGACATTCCCAGTTGCCGGGCCACTACGGCAAGTCTTGGATCATCAATCTGGATCTCTGACGGATTTGCCCAGATCGTTTGAACCGGCGTGCTGACGGCCAGCGGCTCGCCATATCGGTCAGTAACCATGCCCCGATGCGCATCAATCGACTCAACCCGAATAGTCCGGACATCCCCCTGCTGACTCAGAAACTCCTGGTCAACCACATGCAGATCAACCAACCGCCAGGCCAGAGTCGCCACAACCAGCAGAAAAACACCCACAACCGTACCGTATCGCCAGGCCTTCAACCCCGCGACCAGTCTTTGTCCTGTTGTGACTTTCCCTTGCTCGGACACTGAACTCACCTTCCTGCTGGTTATTATTGCTATCGGGAACCGACAAGTGGCGCCGAAACCGGCACCAGCACGATGTCCTGCTTACCTGGCACCGACATGCCAAACTTCTCAGACGCCAGGCGCTCTACCCGTCCATGAGCACTTAACGCGCTCTGCTCCAGCAACAACTGGCTCCATTCGCGGCGGTAGCTGTCGCGCTCGCCCTGCAATTGCGAGAGCGTATTGAACAGCGCCCGGTTCTCATAGGCACTGACAACCACCCCCAGGGCCGAGACCATAAGCAACGCCACCAGCACCGCCGAAATCACCGCCTGGCGCTGCTGCAACGCGACAAACACCTGACGCGACAGTCGTAACGCCGTGGAAAGCCCATTCCGCACCCGTTGCCGGTTCATGCGGACAGTCCTGGTTTTCTGCTCTATTGCTACAGCGCCCATGCTTACGCGCTCCCCTGACTTGTGTTCTGTTTATCGACGCGCTCGAGTACCCGCATAACGGCGCTTCGAGCGCGTACATTGTCATCAACTTCCCGGGCATCGGCTTTCATCGCCTTGCCCACCAGCCGGAACCCGGACTCTTCCTGCTCGGCGGTCACCGGCACACCTTTGGGCAGTCGCGGACCGCGGGCCAGATCCCTCATGAACCGCTTGACCAGGCGATCTTCCAGCGAATGAAAACTGATCACCACCAGACGTCCGCCCGGCAAAAGTCGGTCAACGGCCACTTCAAGCCCCGCCTCAAGGTCTTCCAGCTCACGGTTGATAAAGATCCGGATTGCCTGGAAGGTTCTCGTTGCGGGATGTTTGTGTTTTTCTTTTTTCGGCACCGCAGCCGCCACCAGCTCAGCCAGCTCATGGGTTGTTTCCAGCGGCTTGTCTTTCCGGCGCTCCACTACTTGCCGGGCTATACGGCGAGAGAAACGCTCCTCTCCATATCGAAAAATAACGTTGGCGATGTCCTGTTCGTCCGCCTCGGCCAACCACTGAGCCGCACTCGGCGGTTGCTCAGGGTTCATTCGCATGTCCAGTGGACCGTTCCGCATAAAGCTGAAGCCGCGCTCGGCATCGTCCAGCTGGGGCGAGGAAACCCCCAGGTCCAGCAGTATTCCCTGCACCGCGGACCAACCCTGCTGGTCAATGGCCTGATCAAGCCCAGCAAATGACCCGTGAAAAACACCAAAACGCCCGTCTTCTTCAGACAGGCGTTTGGCAGACTCGATTGCCCGCGGATCTTTATCGATCCCAAGTAACGCACCCGTTTCCCCGAGCCGCTCGAGGATAAGCCGGCTGTGCCCACCCCGGCCGAAAGTGCCATCCACGTAACGACCGCCCGGGTCGGTGACCAGAAAGTCGACGGCGGAGTCGAGCAGAACAGAGCGGTGGCGGTACTGCTCCGCCGGATCCTCTCTGCGCTCGGCGGTCATAGGGACAGAGCCTCCATTTCCGGCGGCATTTCTTCGTCGCCATCGGCTTCATCCAGCCACTGGAACCAGCGCTCTTCGCTCCAGAGCTCCATCTTTTTGCCCTGCCCGATCAGCATCAGCTTTTTCTCGAGGCGGGCGTAGCTGCGCAAGGTTGGCGGTACCAGAACGCGGCCGGCGGAATCCAGTTCAAGCGGCGTGGCGTGGCCCAGCATCAGACGCTGCAGGCGCCGGGCGGCCTTGTTCATGTTGGGAAGCGCTTCAATCTGTGGCCTCAACGCCTCCCACTGAGGCTCCGGATACACCAGCAGGCAACGCTCTTCATCGGCATTGGCTGTCAATACAATGCGCCCGCCACAAACGTGCGCGAGCTCTTCGCGCACCTTGGCGGGGATCGCCAGGCGACCCTTCGCATCCATATTGATGGCATGACTGCCGAGAAAATTGCTCATCTGCTCTCATTCCGGGGTTCAGAAACCACAAAAAACCACTAGAAACCACTTTTTCCCACTAATGCACACTATAGGAACACGCAATTGACAATGCAAGCAGCAAAAGCAGCAAGGCACTGGCAAAAGTTTCTTTATTGACAATGAGTTACGGGAGAGCTTTCGGGGAACAACAATGGTTTGGGCCAAGAATAACCCAAAAATCAACTACCTGCAGATAAGATTGAATATGACAAGTGAGGAGTAAGATTATTTAGTTATAAAACGGCAATGTTGGGAATGCCGAGAGGAACATAAGGAAGTAAAAAAATGAGCTCGCCGATAAGCCGGGTTCTGTCGTGGACAGTCATTCATCTAGGGTCTGCGTTGCCACAGACCTCAAGCGACCTACCCGAATCCAGCGCGGGCCACGCCATAGGATTCCTATTTGGTCTTGCTCCAGGTGGGGTTTACCATCGCCGTGAACTGTTGCCAGTCACGCGGTGCGCTCTTACCGCACCGTTTCACCCTTACCGGTGTCCGTGAACGAATCACGGGCACTTAGGCGGTTTGCTTTCTGCTGCACTTTCCGTCGGCTCGCGCCGCCCAGGCGTTACCTGGCACCTTGCCCTGTGGAGCCCGGACTTTCCTCCCCCGGTTAAAACCGGCGGCGACTGTCTGGCGAGCTCGGGCGAGACAATACGCCAGGGCGCGGGCTCAGGCAAGAAAAACCGCCCACCCCATACCCGGAATCAATCTTCCTTGAACGAAAGTGCCCGCTGATAAAGCTCGTTCTTGGCCCGGCCCGTCATCTCGGCGACCAGTTTTGCCGCCTTTTTAACCGGCAACTCGGTTAACAGCAGTTTCAGGAGGCGGTCGACCTCCTCCATTCCGGCGTCGCCCGCGTCTTTTTCTGCTCCGCGAATCATGACGACGAATTCCCCTCGGCTGCCATGGGGATCCGCCTTCAGAGTTTCGAGAATCTCCGCAGCGCCACCGGAATAGAAGGTCTCAAAGGTTTTTGTCAGCTCCCGGGCAATGACCAGTTCACGATTCGCGCCCATAACCTCCGCGATGTCGGCGGTTGCCTCGAGAATACGGTGGGGCGATTCATAGAACACCAGCGTTGCGGTTTCACTGGCAAGTTTTTCAAGCACCGCCACCCGCGCCCCTTTTTTTGAGGGCAGGAAGCCTTCAAAGGCAAATCGGTCAGTCGGCAGCCCTGCGGCGCACAAGGCCGCCACGATGGCACAAGGCCCCGGAACCGGAGACACCCTGATACCCTTCGCCCGCGCTTCCCGCACCAGGATGAACCCGGGGTCCGATATCAGTGGCGTGCCGGCATCGGATATCAAGGCAACGTCCTGCCCTTCCTCAAGACGCTGCATCACCTGCCCCGTCCGGTCACGCTCATTGTGATCGTGCAGCGCCAGCATCCGCGTGTCGACTCCGAGAGCCTGAAGCATGCGGCCGCTATGGCGGGTATCCTCCGCCGCCACCAGGGACACACGCGAGAGCACGGCGATAGCCCGGGACGAAAGGTCATCCAGATTGCCAATGGGTGTTGCGACGATATAGAGGGTACCGCTGGACTCGGAAATTTGAATTTCGGAACTCACAAAAGCCTCTTGATCGACAGGCTCATGACACTGCCGTCATGTGAAATGGGTTGGGAACTGATAAACTTGCTCGGTGTCTTTTGGCATGATGCAGCCGATCTTGCGGCACAACAAGCGTATTTCACGGAGTTTTTGCGAGCCATCCATGACCACATCCAATCTTTACTCCCGATTTCCAGCCGCTTTTCTGGCTTTTGTCCTTTTGCTGTCCGGCTGTGCCAGCGTCAATCTGAATTCCTTCAACGCACCGACCGCCAGCGAGGCGCTCGACGCCGCTGACAGCGAATCAGACCGGAATCTTGCCCACGCCTATCTGCTACGAGAGGCCGACCAGTTCCTGGCCCGCAAACAGCCGGAAGACGCCCGGACCATACTACAGAGCAACCAGCTGACCGGGCTCAATGAAACCAACCTGAAAACGCAGCGCCTGCTGGCGATGGAAACCGCAGTGACGCTTGAAGATTCAGCCTGGGCCCGCCAGATCGCTTCCGATGTCGCTCCGGACTATTTTCTGAACTATGACAGAGAACAACTCAGCCGTGCCGCCAACCTTCAGGCCGACACCTACCAGCTGGCTAAACGGCCGTCCAGAGCCGCCATCACACTGATTCTTCTCGCAGAGTCCGACACAAGCGCGGACAACCAGGCGCTGCACAACCGCATCTGGAGCAACCTGAAGGAAACGCCCGACAGCACACTGGCCAGTGAAACCGGCCAGGCCATCGGCTATGAATCCCAGGGCTGGTTTGAACTGGCCAGCATTCTCCGGGACAGCGAATTAACCATTGAACAGCAGGGACGCGCCATCCGGCGCTGGCAGGACAACTGGCCGGGCCATCCCGCGGCCACCACCCTGCCCGAGGAACTCCGGCTAATCGCGAGCCTGGCAGAGAGCCGTCCAGAGAAGATCGCCATGGCGCTGCCGCTGGGAGGCCCGCTGGCCAGCGCCGGCGCCGCCATCCGCGACGGTTTTTTTGCCGCCTATTTCGAAGACAGCGGCAACGACCAATCCAAAGTCAGCGTCCGCGTGGTAAACACCCACAACCGCCCGTTTGAGGAGCTCTATAAAGAGCTGGTCACTGAAGACTATGACCTGATAGTCGGCCCCCTGGAGAAAGAGGCACTGACCACGCTGGCGGAAATGAACACCCTGCCGGTACCGGTTCTTGGCCTCAACTATCTTCCCGAAGGTATCGAAGCGCCCTCCGGTCTGTATCAGTTCGGACTGTCCGCAGAGGATGAAGCACGCCAGATTGCCGACCGCATGATCAAACAGGATCTGACCCAGATACTGGCCCTGATTCCCATGGGTAACTGGGGAGACCGCCTGGAGCAGGCACTTCTCGAGCGACTGAACGAAAAGGACGGAATTGCGCTGAATATCGAGCGCTATTTTCGCGAAGACAACCTCAGAGCCGTCACCGCTGATCTTCTGGGCATCACCGTATCCAGAGAAAGAGCAATCGCCGTTGAGCGCACCATCGGCATGGACGTGGAGTTTGAACCCAGGCGCCGCCAGGACGCCGATGGCATCGTGATGATTGCCGAACCAACCATCGCGCGACAGTTCAAACCACTATTTGCCTTCTATTTCGGTGGAGATCTGCCGGTATATTCTTCGTCCATGATCTACGAGGGTAGCCCGGACCCCTCCCGGGATCACGACCTGAACGACGTCACCTTCACCGACACGCCATGGATGCTTGCAAACACCAACCCTTTCCGGAAAACCACACAAAATGCCATGCCGGAAGTCACCGGCCAGATCGGCCGACTTTTTGCGATGGGCGCCGACGCCTGGACACTGGCCAATCAACTGCCACTGCTCCGCTACATGGACAATGCCTTCGTAAACGGCCAGACCGGCGTACTGACCATGGCGCCCGACGGCAGCATTCATCGGGAACAACTCTGGGCCAGGTTTGAAAATGGCGTTCCCGTTCTGCTGACACAGGAGCCAGAACTTGAGGAAGCCTCAAAGGAACCAGTCAGCCTCGAGTCGGTGCTAGAGAGCGGTTTGAGAGTGAACTGAAGATACAGGAGGCTCAGCCATGGATGGCGAGACAACCAGCCGCAAGGCAACCGGTGACCAGGCAGAAGGCGTCGCGGCCCGGTACCTTGCTCAACGCGGCGTTCAGGTTCTGGAAAGAAACGTTTACAACCGGGGCGGAGAAATAGACCTGATCGGACGCGATGATGACACTCTGGTGTTTTTCGAGGTCAGGTACCGTGGCTCGGGGAGTCTTGCAGGTGCCGCGGAATCCATAACCCCGGCGAAGCAAAAACGACTGCTCAACGCCGTCAAATTCTACCTGCACCGGCACCGTCTCTGGGAAGCCGATGCACGCATTGATGTCGTCGCCATTGCCCCGGGTGAGAAAAAGCGATATCGGATACAATGGATTAAAAACGCTATCCAGGCCTGACTATGAGCAACTCCGAACAACAGATCAGCCAGTGCTTCGCCACCCACATGGAGCACATCGCCCAGGCGGCCAGCTCGACCACCACAAGCATCGACAAGGCCGCAGACGCGTTGGTGAATACCCTGCTGACGGATGGAAAAATCCTCACCTGCGCCAACGGCAATGCCAACATTCTGGCCCAGTATTTCTGCACGGCGCTTCTCAATCGTTACGATCACGACAGACCGGCTTTACCCGCTATCAACCTCGGCGCCGATGCCACAACCTATTCCGCCATCTGCCGGGACAATCGTTTCAACGATACGTTTTCACGTCAGGTAAGAGCCATCGGGAAGCCTTCGGATCTGCTGTTGGTCATCGTCGACGACGGGCACAAAGCCAACTTGATACAGGCCATCCAGGTCGCCCATGACCGTGAAATGACGGTGGTCGTGCTCAGCGCCAAGGAAAAAACGGACATCACCTCGTTGCTGCATCCGGAAGATCATGAGATTGCCCTGGACAACCTGTCGCCGTCTGCCGCAAGCCCGATACTGCTGCTGATTATCAACGCCCTGTGTTCCCTGATCGACGACAAAATTTTTGGCAGCTAATAAAAAAGCCAACTATCCGATAGCTGGCTTTTTTGATTTTGGACGACAAACTTTCAAGGTTGTACTTGGCTACTTCACGACCTTCAGTGTGGGCCTGCCAGACGGCCGATCACCGCCATTACCGTCTTTCTTCCCGGAGTCTTTCTCTTTCTTGCCGTCACCATCCGGATCGGGCGAGCCAGGCTCACTGCCAAATACCATGCCTTCGCCGTTTTCTTTGGCATAGATTGCCATCACCGCCTGCAAGGGAATGAAGACCTGCATGGGGACGCCGCCAAAACGAGCGCTGAACTCCAGTGAACCATTTCCGATGACCAGCCCCCGCACCGCGCCCGGACTGATGTTGAGAACAATCTGACCGTTCGCGACATGCTCGGTAGGCACCTGCACGCCCTGGACTCCAGCGTCCACCACTATGTAGGGGGTGCAGTCGTTGTCCAGCACCCACTCATTGAAGGCCCGGACAAGGTAAGGACGGCTTGATGTCATGGTAATCTTGCTATCAGGCAATGCCTTTCTCCTGAACCGCTTTCAGGCTCTGTTTCAGTTGCGAATGTCTTCTTCAAGATCAGACAGGCTGGCCTTGAACCCTTCACGCGCAAACATACTCTCCATGTATTTCAGCAGAGGTTTACCCTGCTTGTCGTTCAGCTCAATGCCCATCGCGGGCAAGCGCCAAAGAATGGGAGCAATACAGCAGTCAACGATGGTGAATTCCTCGGAAAGGAAATACGGCATCTCACCGAACAACGGCGCCGTTGCAAGAAGACTCTCCCTGAGTTCTTTCCGGGCTGCTTCAGATGCCTTGGCATTTGGCTGAGCCAGAATCTGGTCCACCAACCCACACCAGTCCTTCTGGATACGATGGATCATCAGGCGACTGTTTGCCCTGGCAACCGGGTAGACCGGCAGAAGCGGCGGATGAGGAAAACGCTCGTCCAGGTACTCCATCATGATGTTCGGCTCGTAAAGAACCAGATCACGATCAACCAGCGTCGGCAGCGCGTTGTAAGGGTTCAGATCGGCTAGCTCACCGGGAGGATTGTCGGGATCAACATTGACAACATCAACGGTAACGCCTTTTTCTGCCAGCACAATACGGACTCTGTGGCTGTAATGACTGGCCGGGTCCGAGAAAAACGTCATTGATGACCGCTTGGTCACAACGCCCATAGAACTACCTCACGATTTGACTTACCGAATTGATCCTGAAAAACGCAAAAATCCAGCGGGCTATAGACTTGCCCGCTGGAACTCAGGGTCTTGCAGTATACCTGAAAACTTAGTGTACGTCCTTCCAGTACTCGCGATTGAGCAGGTAGGCGAAGACGAAGAAGATGGCCACAAAAATCAGCACGAACATGCCAAGCCTGTGACGCTCAAGCTTCACCGGATCGCCCATATAGGACAGAAAGTTTGTGAGGTCATACATCGCGGCGTTGAATTCCTTCGGCGACATGCTTCCCTCTGAAGCCCATTCGGTGCAGATCTCGCCATTGCGAACGTCGCCGCTAAGCGGGTCAACACTGGGATCAACCCCAATCTTTGGCTCTACCGCACACAATCCCTGCAGATCAGCCATTACATGGGGCATACCAACGTTTTCAAAGACCACGTTGTTGACGCCCAGCGGCCGGGAATCATCCTTGTAGAAACCACGAAGATAGGAGTAGATCCAGTCCTCGCCCCGAACCCGGGACTCGAGCGTGAGATCGGGTGGCGCCGCACCAAACCAGTCCGCCGCCATCTCCGACTTCATGGAGTTCTTCATCAGCTCGCCGATCTTGGCGCCGGTAAAGATCAGGTTCTCCTCGTATAGCTCCTGAGGAATATCGAGATCTTCGGCGACCCGTTTGTAGCGTGCATACTCCATGGAATGACAGCCCATGCAGTAGTTGGTGAACAGCGCAGCACCACGCTGAAGAGACGCATCGTTGGAATGGTCAGGTTCCATGGTGTCCAGCGGCACCGCGCCTCCAGCTGCCAGCGTCAGGGCTGGCAGGACCGAGATGAAAAGACCAATAATCAGCTTTTTCATTATCCTGTCACCCTTTCTGGTACTGGCTTTGTTTTCTCCATCCGCGTGTAGAACGGCATGAGAAGAAAGAAGAGGAAATAGAATACCGTCAGGATCTGGGCAACCGTGGTGCGTCCAGCTGTCGCCGGCACAAGGCCGAGGTAACCAAGAATGATGAAGCTCAACACAAAGATCGCCAGGGCACTGCGACTCAGCATTCCTTTGTAGCGCATGGAACGGACCGGTGATCGGTCGAGCCAGGGCACGACAAACAGAATGGCAATCGCACCACCCATTACCATCACACCCCAGAACTTGGCAGGCAGACCAATGAAGTCAACGGTCACCGCCCGCAGCATTGCGTAGAAAGGCGTGAAATACCAGACAGGAGCGATGTGTTCCGGCGTCTGCAAGGGGTTGGCCGGCTGGAAGTTCGGTTTCTCAAGGAACAGACCGCCCATCTCCGGGAAGAAAAACACCACAACAAAGAAGATAAAGAAGAACACGCCCACGCCCATCAGGTCATGCACAGTGTAGTAAGGATGGAAAGGGATGCCGTCTTTCGGAATACCGTTCTCGTCCTTGTTCTTCTTGATATCGATACCGTCTGGGTTGTTGGAACCAACTTCATGCAGAGCCAGAATGTGAAGAACCACCAGGCCTAGCAGAACAATCGGCAAGGCGACCACGTGTAGCGCAAAGAAGCGGTTCAAAGTGATACCCGAGATCAGATAATCACCACGAATCCACAGGGAAAGATCGTCACCGATCACCGGAATAGCACCAAACAGGTTCACAATAACCTGGGCACCCCAGTAGGACATCTGGCCCCAGGGCAGAAGATAGCCCATGAAGGCTTCAGCCATCAGCACAAGATAGATGAGCATGCCGAAGATCCAGATCAACTCCCTGGGCTTCTGATAGGAGCCGTACATCAGCGCACGGAACATGTGGAGATAGACCACCACAAAAAAAGCCGAGGCGCCGGTGGAATGCAGATAACGCAGAAGCCAGCCCCACTGCACATCCCGCATGATGTACTCAACGGAAGCAAAGGCGCCCTCCGCGCTGGGGTTGTAACTCATGGTCAGCCAGATACCGGTGATAAGCTGATTGACCAGCACCAGCATGGCCAGAGAGCCAAAAAAATACCAAACGTTGAAGTTTTTCGGCGCGTAGTACTTTCCGACGTGCTTATTCCAGGCATCAACGACCGGTAGCCGCTCGTCGACCCAGTTAAGTAGCTTGTTCATTACGCTGCCCCCTCGGGATCAAGACCCACCGTGATGTTTGACTCATCGTCATGACGATAAGGTGGCACCTCCAGGTTCAGCGGTGCTGGCTGCGCCGAATAAACGCGGCCGGCCATATCGTACTTGGAACCGTGACACGGACAGAACAGACCGCCAAGCCAATCTTCGCCCAGGTCAGCCGGGGCTACTTCCGGCCGATAGGAAGGTACACACCCAAGGTGGGTACACAAACCGACCAGAACTGCCAGTTCCGGTTCCAGAGAGCGATAAATATTATCGATATAGGGGGGCTGCTGGGGCTCGGTGGAGTTGGGGTCACGCACAACGTCGTTGAGCTTTTCGATGCTCTCCAACATTCTCTCGTTACGGCGGATAAGCCATACGGGCTTGCCCCGCCATTCGACGGTAATCTGCTGACCCATTTCAATCTTGCTGACATTGACGGTGACCGGTGCACCGGCTGCTTCCGCTTTTGCACTGGGATTCCAGGATGCTACGAAAGGAACGGCCGCACCGACGACGCCGACACCACCCACCACGGACGTGGCACCGATCAGAAACCGGCGTCTGCCCTGGCTAACGTCGCCATTATTCATTATGGTTTTCTCCCATCAGGCGACATACAGCTTTGTTTTCTCAAAAACTGCACATCGAAAAGGACTTCACAACCCAAAATTATAAGCGCTCAAATGGTAATGAAATTACCACGCCCTTACAAGTCAGAAAGGCTCAAGGCAGCCCGGCAGGCCATCGAAAATCCGCGGGGCCATTCATCGTCCAGACAACAAAAAACCCGGCATAAAGCCGGGTTTTGATCCTTCCCCAACGATTTTAACGCTTGGAGAACTGCGGACGCTTACGCGCCTTGCGAAGACCAACTTTCTTACGCTCAACCTTACGAGCGTCACGAGTCACATAACCCTCTTTACGCAGGGCAGGACGCAGAGTCTCATCGTAATCCATCAGCGCGCGGGTCAGGCCGTGGCGGATTGCGCCGGCCTGGCCGCTGCTACCACCGCCTTTAACGGTGATATTGATGTCGAACCGATCAGTTGAATCGGCAACCACCAGGGGCTGACGAACGATCATGCGCAAGGTGTCCCGACCGAAAAACTGGTCAAGAGAACGACCGTTGATTGAGATGTTACCGCTTCCCGGCTTGATAAAAACCCGAGCCGTGGATGTTTTGCGGCGACCAGTACCGTAATTTTGTGCTACAGACATATCCGCCTTCCGTTAAATGTCGAGTTCTTTGGGCTGCTGGGCTGCATGAGGATGCTCAGCGCCGGCATAAATTTTCAGCTTCTTGAACATGGCACGACCGAGCGGGCCATTGGGAAGCATGCCTTTGACAGACTTCTGAATGATTTGCTCAGGAGCCTTGTCGATCAGCTTCTCGAAGTTGATGGACTTGATTCCACCCGGAAAACCGGTATGGCTGTAATACATCTTCGCAGATGCTTTCTTGCCGGTAACCCGTACCTGGCTGGCATTGATAACTACAATGTAATCGCCAGTGTCGACGTGAGGGGTATACTCAGCTTTATGCTTGCCCCGCAGACGACGGGCGATTTCGGTTGACAGACGACCCAGCGTCTTGCCGGCTGCGTCTACAACGTACCAGTCACGTGTTACTGTTTCTGGTTTCGCACTCAGAGTCTTCATTGATTCCGCCTTGAACGCTATATAAGAAACGTTAAAAACCACCACCGGCAATGCGTTGCATCCGGAGGAGATCTTTTACCTGTATATGTGCGGCAGTGACATCATTCGGGGCTGAGATGATGACATCGCCTTGAAAAGCCAGGGCGCGAAGTATATCCGAACAATATGGGAAAACCAACCCCGCACAGCGGTGTTTCGAGATTCACCTATTCCGGATGGCTCGCCTCTATCGTTCCGACGGACCGATTTCATCCCAGCCATACAGACGCTGCACATTGCAAAGCAGAGCCCGGCCGAGATCTTCAGTGTCAGTACCCCGAAGCTCGGCAAGCGCAGCCAGTATGCGGGGCAGATAGATCGGTGAGTTTTCGCCCG
Source organism: Marinobacter halotolerans (assembly GCF_008795985.1). Classification (NCBI taxonomy): domain Bacteria; kingdom Pseudomonadati; phylum Pseudomonadota; class Gammaproteobacteria; order Pseudomonadales; family Marinobacteraceae; genus Marinobacter; species Marinobacter halotolerans. The sequence goes on along the minus strand of NZ_VMHP01000002.1, from coordinate 5,416 downwards.
CCGCAACGCCCTGGGGCGCCATATCCGGCGCATCCGTTTCCAGAACCAGCGAGTCCACCGGCAGCCTGGCCATGGTATCAAGGCTCTTTTTTGCCCGATCCATCGTCACTATGCCGCCAACGCCGATAAAACAACCCAGATCCACCAGTTTGCAGGCCTGCTGATAACTGCCGGAAAAACCATGCACCAGAACCCTGCCGCCAAACTGTTTGCGCTTGAGCACCTCGATCACCTCATCATGGGTTCTGACCGAGTGAATCACCAGCGGCACGTGGAATCGGGCCGCAATGTCTATCTGCGCCTCAAACCAGGGATACTGCTGGGCAAGGGTGCCATGACAGCGGTCAAGGCCGCATTCACCCAGAGCGACAAGACGGTCTGGCCGATTCCTGAAGCACTGCTCCAGCGCGTGAAGGTCATCCGTCACGTGCTCATCAACAAACCAGGGATGGATCCCCAGACAGTAATAGACACCGTCGTATTCCGAGGCGACACGACTGACGCGCGCCCAGTCGGGGCGGCGGACACCTGGAATCACCAGATGGGATAATCCCAGCGTCCGCGCCTCCTCCAGAACAGACCTTCGCCGTTGATCGAAAAAGGGAAAGTCAAAGTGGCAATGTGCATCAATCAGCCGCATGCCGTTCTCCGGGCAATTATTGCTCTCGGGTTTTATGGAATCGGATATCCGGGTACCGTTCCTGCGCCAACTGCAGGTTTACCATGGTTGGCGCGATATACGCCAGTCGGTCACTGCCATCCAACGCCAGATTATCATTGGCCTTGCGCTCGAATTCGTCCAGTTTGCGTTCGTCATCGCTGGTTACCCAACGCGCCGTGGCAACGTTGATCGGCTCGTACATGGCATCCACTTTGTACTCGCTCTTCAGCCTGCTGACGACCACGTCAAACTGAAGCACACCCACAGCACCGACGATCAGGTCGTTATTGGCCAGCGGTCGGAAGACCTGAACAGCACCCTCTTCCGCAAGCTGTATCAGGCCTTTCTGAAGCTGTTTGGCTTTCAGCGGGTCTTTCAGGCGTATCCGACGGAAGAGTTCGGGGGCGAAATTGGGGATGCCGGTGAACTTCATGTCCTCGCCGGCGGTGAAGGTATCGCCCAGCTGGATGGTGCCATGGTTGTGCAAGCCAATAATGTCGCCGGCAAAGGCCTCACCGGCCTGCTCCCGGTCTCCGGCCATGAACGTCAGCGCGTCCGAAAACCGCACGTCCTTGCCGATACGGACATGACGTGCTTTCATGCCCTGGTAGTATTTTCCCGACACAATACGCATAAACGCCACGCGATCCCGGTGCTGGGGGTCCATATTTGCCTGAATCTTGAAGACGAATCCGGAGAACATATCCTCTGCCGGCTCGACAAGACGGGTGTCCGTCTCGCGGGGCTGGGGTGTCGGTGCCCATTCCACCAGCCCGTCCAGCATATGGTCGACACCAAAATTGCCCAATGCCGTACCGAAAAACACGGGCGTCAGCTCGCCAGCACGGAAGGCGTCGTAATCAAAATCATGGGAGGCACCCTTCACCAGCTCGATCTCGTCCCGGAGCTCCGATGCCCATGCGCCGATCACCTCTTCAAGCTCCGGATTGTCCAGGCCCTTGATGATGCGCTCTTCCTGAATCATGTGGCCCTGCCCCGATTGGTACAGAATGATCTCATCCCGTAACAGGTGATAGACGCCCTTGAAATTCTTGCCGTTGCCGATAGGCCAGGTAACCGGCGCGCAGGCAATTTTCAGAACATCCTCGACCTCGTCCATAAGCTCCACCGGGTCCCGGGTGTCGCGGTCAAGCTTGTTCATGAAGGTGATAATCGGGGTATCCCGTAATCGGGTAACCTCCATCAGCTTGATGGTCCGCTCCTCGACACCCTTGGCACTGTCGATAACCATCAGGCAGGAGTCCACGGCCGTCAGGGTGCGATAGGTGTCCTCAGAGAAGTCTTCGTGACCAGGGGTGTCCAGCAGGTTGACCAGCCGCCCGCTATAGGGGAACTGCATCACCGAGGTAGTAACCGAGATGCCCCTCTCTTTTTCCATTTCCATCCAGTCGGACTTGGCATGCTGACCGGACTTTTTGCCTTTAACGGTGCCCGCTTTCTGGATGGCCTGACCAAACAGCAGGACTTTTTCCGTAATGGTGGTCTTACCGGCATCCGGGTGGGAAATGATGGCAAATGTTCGACGGTTATCGACTTCGCTGGACAGGCTTGTCATAGGTAGCAAAAATCCGACTGGAGGAGGCTGAAAAAACGGTCGTCATTATAAGGATATTAGCGCAATGACGCGAACCGGTAGAGGGTCACATCTCTGAACCCGGCAAAGATAACGACAGCACATGGGCATCTTCGCGCCCGGACGAGGACGGGTAATAGCCCGGGCGGCGGCCGATCTGCTCAAACCCCTCCGACAGGTAGAGGTTAGCCGCGGACAGGTTGCTGACTCTAACCTCAAGAAGCACCCGGGCCATCCCGTCCTTGAGCGCTTCACGGGCCAGAAAACGCAAAAGGAAACGCGCCAGCCCCGATCGACGATGCCGTGAAGAGATGCAGATGTTCAGCAAATGAGCCTCATCGACCATATAGGCTACAACCGCATAGCCAATCAGGCCCTCGGCGTCCTCAACCCCCCAGAGTCTGTAGTTAGGCTGAAAGCAATCCCGGAACACCGTCTCCGACCAGGGATAGGAGTAGCCGGTGCGCTCAATCTCAAGCACCACCGGCAAATCACTTTCATGGAGGGGACGAACGGACCGTCTGAGGGATTCAATGGCGTGATAAGAAGCAGACACAATCGATCACAAGGTATAACGGGATTTAAGAGCATTCCACAAATCCCGCTTGTGTGCGGGAGTGGCGGCAATCTCGGCCAGCGAACAGGGAAAATCCACTCCAACCTGCGGCAGTGCCGCCTGAAGACAATGTTCCCGCTGCTCCTGCTGCTCACCGCTCAGCGCACCGAGCAAAATGATGGACCGCTCCTGACAGGACGAGAGGCAGCGGGACAAAACCTGCTGAAAATTTTCCGGGGAATTCCCCGGAATACTGGGATTACGGAAAACCGGCCAGCGCAGCACCGAGCGCTCACCAACATCTGACTGCCCCAACGCGCTGAGCAGATTTCTTGCCAGGGTGTCCTGCAAACGCTCGCTCGCTTCATCCGACCATTGGCTGATAAGAACATAATCGGCCGTGACCCAAAGAGCCAGGTTAGCATGAATGGTCGGCCGCGCCTCCGAGGCTATGGGAGCGGTGACCTCCTCGCTTTCGAGTGCGCTTGTGCCTCCCTCTACCCGGAGCTCGGCGGAGGACCCGGACTGCGGGGTCATCAGCGATTGAAGGTCCACTGATCGGGAACGGACTGGCGTCGGCTGCGCCGCCTTTGCTGGCTTCGCCCTCACAACAGGAGTTGCCACGGCCTCCGGCTCACTGTAAACGGCGTCAGGTTCTGAGGTTTCATCAGCGGTAAACTGGTAGTCGGCACTGGGCGCCGCACCGGGTAGCGGACGCTTGGCGTACCACATCCGGATGCCCGCGGCTGCCAGATAAAACTGCCTGTGTGCTTCAGAATCCATCATTCAAGCGTCCGCCTTCAGGGATGTCATGCTATCGATCAAACGTCAGCCCCTTGAGGATGCCGGCGCTCAGCTCCGCGAGTGATCAGGTTCAGAGCCTCGATATACGCTTTGGCGGAGGCAATAATAATATCGGTATCGGCGCCGATGCCGTTTACAATCCGCCCGCCACGCTCGAGACGAACGGTAACCTCACCCTGTGCATCGGTACCGCTCGTTATATTGTTCACTGAATAGAGCTGCAGGTTGCATCCGGAGTCTACCAGCGACTCGATCGCCTTGAACGTGGCATCAACCGGGCCGCTTCCTTCCGCCTCCACCTTGTGTTCGCTGCCATCCACGGTCAGGGTCAGCGACGCCCGAGGCACAACCCCTGTTTCAGAACATACCTGCATGCAAACCAGACCAAACCGCCCTTCTTCTTCCTTCTGGCGGGTATCACTGGCGATGGCCTGTAAGTCTTCATCGAAGATTTCATGCTTCAAGTCCGCCATTGCCTTGAATCGTGTAAAAGCTTCATTGAGCTCGGTCTCGGTGTCGAACTGGATGCCCAACTCGAGCAACCTGGATCGGAACGCATTGCGGCCAGAATGTTTGCCCAGCACCAGACTGTTGGTATGCCAGCCCACATCCTGGGCCCGCATGATTTCGTAGGTCTCACGATGCTTAAGCACACCATCCTGATGGATACCGGATTCGTGAGCAAATGCATTTGCGCCCACAATCGCTTTGTTAGGCTGCACCGGAAATCCGGTAATGGTCGACACTAAACGGGAGGCAGGCACGATGTGTTGGGTATCGATACGGGTATCGATAGTGAAGAGGTCCTGGCGGGTACGAACCGCCATGACGATTTCTTCCAGCGACGCGTTACCTGCCCGCTCACCGAGGCCGTTAATGGTGCACTCCACCTGACGCGCGCCACTACTCACGGCAGCCAGGGAATTGGCAACAGCGAGACCTAGGTCATTATGGCAGTGTACCGAGAATATGGCTTTGTCGGCGTTGGGAATGCGATTAAGAAGCTGCTTTATGGTCTCACCAAACTGCTCCGGAATGGCATAGCCTACGGTGTCCGGGATATTAATAGTGGTGGCACCTGCGTCAATTGCAGCCTCAATAACACGACACAGAAAATCCAGCTCCGAACGGCCGGCATCTTCACAGGAGAACTCAACGTCATCGACATGGCTTCGAGCCCGTTTAATGGCGCGAACCGCCTGCTCGACTACCTCATCAGGCTGCATCTGAAGCTTGTGCTTCATATGAATCGGCGAGGTGGCAATAAAGGTATGAATACGGGATCTTGCCGCTGGCCGCACCGCTTCCGCCGCGCGGTCGATGTCCTTATCCAGCGCGCGGGCGAGACTGCAGACAGTGGATTCTTTAATGCTCTCGGCAATGGACTTTACGGCCTCAAAATCACCCTGGCTGGCGATCGCGAAACCGGCCTCGATAACATCCACCCGAAGCTTTTCCAGTACCCGGGCGATGCGCAGCTTTTCGCCCTTTGTCATGGTTGCACCGGGGCTCTGTTCACCGTCACGGAGTGTGGTGTCGAAAATGATGAGATGGTCACTTGCAGTCATGAGACGCTCCGCAGGGTTTTATCGGGCTTTTGATCCAGAGTATAACATTCACCCGTCAGGCCAGTGGATTTTCCCCAGGCAATAAAAAACCCCAGTCCGTATCCGAACTGGGGTTTTTGGTATTAGGAGCCTGACGATGACCTACTCTCACATGGGCAGAAGCCACACTACCATCGGCGCTGGTCTGTTTCACGGCTGAGTTCGGGATGGGATCAGGTGGTTCCAGACCGCTA